>JAUMVK010000089.1:0-5022 GCA_030530205.1 Thermoguttaceae bacterium | reverse complement strand
GTTTCCGGCACGAACCCACTCCTCTTCGGCTACACCGGTAAACCTTTCGACACCGCCACCAACCTCCAAAACAACATCAACCGTTGGTACGACTCCACCACCGGCCGCTGGCTTTCCACCGATCCGATCATGTTCCAGGGTAACGATACAAATTTGTACAGGTATATCTGTAATCAAGTATTAAACAATTACGACATATTTGGTCTATGGAAACAAGTTGCGAAATACCTTTATTACTCAAATAGAGATGACGATAGTTTTGAGTCGTTATTTGAAAAAGTCCAAGAGAAATATGGGAAAAATATAAGACCAGGAACGATAGATGATTTAAAATACTGTGTAATTCCTAAACCATCCCAAAAATTTACCTACAACAAAAAAATTATGATTGGCACAAATGAAGATAGCATGAGAGAGAAATGGATACAGGGAAAGATTGCTAAGTGTGGTGTTTACAACATTAAGCCCATGTTACGATTGGGAAAGAATCTTCACCTTCGTTTTTCTGTCGGGGAAGATTCTGGAGAATTACCAAATAAAATGCAGAATCGTTATATTGAATTATTTCAAAACTACAGAAATGTTCCCATTAAAAATAGAAATTTAAATGCAAGGCAAATATATGATTTCCTTGACAATAAATTAGTTGATGGCAAATATCAGATTCAATCTCTTGAAATAATTGGTCATTGGCAAGGAGAAGGTTTAATGGGAGATTTTCATGGCGAGTCTTTGGGAAAACCAACGGAGAGAAGAAATTGGGATGATGCGGTAATGGGTAAGGTTCCACCGATTGCTTGGTTTACAAGTAATACAACTGTTAAATTTTGGGGATGTTTTTCTTCAGAACTTGCAAAAACATTTGCGCAGAATTATCTTCGTGGAAATGCACATGCATATGGGACAAATACATTATTGATGATTAAATGGGAATCAAACAAATATAAAGTATGGTTCTCTTGGAATGGAGAAGATAAAATACGAAATTTGACTAATGATTCTACTATTAAAACAATTGACCCAGATACAGGTACGGAAGTTTTTCTCTGGCAGGAATTTTAAAGGAGATTGTATGAAAAAATACTGTTTTCTTCTTCTCGCGTGGCTGTTTTTTCAATATGGTTATGCGAGCGAATTTCCTGCGGGGATCATCTCGACCAATTATGACCCGGCCTCCGCGTGCGTTAGGGTCTTTATACCACCTGAACGCCAAGAAGCGGATATTGAAAATTTGTGGTGGTTCCTCGAAGAGCATAATTCACGTCAGCCCATTGAACATCTGCTCATGCAGAATTTCCGAACCTGGGAAATGACGGCCCGGGATTGGGAAGGTTTGAAAAAACTCGAACATTTGAACGCTCTGGAAATCATGTCCTGCCGTAATTTCAGCCTGGAAAAGCTGTGCGCCATCGGACGGCTTGAAAACCTGAAAGCGCTTCATGTTCTGTGGACGGACATAACCGACGAAGACTTTAAGTTCATTGAAAATGCTGCGGCTCTTGAAGCGCTGACTCTCCACGGAAGCCGCGTCACGGACAAAGGACTGGCCTCCCTGAAAAAGTTCCATTCGTTGAAAGAACTGCGCATTTCCAAGTGCCCTGTAACGGAAGAGGGAATGCTGCCGGTTTTGGCTGAAATGAAGGAACTGGAGCGATTGTCGTTGAACGCGGAGATCAATTCGGAGCCTTCATCCGAAGATCGGGGCCGTTACTCCAATCGTATTTTGCGCCCGGTTTCCCAAATGAAAAATCTGAAGGAACTTAAAATCTTCTCGGAAAAATTTACACCTGAAGGGATTCCATTTTTAAGCCAGTTAAAGAAGCTGCAAATCGTGGAAATTCCGGTTTGTCATAATGATGAGAGTTTGAAAATCCTCTGTTCTTTGCCGGAGATCCAGGAGTTAAATCTTTCAGGCGATCAGACCTTTACAGATGAAGGCCTGACGGAGCTTGCCAAATTGCCCGATTTGACTGTTTTATGCCTGAACGAGTGCCCACGGCTTACCAATGAGAGCATTTCCCGGCTTGCGGCCCTGAAGCGCCTGACAGACCTTGACATCTCGGACAATCCGCAAATTACCAACGAAGCCATTTCCTCTTTGGCTCGAATCTCCAGTTTGGAACGTCTGGACATTTCCCGCTGCGGCTTTACCAAAAAAGGAGTCCAAAAGCTGAAAACGCTGTATATCAAAAAGAAACAGAAGGTCTATATCACGCTTCAGGATCAAGAGGAGCTTGAGACAATGATCAATAAAATGGGAGAAGAGGATGGTTTGGAAAGGTGAATTCCGTCCCACTTCCCAGTCTTGAAAATTGGTTGTTTGTGTTTAAGCTGATAAATATGGCAGGAAACAAACAAATTCTTCCGATTATTTCATTTTAAATTCTTCAACACCACGGTCAACGCGCTGAATCAGCGGCTTTTCTGGACCGACCAACGGCAAGTGCTCCCGACCAAAACCCAGAGCCACATCACGCTGGACAAACTCCACGATCTGCAGAGCCGATTTAAAACGCTGGTCCCCTGGACCCCGCTGGCCGCAAGGTTCCTGCACCCGGCCCCGGCGCTGAAGCATTACTATGCCGACCGGTATGAACGGATGCCGAACGACCCGAACAGCTGGGACTACGTCGGCTGGGTGAGCATCGGCCAGATTCCTGACAAATTCGGCGTTTGGCAACAATTCTGGGACCAGGACCGGCAATTCACGCCGATGCAGCACGTCGCGCCGCGGGTCTGGCTGGATCAGCCGAACCACGGCATCCTCGACGATTGGCAGGGGACGCTCGCGGCCATTCGTGAAGGGGTGGCCCGGCTGAATTTCCTCCCCTACACCGCCTGGCAAGTGGACACCTACGAGCGCTCCGAGACCGGCACGGGCTTCTTCACTTTCGGCGAGGGACAGACCTACGGGGAATCCCACACGACGCAAAACGGCGGGGACTACGACTACACCATCAATATCGGAGAATCGGCCTGGATGGACTGCGACCCAGCCAACGCAGCCACATCCTCCAACCTTCTCAGCGGCACGTTCCACACGCTGACGATGAAAAACCCTTACCTCTACCCGATCCAGATCACGCTGTTCGTGACGATCATGCCGACCGGCGCAGGCGGCCATTATTTCGTGCCCGGTTGCGGGGATTGCACGATCGACTACACCATCCCGGAACTGACGATCGACACCATCAACGGGAATGAATTCATCTCGCCAAATAACTTCGTCGCGGAATACGAAAACTCGATCCGCAACGCGACCTGGCGCACCGAGACGTTCACGCTCGCACCAAACACCGAGCAGATCTACGGCCCGACCGAGCTGAACGATTTCGGCGCCCCGGCCTTCTGCCGCCGGATGTGGGACCTGGCGCAGTCCCGCGGGATCCAGACCTACTGCCAATGCGCAGGCGGGCGAGCGTTCAAGATTTTGGCATATTACCACCCGCTCACGGGCGAAAATTGAAATTTCGTATAATACACTTTATTTTCTAAAATTTTACTCAAATTTCTCAAGATTCCCATTGACATTTTTCCGAAAGCATTTATAATGCGGGATGTTCGATCGAGGGACGCGGATCCCTCGCAAAATCCCCAAAAAGCTAAACCCACGGAGAAATGACCATGAAGAAACGCAAGCCGCGCATCCAGGTAACCAGCACGCTCAGTCCGGAGGTCCACGCCCTCCTGCCCCAGATCGAGGAGCCGCTCAGCAAGTTCCTCGACCACGCCATCCCGAACGAGCTGAGCCGCTCCGCCACCGCCACTTCACGATTGGCCGAGGCGCTGCACGAAGTGATCCGCGCCACGGTAGAAGACGCCATTCGAGAGGCGCTGGCCGCCGGTCGTAAAAGCAAGTGACGAACCCCCGCTAACGCGGGTTTTTTTATGGTTTTTCATAACAAAGAGACGGGAGCTTCACCACCCGGGGCCGATCGTTACAAAACGCAGAAAATCATAATTACATACCTCGTTTTAGCATAGTTTTGAATGTTTTTTCCCTGGTTTTTCCACGTTTTCATACCTACCAGAAACGCATACCAGAGAGACAAAACTAAACGATTAGAGTACCTAAAATACGAAGTCAAACGAAGATGAGCAAGCGCAAAAAGACATACCAAACCGGGAAACCGATTTTGTCGCTTACAAGGCGGATGTCACAGGTTCGAGTCCTGTATCGCCCAAATTAGCCTTCTTGCGAGAAATTGCAAGGAGGTTTTTTTGTATAGCCGATTATTTATTTTACATTTTAGTTTTAATTATCTTTCCGGTAAGCTGTTCTCAGATGACACATATTTTTATTCGAATTTTTCTAAAAATTTGGAAAAAAATCACACTCATTCGTTAATAGATATAGAGGGCCAATGTAAACAAGACCATTTTTTAGGATGAATAGAATATGAATACCGACCAATCCATCAATCTTTGTATTTTGACAGATCTTTTTATTCGACTGGCCGCCGAGGCGGGAGTTCAGCCGGAAGCCGTGTTTTCTCTGTTGGATCGACAGATAAACACCAACCCGTTCGTGAAGAAAATCTGTTTTGTTCAGCCTGAAAACGTGAATCTGTCTCCGGCTCTTCTTCAGCATGGGATATCTGCCATACCCGTCAAAAACTCTGAGATGCAAATGGGTCTGGAGGCGCTTCTTCTGCCGAAGAAAGAGGGGGAAAAACCGTCCATCCTGATCGCTCAGTGCCAGGACCCTATGATGAATCTGCTTCTTGCCTTGCGTCAGGCCGGTCTTTGTGTAAACGTTCTGGGGATCGGCGAATGCCCCCAGCCATACGAGTCTATGGTCAAAAACTGGTTTAATGTCACTTCCCAAGCCGCGTCTGCTTCTGATGAAACCACTGACGAAGAAGAAAAGTCCGATCCCGAACCGGAAACCAATTCCTCGGAAACTGCCAAACCCATTGAGGAAGTCTGTGAATGTCCGGACGCAGGTCCTGAATCAATTGCCGAGACCGTTCAAATCACCGAATCCTTAGAAGTCAAACCTGAAGTCAAATCCGAAGTCAA
>JAUMVK010000088.1:0-5031 GCA_030530205.1 Thermoguttaceae bacterium | reverse complement strand
CTAGCATGACCATCAGAAAGCGAGTTGGAATAATTTTAAATATTTTCACGTCCCTGCTCCGATTCCCTGCTATGATCCTGTCAGCAGTTTAATCTCCAAACACTGGCGGCCAGCCTCCCCCATCTATCAGCGTTCCGAAGACCATACATCACACCATAAGGCTCCACCCCAGGAAAGCCCCACTCCAAAACCGAGAAGCATCGCGCACTGGATCTTCTTCCAATCGGGTGTTTGACGCAACTGAGAAATCAAAATTGGGATAGAACTGCTGACCGTGTTCCCGACCTGCTCCATCTGAATCGGAACTTTGGCGGGATCAAGATCCATAGTAAGCGTCAGACTTTCAAGCATCTTACGCGTCGCCTGGTGCATCAGGAAAATATCAATATCACCAAGTGTCTGACCCGCTTTCGCGAGAAGCTGATCCACAAGCGGCGGGATCTTCGAGTTGGTAAAACGCATAAGCTCCGCCCCATCCATGTACAAACTGCTGGCCCATCGGCGGCGGTGGCTCGGTTTGAATGAAAGTGACTCGGGCCGGATTCCGCGTCCATACGCGATGAGCGAATTTGCGCCTTCTCCATCCGTGCCAAACAAAAAAGGGCCAAGGGACTGCGTGTCACTCGCATCTATCAGCGTCGCCGTCGCCCCATCTCCAAAAATCGTGCGAAGAGAACGGTCACCGGAATCGATGTACTTCGTATATGTTTCTGACGTAATGAGCAAAATACGATGCGCCGACTCGCCGCGGATCAAACCGTCAGCCAGACCAAGCCCATAAACATAACCGGAGCAACCGAGATTGAAGTCCAACGCTCCGCAGTCGATCCGAAGCCCTAATTTATGCTGCACGATACAGGCCGTTGTCGGAATCGGATAATCGGGTGACTGCGTACAAAGAAGCACGAAATCAATGCTTTCACGGGGAATATTATTCTCCTCGATCAGCTGATTCGCCGCCTTAAACGCCATATCCGACGCAAACTCATCAGGCGCAGAAATATGCCGTGCGTAAACGCCAGTTTTCGCACATATTTCATCAAGTTCCCACTCTGGATGCTCCTCCTTTAAATCATCGATCGTTTCACGTTTTTCAGGTAAATATGTGGCAATCGGACCAACTTTGGCGTATTTCATCTGAGTATTTCCCCTAGTACAATATCTTCATTATAAATACTATACCGCAAAAATGACTTTTCGTCAAGGTGACGCCCTTCTCTTTCAACAAAAATTTCTCAAAAAAGGGAGGCAAAAGAGAAAATTTATAACATTTTGGTAAAATTTTTAAAGTATAACGGCACAATTCACCATAATTCACCGCCTTCAGTTCGCCAAAAGAGCCGCTAATTCCCCCGGCTCTTTCCCTCCCTGCACACCCGCAAGAACACACGAAGTGTATGCGGCATTTACATCATACAGAAGTTGAAAATATTTCCAGCTGACATTTCGGGCTTCAGCCATAGACTCAATGACCGCGACGAGTTCTTCTGCAGAACCATTTTTCAACCGTCCTCCCAGTTTTGATTCTTCAAGTCCTGTATCTGACGGTGCGATTAAATCCTCAAGAGCCGTAACACAAGCAAAAGAATCCGAAAGTTCTTCGCGAGCGAAATACAATTGACGCGCCCAGGGAAGCGCACGCCGATCCATCTCGGAACCGGAAACGTTCTGGTCAAGGCCAAGCGTGAAACCCTTCGTTTTCAGGTCAGTCATCGCTACGGGAAAAATCAGCGGCCATTGCACTTTCCACGAGAGATGATTTGCCAATCGATCCAAAACTTTCCACTCTTCCGCTTTTATCTCAAGGAGTTCCACCCGAAGTATCAGCGCTTGAAGTTCCAGAATTGTTCCTAATTCAGAAGGAAGAGGAGCCGCTTCGGACTTACCCAACAAACTGTCAAGAAGCCGTCGGGAAATAAAGCTCAGAAGATTTTTCTGATGTTCCAGAACAAATGATTGATCCTGAAGCTCCACGTAACGCCAATATGCGTGAACAGCTTTTTCACGCTCCGAATATGAGGCACGTTCTAAAACGCTCACCAGAGAAAACCCATTTTCACCGATTGAAGGCTTACGTGTTTCCCGCAAAACAGGGTTGGTATTCACTCCCGTTTCCCCGCCAATCGGGATGAAATCCGATCCGGACGGAGCCGTCTCTACCGGAGGAGCGCCTAAATCATAACCAGGAACCGGGGCCTCTGGAACCACTTGGACCGGCTCGTTTCCGCCTGCAGGAACCGGTTCGGAAGAAACCTCTGGCGCAGTAGCTGCAGACTGAACATCAATCGAATCATTTTCCGAATAAACCTGACCTGTTTCCGGGTCTTGCGTTCGAATCGGAGTGTCGGCTTGAGATGAAGCCGCAGTCTGCCCGGGAGCCAGCACCGATGGGAGGTCAGCAGGAGGATCTGGGGCTTTGGCCGGCGGCGTTGGAAGACTTGGCAATGTGGACGCACCCTCGCTCGACGGTGTGGAATCAGGTTTCACCAGAAGAGGAGCAAGTTCGGGGCCGCGCCGGGTACTGATCGTGAGCACATAATTTAAAATGTCGTCATTGAAACTGAGCAAAACCTCAAAAAAGACTTTTCGTCGTTCGTTCAAAACATCCCATGATGCCAAAACTGCCGAGGCGGGTCCCTTTTGACGCACAAGATTCAATAAACTTTCCGCCGTCATATAAGCCGAAGCTGCCGCAGTGAGCTGCTCCTGATGAAAAGTTATAAGCCCGTGGTAGTACGTGATTCGGGATGTTTTGTCCACGATCTCATCGTAGCGGGTATTATACTCACCGGCATGCGGGAGCGTTTTAGCAGTCACTTCACGTGTGTAACCAGCCAGAGACGCCAGTTTCATCGCGTTGCTCCGAAGGGTCACTTTTGCCAGACTCAAACTCGCCTTGGCCGCAGCGGCAGCCGATTTGTAAACTTCCCGTTCCGATCCCGATGCAGATTCTGCCAGGCTGTTCATGGCTTCAAGACGATTCGCCCAATAGAAAACCTCACTTCGCAATTCTGCTGCTTTCCAGTAATACGGGAGTGCCTCACGGGTACGAGCCTCATCATCCCGGAGAGTGGGAGCGTTGAGAAACGTTCGTAAATCTACCTGTTCCACCCCATCAAGAATAGAATCAGGAGGACTAACTTTAAAAAGCAGACGCCGGGAAACGGAAATTTCCTCATCGTTCTTTTTGCCCGGCTTGGTTTCATCCACGCTCGCCAGACGTTTGATCTCTTTTTTCTCTTTGGGTTCAACGGCTGTTTCAAGCGGTTTTTCTTTGGGATCTGCGGATTGCAGAGACTCTTCCAAAGAAGGATCTGTTGGAACAGCATTCGTTTCCTGGGAAGGTTTCGTTTCCAAATCCAAAGAATCTGGTATTTCAGGCTCTTGTGATTCCACCGTGGGTGATTCCAGCGGGACCGATTCCTTCTCGGGCGACTCCACAGCCGGGGCTTCCGCCGGGCCTGGTTCGTTTAAATCATCAATCTGAATGGAATCTTCGACTCCTGAAACATCAGGAATTTCGGAACTTTCCTCGATAGGAGAAAAAACAGGGGCGGGAGGTCCTGCAGGTGATTCACTTTCCGCTCTTAATACGGAAGAATATAAAAACGTTAGAGCAAACGCTAAAACAAGAAAACGAAAAAGGTTGGTCATAAACATAAAATGGAAATCCGTGACGAAAAAAAGCTTCTTGAAGCGCGGGAATCAGGACTCAGAGAAAACTCCATGAAACGGATGAACGAATCATTTCTTCGGTTTTTCTGAAAATCCTGATTCCTTTTTCCAATTACAGACTCCTATTGTACCACATTAATCATTATCTTTCAACATGGGGTCAACGAATTCTGACCATTCTGGGGCAAATTTTTTGGCTTTTTCCAAATATTTTGTGGCTTTGGCGGTCTGGCCATCCGAAAAGAAGGCCATTCCTGTCAAAAGATTCAACCCTGCATCGGTCGGACGATTCATCGTGGTCGCTTCCAGATTCTGGAGGTTCGCATTCTTTCTGCCCGTAGCTCCCTGGTAAATGTAATCCAGCGCGAAGGGACTGGCCGGCCAAATCCTCGAAGCGTCCATACCTTTCAGCATGAAATCTTCCGCCAGCGTGTAGTTCCCTCGGGCGATTTCCGTATAACCAAGGCGGAACCACGCGTCCGGAAGTGCAGGAATATCCTGGGTGACCTTCGTGTAACGGCTGGCGGCAAGAGCAAGGTCCGCTTTCGCAAACGCCTCATCACCTTTCTGGATTCCTTCCCAGGCCGAATCAATTTGTGCCTTTGTCACCTGAGGAAGCTCCGCACCACCTTCGTCGGGAGCGTCTTCCAGAATCGAAATTTCATCACCGTTCGGAATTTCCTCGACGATCGGCGCCTCCGTAATTGGGGCCGGAGTTACAACCTGAGTAGTCGGCTCAACTACAACGGTCGTTCCCTGAACATACGTTGGAGCGGCCACGACCTGCGTCGGGTAGTAGTAATAAACCGGACGTCCCGCAACGATGTAATACCCAAGAGCGTAACCTGCATACGCCACATCAACCCACCACGGGTACACTGGTCTGTAAGACGGATACCAGCCCGCATGATATCGTACCGGATCATAGGGATACGGATGATGATACACGTGCCGAGGCGGTGGAGGCGGAGCCGGATGGTGATGATGCGGCGGTGGAGGCGGAGCCGGATGATGGCTCGGACCACGCGAAGGGGACGGAGGACGGGAAACCACTCCACCGTGTGGAGGCCTCGGGTCACGTCCAGGTCTGGCGGCAGGTGGAGCCGGACCACGGTCTGGCTTCGCGACACTTGGACCCGGGCCTTTACCTGGCCTGGAAGCTCCCGGAGAAGGACCACGATCAGGCTTGATCACCGGAGGCACTGGACCACGGTCACGCGTAATCACCGGGGGAGTAGGACCACTGCCTGGACGTGAAGTACTCGGGGCCGGGCGGCTTGGTCTGGGAACATTCGGAGCCGGGCGGCTCGGGGAGGGTTTCACAGCGCTCGGAGCAGGTCGGCTCGGGGCTGGTCT
>JAUMVK010000087.1:0-5127 GCA_030530205.1 Thermoguttaceae bacterium | reverse complement strand
AGCTCCAATTCAGCCGGAAGCGACAGTTCAACCGCAAACACCGGCTCAACAACAGGCTCCCGTTCAGCCTCAAGTACCGTATCAGCAACAACCCCAGTATCCTTCTCAAGTACCGTATCAGCCACAGGCTCCGTACCAGCCTCAGGGACCATACCAGCCTCAAGCGCCCTATCAGCCTCAAGCGCCGTACCAGCAACAACCTCCGGTTCAGCCCCAGGCATCCTACCAACCCCAAAGTAATCCTTTTGGCCCGCCCCCTTCATCCAATATTAAGCCTGCAAAATGGAAGAATCCGACCAAAGCTACACCCAACAAGAAAAAAACAGCTGGGACCAAGGCTGACGCGAAAAATCAAAATCTGCTGTATGTCGCGATCGCAGGCGTCGTGGTTTTGGTCGTTCTCGCCATAATCGCCTTAAACATGAATGGGAACTCCTCCAATCAGACCGAAATCATTTCCATCGATGAGGAGGATTCCGCCCCGGTAAACGTTTCCCAGCCGGTTTCCTCTCCAAAGAAGGAAAAATCCACAGAGGAGGTCACAATCAGCTTTTCCCCCGTGCTTCTTTACCTTCAGAAACGAGATATTGACGCTGCAAAACGAGAACTTCGGAAGGCCAGCGGCGCGGAACCGGGCAGTGAAGCGGCTCAAATTGAACTCGCATCCATGAGCTTCATCAACTTTTACGAATCTGTAATTGCCGACCTGAACCGCATGGTTCCACCTCAGGAACTCTGCAAAGGCGAATACAGTCTTGTCGAAAGTAACCTTCCAAAGAAAGTCGTCATCCGTGCTGAAGGGAAATCCCTGCGTTTTTCTCTCGCAGACCCCGTCAGTCACGGCCAGGACCTCTTTGAGATTATGTACCGTCATCGTAAAATGAAGGCAGGAGGATCCGGAAATATGCAGCCGGATATTGGCTATGCCGCGTACATTCTGTTTACGGAATTCGCGGATCAAGCCCCTGCCATCAAACTTTTAAATGAAGTCCAGGCAAATGGGAGCCCCAGAGACCGTGAAACTGTCCAGGCGCTCAAAGCCGTTTTCAAGATCCCGTGATTATCATGAAACACCTAATTCTGACCATTTGCGTTTCACTCCTTGCGGCAATCGCCCAAGCTGAGTCGATCCATTTCAGTTTTGAGCAGGACCTTCAGGGCTGGAAAGTCGTGGAAGGTAGTTTCGGTGATGTACGCTGCGGGCTGGAATTCCAGCACCACTCGAACAATACAAAGCCGTGGAAAAAAGACGGGAAATTTCATCTTTCCTCGCTCGAACTTCGCAACGCTCCGATTGACGAACAGTACGGAGTGATCGAGTCCCCAATCTGGAAAAACACGGGTAAAACCGTCACGCTTCTTGTCGGCGGCGGAAACGTTGAAAAAGTCGCGGTTCAGCTGTGCGAAATCGTCGGTGATGAGTGTACGAACATCGCACCAGCCGTCCGGGTCATCGAGACCGCGAAAGGACATAACACGCAGGACTTCTTCCCCGTCGAATGGAATACGGAAGCTCTGATCGGCAAAAATCTTATGATTCGCCTGCTTGACGGCACTGGCGGAGGTTGGGGGCACATCACGCTCGACGACGTGCGGGCGGAGGGGGAAATTCTGAACGATGCGACTGAACACTACCGCAAAGTTCGTGCAACGATTTTCCCTGAACTGCCGGTTCATCGCGAAATCGTCCCAACGATGCCAGATCCAAACGCGCTGAAAAACCCCGATCTTGTGAAGTCCCCGATTCTGTTCGTGGCCCGTCACCAATACCCGGGTGACCACCATAACACGGCCACGATTTTCCAGACCGGAGAGATCAACGCCGCGAAATTCACGCCCGGCGCCGCACTGCGAGCCGCTGATTTTTCCAAACTTGACGCCAACGGCCAGCCGGAGATCCGAACGATTTTCGAGACACAAGACGGTGTGATCCGCGACCCGGAAGTCAGTTTTGACGGCAAAAAAATCCTTTTCTCTTTCCGCCAGAACAAAGATGATGACTACCACATCTATGAGATCAACGCGGATGGGACGGGCTTACGCCAAATCACGTCTGGCGGCGGTGTGAGTGACATCGATCCGATTTACCTCCCGAACGGCCAAATTCTTTTTTCCAGCACACGTGAGCCAAAGTTCTGCATGTGCAACCGCCACATCATGTGCAATCTGTTCACGATGAACGCAGACGGCTCCAATATGGATCAGATCGGGCATAGTACCCTCTTCGAAGGTCACGCCTCGTTGCTGGCCGACGGGCGTGTGATTTACGACCGCTGGGAATATGTTGACCGAAATTTCGGCGACGCGCAGGGGCTTTGGGTCACCAATCCGGATGGAACGTCACATTTGATTTTCTGGGGGAATAACATCGCGTCACCTGGCGCCGTTCTGGACGCGCAGGAAATTCCCGGCTCGAAAAACGTCGTGTGCGTGTTTTCTTCCTGCCATGATTTGCCGTGGGGTGCGATTGCGGTTCTGGACCGCACGAAGGGGATCGACTCACCGAATGCGGTACTCTATACGCTCCCGCCTGAAGGTGTAAATCGTGTGGGAGTTGGCGGTTACGACGAATTCAAGAGTTTGCCGGTCAAGTACGAAGACCCGCGGCCGCTTTCTTCCGAAACGTTCCTTTGCTCGCGCCAGATGGCCGACAAACGCATGGCGCTCGTTTTGTTCGACCTGAACGGTCACGAGACCCAGATCCTCGCCGACTCCTGCCCTGAATACGGGATTTTCGACGCTCAGCGCCTCGCAGCCCGCCCGGTTCCGAAGGAGATCGAAAGCCGGATCGACCGTTCCAAAAAGACCGGAACGTTCTACATTTCGGATGTTTACGAAAGTCAGGAGATGAAAAACGTGGAGCGTGGCGAGGTGAAATTCCTCCGCGTAGTGGAATCCCCGGAAAAACGGTACTGGACGTACAATTTCTGGACGCTCGCCGGCGAACAGGCTCCGGCCATGAACTGGCACGATTTCAGCAACAAGCGCATCCTCGGAACGGTCCCCGTCGAGCCGGATGGAAGTGCGAACTTCGAGATTCCCGCCGACACTTTCGTTTATTTCCAGATTCTGGACGCACAGGGACGTATGATCCACTCGATGCGTTCCGGTACGATCGTGCGCCCGGGTGAAAATCAGGGCTGTATCGGCTGCCATGAAGACCGCCTGAACGCCGTCCCGCCGCGACGCACGGTCAAGGCCCTGCTCCGCCCGGCCAGTCAACTCAAACGTCCGTCCTGGTTCCCCCAAGGAAAAGAATTCAGTTTCATGGAATTCGTTCAGCCGATCTTCAACCGCCACTGCGTCCAGTGCCACGACTTTGGGAAACCGGGGGCAAAAAGCGTCTGCCTCGCACCGGACCGGAACCTCCTTTTCAATACAGCATATACGAGCCTCTACCAGAACAACAAAATCGTGGCTCCCGGCGCGGGTCCAACCAAAACGATGGACTCGAAAACCTGGGGAGCGCTGAAAAGTCCGCTCGGGAAAATCGTCGTGGAAGGCCACGGCGATGCGCGTGACGAAAAGTTCCGGCTCAGCGACGAGGAAAAGGAGATCCTCATCACGTGGATGGACCTGAACGGGCCGTATTACCCGACCTTCGCGTGTAACTTCCGGAACAATATTTACGGTCGCAGCCCACTGACGAACGAGGAACTGACCCGCCTGAACGAGCTGATCGGAGCCGGTTTTGCGACGGATGGCTGGGATAATAATCGGAAGTGGAATTTCTCAAACGTCGTGTTTGAACGTCCGGAACTCAGCCCGTGCCTCGCGGGCATGGACAAAAACTCCGCCGCTTACAAAGAGGCGCTGGGAATCATCCGCAGCGGTGCCAAGGTCCTGAACGAACGGACACGCGCCGACATGACCAATTTCCAGATGAAAGATGAAAACGATTTGTACCGGCTTCAAAAGTACAATCAGTGCAAACTGAACCTTTTGGGCAAGAAGTGATTCACGGTAAAGGAGAAACCTTGTGTTTTGACAATTATTCCGTTTCTCCTGATTATTCCGTGTTCAAATCACCTTCCCCTTTGAAAAGGGTCCAAAATTACTGAAATTTTCACTTCATTTCACCCGATTAAAAGTAAAATAGGCAAAATAATATTGGAAACCCTAATTTTTATGGGAGAATTAATATGACCCGTACATTAAAAGCAGTTCTTTGCCTGCTCCTCGTTTTGGGCTTCACAGCCGTTTCCTTCGCGGAAAACCCGATTCAGGAAGCCAAAGCCAAAGTCAAAAACCTCGCTAAAAACGCAAAAGTCGTGAAACTGACCGACCAGGCGGCAGAGGGCGCACAGGAAGTCGATCTTTTTCAGGCGATTGCTGACGATCAGATCGAAGTCGGAGTCATTCAGGGAAATATGAAGGGCGGAAAGCTATTCGTCAAGAATAAGACGGACAAACCGTTGACCGTCCGTATGCCGAAAGCCATCGGGACCCGTCCCGTCATGGGGCAGGATGTCGGTGGAATGGGTGGCGGCCAGAACCAACTCATGGGTGGCAACATGGGCATGGGCGGCATGGGCGGCATGGGTGGTATGGGCATGGGAATGGGCGGTATGATGAATGTCCCAGCCGAAGAAGTTCAGGCCGTGAAATTCCAGTCCCTTTGCCTTGAGCACGGTAAACCCGAACCGAAAGCCTCCATCCCGTACGAAATCTGCAAGATCGAAGAATGCACACAGAAGCCGGAAGTCATCGCAGTCGTTGAGTCCCTGCATAATTTGAACCAGCGCAGCGCCCAGCTTGCTGCGTGGCACCTGAATAACGGTGTCTCGGTCCAGGAACTGGCGTCTGAAACCGTTTTGCACGTAAATGGCGTGCGGACGACCAATTTCTCTCCGGAAGAAGTGGCCCAGGCCGTTCAGATCATTCGTCAGGCAAAAGCCTATGCTGAGGCGCAAAATACGCCGGCAGCCGAAAGCTCCTCTTCGGAATCGATGAATTAGTAATCTGTAGAGATTTTAAAATCTACGGGGACGGCGCTTCCAGCGTCGTCTCAAAATCCAAAATCTACGGGGACGACGCTTCCAGCGTCGTCAAGTTTTATTGCTGTTTTTTTAACGACGCTGGAAGCGTCGTCCCCGTATTTCTTAACGATGCTGGAAGCGTCGTCCC
>JAUMVK010000050.1:12051-29467 GCA_030530205.1 Thermoguttaceae bacterium | reverse complement strand
GTCATCGAGAAAATCGTAGTCGTCGTCAAGATAATCGTAGTCGTAATCGTCCAGATATTTATCGAAATCATACTCGTCGTAATCTTTCAGAAATTTATCGACATCAATATCTTTGAACGCGTCAATCTGTTCTTTGGTCAGTTTGCCATATTCTCTGTCGAGTTCATTGACGAGAGATCTGTAGTTCAAATTGGCAGAAGACACCAATCCCTGACGGTTGAGCATGATCATACGCGATAAATCGCTAAATCCGTAATGCAGCCAGAAAGGAAGGTCGCCAACAAAGGCGTTACGGTAGGACATGTTAGCCCATGGGAGTTGGTATTGACGGGCAATCGCGGCAGCTTTCTGCGGGGATCTGTCCATGGCAACGCCGACAACATCAAATCCTTTGGCTTTATAAGCCGGATAAGCGCGTCTGAGATAATTGAGTTTTTGCACGCTGGCGGGATCTGAGGACGACCAGGGGAATACCAGGACGTTTTTGTTCTTCAGGTTTGCCATATTGAATTTTTTGCCGTCAACCGTCTTTCCGGTAATGGGAAGCGGTTTTCCTTTGAGAGCCAGACGTCTTGCGGCGCCTTGCATCTTCTTGACGATTTCCTGAATTTTGGCGTCCTTGAATCCCGCGAAATACTTGGCGTACTTTGCGTATCGGACAGCGGCAGCGGCAGAGTCAAAGACTTCTTCGGCATAAGCCGTACGGAAGGCAAGTGCAGCGATTTTGCTGTTGGCTTTAGTGCCATACCTGGTAATCACAGTGTCAACCAATTTGGCGATTTTGTCAAACAAGGCTTTGTCCTTGCGAGCGGTAGCGTCTGCCAGCGCGTTGACGTACTGGCTCAAGATAACGTCGTCGTGCAATTCCATTAGACCGGCCGCTTTAATTTCAGCGACAACCGCGTCAAAGGCAGTGGAGTTGTCTTCGCCTTTGAGCTTTCCGAGTTCTTTAATGCAAATCAGTTTGATTCGGTACAGACGCTGGAGTTTGTTCTTGTCATCAGCAGGCGTCTTTTTGATTGCTTCAGTCGTTTGCGCGATGATCTTTTCGATTTCAGAAAAATCGTTGGTCTTTTGAGCGTCCTGGAACTTCAGATTGATCAAGCCCATGAAAATGTCGTCCGCGATTTTGGGCTGGTTTGCTTTTTTCAGCTCAGCGGGCAAGGCTTCGAGCATCGCTTTCGCTTTCTCACTGCCAAGTTTGATGAGGATCTGCAGGCTCTTGACTTTAACGGAGGCTGCGCGCCGAATCTGCTCGCTGTCCGCGTCCTTGTGTTCAATGACTTTGTTGGCTGCGGCAATCTGCGCTTTGCACATCTTGGTGAAATACTCGACCGCTTCTTTTCGCGTTTGGTTGTCAGGACGTTTAACGTTCGAGAGCTTTTCGATAAACGCCAGATATTGTGCCGGAGTTCCGTTTTGAGGCACGGAATAGGTTGCGGAACCTGCCGCGTTTTTCTGAACAGCGGTCTTGGCTGACGCAGCGTCTGCAAGGCAGGACGCCATAAACAGGGTCATAGCCAAAAAGATGGCTATGTTCATCAAGGTACTACGCATGATTTTTTCCTTGTAACGATGTGGTAATGAGGCAGAATGAAAAATATCATGTCAGGCGGCTTTATGGTTTGCTTTGCAGCAATTAAAGCGCTTGATTACAACTGAATTTTTTATACGGTATATTATACTTGAAAACACAAATTCAGACAAGGGGGGGGGAGAAGACGTCCAGTTTTGAGTGAACAAAAAGTGAAGGCGGTTATAGAGCGCGGAGGCGAAATTACACACCTATGGGTACGATCTCACTCCGAAATTAATTAACTTGACGGATGGAACGCCGGCACTCCGAACCTTTGACGACGCTGGAAACGTCGTCCCCGTAAGGGGTTACTTCATCTTGAAGCGGACCACAAACGCTTCATACGGATTGAGCGTCAGGGTTTCGGCGAGCTGGAACGTTTCGCGGGTCGGGTCATTCGTCAGAAGCAGCTCGGCCGGGAAGTTTCGGTTTTCAGCGATGTAATCGGCCGGGAGAGTCGCCTCGGCGGGGTGGTTGCGGAAGTTTGCCGCGACCAGAAGTTTTTCGTCTTTTGACGCGCGTTCGTAAAGATAAACGTCCGGGTTTTCTTCGTCCAGGACGGCGTAGCGACCCGTCGTGATGATCTCGTATTTTTTTCTCAGCGCGATCAATTTCTGGTAGAACCGAAAGACCGAATCGTCCCGCTTGAGCTGCTCGGCTGCGTTGATCTGCGGGTAGTTCGGGTTTACGTTGATCCACGGCTTGCCGGTGGTGAACCCCGCGTTTGGCGTGGCGTCCCACTGCATCGGAGTCCGGGCGTTATCGCGTCCGCGCAGGCTGATCAGGTCCAGCATTTCGGCTTCTGTGAATTCAACGACGCTGGAAGCGTCGTCCCAGCAGCAGAATTTCTTCCACGCGTTGAGGCTTTCAATGTCGCGTACCTCGGAAATGCTTCGGAACGGGTAGTTCGTCATTCCGAGTTCTTCCCCCTGAAAGACGTACGGCGTTCCCTGCATCAAATGCGAGCAGAGGGCGATCATTTCCGCCGACTTTTCACGGAGCGGGCCTTCCGCCTCGCCGAAGCGGGAGAAAATGCGCGGCTGGTCGTGATTGCACCAGTACAGGCTGTTCCACGCCCGGCCATAAAGTTCGGTCTGCCAGAATCCCATGAGGCGTTTCAACTCGCGCAGGTCGATCTTGCGATGCGTCCATTTGAACGAGTCGCCGCCGTCCAGGTCCAGGTGCTGGAACTGGAAAATCATGCTGAAAATGGAGCCGTCCTCGTTCGCGTAGATTTCCGCACGCTCTGGCGTGGACTCGGACATTTCGGCGACCGTCATGACGTTTTCAAACCGGGAAAAAACCTCGCGGTTCATTTCTCGAGCGAACGTTTCAAAATGCGGGCCGAACGAGGCGTACGGGCGGATGTTGCCGTTTTGGGAGTCGGGAAACGCGGGGTCCTTGGAAATGTAGCAGATCGCGTCCATCCGGAAGCCATCGACCCCCTTGGCGAGCCACCAGCGCATCATGCGGTAAAGCTCCTGCCGCAGCGCGGGGTTTTCCCAGTTCAGATCGGGCTGCTGAGGCGAGAAAATGTGGAGGTAGAACGAAGACGGATCCTCCGGCGCGTTTTCGGGCTTGCTCCACGCACTGCCGCCGAAGATCGCCTCCCAATTATTCGGAGCCTCGCCGTTTGGTCCGCCCTCGCGCCAGATGTAGAAATCCCGGTACGGATTCGGCCGGCCGTCGGGCAGGGTGGGGCCTTTTTGACTTTCCAGAAACCACGGATGCTCGCACGACGTGTGGTTCAGCACCATGTCGATGATCAGGCGGATGCCGCGTTTGTGCGCTTCCTCGATCAGAATTTCCACGTCGCGCATCGTGCCGAACTCGGGATTAATGCGCTCGTAGTCGGTGATGTCGTACCCGTTGTCGTAGTTGGACGTCGCGTAAAACGGGCAGATCCAGATGGCGTCGCAGCCGAGTTCCCGGACGTAATCGAGTTTTTCGATCACGCCGGGCAAATCACCGATCCCATCCCCGTTGGAGTCGCGAAAACTCCGGGGGTAGATCTGGTACACGACGCTTTTTTTCCACCATTGGGGGAAACGTTCCATGAATTGAATCCTCCTTTGGGGAATTTATCTTCATTTAAGAGTCGCGCGGCGGGATTTCCGCAGGCCAAACACTCCTCCCACGGCGAGAAGAGCCAAAAGGAGCGTCGAGGGTTCCGGAATCGAACTGGTGTTTCCAAGCTGGGCATACAGCGCACCGCCATCGACCCAGTAACGACTTAAAATCGCACCAGTGTCCGAGGCAAAATTGAATGTTAAGGAGTCAAACCCCGCGAGGTTGTTCGCATCCACGATCTGTACTGTTGCAAAATCATCCAGTTCGGAAACGTCACCGTTGTACGTGTAATTAATGGTCGCACCTGTCAGGTCAGCGGCGTTGGCCGTGATTTTGATTTCCGAATCCGGCGTCGTCTGGGTGACATTTAACGTCGCGCCCTGAGCGTTGAACGTGCCCGAGACGGTCAGTTTGCCGAGGTCCTGGGTTTCGTCCAGCACGAGGCAGGAGCCGGAGGCCATGGTCAAATTACCGCCGATTGTTCCGTTTCCGCTGAATTTGGTGCCGTCCGCGACGGTCACGTTGAACGTATCGGCCGCGGTCGCCGGAGCGCCGTTGAAGATCACCATTCCGGTCAGGTCGTCCGCAAGCTCCGAGGTGTTGCTCACGGCCAGAGTACCGGTGCCGGTGATCTTGCCGGAAAGAGTCGCGTTCCCCATGCCCGTGTTCTTGATCTGGATCGTCTTGGCAGCGATTTTCAGATCATTCGGGAGTTCCCAGTCCCGACCGACGGTCTTGACGGAACCATCGGTGAAGGCCCAGTTCCCGTCCTCGAAAATCGTCAGACGCTGGAATTTATCGGTCGTTCCCGCGACGCGGACGCCCACGCCGACCAGGTCGTCCGGATCGTCGTTCAAGCCGTTCAGTGTATCATTCTGGGCGACGCCGACGCCGCCACTTCCCTGACCAAGACGAACGTCGATCTCGTAGGGAACGCCCGCCTCAAACGTGAAAGTGCCGTAGGATTTGACGGTCCAGCCTTCCTTGACGTTCATGACGGTCGTTTTCTCGCCGGTGTTCAGGTTCGTGACGAAAATCGCCACGCTGTCGTCGAAGTGCTTGCCGAATTCCAGGGTGGTAGTTTCTTCGGTTTGGATCGTCGTGTTGTAGGAGTAGGTCGTGTTGTTGGCCGTCCACACGGACGTGTTGTTGAACATGTTTGCGGTGTCATCCATGTTCATTGAGATGTTGGAAACGGCAATCGAGTCATTCAGGTTGAAATTTCCAGAGACATACGACCGGGCGTAATTCCCGCTGGTGAGGAACGAGAAGACGGTCGTGTTGGTGCTCGCATCGACCTGGCCCGTCCCGAATGGGGAATTGGAGGCGATGTAAATGAGGTTCGTCCCGCCGCCGACGATGGCCGTTCCGCCGGTGTAGGTGTTCTCGCCGGCCATCGTGATGGGGGCGCTGTTCCCTTCGCCATGGTTCAGAGTGAGTTTACCTTCACCGGAAATGACGCCCGTCGAACCCAGACCGCCCTGGCCGGTGAGGTAGCCTGCGCGGAGTGAGCCGCCGTTGGAGGTCACGACCACGGGCTGGTAAAGGCCCAAGCCGCGATCGACGTTCATGAGGAGACCATTGTCGAGAGTCAGCGTACCGGTGCCGAGGGCTGAGGCATTTGAAGAGTTGTTGTTTGCCATGCTCTGAATGAGGACGCCGCCGGTTGCGCTGCTCGTGTTTCTAAGGGTTGATTTCTCCCCGGTCAGAATGAGTTGAACGTTCCCGGAAAGAGTCCCCCCAAGGTTTGCCCCGTTCATGGTGATCACGGCGGGGGCGTCCGTGCTGGAACTGGTGATCGTGCCGGAGTTGGCCAGGCGGGAAGCGTCGATTGATGTGTTCGTCAGGTCGAGGACTTTGCCGGAATTGATCGTTACTTTGCCGGTGCCGAGCGCGCCGGTGGCGGTGACTTTCAAGTAGTGGTTCACCACCGTGTTCGTGTAGTCGTTGTTCGGGTTGCTCAGAACGACCCACGAGGCGTTGTCGCCGGTGTTGGAGTCCGCGACGATGTTCAGCGTATCGGCCAAACCGTCCGAGACTTTACCGGTGATGATCAGCTGCTGCTTTCCCCAGCCGGGATGCAGACCGCCTGAGGCGCTGTCGATGCGGAGGTTGGCCGCGACCGTTCTGGTCGTATCGCGGTTGCGCAGATCCCCGCCGTTGAGGCTGATCGTCATTTTGTCGTTGGTGATGTTCCCTGCGACGTAGAAAAGATTCGAGTTGATTTGAAGCGTTCCTTCGAAATCGGCGAAATTCGTGATGTTGGCCGCGCTGAAGGTGTAATCTGCCGCGTTTGCGTATTCGACCGTCCCTTTTCCGGTGAATTTGTTGTTAAAGTTGTAGGCGTTGGAGATTTTCAGCGTGGCGCCTTCGTCAACCGTTACGGTATTACCCGCCCCGGCGGGGAGGCCGTTCCCGGTCAGCTCGACGGTCCCGTTGGAGACTTGCAGGGATAATTGGGAGTTTTGGCCGGTGAACGTCTGGGTTCCGGTGCCGACCTTGATGATTTTGGCGTTGCTTTGGATCGTTCCGTCGAACGTACCGGAGCCGTCACCGTTTCCGATGTACATCGGGCCGCGCGGAGTACGGCCAGCTGGTGTAATGGTTCCGGCGCCGTTCAGGGCGTTGACGTACACGGAGGCGCCGTCCCAAAGGTCAAGCGTAGCGCCCTCCGCCAGATAAAGATCGGCCTGGTTCTGGTCCCAATGCTGGAAACCCCAGTGCCCGTTGATGAGGCGGCCGGCTGTGACGTTGATCTGGGAGCCGTTGGCGAGTGCGAACGTGATGGAGCTTAATTGACTGTCGCCGCCGGTGTAGGTTGCCACGTCGCCGCCGCCCTGGATCGTGATGACGCCCTTCCCGTTGAACGTCACGTTACCGTCCTTCAGGGCGATGCAGTTGGCCTCCGTAGGATTGGCGGATGGCTGTGGGGTCGTCATGTTGAACGTGATGTTTCCCGTGTCACCCTCGACCGCGGAATCGCCGAGAGTGAAGACCATCGTGCTGCTCGTCGCTGGGGTGCAGTCCTGAAAGGTCAGCGTACTGCCGCCGGTAATGATCAGATTGTTTCCGTCGTAGGTCGCTTTGTCGTAGTCCGTGTCCGTGTTGATCGTAATATCAGTGGCAAAGACCGGGATGGTCAGGAGGATCGAAGCAAAAAGCAGGGTGAAACGTTTCATCTTCTCACGTGGTTACTAAAAAGGAAAACGAAGCCGAAATTTTCGCGGGTCAGGTTCAAAATCCCGTCCCTGAAAACCGGGAAAATTTCAAAAGGGTCAAAACTCTCGTTCAATAATTATATACGAAGGATGCGAGATTTCAATTTAAAAAAAGTCAAAATTTTGAAAAAAAGTCAAATTTTTTATCGAAACTTAACCTTCGTGACGACCGAAGTGCCCTTTTCATCGTTTTGAGGCCGAAAACTTTTCCCCTCTCCAAGACTTCCGTGGGGATTCATTTAAAATAAAGGAAAAATCCCTCCCCTTACAAAAGAAAGGTTCTGACCCATGAAAACTCTCCCGTTTTTCTCCCTTTTGTGCGTTTTTCTGGCGGCCGGGCTCGCGCTGGCCGACGTGGGGTTCCTGCCGTTCATTGATGCCGTTCCGGTCCCCGCACAAAGCCAAACCTGGGTACCACCTGACGAGGATTCAGACTTGAAAGCGAAAAAAGACGGTTTGTACGAGTGGAAACGGGTCGAGCCGGACGGGACGGAAACGCCCGTGGTGATTCCCGAGGGGGTGACGAAGATCAAAACGGCAGAGTTTGCGCTCGATGACGCATTGACGTCCGTGGTGATCGCCAAAAGTGTGACGAAGATTGAAGACCGGGCTTTCCGTAGCTGCAGATCCCTGAAGTCCGTCGTGATCCCCGAAGGCGTGACGGAGATTGGACCGTGGGCTTTCTATGGCTGCACTTCCTTAAAGTCCGTCATGATTCCAGACAGCGTAAAGGAAATCGGTCCGGGAGCATTCGCGTTCTGTATTGGATTGAAGGAATGGCCGATTTCCTCAAATCATCCTTTTTTCAAACGCGACGGAAACGTTTTGTTGACTAAAGACGGGAAGAAACTGGTCGCCTGTCTTCCTCCGGCAAAGGAATACCGGATTCCTGAAGGGGTGACGGAAATTGGTGACTATGCGTTCTACGGCTGCGTTTTCTTAACGTCCGTGGAGATTCCTGAAAGCGTGACGGTGATCGGAGACTACGCGTTCGAGAATTGCCCGAATCTGACGATCCACGCGCCAGCGGGGTCGGAGGCGGAGGAATATGCCAAGTGGTATCAAATCCCCTTTGACCACGTACCGGGAAAATAATTAAAACGCGAACAAGTTCGGCGTATGCTGTTTTTAGCTCACGCGGAGCTGCGGAGACGCGGAGATTTATTGTTGGGATGGTTGAGAATTCGCGCCTCCCCATTCTCTAATCCTCCGCGCCTCCGCATCTCCGCGTGAGGCCGGACTCTCCCAAGCGCTGAATGATGTTTTTAAGCCGCAAAGGACGCAAAGAGTTTTTTCTTGTCACCGGTCAACATGCGGCACAGTGAAATCTTCATCATTTTTTCTTTTATCCTCTTTGCGTCCTTTGCGTTCTTTACGGCTTTTTCACGCTCAGCCGATACTCGCCGGGGTAGATCCGCCAGACGCCTTCGCGGACCTTTTGCGGGGCGGGGGTCGAATTGAAGACCGGCTCGATCGCGGTGATTTGCCCCACGCCGGGCTTCAGCTCGAACTCGACCGGGACCTCCGAGAGACGCGAAACCACCGGAATGTTATTAATGTTCATGTAGCGGTTCGCCATGTGCCGGAACGTTTTCGCGCCGGACGGGTCATTCACATACGACTGGTTCGGGAAGAGCGTCAGGCTCCAGGCGGCTTCTGCTTCAGAATCTTGCGGCCCGGATTTTTGAAGGAAGTACGCCCCGGTTCCCGTGGAGGACGCGGCGCAGGAAGCCCCCCGGCCGGAAATGACGGTCAGGCGGGCGAGCGCCTCGGCGGGGATCTCCCGGCTGGTCGAGGCGGCGTAGCGGAAAATGCCGCGCTCCGCGTTCAGGAAATCGACGTTTTTGTCCGCGCGGGTGATGGCGAAATTCGGCCCGGTCCACGCTTCCGACTCCCATTTCAGCTCGCCGAGCGGGATCTCCGAGCGGAAAATCTCCCCCGCGGCGGCGAAAGCGGCGGCTTTATTCGGCGTGTGCTCCAGGCTGAGGTAGTGGATGAGCCAGCCCGGCGAGTACTCCGCGACGGCCGACGGCGTGTAGGTGAAAAAGGCCGCCATTTGAACGTCTGCCCGGTTGAAATCGGCCGCAAACGCACCCAGTACGTAGCCGTCCAGCGAGCTGCTCGCGCCGTACTCGTAAATGATTTTTCCCATCCCGGCGGGCTGGTGGGCGGAGCGATGCGAGCCGAGCCACGATTTCGCCTGGTCGAGGAAATTCGCCCAGTCCGTGTTACCGCCGTCGAATTTCCCGACTGCGTTCCAGTACGCGACCCAGTTCACGGCCTGGACCCCGCCGCTGCGCAGGGCCTGCTCGATCTCCGGCGTGCCGACGTCGTAGAAAATGTGCGTCTTCAGGACCTTCTGAGGGAAGAATTCATCCACGATCGGCCAGAGCGCCTGAAAATAGCGCGTCAGGATCTCGCCCCGGACCTGCGCCAGCTCCTGCCCGGCGTACTCCTTGAGGTAGTTCGGTGCCTGCTCGTCCCGGAACAGTTCGGCCCCCATTTTCGCCCGCTGGCCGTTCAGGCGGCTTGCCGGGAGGTACTGCGGCTCGTTCGTCAGCTCGATCGCCACGATGTTCGGGTAGTCGCACAGCCGTCGGCCGCTGAAGGCGTTTTTATGGCTGAAAAGCTCGCGCAGGTAACGTTTCTGGCACTCGATCGCTTCGGGGTGCCACAAAATGGCGTCTTTGGCGAAGTAGTTGCTGAACCCGAAATTGGCCTGCTGGCTCAGGTCCCAGTAGGCGTAGCCCTCCTGCATTCGGACCTCATTTTCCACGGTGTTCCACCAGACGGTCGGCGTGAGCATGAGGAAGATCCCGTTTCGGGCGGCGCTCTCGACGAGGTAGTCAAAAACGCGCAAGTGCTCGTTGGAGATCAGATGGCCGCGGGCGTCGGTGATCTCCCGGTCGTAGAGGTGGACCCGTATGAAATCGACCCACATGAGCCGAAAGTGTGCCATGTCGCGGTCGATGCAGGCCGTGTGGGGGACTCCGGACTGCTGAATGTTCACGAAATTGTGATTGAACGGCACGAGGTAGTTCACGCCCCAGAGCTTGACCTTCTGCCCCTCCGCGTCGCGAATGGTGCCGTTTTCATCGACCGAAAACGGGGGCTGGAAGGGAAAATCCCCCGCGAAGGTGAACGAGGCGAAAAGGAAAAAAACGAGGGAAAGGAAGCGCTTCATGGGTGGGGGGGTGGTAAAATTTCAGGGTTGAAAAAGAAGATTCGGAGGGCCGGCGTCCCGCCGTCCGCGGCAGGCCCGGCCGCGTAATCCCTTTGGATTGAATGTTAATAGCCGTGGGTGAAACTCACGGAATACGGGGCAGACGCCTACTCCTCCGAATCAGGAACCAGGAGAACACGCAATCCCGATGAATACTTGGAATCATAAGTCATCGCGAAACGGTCCGCAGACCGGCACATCATCTCGCTGTCGTGATAGCAGCCCCCACGGAGGACGTGGAATATGGAATGGGCAGTATTCTCCGGATCACACAGAGGTGACTTTTCGTAAAAATCCTTGTCCCAGAAATCTGAACACCACTCCTTGACGTTTCCGTGCATATCGTACAAGCCCCAGGCGTTTGGTTTCTTCTGTCCCACGGTATGGGTTTTATTCTTTGAATTTTCACAGTACCAACCCATGGAATCTATGTCTCCTGCAAAAGGCCCCGTCGTGCCCGCCCGGCAAGCGTACTCCCACTGTGCCTCCGTCGGAAGCTGAACTTTCCGATCAAGTTTCTGACTTAATTTCTGGCAGAACTCCTGACAATCATCCCAGGTTACGCTCTCAACGGGTCTTTGCAAGTCATGTTCCCTAAAAAGCCATCCCATCTGGTAAAAGCTCGGATTCTTGCGCATCACTTTTAGCCACATCGCTTGCGTGACTTCCGTCTCCAAAAGCCAAAAACCGCGCGTAAGCTGCACCTTGTGGACTGGCCTTTCGTCATTCCAGGCATAATTGGGACTAATTTTGTAGCGGTGCAAATTTTTATATTTGCTTCTGTCCGTTTCCAATTCCGAACTACCCATCATAAACTCACCCGGCGGGCACCAGCGGAAGGCGAATTCGAGGCCATCCACCGTGAGGACCATGCGGTCGCCGGCTTTTAACGGAGATGGGGATTCCCCGAACCCCGCCGTCTGGAAAAGAGCACAAAATAGAACGGCTGAAGCAAATACCACAAAATGTTTCATGGGTAAACCCTTTCAAACACACACCTTCCGTGGATTTCACTATGGGCTATTAACATTCAGCCCCTCAGAGGCTGCTGCGGCCGGGCCGGCCGCGGACGGCGAGCCGCCGTCCCTCCGGATCAACGCACTTCGTCCAGCTTCACGAATCGGCGTTCTTCCGCCGCGATCAGGGCCGCTTCCAGAATGCGCTGGGTCTGGTACGCGTCCTCGAAAGTCGCCAGAGGGATGAGCGGCTCCTGGCCGTTTGCCACGCGCAGGACGTCGTACGCCATGTTCGTGAACGTGTGCTCGTAGCCGATCAAATGTCCGTCCGGCCACCAGTTTTTCACGTACGGATGATCCGCGCCGTGCGTGCAGAGGATCGTCGTCCAGCCCTGGACGCCCGACGGGACACGAGCGTCGTAGTACTGCAGCTCGTTCGCCCGGTCGAAGCAGAATTTTAACGAGCCTTTCGTCCCGTTGATCTCGAACCCGTGCGTGTTTTTGTTCCCAGTCGCGCGGCGGGTCGCTTCGAAACTTCCCACCGCCCCGTTCGTGAATTTTGCGAGGTAAAGCACCGCGTCATCGACCGTTACGTCGTCCCAGATCTCCTCGTCGGCCTGGCACTCGGCGATGGTCATGCGACTCGTGCCGGTCTTCATCACGCGGCGCTTTTTGATGAACGTTTTGCTGACGGCGCCGCAGATCTCCTCAACCTCGACGCCCGCCACAAAGCGCGCCATGTCGGTAATGTGGGCGTTCAAATCGCCGTGAGCCCCGCTTCCAGCCAGTTCTTTTTTGAAGCGCCACCGCATCGGGATCGTTTCATCGGCCCAGCCCTGAAGGTACGATGCGCGGACGTGCAGGATCTCGCCCAGTTCGCCGGCCTTGACGAGCTGATGGGCGTAGGCGACTGCCGGGACGCGCCGGTAAATGTACCAGACGAAAGCCGGGACGTTGTTCCTGCGGGCGGCCTCGGCCATTTCCCGGGCGTCGTCGAGCGTCGCGGCGATCGGCTTCTCGCAGCAGCAGATCTTTCCGGCGTTCAGAGCGGCTTTGGCCGGCGGAGCGTGCATGAAGTTCGGCGTCACAATATCGACCAGGCCGATTTCGGGGGACCGGACCGTTTCCTCCCAGTTGGTCGAGGCGTTGGCCCAGCCCCATTTTTTCGCGAAGATCTCGGGCTTTTCGGCCTCCATCCCGTACACCGTGTGCATGACCGGCACGACTTCCGGATCGAAGAATTTGCAAACCTGGCTCCAGGCGTTGGAGTGAGACCGGCCCATGAAGCCCTGGCCGATCATGGCGACGTTGATTTTTTTCTGAGTCATGGCAGATTCCTGAATTCTGAGGGGTAAAAAATGAAAATCGGTCCTTTTAATATAGCACCGGCGGAACGCTTTGTCAAGCGGCGGGGGGATTTTTTGTGCTTTTTTAAAAGAATTCGGGTTTTTGAGCCGGTTTTTCACCGGGAGGGCTTTTAAGGATCGGGGTTTTGTGGTAAAATGGTCTTCAGCTCAAGGCCCCCTCTTTGAGGGGGCTGGCTCGCGAAGCGAGACTGGGGGAGTTTGGTGGCGTGCCGAACGACTCCCCCCGTCCCTTCGGGCCACCCCCCTCGGTGAGGGGGGCTTTAAAACGCCGCTTTCCCCTTCCGGTTTTTTTGAGGACCAAATTTCATGAACACCGCACAGAAAACACTTTTCGACCGTCCAAGCCGTACGAAAATCGTCGCAACGCTGGGGCCCGCTTCCAATTTCGACGAGATGCTTCAGAAACTCATCTACGCGGGAGTTGATGTTTTCCGGATCAATGCCGCGCACGGGACCATCGCGGATTTCGAGGTCACGGTCGCAAATGTTCGAGCAGCCTCGGAAGCCACCGGGATACCGGTCGGGATCCTGATGGACCTCGGCGGACCGAAAATTCGTTTGGGCACTCTGCCGAATAACGAGCTGGACCTTCCGAAAGGAGGCAGTCTTGCGTTCATTTCGCCGGAATTCGTGAAAAGCGCTTCCAAATCCTCCGAAATCGCCGGGATCCCTCATTTAACCTGCACTTATGAGCCGTTGGTCAACGAACTGAATGTGGGGGACCGGATCGTGCTGGCTGATGGAACCGTGGAACTGCGCGTCACGGAAGTCGCCGCGAAAGAAAATCAGTGGGCGAAATGCGAGATCCTGCAAGGTGGAACCGTCCGAAGCCGTCAAGGGGTGAACCTCCCCGGCGTGAAACTCAGCATCCCGGCGATGCTCGATGTGGACCGTGAAAACGCTGCGTGGGCGGCCCGCAATGGGATCGATTTTCTCGGTCTGAGCTTTGTGCGTCACGCTTTTGAAATTGACGATCTGAAACAGATCATCGAGGAAAACGGCGGCACGACGCGCGTTGTCGCGAAAATTGAAAAGCCCGAGGCGCTTGAAAACCTTGAGGAAATAGTTCAGGCGGCCGATGCGGTCATGGTGGCTCGCGGAGACTTGGGTGTTGAAACGGACATTGCCCAGATGCCGGTCCTGCAGAAAGAAATCATTCGGCTCTGTCACGAAATGCGTCGGCCTGTGATCGTCGCGACGCAGATGCTTGAATCGATGACGCATAACAATCTCCCGACCCGGGCCGAAGTGACGGACGTTGCCAACGCGATCCTCGACGGTGCAGACGCGGTGATGCTTTCCGGTGAGAGCGCAGTGGGGGATTTCCCGGTTGAAACGGTGGAAATGATGCACCGGATCGCGCTCGGCACCGAGGACGAGGTGAATTCGGAAACGTTCCACTTCATCCCGGAAAACTCGCCCTTCGGACTGGTCCTGGAATCCATCTCGCAGAACGCCTGTGATTTGGCGGAGCAGCTGGGGGCCAAATATCTCATCACCACGACGGAAACGGGATCAAGTGCCCAGAGTCTCTCGGTAAATAGGTGTCCGACACGGATCCTGGCCCTGACCCACTCGGAGGATACGCTTCGGAAACTGTGCCTCGACTGGGGTGTGATCCCGCTCCTGATCCCGGGGATGGAGCGCACGACGCAGGAAATCATGCTTTACGCTCTGAAACTGTTGAAAACAGAAGGTCTTATCCAGACGGGTGACCGCCTGATTCTCGTCACGGATGCGACCATCGAAACGACTTACAGCGCGATCGCGGTTTATGAGGTTGACTGAAATTCCCAGTTAAGACCTCTGCGGGGACGACGTTCACACACTTCGTCCCCGCGAATGTCTGGTTTGCCTGCCTTGCCAAAATTTTTGCCTATCCTTCTTTTTCCAAAAATTTTCCACTTTTTTGTTTTTTTCCTTCCGGATTTTTAGAATTTGACGTATAATGAATATGTATTAGTGTCATTAGGAGCAGTATGAACTGGCCTGATGAGAGGGGAACGTCGCTTGGGCGGGACGTTTCAAATTCACAATTCACAATTAATAATTTATCTTTAAAATGAAGCGCGCATTTACCCTTGTTGAGCTTTTGGTCGTCATCGCCATCATCGGGATGCTGGTCGGTCTGCTTTTGCCGGCGGTCCAGCAGGCCCGTGAAGCGGCGCGGCGGATGCAGTGTAACAATAATTTGAAGCAGATGGGGCTTGCCTCCCTGAACCATGAGAGCCAGTCTCAAAAGTACCCGAGTGGGGGGTGGTACTGGAATTGGGCTGGCGATCCCGACGCGGGTTTTGGCAAGAATCAGATGGGTGGTTGGACCTACTCGCTTCTTCCGTTTATGGAACAAAACGCCATGTACCAGCTTGGCGCGGAGGGTGACCCGGGAACCGAATCGAGCACTCAAAAACAGGGTGCGTACACGCGTGGCTGTACCCCTCTGTCGGTTTATCATTGCCCGTCCCGGCGCGCTCCCAAGGCCTACCCGGCAGGAACGGGCGTGACCAACTCGAACGTCGTCGCAAACGGCGCGAAAAGCGACTACGCATGCAACTGCGCGGACACGTACTCGGCCGTGAATCCCGGCTCGTACAGCGCATCCAAAACGTACAGCTGGCCGACTCCGACGTCGAAGGGGGTGATTTTCGGTCGCAGCGAAGTCACCATCGGCGAGATTCGTGACGGAACGTCCAACACGCTGCTCATCGGCGAGAAATACCTCACGCCGGAATTATACGAAACAGGAACTTCCAGCTCGGATAATGAGCCGATCTACACCGGGGCGGACTGGGATACGTACAGGCTTGCCACATCTTCTTACATGCCGTACCAGGATCGGAGCGGTTATTTGGACTCGAGCAATAACTTCGGGAGCGTACACGCGGGTGGATTCGGCGTGGTGCTTTGCGATGGCTCGGTTCAGTCCATTTCGTACAGTATTGACGTCGAGACGTGGACGTACTTCGCCCAGCGCAACGATGGGAAAGTGATTTCACTTCAGCAGTAATTCGTCAGTCATCTTTAATTCATAATTCATCATTCACAATTCATAATTAGATATGAAACGTGCATTTACCCTGGTTGAACTTTTGGTCGTCATCGCCATCATCGGGATGCTGGTCGGCTTGCTTTTGCCGGCGGTCCAGCAGGCTCGTGAGGCGGCTCGGCGGATGCAGTGTAACAACAATTTGAAGCAGATGGGGCTGGCGGCTCTGAACCATGAAAGCCAGACGCGCTATTATCCGAGCGGCGGGTGGTTCTGGAACTGGGCTGGCGACCCGGACGCGGGTTTCGGAAAGAACCAGATGGGGGGCTGGACCTACTCGCTTCTGCCGTTCATGGAGCAGAACGCTCTGTACCAGCTCGGCGCGGACGGTGACCCGGGGACGGAATCCGCCACGCAGAAAACGGGGGCTTGCACGCGCGGCAGCACGCCGCTTTCGGTTTTCTACTGCCCGTCCCGGCGAGCTGCCAAGGCGTACCCGGCAGGAACGGGCGTGACCAACTCGAACACCGTCGCAAACGGCGGCAAAAGCGACTACGGCTGCAACAGTGGAGACACACACTCGGGGGTGAATCCCGGCTCGTTCAGCGCTTCCAAGACGTACAACTGGCCGACCCCGACGTCCAAGGGGGTCATTTTCGCCAGAAGTGAGGTCACCATCGGCGAGGTCCGGGACGGAACCTCCAACACGATGCTCATCGGTGAGAAGTACCTCATGATCGAAAACTACGAAAACGGTGCCGGCTCGGATAATGAGCCGATCTTTACCGGGGCGGACGTGGATACGTACCGGTACGCCACCGCGTCTTACATGCCGTACCAGGACCGGAACAATTATTTGTCCACGAGTTACAATTTCGGGGGGACTCATGCCGGCGCGTTCGGGACGGTACTCTGCGACGGTTCGGTCCAGTCCATTTCGTACAGCATCGACGCGGAGGCGTGGACGTACTTCGCGCAGCGCAACGACGGGAAAGTTTTCACGCTTCCGCAGTAATCATAAAAGGTGGGGGACTTGCGAAAAAATTTTTTTGAGGTATAATAGTCTGAAGTTTTGCTTCCTCGGGATTGAATGTAATGTTTCATTGGAATCTGAAATCAGACGATTTACCTCCTTCGCTCCGACATTGCGCCGCGGCGGTCGGGAATTTTGACGGCGTACACCTCGGGCACGCGGAAATTCTGCGCCGGCTGAAAAGCTTCGGCCTGCCGACCGTCGTGTTCACGTTTTCCGAGCACCCGCGCCAGATCCTCTGTCCGGAAGAGGCGCCGCCACTTCTGACCGCGAACGAGCGCAAGGCGGAGCTGATCCGGGAGCAGGGGATCGACGAGGTCATTTTCTGCCCCACCGCGCGCATTCTGAACTGGCCGGCGGAAGCGTTCTTTCAGCGGGTCATCGTGGAACTTCTGGACGCGAAAATTCTTGTGGAGGGGCCGAATTTCCGTTTCGGTTACGGCGGGCGCGGAAACACCGATCTGCTTGCCGATCTGTGCGCCCAAACCGGGCGGAAACTCGAAATCGTCGAAATTCTTCACGAGGCGGACGGCGTTTCGGTCTCCAGCTCACGGATCCGGGACCTGATCTCGGAGGGGAAGATCCCGGAAGCAAACGCGCTTCTGACCGCCCCCTACCGCCTGACCGGGACGGTGGTTCACGGCGAGGCGCGCGGCCGGTCGATGGGCTTTCCGACGGCCAATCTGGGAAACATTCAAACGATCCTGCCGGCGTTTGGCGTGTACGCCTGCCGGGCGATCCTCTCCAACGGGAAGTCTTACCCCGCCGCGGTGAACATCGGCCCGAACGTCACGTTTGGCGGGACGGATCCGAAGGTGGAAGTTTTTCTTTTGGACTTTCAAGGCTCGATCTATGCGCAGAGGCTTCATCTGGAATTCATCGCGCGCCTGCGTGACCTTGTGGCATTTCAGAGCCGGGAAGAACTGATGGCTCAAATCGAAAAAGACGTAGAAAAAGCAAGGCTTTTAATTATGAATTACGAATTAT
>JAUMVK010000050.1:8059-12041 GCA_030530205.1 Thermoguttaceae bacterium | reverse complement strand
AATTCATAATTCACAATTCATAATTAAGCGAAGCGTCAGTCGTTTTTCTTTTCCCAATCGGCGATTTCGCTTTCATGCTGCAGCGTGAGCGAAATGTCGTCCAGGGCGTTCAGGAGGCAGTGCTTGCGGAACGCGTCCACCTCGAACGGGAGGCTCAGGCCGAACTCGTCGGTGACGAGCTGATTCTCAAGGTCCACGGTGAGTTTGTACCCCGGATGGGCGGCCGTGCGCTGGAAGAGGTCTTCGACGATCTCTTCGCTGAACCGGATCGGGAGCATGCCGTTTTTGAACGAATTGTTGAAGAAAATGTCGGCAAAACTCGGCGCGATGAGGACTTTGAACCCGTAATCCGCCAACCCCCACGGAGCGTGTTCGCGGCTGGAACCCGAGCCGAAATTACGGCGCGCGAGCAGGATCGTTCCTCCGCGGTACTGCGGTTTGTTCAGCTCGAAGTCAGGATTTTCGGAGCCGTCTTCCAGAAAGCGCCAGTCGAAGAATACGAACTGCCCGAAGCCGGAGCGCTCGATCCGTTTGAGGAACTGCTTCGGCATGATCTGGTCTGTATCGACGTTGGAACGGTCCATCGGGATCACGAGTCCGGTATGGGTGGTGAATTTTTCCATCTTGAAACCTCATAAAACAGCAAGTTTGAAATAATTCCCTGTATTTTACCGCAGACGCGAAAAAATACCAGCCCCCCCGACGAAAAAAAGTACGCCAAATTCCTCGCGGGTTTGGATTTCATTCAGGGGGTGGATGGTTCACGATCTTCAGCAGATTCCATTTCAGCGCGTTTAATGAAACGGTGCACTTTCCAGAGTCCGCGAACCAGAATGGTAAAAATGCACACATCCACGAACAGGATTCCAAACAGAATAAAGCTCATGACCTTTCCAGCACCAAATTGTGAACCCCGGACACGATAAAGCGAACCACTTTGTTCCAGCGGAACCGGATCCGTTTTCTTATACACATTGACCGAGTCGAACTCTTGCGTAAATTCTTTGCCGTCGGGAGTTTTTATCTGAACACGATAGTGATACAACGGTTTATCATCAACGAGGCAGTCCGTTTTTTCACTTGAAAGCAGGACACCCGTTTCCGTCACATCGCGCCAGGTCTGGCAATCACGCACATCAATCAGAAAAAAGCCGACAAGAAGTATGGGGAGAGTGGAGAATACGATAAAAGCTAACGCGGCACAGCCCATTGATCGAATGAATTTGGCGTCTTCCAGAATCCCAGGCATATATTTTGCGAGATCTGGTTTCTGCATAAATACGGGAATCAATATTGCCAGGATGCCCGTGAAAAGCGCTCCAGCTGTAACAGCACCGAAAATTTTTACAAATTCCGGCGTGCTTTCAGGCGAAGAGGCTGTACACAGTAATCCGATGAGAAATACCGTTCCCATCAATAAAAACAGTTTTCCAATGATTCCTGAGCCATAATACAGGACCACGTCCATGGGAACTTTGAAAGAGTATGAGTTGTACATGAAAAGCTCCTATCGTCCTCCACAGGAAGAGGGGCGAAAGTCTTTGGTTCTCCCGGTAGCCGCGTACCGGAGATAATTAAAACGCGAGTAGGACATTTCGTTCACAAAAAAGTACGCCAAATCCTCACTGGAGAAAATCGGACGTACTTTTATTTTTTGCAGTAGTAAGTGGAAGGAACTAAATCCCGTTTCCGCGACGCTCAAGCCCTCCGAATGCGCCAATGGCCGCAATAGGCTCCGCGGATCAGGCCACGCCCGTTTCGCTTTAAGCCTTTTATTTAAACACGGATTTACACGGATTAAAAAGATTTCCATGGATTATAAAGAAAAAGGAGGAAATCTTTCCTTAAAAAATCCTTTTAATCCCTTAAATCCGTGGAAATCCGTGTTTAAATCGAAGTATGAACCACGCTGGGCTCACTCTTGTGGCTGCGTTAATCCTTCACGCGTTCGATGTACTCGCCGGTGCGTGTGTCGATGCGGATGCGGTCGCCTTCCTCGATGAAGTTCGGGACGATGAACTCGCCGCCGGTCTCGACGGTCGCGTACTTCGTGACGTTCGTTGCCGTGTTGCCGCGGACGGCTGGGTCGGCGTGCGTCACGGTCAGGATCACGTGGTTCGGAGGCGTGATCCCGATCGGGTTGTCGTTATAGAGCAGGACGTCGCACTTCATTTCTTCCTTCAGGTACTTCCAGTTTTCATCGACCAGTTCCGAGGAAAGTTCGTACTGCTCGTAGGTTTCCGTGCACATGAAGACGTACGCGTCGCCGTTGCGGTAGAGGTACTGCGCCTGGATCTCCGAGATGTCGGCGGATTCGATCGAGTCGCCGCTCTTCCACGTCCGTTCCAGAACCGTTCCGCGCAGGAGGTTGCGGAGTTTGCATTTGTAGAGCGCCTGGCCTTTGCCCGGTTTGACGAACTGGCACTCGATCATGATGAAGGGGTCGCCTTCAAGCTGGACTTTCAAACCTTTGCGAAAATCGCTGGTATTGTAACTGACCACGGTTTTGTTCCTTCCTGTTTGAAAATGAAAATTTTGCCGATAAAACTAAAATACGGATACGCCTCAAATTCCTCAAAAGGTCAAACGAGGCAGACGTGTAACGAACAATAAAGAACGAAGACGAATAATCACCTTAAAAACAGAATAAGGGATGAACTTTTTTTCACCATTATTCGTTATTCGTTATTCATTATTCATTTATTTTTTTATGCTCCCATGGATCCAAACCTCCAAAACCTCATATCACCACAGCAGGCGGAAGAAGCCCGACGGGTGGAACTTGAAACCGGCTACCCGATGCTCGTGACGGAGCATTTCGCCCGATGCGCGCGGGAAGCCCGTGACGATTCGCTGGCGCGGCAGGTCGTGCCGGCGGAGGGGGAACTCGTGGAGAATCTTTATTTTACCACAAATCCTCTAAAAGAGCAAGCCCCCACGGCAAAAAATTTTTCACCGGTTTTTCTCCTCCAGAAATACCAGTCCCGTGCGCTGCTGCTGACCGCCAGCGAGTGTTTCGCGAACTGCCGCTTCTGCTTCCGCCGCCACTTGCGGGAACAGTTTCCTTCTGAAAACCTGAAGCCGGAACATTACGCGGAGGCCCTTTTTCAGCTTGCAAACGACGCGTCGCTCACCGAGATCATCCTCTCGGGCGGCGAGCCGCTGACGCTTTCCGACGCGCTGTTTTTCTGGCTGCTGGGCGAGTTTCAGAAAATCGGACATTTAACGAAGATCCGGGTCCACACCCGTGCGCCGATTTTTGAGCCGGGGAGAATTTCTGAAAAATTTTCAAAAAAATTGCGGGATTTTGCCAAAAAATCGGGTAAGCCGCTCTATTTTGTGCTGCACGTGAACCACCCGGACGAGCTTTCGGCCGAGGCGCTGGCCGCGATCCATCGGCTTCATCGGGCGGGGGTGACGCTTCTTCAGCAAGGGGTTCTTCTGCGCGGGGTGAACGACTCGGCGGACATTCTGGCGGAGCTGTACGAAAAACTGACGGCAAACCACGTGATCCCGTACTACCTGCACCAGCTCGATCGGGTGAAAGGGGCGTCGCATTTTGAAGTCCCGGAGGAAAAAGGGCGCGAAATCATCCAGACGCTGCGCGCCCGCCTTTCCGGCTACGCCGTCCCCCGATACGTGCGGGAAATCCCGGGCGAGCCGGGGAAAACGCCGCTGGATTGATCCATTTTTAAGCCACAAAGAACGCAAAGGACGCAAAGAAGATAAAAGTGAGAGTTGAACTCATCATTCAGATCTCACGCGGAGCTGCGGAGGCGCGGAGAATTTGAGAGCGTCTCAACATAAAAACTCCGCGTCTCCGCATCTCCGCGTGAGTTAAAAAGTAATGGAAAAAGTCTTCGCAGTCATTGAAGTGTGCGGGTAAACACGTGACAAGCAGCACTTTTTTTAAACTCACGCGGAGCGGCGGAGGCGCGGAGAATTTGAGAGCGTCTCAACATAAAAACTCCGCGTCTCCGCA
>JAUMVK010000050.1:0-7959 GCA_030530205.1 Thermoguttaceae bacterium | reverse complement strand
TCTCCGCGTGAGGTAAAAAGAGTTAATGCGACAAGGGGGTGTGATTACCGGATGAACCAATATTTTCAACATTCGTGGGGACTAGAGGTTGGCTCGGTCCCGCGTCTTTAATCCACAAAACTCCCGAACGGGATCCAGCCCTGCGCCAGAGCGAGCCAGAACAGCACCAAATAGAGATGATACACCAATATCACAATGAGATTAATGACAGCCGTTTTGGGGGACTTGAAAGTGCCAGCAAAAGAATCGAACACTCCTGACAAAACAACTAAAATCATTACAACAAGCCAGAGCGTAGTGGGGATCAGTACGCTTTTAATTGGAATGAGAACCGCGCATTTCCGGCAATAAATCCCATACGCGATACTGCCCGTCACAAAGGTCAAAACCAGTACCAGATTCACGATCGCCAACCTGTACGAGAATTTAGCGAGGCGGGCTTTGCGTTTTTGAATTATTGAATGTAACATGAGTTTCCGTTCTCCGTGTATAAGGTGCGGTCGGGTTTTAGGTTCATTTTAACACGCCGCGATTATCGCACTGAAATAAAAATACGAAAGTCCTGTCAGGACGCACAAAACGACGTGCGTGATGATCGTGTAACCGTACGACGAATGACGCGACCGAACAAAAAGCAGGACGTTCATTCCCATCTGGACCAAAACCGCGGCGCCCGTCAGGATCAGGGTCGCGTTAAAAATCTGCTGAAAATCTTCGGGGTTGGTCCTGTTCATCCCGATCAAAAGAGTTTCCAGGATAAACCCCAGCGTGATCAGCAGCGCGGCCCATGAAACCAGGCGTTCCAGACGGTCGAGCCCTTTGGAAAACCGGATTTCCCGGGGAAGGATCTTCTGCGAAAATCGGGCGGTGGCGGCCATGCTCGAGACCGGTACAAGCGCCGGCGAGCAAATCATCAACACCCCCACGATCCCCGGTCCGATCATGCAGACGCTTACAAACATCAGGACGATCAAACCCAGTGATAACAGCAGGAAACGTTTCATGATATTGGCTCCGTTTTGGTTTTGTGTTTACTCAAAGTACCCCTTAAACCCGCTTACAAACCCTTTCAGCTCTTCGTTTTTCTGCTGGTCGGCGTACTCCCACAAAAAGATGTAAAGATCGCCGTCGCTCAGGTTCAAATGCAAATCGGCGTCGAGCGTTCCCGGCTTCAGGGGGCAGCGGGCGACCTCCTTGCCCCTCCGGAAGAACAGCGCGGTGTTGGGCGAAAACGGCACTTTGACCGAATGTTTCGGGTCCGAAAATCGGGTTTCCTTCCCGGAAATCTGACATTGTAAACGGTCCTCCCCCAAAAAGACCACGAGCGTGGTGTTTCGGAGGTCCAGAAAAACGGCGCTTTTGCCGTCGCTCAGCCCGAAGGCCGGTTTCCACTTGGGAATCAGCTCTCCGTGACCGCCGTTCAGACTTCCCGCAAAGGCCGGAGCGGGGAGGGGATTCTTCTGCACGCACGCCGTCATGACGTGGATGAATCCCCCAAACAGCGCGGCCGTGACCAAAACCAGCAGCGCCGTCGGCAGCAGTCGGGGCCGCGGGTGCGTTAACCATCGAAAAACGGGAATTCCGACGTGCCTGACCGCCAGCCAGAGTATCCCGCACCCGACCGCGAACGCAGCCAGCGCCGCCGCAGTCCCGCCGTAAGGATGAGCGGCCATCGCCAGAATGACGGGCAGCCCGATCACTCCCGCCGCGACGAGCGTCAAAAGCCCTGCAAACCAGTGATAATAACACGCGGGCCACCCGATGCCCCCATTCGTGTATTCCAGAATGGTGAATATGCCCCAGAGCATCAGAAACAGGACGAAATACCGAAACAGAGAATGATTCGTTTTTTCCATAAAAACTCCTGATTTTGATCAAACTCTGGCACAAAACTGGCACAAGCCGTTTTCCAGAAAAATCAAATCACGGGAAGAATTAATGTCGCAAATAAAAAAAGGAGCCCGTAATTTGCGGACTCCTTCGAGCGGAGAAGACAGGATTCGAACCTGCGGAGGGCTTACACCCTCAACGGTTTAGCAAACCGTCGCTTTCGGCCACTCAGCCACCTCTCCTGCTATGATTAAAAAGTATAGCAGATTTTTCTGTTTTGGGAAGGGGGGGAACCAAAAATTTTCCTTAAAAATCGTTGAATTTCCAGATTTGTCGCAATTCTGAAGAAAAATTTTAAAAATTTTTAAATTTTTTTAAAAAATTTAGAGAAATTGGGTGGGGAATCCGTTGCAATTTTTTCAAATTGGTGTTAAATATAATTATCAGAGTGAACTTTAAGAGTTCGTGTGGACTACTTTTCCTTAAATTTGTATTACGGATCTGAAAGTCCGGAGTTTTTTACGATTTATACAGGAGCTGAACCATGAAAAAGGCATTCCAATTTGTGATTGGTGTGTGCCTGCTGCTGGTGATCGCGGCTGCTCAGGCCGCTGACTGGGACGTGAACAAAGTCACGAAACAGTCGTCACCTCTTCCTAACGCGGCAGGGACGACCGAGGAGGCCGGCAAATTCCTGCACGTCACTGTTGACGTGAACGGAACTGCGCCGTCCTGGAGTAAGTTTAAAGTTGTCAATGAGCAGGGTGAACTGATTGCCTCTCCTGCCGGGTACAATCCCAATCAGAATCTCGTCGTTTTTGAAGGCGACTGGACGAACATGATTGGCCGTTACCTCGAAAATGGCGACCAGCGGATTCCTCTTTTCCAGAAAGAAGCTCCTGTGGATGCCGCGCCGGAAGCCGTTGTGGCGAAAGAAGTTCCTGTGCAGCAGCCAGTGGTTCAACAGCCTGTGCAGGTTGTCGAAAGAACCCCGGAAATTCATCGTCCGGTCGAAGTCGTTGAACGCGCTCCGGTCGTTGTGCGTGATCGTGATGATGTCGTGATCCACGACCGTGGTCACGTGGTCGATCGTACGCATGTCGTTCATGACGGCGTTGGTGTTGTTCATCACGGTGACGGCGTGGTTGTTCACGATGGCGTTGGCGTCGTTCATCATGACGGCGTTGGCGTTGTGCACGACGGCGTTGGCGTCGTTCATCACGATGGTGATGGAGTGGTTCACCACTATCATCACGGCGATGGCGTTGTTCACGACGGCGTTGTTGACGGCGCAGTTGCTGGCGTTGGCGGACATGGCGGCGCTGGGCACGGCGGCGATGGAATCGTCGAAGTGACTCCGTGGGACATTGACCCGCTGGGACGTACGCTTGGTATGGCTGGCACGGTCGCGATGGGTGATGTCGCGGGCGTTGGCGGTTTCGGTTCCGGTTACGGCGTTGGCCTTGGCTACGGCTCTGGCGAAGGTTGCCCGTGCGGCGAAGGCGCTGGCCCTGGTGATGGTCCTGGTGATGGTCCTGGCACCGGCCCCGGCGATGGCCCTGGTCCTGGTGATGGCTCGGGAGAAGCCTGCCCCTGCGGTGAAGATGGCACTGAAGCTGACGGTCCTGAAGAAGGTCCGGAAGAAAAAGAGCCGAAGAACGCTCCTGGCGACGCTCCTGGTCCGGGCAATGGCCCTGGAATGGGTAACGGTTACAACAATCTGGTGAACCTCGCGCCGCATTATCGTCAGCGCGTTCGTAATCTGGCTCCGAAAATGAAGTTGCCGGAAGTCCCGACGATCTATGGTCCGGACGTCCTGGTTTACAACCCGCAGATTCCGTATTGGAATCCTCAGCTTCCGTACTACAACCCGAGCTACGGCTACGGTGGCGGCGGTGGCGGCGGCTACGGCAATGGTTACGGTGGTGGCGGTGACTATCCGCCGAATCTCGCCGGCGTGAACCTTGGCCCGATGGAAATTCCGCCGGGAATGGTCCTTTACATCTCCTGCGGTGATGAAGGTTCCGAAGGCAAAGTTTACCAGGTTGATGAAAACGGCCGCGTCCTTGGCGTTACGAAACTCCCGCAGACCGCGACTGGTATCGCGCTGCATCGTACGCATGGTCTGGTTTGCGTTTCCCCGCGTGACGGCGGTAAAGTTTACCGTATCAATGATGGTGGAATTGTTGAGCCGATCATTGAAAAGGACGACAACATGGCGCACCCGGTTGATGTTGCCATGATGCCGAACAGCGATTCGTTCGCTCTGGTTGACGATCTGACTGACTCCATTACGCTCTCGAACGTTCAGGGCAAGAAGCTTGATACGTACAAGAAGATCGATGGAATGGAAACCACTGCCGACAAGAAAATGTCGGTTGCGGCTGGTCGTGACAAGGCGATCATCTTCAGCTCGAACGGTCAGAAAGGCGTGTTCCGCTTCTCGGGCAATGCGGCGCTTGCCAGCAGTACTCCGGTCCTTCCGGAAGCTGGTGGAGTCGCGGCTGACCCGTACAGCGATCGCTGGGCCGCAACGCAGGGCAATAACAAAGTGATGCTCATGCAGGGTAATGACGAAGTTACTTCCTATGAACTTCCGCCGAACAAATTCTTCTACGGGAACGGCTTGATGTCTTTCTCGACCCCGGCGACGAAGAATCAGGAAGAAATGGCCGCCAATTCCGGTGTGGTCGTTGCGATGCGTGATGCTGACAACACGGACAGCGCTCCTTACCTCATGGAGTTCAAAACGGACGAAGAGGGTAAAGTGAAGCAGCGTCTGATGTTCCAGTGGGATAAGGAAAAGATGCAGGACTTCGTGGTTGGTCCGCGTATGCTCTGGGAAGAGAATCATCGCGACACCTACAAAGGACTCTATTGATTCCTGACCTGATTAGTTAGTATGATTTGGCCGGGGGTTTGATTCAGCCCCCGGCTATGATTTTAAATAGGTAGGGATTGCCGTATGCAACGCCTCATTTCCTCGCTGTTTTTCATGATTGCCGCGTCCTCCTCGCTGGTTTTCGCTCAAGGGGTGGTTCAACTGCCGGAATATCAGCACATGGACGTGAACACGACCGTCATGGTCCCGGATGGGGGGAGTATGAACACAGGCGGCATTACGCGTTCATCCTCTGGTGGGACTTCTTCCGGAACGCCCATTTTGCCGTTTCGAAATCGTTCTTATGGTTCGTCGAACAGTATTTCTTCGATGCAGACTTCCGTTCAGATCATCGATTTGCACGAGATGGATGAGGCAATTCTGAACTCCCCGTCCGCCCCATCCCGGGTCAGACGTCCCGGAGCTGCATTTGTGCCGGAAGACCGTTTTCAGCAGCGGCAAAGTGAAGCGACACGCCCTGAGAAAACCAGGCCGAAAAGCACTCATGACCAAATTCAGTCACGTGTTCTGGAAAAATCTGGAAAGCCGGTTTCTAAAGAGAAACGAACCAAACGTTCGGAAAAACTACGTAAACCGCTTGATTTAAGTCAGAAGGATTAAGGATCAACTGTATGCTGACTGTCACTCCACCACCACCTCCTCCTGAGAATCCGGAACCTGTTGAGGAAAACATCAACGAAGGGTCGAATCCTGATGTTCAGAATCCAGAAATTCAGGATCAGAACGATCAGAATCAGGACGAACAGATTTCGGAACGCGTTTCCGCCCTCTTACGGTTGAAGGAAAGTTTGGGAGCGGATTCACGTCGGCTTGCGTTTCGTTTTGTTTGGATGCTTTTCCTTTTCGTCATCCTGTCGGTCGTTCTGGTTTATGCCGCGGAGAAGATTTTCTGGTTCAGTGTAGGCCGGTATGCCGTTGTGAAGGATGTACAAATCGAACAAAACCAGGAGAATCAGGGCCAGGTGGAAATTTCTTACGAGGTACTGACTCCCGGTCGGGTTTATCTCCGCCGCACATCGAAGGGGATTGATTCCGATGTGATCTTTGATTACAAAAAACCTTGCAAGGAAACCCAGCACTGGAACTGGAACTACACGCCGGGCAGCCCGATTTCGGTGAAGGTCATGAGCCGTAAAGGGATGAAAGTCATAACGGAGAGTGCCGAATTTCCGACTTCGGCAGCAGTTGACATTTTGATTCTGATCGATACGACGGAATCCATGGACGAACCGATGCGTAAACTGCAAGAGAAGATCCACTTGTTCGCGAAAGATTTGGAGGATGATAATCTGATCCCGCGTTTCGCTCTCATTGCATTTGGCGATGCAACGCAGGCGAATGACTGGTTTCAGGAAGGCGAGTTTACGGAGAATGCGTTGATCATCGCGGACGAACTGACGAAAGCTCCCAATTTTGAGGGCGGAGATGAACCGGAATCTGTTTTGGATGTCCTTCTTCTTGCGATCGAGAAAGTGAAAAAAGAACCTGGCAAACATCCGACCCGTTTTTATTTGATTACAGATCAGGACTTTCACTCCAAAACAGCGGATGGAAAACTGGGGGTTCACGAAGTCGCTCAGGCGTTGAGAGAAAATCATGTTATGCTCGAAGTTTTTGGGAACCCGGCATACCGTTCCAGCTTCACGGAACTGATTGGAGATTCTGGTCATTTCAGGGAAATTGAGGCATTAGGTGAAGTGCTGGAAAAGAAAAATCGCTTCCTTGAAGACTGATTCCAGACCAGGAACACGAAAATTCCTTCGTTTTATTGAGGTCGGCTGATGAAATTTTGCCCCAAATGTAATCGCTCGATTCCAGATTATGTGACCCACTGCCCGTTTGAGGACTGCGGCGCTGAGATCCCCACGAATGCGCCATCCTCTTCGGTATTTACGGGGACCATTCCGCCAGCTCCTCCGATTCCTGGCATGCAGAGGGGTACATCTGTCCATGCGCCGTTCACTGGGACGATTCCAGCAGCACCGCCAATTCCGGGGATGAAAGAAACTGCACCACACGGGCCTTTCACGGGCAAAATCCCTTCCGCGCCTCCGATTCCCGGGATGAACGCCGAGCTGACCGGAAAAGAATCGGAATCTCACGGACCTTTCACGGGCAAAATCCCTTCCGCACCACCGATCCCGGGGATGAACGCCGAGCCGGCCGGAAAAGAATCGGAATCTCACGGACCTTTTACGGGCAAAATCCCTTCCGCCCCGCCGATTCCGGGAATGAACGCCGAGCCGACCGGAAAAGAATCGGAATCTCACGGACCTTTTACGGGCAAAATCCCTTCCGCCCCGCCGATTCCGGGAATGAACGCCGAGCCGACCGGAAAAGAATCGGAATCTCACGGACCTTTTACGGGCAAAATCCCTTCCGCCCCGCCGATTCCGGGAATGAACGCCGAGCCGGCCGGAAAAGAATCGGAATCTCACGGACCTTTTACGGGCAAAATCCCTTCCGCCCCGCCGATTCCGGGAATGAACGCCGAGCCGACCGGAAAAGAATCGGAATCTCACGGACCTTTTACGGGCAAAATCCCTTCCGCACCACCGATCCCCGGCATGAACGCCGAGCCGACCAAAAAAGAATCTGCGCAAGAGGAGGAGCCATCGGACAAAGTTCCAACGGTCTCATTGGTTACGCCCTTGCCGCCGATTTCTACACCGAAATCTGTGCCCGCCGAGCCGACCATCGCGACACCTCCGATTCCTGTTGCAAAGCCAGTTGCCTCAACACCTCCGATTCCAGTTGCTCAACCAGTTATCAAGACACCTCCGATTCCAGTCGCTCAGCCGATTATAGCAACGCCTCCAATTCCTGTTGCACAGCCGATTATTACGACTCCTCCGCTTCCGGGAGTGAATGCGAATCCTGCATTTAATCCTTACGCGGCGCCGGTTCAGCCGTCTGTTCCAGCAGCATCGGCTCCGGCCTCTGAAGGGAACAATTCTGCTGTTCCGCCAGCTCCCACTCCCCACCCCATCGAACCACCTGCAAAGGTGGCTTCGTCGGGCAGTCCGTACGCAATTGCGACGCCTCCACTTCCTCAATCGTCTGCCGCTCCTCATTTTGAGAAATGGTCGAAGCCAGAGGAAGAAACGGCCTCCTCATCGAATATTTTGCCTCCTGAGCAGCCACAGAAGCGTGTCGAGCCCCCTGTCGTGGGCTTTAACCAGTCACAAAAACGTGTGGAACCGCCTGTCGCAGGCTTTAACCAGTCA
>JAUMVK010000049.1:0-29862 GCA_030530205.1 Thermoguttaceae bacterium | reverse complement strand
AGCCCCAGAAGCGTGTAGAGCCGCCGGTCGTGGGCTTTAACCAGCCCCAGAAGCGTGTAGAGCCGCCGGTCGCAGGTTACAACCAGCCGCAAAAGCTCGTTGAGCCGCCAGTGGCCGGGTATAATCCATCGCAGAAACGTATCGAGCCGCCGGTCATAAGCGGTGGCCCGTCTCCCTATATCCAGGAGCCGCCGGTCAGAATGTTTCCGTCATTTTTCGGAATGGTTTTTATGCCCGGCAATAACTACCTGATGCAAAACTTCCAGACGTATCTTCCGCAGCTTCAGGGGGATGAAACGCCGGAGGAACTCGCACTTCGTGAGGAACTTCAGGGGTTACATGACAAAGCGCGGCGGCGTTTGAAGCGGGGCAAGCTGCTTGCGAACCTTTCAGTGCTGGTCTTTATCTTGGTTTTGGCCGCAGGGTTATGGCTTTACAATCGAACGATCTGGAGCTATGCCGTTGTGCAGCTCGGCGATTCCATCACGCGCAGTCAGCTGGAAAAGGAGCGTATTATCATTACGTACACACCGTACACCGATGGGAAAATAGCGATTTCCTATGAGGACGATGTGCGTACCAAGACGATTATTCAAACACTTACCGCGGGAGAATCGGACGAGTTCGAAATGTACATTCGTGACCCGAAAGATACCGACCAGGTTCAGGTGACGTACAGGGATGAGTTTTGGCTTAAAAAATCCCGGACGACACTCGCGAATCTCCATTTCCACACGCAGGAAGGTGAGTTTGTTTCCACGAGCAGCCGTTTGGCCGGGACGATTTACGACGCTGTGACCGGCGCTCCGGTTCCAAGTGCGAGAATTTCCATCCCGGGAACGCACTTTCACGCTTCGGCGATGCATAACGGGTCCTTCTCGCTCTCCGGATTCCCTGAAGGGGAACAGACCTTTGAAATCAGTGCTCCGAGCTACATCACATACCAGTTCAAGAGCCGTTCCGAAATGGATCCCATTCGTGTGTGTCTCTCGCCGGAGATTTCCTCGGACCAACTGCGTTTCGTGCTTTCGTGGAAACGGACGCCGAACGATTTGGATGCGCACCTTGAAGGGCCTCTGCCGGGAGAAAGTGAGTTCCACGTTTGTTATGGGAATCGTCAGACGGTGAGCCCGTCGATCGTGAAGGTTGACGCTTCCACCTCTGAGGGTTTTGGACCGGAAACGATTACGGTACGAAAACCTCAGCCGGGTTCTTACCTGTTTTATGTTCACGATTACTCCAATCAAAAAGACGCCACAACGCCGTTTTTGGCTCAATCTGGTGCGCGGGTCGATGTTTACTATGGGAACAAACTTCTCGAAACGATTCGACCAGACGTTCAGCAGAAGGGGAACCTTTGGAACGTCTGCATGGTTGGTTTTTCTGAAGATTTAAAACCAACGGTCAAAGTCCTGGGAGATTTCGAGAGCAAATGTGTGCCGCCGATGGACCTCTATTCCTTCCGCGTGAAGCCAGACCGAAGGGATTGGATCCAGACTCTTGGAGGAACGGAAGAATCGGAAAACTCTGTCGATGAAGCCCTGGATTGGCTTGCGAGACATCAGTGTACCAAGCGTTACAAGAAGCAGGGTAAAGAGGTCCCGACCTACGGCGCCTGGGGAAAATTCTGCATTGACCCGGAAAGCAAATCGTGTTGCTGTGAGCATCCGGAAAAGTACGATAAAGAAAACCCCGGGATACGGAAGCAGTACTGCATGGATAAATCCCTGGACTATACCGTCGCCACGACAGGTATGGCTGTTCTCGCATTGCAGGCCGGTGGAAATTACTCCTTCAATGGTCATAAATATTCCACAAACGTGAAACGAGGTTTGGATTGGCTCGTCGAGATGCAGGAAGAGAGTGGTTCCATCGTGACTCCGAGCAAAGATGGTCGTGAATTCCATCAGTGGTATATGCAGGAACACGGGATCGCGACACTGGCACTGGCAGAGGCTCTTTTGCTCGCCAAATCGGAAAACGTTCAGCTGGATGAAAAGTACGAAAAAGCGCTGAAACGCGCGGTCGAATTCATTATCAGCAATCAGGCCGATGATGGTGGCTGGGGACAGAAACCAGACAAAGACGAGGAAAGTTACTCGTCCATCAGCGGCTGGCAGATCATGGCTCTCGCGATGGCGCAGAAGGCGGGCTGCAAGGTTCCGGCTTCCGTGATCGAGAAACTGCGCGTTTACTACCGGAATATGATCCCGAAACCCTCGGACGATTCGAAGAAACAATGGAATACTGAAACGACACTGGAACAGTCGCAAACGCCGTACCCCACGGAGCTGGTGACCGCTTTCGGAATTCTTCTGCGTGAGTTCCTCGTTGAACCGGACTCGGCCGATGAACGTTACATCAGTCAAGCGTCGCTGCGTCTGGTGAACAACGCGCGGGAAGAATGGAAAAAACCGGAGGAAGTCGAGCGAGACCCGGATTTCAACACGTGGTTCTGGGGTTCGCTGGTACTGCGTCAGCGCGGCGGTGAAGAGTGGCGTGAGTGGAACGAAATCGTTCGGGATGAAATTGTCCGGACGCAGTGCCACGAATTTTGCCGGCGCGGAAGTTGGGACGCGGAGCGGGATTTCTTCTTTGAAAGAGGAATCAGCGGGCGAATCTACGCCACTGCTCTGTGTGCACTGACGCTTCAGGTGTACTACCAGTTCACGAACGATGCGGATCGGCGTGCGACTCTCGTCCCGATGAATCCGTAATGTAGCGAAGAATGGGCCGCTTCAAATTATGAGGCGGTCCCTTTTTTTCTGACGAATTCTTTATTCCTGGATCCAGATATTTCTGAACTGTACCGGGCAGCCGTGGTCCTGGATCACGAGCGGCTCTTTTTCCCCGTGCGGCAGGTAGCGGTGAATGAACCAGCTCCGGCCGATAAGCTCGAAATCGTCCTGGATCAGCACACCGTTCTGTTTGGCGGTCATTCTGGCTGGCGAGATGAGCTCCCCGTCGGCGTCGAACTTCGGCGCGGTGAACCATATATCGTAGGACTGCCACTCGCCGGGCTTTCTGCAGACGTTTTTCAGCGGCGGGTTCTGCGTGTAAATGGCGCCGCACTGCCCCTGCGGGTACGTGTCGTTCTGCCACGAATCCAGAATTTGCAGCTCGTACCGGTCCATGATGTAGATCCCGCTGTTCCCGCGTCCCTGGCCCTTTCCTTTCACTTCCGCCGGAGTCCTGAATTCCACGTGGATGTGGCAGGACCCGAATTTCTGCTTCGTCCGGATGGAACCTTTTCCGATCTGCATCCACTCGGAATTGCTCGTCCATCTTTCTGCGCCCTGGAAAGCGTCAAGGCCGTGCCCGTCGAACAGAATCACCGCTCCTTCTGGCGGCGGCGTCAGGACCGGCTCGCATCCCTCGACCACTTCGGGCCGGTCGAAATGAACGGTCTGCATGACACTCCAGTCCATCCCGCCCATGCCGCCGACGCCCATTTGGAACCAGCGGGGTTTTTCGCCCGGGACTTTCAGAACGATTTGCTCCGTGGACGTGATTTCAAACCGGGCCGGTTCCAGACTGGCCGCCTCGGTTGGGTCGGTGATTTTGCCGAGGTTCATCCGGTAAATCCCCGGTGTTCCATTCACCAGGTCGATGTAATTTCCGACCCAGATCACCTGCCGGAAACCATCTTTTTCGGCGTTAAATGTCGCTTCCTCGCCGTTCGGTGAGCGGATCGCGCAGAGGATCCGCCCGTCCGGGAGGCTTCGCATCACGTGCCCCATCCCGGCCAGTTCCCACGGAAGGGGGCGCGGCTCGGACCAGGTTTTTCCTTCGTCGGACGAAAACCGCACGCTGGCGCGGGGCTTTTCCGGCTTTCCGGGCAGGATCTCTGCGAGCTGTTTCCCGCTGAGGGAGCGCACTTGACCAGCGGGGAGATTTTTCCCGCTTTCCTCACTTTCTTTCACGAGAGTCTCGAGTTTCTGACCGTCGGAAGAATCCCCGGAAACCCAGTAATTCTGGCGGGCGGCGAGGTCCATTTCCGGCAAAGCGAAGACCGAAACGGGGAGGAGTAAAAGGTTCAGGACCAAAGGAAGGAAGAATTTTTTCATCGGAAACCTTTCTGATAAAACGAAGATTTCAGGGGGCGCGGCGGTTCACGCCCCGGCGGGTTTTACTTTTGGATCTCTTTCAGGCACGCCGTCGCGTCGTCGCAGAGCGGAAAATCGACGCCCATTTCCATCAGTTCTTTCGCGTGGGTGGGGCCTTTCACTCCGAAGTAGTTGATTTTCACGCCGGCGTCGTGAAGCCGCTGAATGTCCGCGGGATCCATCGTCGGGTGCGCCCACGGATTCGGCTGGACGAACTGCGCTTTATTGGCGATCGCCAGGTCGGCGCATTCCTTGAACGATTTGCCCAGCGGGCCGCAGAGTTTCAGGTCCGGGTACGTTTTGCGCGCTTCCTGAACCAGGGCCGGGCTGGCGAAGAGGAACGCCTGGTGCATCTGGCCGTTCTCGGTGAGCGTCTGCGCGATCTCCATCACCAGATCCAGCCGGTTTTCCTTGAGGTGAATATTGATCCAGACGTTTTTCGGAATGACCGCAAGCGCTTCCTGCAGCGTCGGGACCTGCACGCCTTCCTGGACTTCCCCCTTGAAGACGATTTTCAGGGCTTTGATCTCGTCGAGGGTCTTCTGGCGAATGTCGCCGCTGCCGTCGGTCGTGCGTTTCACGTCCGAGTCGTGCATGATGACCATTTTTTTGTCCTTCGAGTAGCAAACGTCCAGTTCGACCTGGGCGGCGCCTTCTTCGACCGCGCTCTTGAAGGCTGGGACCGTGTTTTCGGGGAAGTGCGCATTATTCCCGCGGTGGGCGCAGATCCCGCGTTCGGGCATTTGGATCTCGTCGGGATCGGAGGCGAAGCAGAGGGCACTGAGCAGGAGGAAGGCGAACGTGAAGCAGGATCTGAGCATTGGATTTTCCTTTCTGAAATGGGTGGGAAGTCGTTCCGAAAGCCTCGTTTAAAGGGACATTTTCGGGCGAGAAATGAGAGTTGAACGCAACTTTTCGCGTTTTTTTAGTTTACTCCTTTTTCCCGTTTTTGTCAAGGGGCTGGGGAGCAGGGGCGGGGAATTTCGCTTTTTTCTCAAAATTTTTCCCGGGGAATGATTGACACAAAGCGCCGAGTGTGCTAAAATGAAGAATCATTTTTCAATTTCCAGCCTTTTTTTGAGGATCAAAATCATGCGAAGACGTGACTTTTTGTGCGCTGCTGCTGCTTCCGCGGCGGTTGGCGGTTTCTCTGTTTCTTATGGCGATGAAAACGCGGTCGTGAACGTTCCGACCGGCCCGATTTACGCCGGGCGCAAGGGCGAGCCGCTCGAAGCCGAAGGCAAACGCTGGGGCGACGCGGCAGTCGAACACTGCACCACCTACGTTTCCGAGTGTGAAACCAAAATGCTCTGGGTCCGCCGGGATAATCAAATGGTCGCGACCTACCGCTGCGGCCAGCATCAGAAGTACCCGTACGTCTATCCGCTCGCGGGCCCGAAATCAATGGTTTCCGTGACCCAGGAAAGCGCCCAGCCGTGGCCGCACCACCGCTCCATGTTCTTCGGCGTGGACCGCGTCAACGGCGGGAACTACTGGCAGGGGCCGCGTTCGGCCGGTCAGATCCTGAGCAAGAACGAGCTGAACGTCGAGGAAGCCACCGAGAATAAGGTGGTCTGGACGGACGGCTGCATCTGGAAGAAGCCCGACGAGGATCCGATCATGGAAGACTTCCGCCGGTACACGATCGACTGGCGCTCCAACGATTACTACGTCGTGGACTTTTACGTGAAGTGGACCCCCATCGTGGACGTGACGATCCAGAAGACCAACCACGGGTTCTTCGGCGTGCGCGTGACGCAGGACCTCTGCCCGGACGGCGGCGGAAACCTTGTCAACAGCAACGGGGAAGTCGGTGAGGAGCAGACCCGCAGCAAGCCGGCGAACTGGTGCGCGTTCTACGGGAAACGCTACTTCAACCCGGCCATTACGGAGGGCGTGGCGGTCCTTTGCCCACCGAACATTAACCCGCCGGAACCGACGTTTGAGAATTGCACGTGGTTCACGCGCAATTACGGAAACATCTCGCCGATGCCGTTCCTCTTCCATGAGGGGCCGTGGCTCTTCAAGGCGGGCGAGTCCCGTGACGTGACATACCGCACGGTCGTGTTTGCCGGAACCCCGGCCGACGTGGACCTGAACGGGCTTTGGAAGGAGATTTACGGGTGATTTAAAGGCCCCCTCATTGAGGGGGCTGGCTCGCGAAGCGAGACTGGGGGAGTCAGGTGACCGCGCTGTTTGACTCCCCCGGCGCGTAATTCCGTGCTCCGCACTCCATTACCGCCTTGCATTCTTAATTCCCGATGACGCTCACGCTCTTCACTTCGACCTCGCGCGAGTCAAGCCAGCAGAAACTCTTCAATTCGTACGGCTTGAGCTTCACTTCGAACGTTCCGGCGGCGACCGAGATCTCCGCGTTCGGAACCAGCTCGATCAGCTCTCCTTCTTCTTTCACCGGGAAGCGGATCACCACCTCTTTTTCTGAAGTGTTTACGGCATAAAACCACGTGCGCTCACCGTTCGAGTACGAGCGGATCTTTACCTCGTCAGTCGAACCGGGAACGTCGGTGAACCGGACGGCGGGCAGGGCGCGAAACGCCTGCGCGAAAGGTGTCAGGACCGGCTCCATGCCCAGCGTGCCGGGGATGAACCCGCCTTTATTGAACCCCTGAACGTCGCAGTAGCGCAGCGGCATAACGAAGTGCCGCATGGCGTAGAACTCCGTCGGGTTCAACGTCGAGACGCGCCACGTGTGTTCTTTGAGCCAGTCGGTGTGGAAGTGGTTCCTCATCACCGTGTTCCTTTGCGGGTCGCCGACGTACGATTCCCAGTAACGGTCGTGGTGGTTGATCCACGGCGTGTTTGCGTTCCGGATCGTGCCGTACTGCCCGGGTCGGGTCTCGGTCAGGCGGAGCGTATCGCGGACCGCTTCGTCGTGAATGCCCGTCATCCAGCGGTAGTCGGCCGGGAAAATCGTCTGCTCCAGGATGATGTTCGGAAAGTCCCGGAAGTACTTCGCGTCGATCCCCATCTCCCGGTTCGCACGTTCCCAGTAGTCGCGCAGACCGTCGAACTCGTGCGGAAGGCCGAAGTTTTTCTGGTATGCGATCGCGACCTTGCAGTTCAGAACCAGACGCAGGTCGGGCCGCGCGTCGGCGAGTTTTTTCGCCACGCCAATGTAGTAGTCTGCGAGAGTCTTGCACCGCCAGTCGATCCAGCGCTCCCGTTCATTTTCGAGGAGCCAGTCGGCGTAGAGTTTTCCGCGGTTCGGCGCTTTGTGGTCCACGGGGATCTGAATCCCAGTTTCCCGTTCAAACGCCTCGATGAGGAAATCGTTGTAGCCCATGCTCAAATCGCCGAACGTCAACAAATTATTGAAGACGAGGTGGAAGCTGATCCCCTTGAAGGACGGGTGACTCTTCCCCTCGGCGATCATTTCATCGACGTAGGCGTCCATCATCGCCCGCGCCTCCGGGTGGAAGAGGCAGTACGGGTGGACCCGATTCGGCAGACCGTCCGCGTGGATCATGAAAACCGAGTCGTTCAGCTCGCCGGAATGAAGGTTTTCGTCCGTCACGGGCGGCGTGTGGAAGGGAACGTGGTACTGATTTACCGAGGCCATGAAGCCAAATCCCTCGTGGTCGAAAATGGTCAGGAACGCGCCGAAGTAGTCCGGGATGTGCTGGCGCAGGTCCTTCTTCCCGTGGTAGAAAATGATCGGGTACGTCAGTGCGTTTCGGCCCGTGTAACGCATGTAGTCGCAAAGACGGCTCACGGAGGTTTCAAACTCGTCGGGTGTTCCGAACGACTTCCCGAAGCAGTACCCGAATGCCGTGTCCTCGGAGTAAAGCCCGACGGTTCGGGTCCACTGGTTGACCGGTTGGGCCTCATGAACGACCGCCGAGGGAAGGCGCCCCTCCACTTCGTAAACCCTCAGACCGGCCAGGGCCGCGCCCTTTTCACTCTTGCGAGCGGTCATGAAGAGGAGCGAATTATCCGCCGTCGCCGCCCGGTACAGGATCCGCTGCGTGATGAAGCGGTTCGTGCACGGGTACTCGTCGCCCGTCAGGTAGCCGCCGTGGTACTCGTAGCGCCGATTGTTCGGTTCAAGCGAGTCCTGCGCGATGATGTCCACCGTCCGCTGCGCATCGTCCGGGAAGTCGATCTCGAAGCAGTACAAAACGTCCGGTTTCAGCGCCGGGAGTTTGACCGCGAAACGATTCTCGTAGTTCGGCCCGATTTCCAGGTACTCACGACCGTTCAGTTTTCCGGTTCCCAACGTCGTGTTTCCCGAAGTGGCCAGGCGGTCCGGCCCGAGTTTGAAGATCGGAACGTCTTCGACCAGTTTCAGTTTCAGCTCGCCCGGGGCGGTGGGACGGAACTTTTCCGCGTCGAAAACGTAGAGGGTCACGTCCCCTTCCGGGTCAGGGTTTCCGGCGGAACGGACCTCGACCGAGTACGTTCCCGACGGGAGTTTCCGGGCCGGGAACTCGAATGGAGTCTTTGCCGAAACGCCCGGTTTGGGGGCCGGTTTTGCCGTGAGTTTCAGCGTTGGTGCCACTTCTTTCCCCTCGGAATCCCGAAGGTAAAGTTCCACCGGCGCCGCCTGCGGTCCCACGTTTTCCACGGTCCCGCGGATCTGTGCCGGGGAATCGTTGAAGTAGTAAAGCGACGAAGCGCTCAATTCCAGAGACCGTTCGGCGCGGTAAAGAGCCGTGACTTCTTCAGCGGTCAGGGGGGCCGAGAAGATTTTCAGTTCGTCCAGCGCGCCCTCAACCGGGTTTCCGTACTGGAAGGAGCCGACCATGAACGAATCGGCCGGGAGACGGCGGAACATTTCGGGAACGAACGGTTCCAACCGCTGGCTGATCGGGCGTTCCCCGACGACGCACCGTCCGTTGACGTAAAGTTTCTTTTCGTAGGCGTTCCACGTAAAGACGAGATGGACCCAGCCGTTCACATCCGGGAGGTTCGTCATGAGGCACTGGTCCCGCGTGTCGCTCGTGTCGGCCCGAAGGTGGCCCTCCCAGATCCAGAACCAGATCGCGCCGGAGCCGATGCGGGTCGATTGCACCCACGGCATGGAAAGCATCGTGCGCCAACCGGCGTCGGAGGGATTCCGCTTGAGCCAGAGGGAAATGGAACCGCGTTCCGGGTCGAGATTCTTTTCGAGCGCATAGCGTAAAAACGCTTTATTCCCGGAGGTGAACTCGGCGGCTTGCCCGCGGATCCCCTCGATGAACGTCGGGTTTCGCGCCTCCAGAGGCGTTTTCACCCCAGCCGCGAACGTGGCGTCGGCCGTGCCGTCAAACGGGGCGTAAAAAGTCAGCTCGGCCTTCCGGTCCAGTTCGGAGGATTTGACCGGCGATACGGCTTCCGCTTTGGCGCCGTAAATCTTGTAAACGCCCGGCTGGAAAAAGTCGAAACGCCAGTGAAGCGAGCGGATCCCATCCGGGATGGTCACGGTCCTGTAGATATTCTGCCGCCTGCCGTTCAGGACGGGTTTTTTGTCTTTGAAAAGCCAAACCGCAGTGAATTTCCCATCATCGCCGGTCCCTTCAAGGTACGCGCTCATCAGCGAACCCGCCGGGCCTTCCACCTCAAACGTGAAGAAGTACGTCTGATTCCCAATCGCCTTCGGGTCGATCTCCCCGACGTTGAACTGGATCTGGCGGAACGAGTCGGAATCCTTCAGCGCCGTGGAGTCCAGAATGACACACTCAGGCGTGACCGTCGTTTTGACCTGAGGGCTAAGCTCCATCGGGGAAGCCGTGGAACGGTAGTCCTTTGGTGTGACCGTGGACCAGTCCGGCGTCCGGAACATCGTCAGGCCATCAGCGAAAAGGGAAAGGGGAAGAAGAAACAGATAAAAAAATGAAAGCGTTCGAGCAAGCATGAGAGAAAGTTAGGAGTTAGGAGTGGGAGGCGGTAATGGAGGCCGGAGGCCGGAATTATGCGTCGGAGTTTGGAGTTGATATTTGGGAGGCGGTAATGGAGCGCGTAAGCGCGGAATTACGCATCGTTTTCCGGCCGTGGGACCCGGCGCGTAATTCCGGCCTCCATTACCGCCTCCCATTCTTCACTATTTTCAGCCGAAGTACCGCTGGAGCAGACCGGCGAACGCGGCGCCGTGGCGGGCTTCGTCTTTGGCCATTTCGTGGACCGTGTCATGGATCGCGTCGTAGCCGAGCTGCTTGGCGCGCTTGGCGATCTCGAACTTGGCGGCGCAGGCGCCGGTTTCAGCGTCAACGCGCATCTGAAGGTTGGTCTTCGTGCACGGAGCGACCACTTCACCCAGGAGTTCCGCGAACTTGGCGGCGTGTTCGGCTTCCTCGAACGCAATGCGCTTGTACGCTTCGGCGATTTCCGGGTAGCCTTCGCGGTCCGCCTGACGGCTCATCGCCAGGTACATACCGACCTCAGCGCACTCACCGGCGAAATGGGCTTTCAAGCCCGCAGTGACTTCGGCGTCTTCGACTTTGCCGTCGCCGATTTTGTGAACGGAAACGAATTCCGGGAGGTTCAGCTTGCTGCAGCCGCCCTCGGTGGTCGTGGCCACCGTGGTTTCCGGCATGACGTCAAACATTTCTTTCCCAACGCCGCAGACCGGGCATTTTTCCGGGGCTTCCGTACCTTCGTGAATGTAACCGCACGCTTTGCAGATGAATTTCATTGAGTCTCTCCTGAATGAAATGGTTTCGTAATCCTCAGAGGTTCCGTGAAACGTTTCCTTCGGGCCTCCAAAGGGTAAAATAGTAAACCTGAATTTGTTATATTATACTAAACTCTTCCAGTTTGTCAAGGGGCGGAGAAAGTTAGGGGTGAGGAGTTAGGAGTTGACACTGGCGCGTAACGTTGGCTTCAGAAAGAGTTCAACCTTGAAAAAGCGCGTAATTCCGGCCTCCATTACCGCCTTCCATTTCACTCCTCACTCCTCACTAAATTTCACCACTTATTCCGGTGCACCTTCTCCTCTTTGTACCGGTCCGTGACAACGGGCAGGGGGTTGGCCGGGCGGCCGACCACCATGATGCTGTGCGCCACCACCGACTTGGGGAAATTGAAGTACTTCCGGAAACGTTCCATCCGGTCCTCTTGGGGGTAAATTCCGGCCCAGACGGCGCCGCAGCCCAGACCATGAGCGGCCAGCAGCATATTCTCGATGCAGGCAGAGCAGTCAAGCATCCAGTTTCCCGGAGCGTGTTCCAGGTCACGGTCCGCGCAGAGGATGATGGCGTGGGAGGCGTTCCTCAACGACGAAATGTACGGGTGCAGCTTCATCAGGTCAGGGAAGATTTTCCGGTCGTCCACGACGATGAAGTGCCAGGGCTGAGCGTTCAGAGCAGAAGGCGCGTACGTGCCGCACTCGATGATCTCGCGGATCTGGTCGTCGGGGATCCGCTCTCCATTGAACTCCCGCACACTTCGGCGGGTTTTAAGGGCCTGGAACAGTTCCATGGTTTTCTCCTTGGAATCCGTTAAAGGATCAATTTGGTTACAAAATATTAAAGGAATTTCCCAAAAACTCCCCGGATGAACACCAGGCTCGTTTCACTTTCACCTTTTATTTAAACACGGATTTCCATGGATTTAAGGGATTAAAAGGATTTCTTTTTATTGGAGTGAAAATCACGAAAAGGCACTTAAAACCCCCTTTAAATAATCCGTGGAAATCCTTCTAATCCGTGAAAATCCGTGTTTAAATTGAGGTTTGAATCAGACTGCGCTTCCGGTTGGGAAAAGGGTTTGAAGTTTGGAGCTTCCTTAAACGAATCTGGGCTCGCGGACAGCGGACACGGACAAAAAAAGTATGGTTTTCTGTCCGTTGTCCGCTGCCCGCGGCTCATTAGTCGGGTTTACTTTACGCAGTTTAACATAAACTCGACGATCGGAGCCGGGTCCTTCAGCGAGTGTGGGTGATGGTCGCAGCCGGGTTTCAGGATCAGGTCGCATTTTCCGCCGGCCTTCTTGTAGTTTTCCATCAGGATCGCGCCGTTTTCGTCCCAAGGGACCACTCGGTCCGAATCGCCCGCCACGATGAAAATCGGAACGTGATGTTCCGCCAGAACGGTACAGGTCTGAACTGGCATTTTGGCCGGGTCAGAGAGTTCTTCCTCAGTCATGTTGAAGACGGTCTGGGCCTGCTTCCAGCTTCCCGGGTCACCGATTCCTTTGCCTTTTCCTCCGGGCCAGCTCTTCAGGTCGCAGACGGGTGCGTCAATGTAGAGGCCCGCGACTTTGTCAGGATTGGCGATGGCCCAAGTCAGGGAGCAGACTCCGCCGCGGCTCATCCCGAGAAGGACGGGTTTAGGGCTAAAGCCGTAATTTTTGGTGAGCAGGTCGTACAGTGAGGTACGTTCCTCGATACACTTTGGCGAGCCGAGCAGGTCGCTGGTCCCGATCCAGGCGACATACCAGCCGTGATTGAGCATGGCGATTTCGGTTTGAGGTTCATGACCAAAGAAGACGGCGCGCCAAACCCAGGGGTTCCCGGCGGCGGGTTCTTTCGGACAAACGACCTTGGCGGGCCGGCCGTTAATGTCGAACTGGTAGCAATCGAAGCCCTGCCAGGTGGATTTTGTCCCGGGAAAATCAGCGGCAAGGGAAACGATCGCAAAAGCAAAGAGCAAAACAGTGGAAAGAGCCAGAGAGAAAACGCGGGTCATGGCGGGCCTCCAGGAATAAAACGGGTTGGATGGGAAAGTACAAAAACGTTTCCTTAAAACGTTCCTTTTCATTTTAACCTTTTCCGGCCAAACGTCAAGCGACTCGTTGACAATTTTTTCGATTTTTAGGGTAATTTAGGAGAAAAAAGTATTTTTTTTGAAAAAGAAACAGAAAAAAACACCTTGGGTCTATTCCAAAATCTCACGGGAATGGTAAAATAACAGGATACGATCTTCTGAAAATTCATCCCCAAGCCCTTCGTGGAGAATTGGTATGCTTCCCGCAGTCCGTTCCTTTTTTATGACCGCTTTTTTATTCCTGGTTTTTACCGGAATCGCCTGCCGTCACGCCTCGAAGGATAATCTGCCCCGTATGTCCGGCGAGGATGTTTCTTCTACCGTTTTTGACGAAACCGGGGAAATCACGGAGGAACCTGCTAAAGATTTACGGGAAGAACTGGCCGATGATGTGGGTGGGGAAGCTGTGGCTCAGGATGAAACGAAGCGTCCAACCCGAGGCACATTTTTGGGACTTGAAGAAATGGTTTCCGTTCAGAGCATTCTGGACAAAATGACCTCGGCCTATCAGAACGCGCGGACATACAGGGATTTAGGGGAGATTATACTCCGCTGGAAACAGAACGGCCAGACTCGTGAACGAAGGACGGTGTACCGAACGAACTTCCAGAGGCCGAATGGTCTTCTGCTTGAGGTGGGCCAGACACAAATCCTTGCGAATGGAAAACTTCTATGCGCCTATACGCCTGAAATGCCGGGGCTGATTCTGCAAAAGCCGTGCCCGAAAGAGATTTCTCTGTTCGATTTTTTGAGTGAACCGGAGATTTACTGGGCCGTTACGGAGGTGGAATCGAGTCGGTTCTGCAATCTTCCGCCGCCGTTGGTCTTGCTGATGAGTCCAAACCCGTTGGCGACTTTTCTTTATCAGGGAGACCCGAACGTACAGACTCAGCTCGTATTGCTCGAATCGGGAAAAATCGGAGAAAACGAGTGTTTCCGAATCGCGATTGAGAAGAATGACGAAGAATCGATTTTTTGGATCGATAACCAGACGTTCGTTCTTCGCAGGGTTGAACTGCCGTCCCAGATCATTCAAAAGGATAAAAAAAAGCCCGAGGATGAGGAGGAAATGACCCTCACGCTTGAGTTTAATGAGGCGGAATTTGATTGGGTGGGGGTTTTGGCCGTGAATGTTCCGGAACAAGCGGTTCCTGTTACGTCATTTACGGCCCCTCAAATTAAAATCCTTGGAAGCGAGTTCCCGAAGTGTCAGTTTCGTGGGATTGACGGGCGGGAGCCCACTGCGTATGACTATCAGGGCAAGAATCTTTTCTGCTTCTTTTGGAGCATTTACGCGACGAACACGTTTAAGTTTCAGGACCTTGAGCGGCTTTATAAACAGTTCTCAGGGGCAGAAAAACTCGTCTTCCTGGGAGTAAACATTGACCCGCCGAGTGTCCCGAATGAAAAAGTGCTTGCATCGGCTGAGAAATTTGGCCTGACGTGCCCGCTTGCGCGCAGTACGGATGAGACCATCACGAGAATGCTCCAGAACGGTGAGGCGTTTTCCTGTTTCCTCGTGGACGAACGTGGAATCATTCAGTTTTGTGACGGCTTAAGTTCCTTTCAGCCGGTCGCCCGGTATGCGCGAAGGATACAGTCGGTCCTGGGAGGAAAAGAGATTTACAAGGATCTGATCCAGGAGATCCAGGCACACGAAGAAGCCTTCCAGCAGAGTGTCCGTCAGTGGGTTGAAAATGGAATATTCCTGAAAGAGGCAGATTTTAACCCGATTACCATTTCGGAAAAGAGGATTGCGCCTGCTTCAGAGCCGGTCCTGTGCCAGAAGGAAACCCTTTGGACCGTGGCAGGGCTAAAGTCTCCGAGCTGGATTCTGCCGTTTGAGCCGAAAAAGACCATCTTTGTTTTGGAGCAGGGGAATAGTGTCGCTGAAATCGATCAGGATGGGAAAATTGTCGACCATCACATGATCGAGCTTCCTGAAAATGAGTTCCTGACGAAAATCGGGGTTTACTCCTCGGAGGAATCCGGGAAGACCAGCTTTGTTTTGCTCGGGAAAAGGCTTTACGTTTATGATTCGGACTGGAAACTTCAGACGGTTTATCCCTCCCCAAAGAGTGACGCACCGAAAAAAGCGCTTTCGGACGCCCTCGCGGGAGACTTGGACGGAGACGGGAAACCGGAGATTTACGCTGTATTTCAGGATGAGGCCGGAATAAGAAAGCTGGATTTGGCGGGAACCGAGCTGGAAAAGAAGGAGACGGAGTCGAATGTTCTTCAGCTTGCCTCGGCGCGAATCAGTGGGCAGATGCGTCTTTTGTGTGTGGAGCAGAGCGGTAAGATCACCGTTTACGATCCTCAAAATATGGAGTGCGAGAAAACCCTGGAAATCCCACGGCGGACGTTGAATTCCCTTGTGGCATGTGATTCCTGTGAGAGTGGAACCGATTCTCTGGCGGCAACGGCCATCAATCCAAACGGGAAAATCCGCGCGCTGGGCATTTCGGACGAAGGAGATGAAAGCTGGAATATTGAACTTCCCGATTATTTGTACCAGAGGAATATCCCGAAGATCCAACCTTTCTTCTGTCTCAATGAAGATGAACTTGAAAGCGGCTGGGTCCTTTTGGGAGCAGATTCGTCGGTATTTCTCGTTGAACCGGATGGACTCCTGATCGACCAGTTCCACTTCGGGAAAATCATCGTGGGCTGCGCCTCGGCGATTTTTGACGGAACGCCGATTCTGTTCCTTGCCTCCCCAGACGGTGTCTGTGCGCTGGAATTTCAAAGATAGTTAGGAGTTCGGAATTAGGAGTTAGGAGTTGACGCTTCGCGTAACGTCGCCTGCAGAAAGATTTCACCCCATAAAAGCCGAAGACTTTTCCAACTCCTAACTCCTCATTTCTAACACCTCACTCTTCAAAGTAGATCGGCACGTTCTTCACTTCCGTCACGCCGTCGAGTTTCTCGCCGTAAATGCCCGTGGCCTTTTGGAATGTGAACGGGATCTTCACAGGAGTGTTTTCTTTCGAGAGCGACCAGGCTGCGTACACCTTCGTGGAATCCGGACGGCGAATTTCGTAAACGGCCAAATCGTCGGTGAAGTATTTCTTCGAGCGTTTCACCACGGCGCCGGACGTGAACCCGCTCAGAATCGCCGAGGCCTGAAAAGCCGCCTTGGGCTGGAACTGATACGAGTCGTGGTGGATGATCCCGAAATTGTTCTCGTTGTATGTCGGATCCGTCCCGTCATTTTTCAGGTCGTACCAGAAAAACTCCTGAACTCCCGGAACGGAGCGGCAGGTCAGTGCGGCGCGGACGAACATTTGGGCCTCAAGATCCTCTCGGACGGCGGCGTCTTTTTGGGGGAACCCGTTCACACCGTCATGCATGGGCCAGCCCAGTTCCGTGAGCCAGAGTTTCGGCTCGGCGCACCCGTTGGCCTTCATGCAGTCCAGAACTTTTTGGAGGTTTTTGGCCATTTCGGCCTCTTCCGGCGAGTGCGGGTACTCGTACGGGTGGACCGAAAACGCGTCGCAGTACTTCATCACGCCGAGCTTCATTTGGGCCTCGATTGCCCAGAAGTGGTACGTGTGATGGTCGCCCCCGCCGCCGATGATGAAGCAGTCCGGATCCGCTTCGCGCAGGGCTTTCGACGCGGCCGCGACCAGTTTCACGTAATTCTCGGGGGAATTATTCTTTTGCTCCCGGAAATTACCCATTCCGCAGCCGCCCGTCCACTCGTTCCAGATCTCGTAGTATTTGATCCGGCCCTTGAAGTGTTCGGCGATCGCGCGGCAGTAATTCGCGAAGCCCTGGACCGCCTCGTCCGTGTGCGGGAAGTCGCCGCCGTCGTAGTGCCCGTTGGCGTAGTCCAGGATCAGGAGCGGCTCCAGCCCTTTTTCACGCGCCTCATTGACGTACTGGTCCCAGTACGGGTCAAACTCGTACTTTCCCTTTTCACGTTCGCAGCGGCCCCAGCCCATTTCGTCGCGGAAGAAACGAATGCCGGCCGGCGGGAGGAATTTCTGCGTTTCCAGATTCCAGCCCTGCGCGTAGTGCGTGCAGACTCCGAGCCAGTCGTCGAAGCGGCTTTCCTTCGGAAGCACCGAGTAGGTGAATTTTACCGGCTGGCCCATCTGAACCTCGCCCGTTTCGGGGTCGGCGTATTTCGGCGTCAGGATCAGTGCCTGAAAGCCTACTTTCCGGGAGAGCGGAAGCGAGAACGAAGCGGTCCCGTCCTTCCTGAGCACGAGCGGGATCTTCGTCGCGGGCTGGTCTTGGGACGCGCTCACCTCGAGCGTGATTTCGGGAAGCTGGTCCGTTTTTCCTTCAAACTTTTTCAGGAATTCCTCAGTCAGTTTTGCCTCGAAAATCATTCCTTTCGGAACGTTCCCCACGCGATAAACGTGCGTTGGCAGACCGGTCGCAGGGGCTTCCTGTGTCAGGTGCACGGCGGGGCCCCGCTCGGTGAGCGTGATGACCGGCTCGATCGTATTCTTCCTGAAAAACTTCACGCCGTGGTACGTCACACGGACTTTTCGCGGAATGTTCGGAGCCGGGTGGTCCACCACGATGAACTCGAGCGAGCAGGGGAACTGGAGCGTCCCGTCATCGTCGCCGCCCCAGTGCGTGTCGCGGGAGCTTTCGACCGGCCCGGCCATCCATTTCCCGATGGGGTCGTTGGCCCGGACCTGATGCCACTCGCCGGACGGGTCCACGAAACGGAGGTTGATCGGGAACTTCACCTCGTGGTACTGGCCGGTTTTCTCGTCCAGTTCCTCAACCAGAACGTCCACGGCCGCGACGTAGCCCGGCTTTTTGATGAAGAACGGCGTGCCGATCGAGAGGTACTCTGGCTCATTGGTCTTTGCGGTGAACTCACATTCAACCACCATCTGGTCGTCGTCTGGTTTGGAAACCCGTTTCGCGATACAGGCCTGGCCGCCTTGAGGGATCGGGTAGAACTCCGGGTCGAAATTGGCGACGGGGGCGAAACGTTTCTCGAAGGTGCCCTGCGTCTCCTCCTTCATTCCCGGGACCGGATCGGCGGCGAAAAGAGGAACGGCGAACGTGAGCAACACAAGAAAAGGTATGAGTGATTTCATGGGATTGTTCCTGTTTTTAAAGGGAGAATTCATTAGGAAGAAACTTGACGAATTTTGTTATCTTACACCAATTTGAGAAAAAGTCAAGCGTTTTTCCGTTTTTTTGTGTTTTTTTCCAAAATAACGCTTTCTACTACTTGATTTTTTGTGATTTTAAGGTAAAATACAAAAAACGTGGATAGAGGTCATATATATGAATTCTGGAGACGTTTTGTAATTCATTAATAACTAGGAGGCTTTTGTGAGCGAAGGTAAAGAAGAAGCGATTGAAGTGACCGGCGTGGTTCGTGAAGCAGTCCGGGGCGCGTTTCGTGTTCAGCTTGATAACAGTGAGCATATTGTTCTGTGCCATCTCGCAGGCAAACTGCGTAAAAACTACATTCGTGTTGTGCCAGGTGATCAGGTCACCGTCGAAATCAGTCCTTATGACTTTACGAAAGGACGTATCATCTTCCGCGACCGCGGTTGAATATCTGTATTTTGTCACGAGGGAAATGTGGTAAGGACGTATTTCCCTCGTTTGATTTTTTCTTGTATGAGATGTCATCTCTGACAGTCTGCGGAATCTGTACCTTTTATCTGGACTTTGCGGGAATCTGTAAATATTTCGATTTTTTTTAAAGATTGTTCCGATACGTGACATTGAAGGCCGTTACAGGAGGATTAGAGCGGTCAGGTGTTGTTTTATCGCGGTTCCTTTTGTTTGGATTTTAAAAAGGACTAAAAATGAACACTGCTTTAGTGAGTGACCCAATTTTGAATCTCGTCGTGAACGTACTTTCGAGGATTGAAGGGAAATCCGTCGATTATAAAGAACTTTCAATGGCCGCGATTGTGCGAAACGGGTATTACCTCGGATTGTCCTACAAATCTGAAAACACGTTCGTCATTTGGCGTTCCGGGTGTGATACGGTAGAATTCTATGACCGCAAAGACTGGACGCTCCTTGAATCCGTGCAGGTTTCCGATTCGGTGAATCTGGACCTGACTTCGACGTATGACTCCACGTCAGTAAGTGTCACGTGAAAACAGCAAAGAGGATAAAATAAAGGGGACTGATTCAGTCCCTTTTTTTGTGTCCATTCTTTCTAAAGAATTAATTTGTCTGAACGCTGAGCATCAGGAGTGAGAGCGGAACGTTCACGAGTCGCTGGTTGGACGAGCCGCGGAATTTGGTGTCGTAGCTGCGCAAATCCTGACGGTACGGTCCATCCACAATGACGTCCGACTCGGCAATGAGGCGGTTCCACGCCGGATTCTTGGCACTAACCAGTTCCTCAAACGTCCAGCCAGTGTACGTCATGACGTTCAAGCCAAGCCGATGGCATTCCCGGGCAATCGGCGCGAGAAGCCCGGCCTGAAGAAATGGTTCACCCCCTGAAAACGTCACGCCCGAAATTAAAGGGTCGTTCCGGATCCGATCCAGTATTTCGTCAGCGGTCATAAATGTTCCGCCTTCAAGACACTGCGTCTCGGGATTATGGCATCCCGGGCAATGATGAGGGCAACCCTGAAGAAAAAGCACAAAACGGATTCCCGGTCCGTCAGTAATGGATTCGGGAACGATTCCGGCGACACGTAATTTTGAGTATTCCACTTTTGAGTATTCCACTTTTTGGTCTTTGAATTTTCAGGTGGGAGATTTTTTGTTGGGAAGGCAGAATTACAGGAGCGGCTTTCTTGAGGTTCACTCTGAAAGGACGCTCCTGAAATTCTGACGATTCGTTCTTATCTGGTTTCCGGGTGCTTCACCCGTTCTTCGACTTCAGTCCGCTTCGCGTCATTGAAGCGATCGAGAGTTCCTACGAGGTAACCGGTAATTCGACGAATACGCTCGAACGGAACACCACCGTCCGACTCCCTGCGCCCGCACTTCGGGCAAACGTCGTGAATGACGCCGTTGAAGCCGCAAACCGGGTCGCGGTCCACGGGGTGATTGATGGCCCCATAGCCGATTCCCGCTTTGCGCATCGCGTGAACCACCGCCTCGAAAGCCTCGGGGTTCTGCGTCAGGTCACCGTCCAACTCAACATAGGTGATGTGACCCGCGTTGGTCAGAGCGTGGTACGGGGCTTCCAGCCGGATTTTGTCGAAAGCGGAGATCGGGAAGTAAACCGGGATGTGGAAGCTGTTCGTGTAGTACTCGTGGTCGGTGATTCCCGGCAGGACTCCGAAGCGTTCTTTGTCGATTCGGATGAAACGGCCGGAAAGACCTTCTGCCGGAGTTGCGAGCAGCGAGAAATTCAGACGCTTTTCCTCTGCCATTCGGTCCAGATATTTACGCATAAAACCGACGATTTTCAGACCGAGAGCCTGCGCTTCACCGGACTCGCCATGGTGCTTCCCGATGAGGCACTTGAGTGTTTCTGCCAGACCAATGAAACCAACGGAAAGAGTTCCGTGTTTCAGGACTTCGCCGATCAGATCGTCTTTTTTCAGTTTGTCGCTGCCAAGCCAGACACCCTGACCCATGAGGAACGGGAAATTATACACGTGCTTCGAACACTGAATGGTGAAACGTTCCAAAAGCTGATCGCAGCAGAGCGCCAGTTTCCGTTCGAGTTCCTCAAAGAACCACTCCTGATTCCCTTTGGAGAGCAGGGCAATTCGCGGCAGATTGATCGACGTAAAGCTCAGGTTTCCGCGTGAGTAGGAGATTTCGTTTTCCGGGTCGTAAACGTTTCCAATGACGCGGGTCCTGCATCCCATATAAGAGATTTCCGTTTCCGGGTGACCGGGACGATAGTACTGCAGATTGTAAGGCGCATCCTGGAATGAGAAATTCGGGAAAAGCCGCTTTGCGCTGACCCGGCACGCGAGCTTGAAGAGGTCGTAATTCGGTTCGCCCTGTTTCGTGTTGATCCCCTCTTTCACCCGGTACACGTGAATCGGGAAAATGGGCGTTTCACCGTTCCCCAGCCCGGCTTCCTGCGCGAGAAGAACGTTCTTCGTCACCAGCCGTCCCTCAGGCGAGACGTCCAAACCGTAATTGATCGAAGAAAACGGCGTTTGCGCTCCGGCGCGGGAGTGCATCGTGTTCAGATTGTGGATCAAGGCTTCCATGGCCTGGTATGTTGCGCGGTCCACTTCTTTGAGGGATTCTTTCAGAGCGAATTCCTCGGCTTTTTTCGCGGTCTCGGCCGGGTATGGTTTCTGGTTCGCGAAGGAATCCGCAGCAAGCCATTTCTCAAACTCGGCAAAGAATTCGTCATGGACTTCCAGTTTCAGCGCGGTCCCTTTCTTCAGGATTTCGTCACAAGCAGCTTTCGCGCGCTCCGCCGTTTCGGGGTCCAGTAAAAGATTCAGCGCCTTGGAAAGGTTTTTGATAACACACTTCTGGAACGTCCGGATCACTCCGGGAGCCAATGCGTAATCAAAATTCGGAATGCTCTGACCGCCGTGCTGGTCGTTCTGGTTTGCCTGAATTGCGATGCAGGCCAGAGCTGCGTAGGATTGAATGTCGTTTGGCTCGCGTAATTCTCCGTGGCCCGTTCCAAACCCGCCTTTGAAAAGGCGCAAAAGGTCGATCTGGCAACAGGTCGTAGTCATGGCGTAGAAATCCATGTCGTGAATATGGATCTCGCCGTCCTCATGAGCGCGGGCGTGGGCGGGATTCATGAGGTGAGTCAGCGCAAACGCTTTTGCCCCTTCCGAGCCGTACTTGAGCATCATTCCCATCGCGGTATCGCCGTTTACGTTGGCGTTTTCACGTTTGACATCGCTTTCACGCGAGTCTTTGAACGTAATGTCCTCGTAGGTCTTCATCAGGCGGGTTTTGGCTTCACGGATTCGTGTCCGTTCCGCCCGGTAGAGCACGTAGGCGCGGGCTGTCTGCACGCAGTCGGCTTCCATCAGAACCGTTTCCACCGCGTCCTGAATCTCCTCGACGCCCGGTTCCGATTTCTTGCTTTCACGGATTTTCTGGATGACGTTCTGGGTCAGAGCGTCTAATTGACTTAATGAAATGGTTTCCCCCGATGCGCGGAACGCTTTTTCCAGCGCATTATAAATTTTTTCCTGAGTGAACGGAACGCGGCGGCCGTCACGTTTCCGAATGTATTCAAGGCTTGAAACGATTGTGTGATTTGTAGTCATATAGGAACGGATAGTTAAAAATGAACCAAGGGAGGAGTGGAAGTGATGGAAGAAATGAGACCCAGGATATTAAGGAAAACCCCCCATTTCCCTTTTTCTCCCATAAATTCCATGAAACTTCATTGGGGTGAATCGATAAAATCTTTCCACGCCAAACTGGGCTGGATGCCGTGATTGTTCTGGTACTTGCCACTGGAGTAGGACTCAAAATCGCCGTCGATCGTATGGTAATAGATCTGGCAGACTTCGATTCCCGGGTAGATTTTCACGGGTTGAACGGCATGAATTTCAAGCGTCCAGTACCCCGAAAAACCAACGTCACCGAACCCCGCCGTCACATGAACGCAAAGCCCAAGCCGACCAATGGAGGAACGCCCTTCTAGCATCGGCACGAAACCCTGCGTAGCAGTGAATTCCAATGTCCGCCCAAGATACAAAACACCAGGTTCCAGAACGAGCCCCTCCTCTGGAATCGTAATGATTTTGTATTCATTCGGCTTTTTCAAATCCAAAACGGATTCAGTGTAAACGAGCAGTTCGTTATGCAGCCGTAAATTGTAACTGTTCGGATTAAGCTGCGCCTCACGGTACGGCTCAATACGAATCGTTCCTTTACGGATTTCATCACGGATTTTTAGCCCGGAAAGAATCATCTCTCTTCAATTCGGAATTACGAATCAGGAATCGGGGAATCGTGCTCCGGTACAATTTTCGGCGGCACGAGATTCCAGACGAATCCACGATTCATCATTAAATTTTGCCATTCACTGTACATCGCAGCTGGGCACACCAGGTTTGGCAGGTCTTCTGGCTCTCGGCAATCCGCGCCCGCCTTCTCGACGGACTCCAATCAAACCCGTCAATGGCATTCAGATTTTGGGCGCTTCACTTCCGATTACAGCGGCGGGACCGCTCCGGACTACGGTTAAACCGGCACCGGATTCCCTGTTCAATCGTCAAGATATGGTATTGAAACAAAACCAAACCCACTAAATATAGCATTCTAGCAGAAAAAATATTTTTGTCAACCGGGCCTTTTCCCCTTTTGAAACCGCACTGATTTCTGGATGAGAAGTTGGGAGTTTTGCAGAAAGCAGGCGAAATTTTCCGTTTCACTGATTTCCTGCTTGTGCTTCGTGTTTTACGGGATGGATCTGTTTTCAGGTGAAAAGTGAAAATTTTTAAATTTTTTTGGAAATATTCCGGGATGGAAATTTCTTTGAATCTGGTTCTTTTTCAAAAGAATAATGAGTAGCTGGAGGGAAAATCGGATCCCTTTCGCTGCTCATTACTCTTAAGACGGCGAAGTGACGCCCCGCCGGATGCGCTTCAAACCCGCTTAATCAAGCATGAACTCGAAGTGGATCTCGTTCGCTTTCAGCTTGAACTGTTCGTGCGGATGCGCGCCCCAAGAGTCGTCACCGCCGACGCCAGTCTGCTGGAAGTCGATGTTCACGAACGTCTCGGCGTGTTCCGGCATCTGGAACGGGTGTTTGTGCGTCGAAAGGTCTTCCGTCGTGTAGTGCAGCGCGTTGAAGTTGAACCACGGCTGGCCGTCGAAGCCCTTCTGACCGAAGACGCGGAACGAGGCTTTCTCGCCCATGAGCTTCAGCATGTACGTCTCGACGTGGTTCCCGGTCTCCTGCGGTTCGGAGTACGGGAAGAAGTTTTCCGCGACGCTCTTGGCCCAGTGGCCGAAAATCTCGCCGTTCTTACGGTCCCAGTACGTCTCGTTCGGGCCGCGGCCGCACCACTTGAACTGCTCGAAGCCCGGCACTGTTGCGAAGCAGACGCCAAAGCGCGGCATCTCGGCGAGCTGGTTCTGCCCCTCGTGCTTGTAGTCCATCGTGACGAGGAGTTTCCCGGCTTTGTCGAGCGCGTAGCTGATCGCCAGTTTGGCCTGAACTTCCGGAAGCGTGCCCGCAAACGTCAGCACTCCGTCGGCGAAACTGGCGGAATCGATCGTCCAGCTATTCCCGGCGTCTTTCCAGACTTTGCAGCGGTTCGGTTCGCCGTTTCCGCGGTCGTTATCGGTCGGGGCGCGCCAGAAGTTCGGCGCCATCGGAGCGGAGAGGATCTCGTTGCCGTTCTTCTTCCAGGAGACCAGTTTCCCGGACTTCTTGCAGAATTTGTACTCGATCCCGTTCGCGGCGAGCGTGAAGGAATCGGCGTCTTCGGCCGCTTTGGCCGTCGTATCGGTCACGAAAGCGGGCCCTTCGAAGTCGCGGACCTTGAACTGATCCCACGCCATGACGGTCCCGGCCTTGGCGTACGGCGTGTCCTTGGCCAGCACGTACTCGAACGTAACGTACCGCGCCTTCTGGATCACCGACTTCAGATCGACCGTCAGCTCGGCGCTCTCACCGGCCTTCAGGTTCGGCAGGTCGATGTACTTCGGCTCGGCGAGGTTGGTGACGCGCCAGCGGAGTTTGAAGTTGGAAAGGTCACTGAAGTCGTGGCGGTTCAGGACGTTCACCTTCAGAATGCCGTCTTCGAGGGAAACGAAGGTGGTCTTGATCGGCTGCTGGCAGAACTTAATGTGGCCCATGGCCGGGTGAGGCGTGCGGTCCGAGGAGATCACGCCGTTGCAGCAGAAATTATCGTCCGAGGGGACGCCACGGTAGCCGAAATCGCCGCCGTAAGCCATGAAGCACTTGCGGTAGTCGGTCTCTTTCGTCGGGATGAACTTCGGCATCGGGAGCTGGCCGTCTTCAGGAAGCGCGCAGCGCAGGCCCTGATCGACCCAGTCCCAAATGTAACCGCCCTGGTAGTGCTTGATCTCTTTGTTGTACGCAGCGTCCCAGAAGAGGTCGAAGTTCCCCGTCGAGTTCCCCATCGCGTGGGCGTACTCGCAGTTGATGAACGGTTTCGTCTGCGGTCTGGAGCCGTAATTCGCGCAGTCCCACGGCTTCGAGTACATCGGGCACACGATGTCCGTGTTGTCGCCGCCGCACGCGCGTTCGTAGTGGATCGGACGGGTGCAGTCGCGTTCCCGGATGTATTTCGCCGCGGCCGTGAAGCACACGCCGTCACCCGCTTCATTTCCGAGCGACCAGACGATGATCGCCGGGTGGTTCTTGTGCGTCTCCACGTTGTTCCGGTTGCGGTCCACCGTGGCGTCGAGCCAGTCGGGATTCTTGGCCAGCGAGCGGTCGCCGTAGCCCATCCCGTGGGACTCCACGTTCGCCTCAGCGGTGAGGAAAAGGCCGTACTCGTCGCAGAGATTATACCATTCCGGATCGTCCGGGTAGTGGCACGTGCGCACGGCGTTGAAATTGTGCTGCTTCATGATCAGAATGTCCTGGATCATCCCTTCCCGCGTGACGGCATGGCCGCGGTCGGCGTCATGCTCGTGACGGTTCACGCCGCGGATGACGACCGGCACGCCGTTGACCAGGAGCTGACCGTCTTTGATCTCCGACTTGCGGAAACCGATTTTGATCGCGGTGGCTTCGAGGACCTTCCCGTTTTTGTCGAGGAGTTTCACGGCCATCGGGTACAGATTCGGCGTCTCGGCGCTCCATTTTTTCGGGTTCTGGACCGGGATCTTCACCGTGGCTTTTTCTTCCTGCGAGGCTTTCACGTTCACGGCGACTTTATCGCTGGCGACCCCCACCAGATCGACGACCGCCTGCACTTCCGCGTCTTCGGCGGAGAGGTTCTGGACGTTGAAGTCCACGACCAGCTCGGCGTTTTCGTAGTTCTCGTCGAGGAGCGTCTTGGCCCAGAAATCGCGGATGCGGGTCTTCGGCTCGGCAATGACGCGGACGCTGCGGAAAATGCCGCTCAGGCGCCAGAAGTCCTGGCATTCGAGGTACGAGCCGTCGCTGTAGCGGTAAACCTCGACCGCGAGCGTGTTCTGGCCGACCTTCACGTACCTGGTGATGTCGAACTCGGCGACCGTGCGGGAATCCTCGGTGAAGCCGACTTTCTCGCCGTTGACCCAGACGTAAGCGGCGGAGCCAACGCCGTCGAAGCGGACGGAGACCTCGCGGCCGTCCCAGTTCGCCGGGACTTCAAACGTCGTGCGGTACGAGCCGACCGGATTGTAGTCGGCGGGCACGAACGGTGGGTTCGGCTGGAACGGGTAAGGAATATTCACGTAGATCGGGTAGTCGTACCCTTGCAGCTGCCAGTTCCCCGGGACCTGAATGTCGTCCCAGCCGGAAACGTCGAAATCGTTTTTGAAGAAGTCGGCCGGCCGTTCCGACGGATTTTTGGCGAAGTGGAACTTCCACGTCCCGTCCAGTTTCCTGACGAACGGCGAGTTGGCCTGCTGGAACGTCAGCGCCTGCTGCTGGTCTGCGAACGGATAAAAGACCGAGCGGGCGGGTTCTTTGTTGATCCGGAAAATCCTGGCATTTTCCCAGTCGTGGGATTCGGCAAAAGCCGCGCCCGCCATGACGCACAGCGCGCAGAAAGCCGAAAGAGAAAGAAAAATTGATTTGTACATGGTGTTTCCTTTATGTTACGGGGACGACGCTTCCAGCGTCGTTTTAAACTACAGATTAATTTCATTATACACTCAAAGGAGAAAAGAAAAAAGGGGGTGGGAGGGATTTTTAACGTTTTTTTCATTTGAGGCCCTTGACGGGGAAAAAGTGGTATGGTATTATAAAATTTAAAGGCCCTCTCCTTGAGGGGGCTGGCTCGCGCAGCGAGACTGGGGGAGTTTCGTGGCCGTACCGAACGACTCCCCTCGGTGGGGCGCGTCCCTTAAAATCCTGATCAGTAATTTCAACCAGAGAATATCTCAAAAGAGGAACCCATGAAAATCCTTATAATCACGCTCATCACGCTGGCCGTCCTCGTGTTGGCGGGGTGGTTTTTGCTTTTCCGGTCGGTTCCGCTGAAGGTCTCGCCCGAAACGACCATCCTGACCGAGCCGCTGACGGAAGACGGGCGGTGGGTCGATTATCGGTCCTATTTTATCGCGCAGTTTCCGAAAGACGGCAACACGGAGAAGAACTCCGCCCGCGGGATGGTCGCGCTCTTTGGGTCTGGCGATATGAATTTCAAGCCGGAGCATTGGAAAATGCTCGGTCTGGAGCCGTTCGACGAAAACCGGAAAGCGCCGTTTGAGATTCCTGAACCTTTGCTTCTGAATGAAAAATTTGAATACTGTTGTAAAATAGAGGACTATTTAACGGTTGATCCGGAAGCGGTACATGAATATGTTGCCGCAGCCTCCCCCGCGCTGGATGCGATGGCCGAGGTCATACAGAATGCGGAGTATTACGCCTTCCCCTTCGTTTTCCAAGGCCCGGACGATCTTACTGAAGCACTGCTGGACATAAGGCAGATTCGTGAAATCGCTTTGCTGTTCGCGTTCCGGGCAGATTTGCGTGAAAAGGACGGTGATTTGGAAGGGGCTGACGCCGACCGGCTGATCATGTTGAAATTTGGTCGTCAAATTCAAAACGAAGGGCACTGTACCGTTGAGTTGCTCGTGGGAAAGGCCGTTGAAAATGGGGGTATCGAAGATTTGAAAGACCGGAAAAAAATGGAAACGCTTGAACCGATCGACCGGGAGGCAAATCTTCGGCGTGCGTTGGAAAACGAACGGATTTGGGCGGCAAGTTACCTGCAGTATGTATGTCGAACTGGTAACAAATCCTTCTGTGCGACTCAGCAGTTGAACGGTTATTCCAAGGGACTTTGTTGGTTCATCTCACACTTGGGGTATGACTGGAACGTGGTTACGAAACGGATGAATGAAATCTCGCAGAAAGCTTATTTTCCTGAAGAAAACGCTGAGCCTTACGAGCCTCCGCGTTATTGGTCATTATGGGAACTCCCGTTCCGCCGTGCCCGATCCGAGTTTTTAGCTGACTTTTTAACCAGTTCTCTCGGAGATGTACAGTTGTGTTGTGAAAAACTGCTGGAAGATGAACCCGCGTCTGACCCGAACCTTGAGAATCCACCGAAAGGCCCAAACCATGAAAATCCTTAAAATCACGCTCATCACGCTGGCCGTCCTTGCGCTTGCCGGGTGGTTTTTGCTGTTCCGGTCGGTTCCGCTGAAGGTCTCGCCCGAAACGACGATCCTGACCGAGCCGCTGACGGAAGACGGAAAGTGGGTCGATTATCGGGCGTACCTGATCTCGCAGTTTCCCAAGGACGGCAACACGGAGAAAAACTCCGCCCGGGGAATGCTCGCGCTTTTCGGCGAGGCAGGGGACGTGGAAAACTTGGACTACTGGGAAATGCTTGGTCTGGAGCCGCCCGAAGAAAATCAGAAGGCGCCGTTTTCGATTTCCGACGAGATCCTTTTGGATGAAAAATTTGATGATTGCAAGAAAGTCGAGGATTACTTCGCGGCCGACCCCGAAGCGGTGCGTGAGTACGTGTCTGCCGCCACTCCCGCGCTGGACGCCATGGCCGAGGTGATTCAGAAGGCGGAATTTTACGCTTTTCCCGTGGTCCCCAATTCGCTTGATGACCTGGTGGTTTCTGCTCGGACGGTCGATATGGTGGGTCTCCTTGAAGTCTTGAACGCGTTCAGGTTCCGCGCATGGCTTCGTGAAAAAGATGGCGATCAGGAAGGCGCGGATGCTGACCGGTTGATCCTGCTGAAATTGGGGCGTCAAATTCAAAATAAAGCGACGACGCTCGTTATGCTGCTCCTGGGAAAGGAAGTGGAAAAAGTGGGCGCGGGCTTGAAAGACCCGGAAAAATGGAAAACGCTTGAACCGATCGACCGGGAAGCGAACCTGCGGCGTGCGCTGGAGCTTGAAGGAATTTGCTCGCCGAGTGTCATTCAGAATCATCTCCGGATGGGAAGAACCAAGGGGTTTAGCTCGTTGGGGGAAGCGGGAGTGATGCCGGATGAATGGTTTGACTGGTTTGCCATGCACTTGGGGTTTGACTGGAATATCGTCGCGAAGCGTTCGATTGAAACGCAGAAAAAGGGTTTCTTTCCCGAAAAGAACCCCTTCTCCATGCCCGTTCGCGCCCTGTGGTGGGACTATCTCCACGCCCTCTTTTCGCGCCGTGCCCGTTCGGAGTTTTTAGGTGAGTATTTGGGGAGTTGCACCAGTGTCGATTTAAGCCTGTCCCAGCCATTCCTGCTGGAAGAAGTTTCCCCGCCGGCCCCTTAACGTTTAAGATTCGTCAGCGGGATCCCCGCTTAACATTTCATTCCTCCAAATTCAGAAAGGAGAAAACTCATGAATTCGACCGTCTTTTTCAAAATCGGCTACGGGCTTTACGTCCTGTCGGCCCGCGAGGGGCAGAAAGATAATGCGTGCATTATTAATACGCTCGCCCAGGTCACGTCCTCGCCGGCGCGTGTGACGATTTGCGTCAACAAGCAGAACTACACGCACGACATGATCCAGCGCACGGGCGTCTTCAACGCGAGCATCCTCTCGGAGAAGGCCCAGTTCCGCACGTTCCAGCGTTTCGGCTTCCAGAGCGGCCGCACCTCGGAGAAGTTCTACGGGACGGAAGGCCAGGCCGAGCGCGTTGGGAACGGCCTGTACATCTGGAAGGACGGCGCGAACTCCTGGCTCAGCGGGAAAGTCATCGACACGATCGACCTGGGAACGCATACGCTCTTCGTGGCCGATGTGACCGACGGCGAGATCCTCGACCCGGGCACGGACAGCGCGACGTATTCGTTCTATCACAAGAACATCAAACCCGCCCCGCCGAAGAAAGAGGAAACGCCCGCAGCGCCCGGCAAATACCGCTTCCGCTGCAAGATTTGCGGCTACATTTACGAGAGCGACACGGACACGCTCCCGCCGGACTTCGTCTGCCCGCTGTGTAAACACGGCGCGGAGGATTTTGAGCGGATCTGAGACGGGGACGACGCTTCCAGCGTCGTGCTGTGGAGTGCGGTGATACAGTCGCGCAAGCGACATTCACCGCTTTCCCTTGCGGCAA
>JAUMVK010000086.1:0-5474 GCA_030530205.1 Thermoguttaceae bacterium | reverse complement strand
CCTAACTCCTCACTCCTAACTAAATAAAAGGATCCAATATGAAATTCCATTCCCTTCTCGCCTCGCTCGCCGTGATCGCGGGTCTGGCCGTTTCCGCGTTTGCGGTAGAATTTGAGAAAAAGACCATCACGACCGACTTCCTCGCCGAAGGCGCCGCTTGCGCCGACTTCGACGGTGACGGTTTCAACGACATTACGTACGGGCCGTACATTTTCTGGGGGCCAGACTTCCAGGAAAAGGACCTTTACCGCCCGTTCAATAAAGTGTTCGACCCACACGGGTACTCGGACCAGTTCCTCTGCTTCACGGATGACCTGGACCGTGACGGTCACGAGGACATCATTCAGGTCCCGTGGCCCGGTGAGAGCGGCGACTGCTGGTTCAATCCCGGCGGCAAACGCGGCGCCGAGTGGCGTAAGTTCTTCATCTCGAAGGAGATCGGAAACGAGTCTCAGGTTTATATCGACGTCGATGGCAACGGCCGCAAGGACCTCTGCTTCAACCGCAACGGGTTCATGGGCTTCGCGACGTACAATCCGGAAAACAAAGAGTCTTGGGACTGGCACGCCCTTTCCAACGAGGACGGTAAATACCAGCGGTACTTTCACGGGATCGGCGCGGGCGACGTGAACTCCGACGGCCTTTGCGACCAGATCGACTCCAAGGGCTGGTACGAAAACCCGGGAAAAGACGCTCCGAACTTCCAGGGCGTGTGGACGTACCACCCGTTCGAGTTCGCGCAAGGGGCTTCCACGATCTGCGTCTGGGACGTGGACGGTGACGGCGTGAACGACGTGGTCTGCGCGTGGAGCGCTCACCTTTACGGCCTGCTTTGGTGGAAAGGGATCAAGAACGCCGACGGCTCCGTCACGTTTGAGAAAAACGAGATCCAGCCGATCGACCCGGAAAACAATCCTGAGGGTAAACTCTCGTACACCCAGATGCACTCGATCGATTGCGCCGACATTAACGGCGACGGCCTGACCGACTTCGTGACCGGCAAACGCTGGTGGGCGCACGGCCCGACGGGTGATAAAGAGGCGGACCAGCCGGCCGTTTTGTACTGGTACGAGGGTTTCCGTAAAGACGGCAAAGCCGGCTTCATCCCGCACCAGATCGACGATAATTCGGGCGTCGGGACCCAGATCACGATCGCCGACATTAATAAAGACGGCAAACCGGACGTGATCTCCGGGAATAAAAAAGGTCTTTCGATCTTCATTCAGAAGTAAATGTGGAGTGCGATGATACGCGCTTTAGCGCATTCATCGCTTTCACTTCCGGCAATACAGCCTCGAAGAGGCATTTGCCGGTGAAGGACGCTGGACTTTATGGGAACGATTGTGGCCGTTTTTGCCTCATCGTTCCCGTAAAGTTCCACGTGATAATCCACTTTTACCCCAACGTTTTTCAGTCGCTAAAATAAAAGCGGCAAATGCGCTGACGCGCTGTATTGCCGCACTCCAAATTCAACTCTCCCTCATACCATGCACACCAAATTCTCCCTTTCATCTTTCGCAGCCCTCCTGCTTCTTGCCCTCCCGGCACTGGCGGAGGTCCAATACACCGAAAAGGCGTGGACGCCTGAGGAATTCAAGACGATGGATTCCGACGTCACGCAGAAGCACGATCTGAATTTCCTCAACTTTTTCGGCTCCGAGATCAAGGAATCCACCGGGATCGGTTCGGGCGCGTACCTCTTTCTCTTCGACGGAATGGTCGGGACGTTCGGCGACGACGGCCGCGCCTTCATCGAAGGAAACCCGGCCAAAATGTACATTTACCTCGGTCGGCCGCGCAACATCAAGGAGTTCGCCATCTACACGGGCAACATCGATACGCGCGTCAATCAGCGTTACGAGGTCCGCTTCGCGAATAACTCGGCCGAACCCGGCGTCAAACCGCAGAATTTCCCGGAAGATGGCAAACTCTCGACCGGTTCCAAAGTGGTCGGAAACGACTGCGGCGGGTTCAAGACCTCATTCCGGGAAACGCAGGACGGCAAGTACCTCACCGCCGCGCCGTGCGATTGGGTCGAAGTCAGTTTCTGGAGCTGTTACAGTCTCCCAGCCGGCACGGAAATGACCCAGAGTGGCCCGGCCTCGTGCATCGTGGAAATGCAGATCCTCGGCGATGAGAACGACCCGGCGCTCTACCTCAGCGAGCAGGAAAAAATCGAGAGCCGCCGCCGGATGGCCCGGCTCGTGTACGAAAAGAAGCTCGACCGCATCTCGCCGGACCTGAAATACGCGATCGGGTCGATGAACTCGCTGAAGGCCGCGATCGAGGACCTCGGCGCCTCCAACCCGGGCAAGTACGACTCGGCGAAATACCTCGCGCAGTTTAACCAGTTCAAGGACGCTTTCAACGTCGATCCGGAAAACAAAGACCAGGTCGAAAAGGCCCTTGAAGCCGCGCCGGAGTTTCTGAAATTCCGCCGTGAGGCTCTCATGGCCAATCCGCTGCTTTCGTTTGACCGCCTTCTGGTACGCACCGGGGATTCAGACCTTCAAGCGAACTGGATGTCGAACTGTTCCCGCGGCAAGCACCCGAGAAACGGAATGCTTCAGATCCTGCGTCTTTCCGACCCGGAAGCTGAGCTGGTTCCGGCCGTGAAGCCCCTGAACGGCAGTTTCATCGGCGACATTTGCCTCCACTGGGACGCGAATCGGATGCTCGTCACGTGCCTCTCCGAGAAAAACACGTGGGAGATTTACGAAACCAGCCTCGACAAACCGGAGGAATTCCGTCAGATTTCGCCGACCCTCGGCCCGGACGTCGATAACGTGGAGGGGTGCTACCTCCCGGACGGCGGGTTCCTCTTCGTCTCGAGCGCCTCGATGATGGGCGTACCGTGCATCGGCGGCAGCGGCCTGGTCGGGAACATTTTCCGCGTCGAGAAAGACCTCAAGACCGTCCGTCAGGTCACGTTCGAACAGGACCAGGACTGGAACCCGATCGTTCTGCCGAACGGGCGCGTCCTTTACCTCCGCTGGGAGTACGTCGATACGCCGCACTATTTCTCGCGCCTCTTGATGCACATGAACCCGGACGGCTCCAACCAGATCGAATATTACGGGAGCAACTCGTACTGGCCGAACTGCATGTTCTACACGCGGCCGATCCCGAACTCGACAAAGTTCTGCACGATCGTGTCCGGTCACCACGGCACGGCGCGGGCTGGCGAGCTGCACATTTTCGACCCGACGAAGGGCCGGCACGAGACCGAGGGCCACGTGCAGCAGATACCCTCCGGCGGTCAGAAATTCGTGATGAAAACGATGGACCCGCTCGTCGATAATTCGTGGCCGAAGTTCCTTTTCCCGGCGCCACTGAGTGAAAAGTACTTCCTCGTGAGCGCGAAAATGGGCCCCTCCTCGCCGTGGGGGCTTTACCTCGTGGACGTTTTCGATAATATGCTCCTGATCAAAGAGGGCGGGATCTTTGAAGCGACGCCGTTGATCGAGCGCCCGGTCCCGCCGGTCGTCGCCAGCCGCCTGATGGAAGGCGAAAAAGACTCGACGGTCTTCCTCACGGACGTCTATTTCGGCCCGGGCATGAAAAACGTCCCGCGCGGAACGGTGAAGAAACTCCGGATTTTCGGCTACCAGTACGGCTACCGCGGGATCGGCGGCCACCACATGATGGGGATCGAAAGCTCCTGGGACGCGAAGATCCTCCTCGGCGAGGTCCCGGTTTACGAGGACGGCTCGGCCTTCTTCCGGATCCCGGCCAACACGCCGCTGGCGGTCCAGCCGCTGGGTGAGGATGGTTCCGCGATGCAGTTGATGCGTTCTTGGCTCGTCGGAATGCCGGGCGAAGGCGTGACCTGCGCCGGATGCCACGAGTCCCAGAACAGTGCGACACCCGCGAAACGTACGATCGCCATGACGAAGGCCCCGGTAGAGATCACGCCGTTTCACGGTGAGGCGCGGCCGATGGGATTCCGCCGCGAGGTTCAGACCGTGCTCGATAAATACTGCGTCGGGTGCCACGACGGTAAAGAAGGCGGTCGCCCGGACTTTTCCGACCCGAACATTCCGCAGGGGGCGCGCTTCGGCAAGTCGTACCAGGCTCTGCGTCCGTACGTCCGCACGCCGGGGCCGGAGAGTGACTACCACCTCCAGAACCCGATGGAGTACAACGTGAACACGTCGTTCCTCTTCCAGCATCTGCGTGACGGCCGCCACCACAACGTCCGGCCGGACGCCGAGGCGATGAAGTCGCTGGCCCTCTGGGTCGATATGAACGCGCCGTACCACGCGACGTGGACAGAAGTGGCTTCGGCCTTCAACCAGAGCGTCGAAAACGTCAGCAAGATGGCCGCCAGGACCCGCGAGCTGCGCAGTCTGTACGCCGGGATCGATGAGGACCCGGAGCACGGCGCCAACGCTCAGGTCGAGCGCCCGGCCTTCGTGAAACCGGAACCGTGCGAGGCTCCGAACACGAAAGCCCCAGAAAACGCAGCGGCTCAGGTGAACGTTCTGGCCAATCCGAAACGTGAGACGATCGATCTGGGGAACGGCGTCAAGTTCGACCTGGTCGAGATCCCGTCCGGGCAGTTCGTCATTGGGGACGATTTCGGCGATCTGTTCGAGGCGAACCGGAACGTCGTGACGATCGAAAAGCCGTTCCTCATGGCGACGACCGAAGTCACGAACGAGATGTACGCCCTTTTCGACCCAAGTCACGACTCGGGCGTCATTGACGCGCAGGACAAAGACCAGTCCGCGCGCGGTTTCTATCACAATTTCCCGCTCCAGCCCGTGATCCGGGTTTCGTGGGAAGACGCCCAGAACTTTTGCAAGTGGCTCAGCGAGAAGACGGGCCGAAAGTTCCGCCTCCCGACCGAGGCCGAGTGGGAGTGGGCCGCGAAGGCCGGGACCGACCAGCCGTTCTGGTGGGGCGGCGATCTGAACGGGGACTTCACCCGATTCGCCAACCTGGCGGACGACGAGATGCGCCTCCTGGGCCGAAAAGCTTACGGGAAGAACGACCATGAGTTCATCCCGGCTTTGACCTGGAACGACGCGTGGCGGATGTTCCGCAAGGATAACGCGATGGAGAAGAACCGCCTGAACCTTGCGCCGATCGACTGCATCATCCCGGTGGAAGGCGTACCGAACGGAAAAGGAACGGCCCGTTACGAGGCCAGCCCGTGGGGACTCTTCGACGTGATCGGAAACGTGGCCGAGTGGACCCAGTCCGACTTCCGCCCGTACCCGTACAACGCGGCCGATGGCCGAAATGACGGGAAACCGGGAGCGGAAAAGGTGGTCCGTGGCGGCTCATGGTACGACCCACCGGCAAGCGCCCGCGCAGGGTACAGAACGCCGTACTACTCGTGGCAGAAAGTCTTCAACGTGGGCTTCCGCGTCGTGTGCGAGGAATAAGAGATGAATTGGCGAGCGGGGGCAGTGACAGCCTGTTGCACATACCACCCCGCCAACTAATCCCATCTTGTATTTTCCTGA
>JAUMVK010000048.1:0-31499 GCA_030530205.1 Thermoguttaceae bacterium | reverse complement strand
TTCAGGGGAGGCTTCTTGCGCAAGGGGCCACGGGAAATTGTTGTACACGATGGTATTTGAGTACCGGTAACGCATTTCCAGCCGCCCGCAAACCGCCCGCATCCACGCCATGTGGACCGAGGAGGTCAGAACGCCGAAGTGGTAAAGCGAAGCGTCGGGCAAAACGCACAGCATATCACCGGGAATTACCGCGGCATTTAAATATTCCATTGGAATGTAACGCCTCAATTCCGATGAAACTCTTGGGATTGCGACGTAATCCGTACTGCTGAAACGGATTTCTACAAACTGTGACGGAACTTCTGCTTTTTCCTGCGTCGCTTTTTTCGGACTTGAAAGTCTGTACTGCCGGACCATTTCAACCCGGTTCAGGACTTGAGGGCATTTTCTCAATTCTGACGGATTAGCGCGATACAACCACAAGCAAAAACGAGGCTTACGATCAATAAAATCTTTCCCCATCATATACGGACGAATAAATTGCCCTGCCTGCGGTTCTTTTTTAAGGAGTTCCTCCTTTTCTTCGCTGGTTAAAATCAAAAAACCGCCTTCGACCGGTTTTCCTCCTGCAAACATTTCAGGAACGTCGCAAATCGGTTTGGTCCGGCTTTCGATGAAAACCATCGGCGCGTCGATGAGGTAGGGGTTGATGATTTTCGCGGGGGTTCCTTTGCCTTCTTCGTCGTAAATGACCGGCACATGCTTTAAAGGCCCCACTGAAAGGGGGGCTGCCGAGCGCAGCGAGGCTGGGGGGTTCTGGCCCAAAGACGGACTTTCCTCATTTTCTGAACCCCTCCGGCCCTCCGGGCCACCTCCCCTTTCAGGGGAGGCTTCTTGCTGGCTGAAGCCCACGATGACGCAGTGGACGTGGGCGAGGATTTTTGCCTCGGAATCCCACCGGAACGTGCGCCACGCAAAATCGATCTGAATACCGAAACGCTCGAAAAGCGGCTTCCAAACGCTCGCGACCTGTTCCCCCTGCGTGATGGAATTGGTCGAGACGAAAGCCACGCGGATCGGCGTACCTGAAATCATTTGAGCGGCTTTGAAATACCACGCCGACACATAGTCGATTTTCCCGGCGGTTTTGTACGGCTTGCCCTTTTCATCGACGTAAATCGAAAGGATCTCTTCTTTCTGTTCGGGTGATTGCAGACTATACCCCACAAACGGCGGGTTGCCCATGATGAAGCTCAAGCGGTCTTTCGGGACGACCGTTTCCCAGTCGAGCCGCAGGGCGTTTCCTTCCACGATGTTGGCGTGGGTGCGCAGGGGGAGGAAGTCGAGCGTCCGGTTGACGATCCCTTCCGTCTCCTGAAGCATTTGGCTCTCCGCGATCCAGAGGGCCGTGCGTGCGACCGAAACCGCGAAGTCGTTGATCTCAATGCCGTAAAACTGGTCGATCCCCACCTGGATGGCCGACTCGGACATTTGCATCTGGCCGTTGATCAGAGCGCGGAAAATGTCGTTTTCCAGACGGCGGATCGAGACGTACGTCTCGGTGAGGAAGTTGCCGGAGCCGCACGCCGGGTCAAAGAACGTCAGCGACGCGAGGCGGGCGTGGAACTCTTTCAGGCGTTTTTCCCGGGTCTTCTCGATGGGGATCGCGAAAATTTCTTTCAGCTCCGTGCGCAGATCGTCGAGGAAAAGCGGGTCGATCACCCGGTGAATGTTCTCGATCGATGTGTAGTGCATTCCGCCCGAGCGTCGGGTTTCCGGGTTCAAAGTCGATTCAAACACGGCCCCGAAAATAGTCGGGCTGATGCCGGACCAGTCGAAATCACGGGAGCAGTCGCGCGTGAGCAGGTCAGCGATCCCGGTCGTGATACGGGGAATTTCCACGTCACCCTCGAACAGCCCACCGTTCACGTACGGGAACGCAAGCAGGTCTTCGTCCAGGTACGGGTCGCGTTCCTCGGGTTTCTGATTCAGGATGCGGAACAGATCGATCAGGGCGCGCCGCATGTCGTTTTTTCGCTTGCTCAGGTACGCGCAGACACAGTTGTGTTTGCCCAGGATACCCGCGTCCTCGGCATAGAAGCAGAAGACCAGCCGGACGCAGAGGACGTTCAGACTGCGGAGCGTTTCGGGGGAGGTGGGGTCGCGGTACTGCGCCAGAAGAGCGTCGTACAGCTTTCCGACCAATTCGCCGGCGGAAATGGAAAGCTGCGTCTCGCGGTACGCCTCGGTCTGGGTCTCATCGACCATGAAATTCAGAACATGCGCTTCGTTTTCGAGGTTTTCCAGCTTCAAAACGACTGGGGGCGCGTCGGGGGTTTCCATGTTGTGGACGTGGAACTCGCGGAAGTTGCAGACGATGATCCACCGGCACCGCTGCGAGTAGGGGAGCCGGTTGTTATACCGCTCCGCCTGCTGGAACGGCGTCAGGTCGGAGCCGTCCGACTGATGGATCGGTTTGAGCAGGTCCACGTCTGAACTTTTCTGCTCGATCAGTACGTGTGTGGAGGGGATGGAGGCGTCGATGAAACTGACGTTCTTGAGTTTTACGCGCTGCTCGAAATGAATGAACGTTTCCGTATGCTCCACGCCGTACACGCGCTGAAGCAGGTCGGTCCAGAACTGCTGCGTATCGCTTTTTTCGTCTCCGCGGCTGCGCCATGTTTCGATGAATTGGTGAACAGTGGGTTTCATGACAAACGACTGTTTAATTTTAAAAAGGTGTTTTAACGCGGTTTTTGCTCGCCCAGGGAGTTTCTTTCCCAAAAGACGCCGTTGACGTAACCCTGAATTTCGGGGTTTTTGTCCGCCATTTCAAGACGCTGTTCCGCCCAGAGACAGTAGCGCGGCTCGATCTCGATCCCGATGTAATGACGCTTGAGCTTTTTGGCCACGACGCTGGTTGTGCCGGAGCCTAAAAACGGGTCGAAAATGACATCCCCCTCGGACGAACTCGCCAGGATGATCTTTGCGATGAGTTTCTCGGATTTCTGGGTCGGATGGGCCGTATTCTCGGGCATGGACCAGAACGGGATCGTTACATCGTCCCAGAAATTGGACGGGCAGGTGTCTCTGAAATTGCCCTGATCCGTTTCGTTCCAGTCCTTCGGCTGGCCCTGCACCCGATACGGCGCGATGACTTTTTTCCGGATCTTTACCGCGTCGAGATGAAACGTGTAATCCCTGCCGTTCGTCGCGAACCAAATATCCTCCATGCCGTTTTTCCAGTTCGCTTTGGCGCCACGGCCTTTTTCGCGCTGCCACGTGATGCGGTTCCGCACGTGGAACAACTCTCCCAGGACTTTGCCGATGGTGAGGCTGGATTCCCAGTCGCAGCAAACGTAGATAGAGCCGCTTTTTTTCAGCAAAGGTTTCACCGCGAGCAGCCACTCCCGGGTGTATTCCTCGTAAGCCACCTCGTTCCTTTTGGCGAAGGTCGTCCCGTTGAACGATTTCGTGAGATTGTACGGCGGGTCCGCGATGATCAGATCGACACTCTCTTCCGGCAGCAAATGACTGACCTGGAGCGTACCCCCCAGGATGGTTTTGTCCAAAACGGCTGCGACGTCCGTGACCTTCCGCGTGACGGTAATACAGCGGTCGAGAAAGGCGTGGCCTTCCTCCAGCGTCGTATCGATCGTTTTGTTGCGCGGAGCTTTTGCCTTTGCCATACAAACTCGTCCGTTCTATTTCAGTTGGGCTTCCGTTTCGCGGAACAGTTTCAAAACCGATGGGGCGTCTTCCTTCTCGCGGAGCTGCTTGAGGAAGTCCGGCGATGTCAGGATCCGGCTCAAACGGGCGAGCGTGCGGAGGTGCTGCGTATCGTTGATCGAGCAGATGAGGAAAAACAGGTCGGTCCACATCCCATTCGACGCGAACGGGACCCCCGACGGCTGCCGGCCAAACGCGATGAACGGGTCGCCCAGAATGTCGATCATCGGGTGACGCGGGTGAAGCAGAGCCACACCATTTTCCATTGCAGTGGGACACATCGCCTCACGTTCCAGAACAGCTTCCTCCATTCCGACCGGGTCCCAAAGAAGATTCGTCGCGGCGGCCACTTCGACCATTTCGTGGATGATCCCTCGCCCGGTCCGGCTGGTCAGCGGGACTCGAACCGCATCGGGGAGAAGCAGGTCGGAAACCGGGATGTTCTCCACGTCCCGATTGGCCGCGAGGCGTTCGATCGTGTTTTCCAGCTCGAAAAGTTCCTGCTCGCTGGTGGAACTGACACGTCCCTCCAGCCACTCAAGCAGTTCCAGCCGGGTGAAGCGCCACTCGCCGCCGACCTTCCGGGCAGGGATCTCCTCGCGTTCCGCCATGCGCTGGATCGTTCGGGTGTCGAGTTTCAGAATGGGCGCAATTTGATTAATAGTGTAAACTTCCATAGAAACCTCCTTGTTAAATAATGGTTTATTATACTCTATTTTAAAATAGTGTCAACCCCCGGGAAATACGGGGACCACGCTTCCAGCGTCGTCTTTTGATTCATAATTCTTAATTCATAATTCATAATTAGTGACGACGCGGGAAGCGTCGTCCCCGCAAGTTTCCAAAAATTTTAAATTTTTATCGATAAATTTTTACTAAAGTACTTGACATCGGAATAATTTGTGATATATTTACGAAAGTGAAGGCGTGTATAAAGAGGCCCGCCTTTTCAACCCCAATCTATCGTCAGGCATTTGGCTTCCTTGGGAGAGTCAGCCTTTTGCCTTGTTTGTTTTTTTAGCTTTGGAGTAAAAAATGCAGGAAACGATTGAAAAAAGTCAGGAAACAATTGATCGTGAAAACGCGATCAAACAGATCCTGGCGAACAACAACAACGACCCGAGCCGTCTCATCCCGATTCTTCAGCAGATTCAGGAGATGGACAAGTATCTGTCCAAAGATGCTATCGAAATGGTGGCCGTTGGGCTGGACATCCCAGTCTCTCACATCTATGGCGTGGCAACCTTCTACGCGCACTTCACGCTCAATCCCAAAGGCAAGCACATCATTCGCATTTGCGACGGCACCGCATGCCACGTCAAAAAATCGACAGGTATTTGCGAAAAGCTGTATGAAAAGCTGGGTCTGAGCGACGAGAATCACACCTCGTCTGACCTCATGTTTACTGTTGACATCGTTTATTGCCTTGGCGCCTGCGGTTTGGCTCCGGTAATGGTAGTTGACGACGTCGTTTACGGTCAGGCTACGCCTGATCTTGCGGCGGAACTGATTGACAAAATCCGCGCTGAAGAATCGGCTGCGTGAGAAAACGTGTGGTGTAGAGTTTACGGTTGAGAGAGATCGCGAAATAGTCGATCCGCGGCTTGAAACTCGCAACTTACTAAGTCCTTAACATCTAACCCAATATAAAATACCATGCCAAATCTGGAACAGATTGCCGAACAGTTTAAAAAACGTGAAGCGGCATTGAAACAGCGAATCATCATCTGCGGCGAAACCGGCTGTATCGCCAACGGATCCCTGAAGGTTCGCGACGCTCTGGTCGAAGAGCTGAAAAAACACGGTGAAAACGTCACGGTCGAACTGACCTCAAAGTGCGCAGAATCCCTTGACCTCGCCAATACTACCTACGTCTCCAAGTCCGGCTGCCAGGGGCTCTGTCAGGAAGGACCGCTGGTCCGCTTCGAGCCAGGCGGATTCTTCTACTGCCACGTCAAAGTGGAAGATGTCCCGGAAGTCGTCGAAAAGACGATCCTCGGCGGCGAGATCATCGAGCGCCTCCTTTACCAGCATCCGGTGACCAAAGAACGCTCCAAGTTCGAAAAAGACATTCCGTTCTTCGCTCATCAGCAGCGTGTCGCTCTGGGCAACTACACCATCGAGCCGGACAATATCGAAGAATACATCTCCCGCGGCGGTTACGTGGGAGCGCGCAAAGCCGTCACGGAAATGACCCCTGAACAGGTCTGCCAGACGGTTCTGGATTCCGGGCTGAAAGGACGTGGTGGAGGAGGATTCCTCACCGGTCTGAAATGGAAATTCACCCTGAATTCCGCCAACAAAGACAAGAAACGTTACGTCATTTGTAACGGCGACGAAGGCGACCCGGGCGCGTTCATGGATCGTTCCGTGATGGAAGGCGACCCCCACGCAGTCCTCGAAGGGATGATGATCGCCGGTCGTGCCATTGGCGCTGATGAAGGCGTCGTTTACGTCCGCGCGGAATACCCGCTGGCCGTCACCCGTATGAAGCACGCCATCGCTCAGGCCGAAGAATACGGCGTTTTGGGCGACAACCTCTTCGGAACCGATTTCTCGTTCCATATTCGTATCATGGAAGGCGCCGGCGCGTTCGTCTGCGGTGAAGAAACCGCTCTGATGCGTTCTGTGGAAGGCAACCGCGGTATGCCGATGCCGAAGCCGCCGTTCCCGGCCGTTTCCGGTCTCTATGGCAAACCGACCGTTATCAATAACGTCGAGACCCTGAGCATGGTTCCGTACGTGATCCGCGAAGGCGCCGAGAAATTCGCCTCCGTCGGTCAGGAAACCGCCAAGGGGACCAAGACGTTCGCTCTGACCGGCCACGTCGCCAACACCGGCTTGATCGAAGTTCCGTTCGGCACGACCCTGCGCGAGATCGTTTATGAGATCGGCGGCGGAGTCATTGATAACGCCGGTAATGTCACGAAGGACGATTTCAAATCCGTTCAGATCGGTGGTCCGTCCGGTGGATGCCTTACGCCTGATATGCTGGATATGCCGGTCGATTACGATCACCTGAAGGATGTCGGCGCGATCGTCGGTTCCGGCGGTCTGGTCGTGATGAACAAACAGACCTGTATGGTCAAAGTCGCCCGCTTCTTCATGCAGTTCACCCAGAACGAATCCTGCGGCAAATGCGTCCCGTGCCGTGAAGGTACGAAGCAGATGCTTGCCCTTCTGGATGAGATCATCGAAGGCCGCGGCACGCTGGAAACGCTCGACAAACTGGAAGAGCTCGCCAAAGCGGTCCAGCTCGGTTCGCTGTGCAACCTGGGCAAGACGGCCCCGAACCCGGTTCTGTCCACGTTGAGGTACTTCCGTGACGAATATCTCGCTCACGTCGAGAAAAAAATCTGCCCGACTGGCGAATGCAAAGCGTTGGCTCGTCCGACCATCAACCCGGAAAAATGCAAGGGTTGCACCGCGTGCGCCCGCAAATGCCCGGTGGGCGCCATTTCAGGCACCGTGAAGCAGCCCCACGTCATTGATCCTGAAAAGTGCATCAAATGCGGAGCCTGCAAAGAAGCCTGCAAGTTCGGCGCTGTCGAAGGAATCTGAGTTGAAATACCGCCAACGGTTTGAAAAGAAGGAGTATATATAAATGTCCGATGTTAAAAAAATGACCGTCAACGGTGTTGAAGTCGAATTCACTACCGAACGGAATATCCTCGAAGTCGTGCGTAAAGCCGGCATCAATATCCCGACGTTCTGTTACAAATCCGAGCTGAGCATTTTCGGCGCCTGCCGTATGTGCGTGTGCGAAGTTTCCATCCCGGGCAAGGCCAAGGACGGATCGGTTACTTACCGCACCATGCCGATGGCCGCCTGCTCCACCGCTCCGGAAGACGGCATGATCGTCAAGACCGACACGGCCGAACTGCGTAAAATGCGCAAGATCGCCGTTGAGCTTCTGCTCGCCAACCACAACGTGGACTGCCCGAACTGTGTCCGCAGCGCTGACTGCGAACTTCAGGACGTCGCGCGTCGTTTGGGAGTCACGGAAGTCCGCTACTCCCAGAAAAAAGAGTTCGAACCGATCGACGATTCTTCGCCGTCCATCGTTCGTGACCCGAACAAGTGCATCCTGTGCGGTGACTGCGTCCGCGTCTGCCGTGAGCTTCAGGGCGTTTCCGCCATCGATTTCCTGCGCCGCGGCTCCCACGCCAAAGTCGCTCCGGCTTTCGACGGCAAACTCGCTGACAGCTGCTGCGTGAACTGCGGCCAGTGCGCTGCGGTCTGCCCGACCGGCGCCATCACGGTGAAGCAGGACATCGCGAAGGTTTGGGACGCGCTGTACGACAAGACGAAGACCGTGGTCATTCAGATCGCGCCGTCCGTCCGTATGGCTCTGGGCGAAGAATTCGGCCTGGTCCCCGGAACGAACGTCGAAGGCAAAATGGTCACCGCTCTGCGTCTGATGGGCTTCCAGCACATCTACGACACGGATTTCGCGGCCGACATGACGATTTGGGAAGAAGCGACCGAATTCAAGACCCGCGTCCTGACCGGCGGCGTCCTCCCGATGTTCACGAGCTGCTGCCCGGCGTGGATCAAGTACGCGGAAACGTTCATCCCGGAAATGCTTCCGAATCTCTCCACCTGCCGTTCGCCGCAGGCCATGTTCAGCTCCGTCGCGAAGAAAACCCTGCCGGCCGAGCTGGGCTGCGAGCAGAAAGACCTCTTCCTCGTTTCCATCATGCCCTGCACGGCCAAGAAGATGGAAGCCGGGCTTGAGAAGTTCAACGAAGCCGACGGCACGCCGGAAACCGATGTCGTGATCACGACTTCCGAATTCGCCCGCATGATCAAGTCGATGGGGATCGATTTCGCGTCGCTGCCGGAATCCGATTTCGACAAACCGATGGGATTCGGTACTTCCGCCGGTTTGATCTTCGGCGCCTCGGGTGGTGTGATGGAAGCCGCGCTGCGTTATGCCTATGAAGACATCATGGGCCAGAAGCTCGCCGACATCAACTTCACCGCCGTCCGTGGTATGGACGAAGTGAAATGCGCTGAAGTTCCGCTCACGATCAACGGCGCGGAAGTCGTCGTGAAAGTCGCCGTGGTTTACGGTCTGGCCAAGGCCCGCGAAGTGGTCGAAGCCATCAAAGCCGGCAAGATGGACGTTCACTTTGTCGAAGTGATGGCCTGCCCGGGCGGCTGCATCTCCGGCGCTGGTCAGCCGATCGGTGCAAACCGTGCGAAGCGCGAAGCGCGTCAGGCGGGAACCTACGTCTCCGACGCGGCCGCAGCCGTTCAGAAGTCGCAGGATAACGTTCCGCTTGCGGAATGCTACCAGAAGAACCTCGGTGGCGCGCCGAACTCTCACGAGGCTCACACGCTGCTGCACACGATCTATAACAAGCGCGAAGTCGTGAAATAAAATCGCAGTCTGAACGCAACACGAGGGTCTCGCCCAAGGTGAGACCCTCTCTTTTTTTAAATTTTTTTCTTTTTTTTGAAATTTTCTTGTTGAAATTTTTTAGAGCCGGTCTAAAATATAATTATGCAATAGGTTTTAAAATAAGGGGAACCCTGTATGAACAAATCAAATTTTTCGCAAATCGTTTTCTTTTTTCTGGCTCTGATCGCAGCAACAGCACAGGTTCGCGCGGATTATACGTGGACACGTGCGGTTGATGAGCTGAATACAGATTACACGAATACGACCTACTGGACCGGCTCAAACGGACAAGTCTTTGTTTCCGGCCCGACGGTAAACGTTTCAAGAGGAAACACGATCTCCATTGGCAAGACGTTCAACCTGGGCGCCGCCAACACGACGACGAATCTGAATATTAATGGCATACTGAATCTCACGGCTGCGCGTCCTGTTGCGGGTATTGGGGATAACTGTGTGAACGTCATTAATGTGAATGGGATGTTCACGGCTAACGCGAACAACTTCTGTTTTGGAGAGAATGCCAAGACCAAAACGACGTTGAACCTGAATCCGGGCGGCACGTTTACCATGAGCGGATTGGTCGGTTCGTCCGGTCAAGCCACTATTAATATCTCTGATAACTCTTACATGTTTTTCAAAGAAAAGGCACTTCTTGGCTGGCGTGGAGCCAAAACAACCTATTCCTATATGGGGATCGTGAATCAGACCGGCGGTTCCGCAACCGCAATGGGTACAACAGGTTCAGCCTGGACGAGTATTTCGGGTCTTGCAACGTCATGTTCATGGGGTGATGAACAAGCTAACGCATCCATGCCTGCGGGCCAGTACATCCTTTCCGGCGGAACGTTCAGCACGCTTCGTTTCGGTTCCAATGACAAATACGACGAAGCGAACTTTTCGGGCAATACAACGACTTACACCAACTCGGACCGTCTGGGGATCTATTCCGATCTGGGCATTTCCCAGGCGCAGGCCGACTCCAAATGCTTCATCATAACGGGTGGTCAGGCGAACATCGTTTCCGTCTCGAATATAACGGCAGATGACTCGGCTCTGTTTGGAACCCTTTCCGTGCCGACCCTTTTCACCGGCGGTACGCTGAACGTTCTGAAAATCGACGCGTCCCGCATGAGAGACGACACGTTCGTGCAGGACGGCGGTCTTCTGTCCCCATCGGGCGGCACATGGGCGAATAACAAACTGACCGTCGAGAAGAACGGCATTTCCTCGACCTCCGTGACGGGCGGCTACACGCAGAACGCCGGCGGGATCCGTCTCGACATCGCCTCCGACACGAGTTACGACACGATGGCCGTCTCCGGCGCAGCCAACCTCAACGGCGCGCTGAACGTCCTTGACGCGACGGGCCTGACGAGCGGTTCCAAAACCTACGAGCTTCTGACCGCCGGGACCTTCACCCGCGGCGATAATTACGTTCTGAACGTTGCCGGACCGAACGTCGCGAGCTACTCGGCCGACTATTCCGGCAACAAGCTCACCCTGACGGTGAACTACGGCGCGACGCAGACCTACACGTGGAAAGGCGGCACGGCGGAGGGCAACGACTTCCTCACCGCCTCGAACTGGACGCCGGACGCGGCTTCGGTCAACTACCAGAATCACATTTTTGGTGACGCGACGAACGGCAACGCCTCCGCCACGGTCCCGGCCAATTACGTCCTCGCCGGCTCGAACGACCTGACGATGGCCAACGGCGGAAGTACCGCCACGCTGAACGTGGAAGGCGGAATGACCATTAACAAATTCCAGACCGGCGGCGGCACGGCAAACCTCAACGTCACCGGCAACGGAACGCTCGACTTTACCGGCCAGACGAATTTCTCGGGCGGCAATATGACGCTGAGCGGGAACTCCAAAACGACGCTCGCATATACAACAAACAACAGCGTGCGCTCCTACATCGGAAAAGGTGACGGGACCACGAACTTCACGATGAAGGACAACGCCTCGTTCCACGTCAACATCGGGAATAACGACGGAAACCGCTACTTCGTCATTGGCGGCGACTCTGGCGCGGGAACCACCACGTTCAACATGCAGGACAATTCGGTGATGGTCGTCGGCTCGGGTTTGACCCGTAACGCGGGCACATCGATGCACTGGGGCGGTACGGGAACCGTCAACACGACCCTTTCCGGCCACGCGACCCTCTTCACGGAAATACGTCTTTACCTCGGCGAAGATAATAACGGCTCGCGCGTCTGCACACTCAACCTCACGGAAAACAGCCGGATGTTCACCGGTCTGTTCCTCAACGGCGGTGGCGGAAATACGCAAATCAACATTCAGGACAACGCCTACCTGAACGTGGACGGCGAGTTCTGCATTGGTTACGGATCCAGAGCGACGAATAACAAAGTCACCCAAACCGGCGGCCTCGCCGAGATCTGGGGTGACGGCATACGCCGCTGGACCGACCGTCGCGCCGGAATCACCTTCGGCGGAAACGGCGGCACTCAGAGCAACGGCACGTACCAGCTCCAGGGCGGTACGCTGAACACCTACGGCCTGACCTATAAAACCGACAAGAATCAGACAGTGACTGCGCCGTTGATCGAAATGAGCGGCGGCGTGATGAACGTCATTCCGTTCTCCACCGACACTCTCGGTTCGATCGAGGTCCCGATCAACTTCACCGGCGGAACGCTCAACGTCGCGAAAATCGTCGGCTTCGGGAAAACCCGTTCGGCGACCTGGTATAAAGACCACAACGACGGCAAGGCCGACAACAACACGTTCTTCCAGTCCGGCGGCGTTCTTTCCCCGGACGGCGGCTCCGTCATCACCATGGAGACCGGCATCGGTGACTTCGGGAAAACCACGTACAAAACCTTCGTGCCGAGCGCGACGGGGATCAGCCGGACGGCAATCACCGGCCACTACACGCTTTCCGGCACGGGTGCGGTGAAACTCGACATTAACGAGTGGGCCACGGAAGCCTCCGCGAATAACGACCTCGTGACCGTGACCGGCAACGCCAACATTTCCGGCAGCGGCGGGATCAAAGTGAACCTGAGCGACGCGCTCGCGGCCGCTGTCCTGGACGGGTCTTACACCGGCGACGGCAAGATCCTCCTGATGACCGCCAACGCCTACTCGAACGCCGGCTCGATCCCGATCTCCTCGTGGGAAAACCAGCTTCCCAGCGCCGATTACAAGTGGTACTCGTCCGTCGAAGGGAAAAACCTCTACGGGAACCTCCGCGCGCTGAACCAGCTCACGTACTGGACGACGGGCAACGACTGGTCCAACAACGTGAATATTGCCAACACGTTCTACGTCGGAAGCACGGCCCACGGCGGGAACGCGAACGCGCAGAATGCGGTCCTCAACGAATCGAACGGTTTGCTTGGAACGATGAACGTCGGCGAAGACGCGGGCAGTCAGGGCAAACTGACGATCACCGGCTCGCCCGTGATCGCGTCCACCCTGAACCAGAACATCGGCCTTTCCGGCACGGGTGAACTCGTGATCGAGCAGAACGCGAACGTCTCGTTCAACTCGACCGTGAGCACAGGCATGAACGAGGGCGGCAAAGGTACGCTGACCATCGGCACGAACGGCAGCGAAACGGGCCCGACTGTCTTCATCAACTCAACCCGGATCGCGGGGGATACGAACAAAGGTGCCGGCGTCATGAACATGCACAGCGGGAATTTCACCACGAACCAGATGGATTTCGCGCACACCACCGCCGCCAACAACCTGATGACGATGACCGGCGGAACGATGACCATCAACGGGATGACCCGATTCACCGAAATGAACACTTCCAGGGGAACGTTCAACATGACCGGCGGAACGCTCAATCTGAACCAGCACACGACGTGGGGGTCACACGGCGAAACCACGGTCAACATTTCCGGCGGAACGATCAACTCCATCGGGCAGTTCGTCCTGAACTTCTACGAAAAGAGCGACTACGTGACGCAGACCGGCGGGACCGTGAACCTTTGGTCCAACAGCAACGTCGGCTGGGGCGTTCGTACCAACCCGGGCTTCATCCTGAACTACAGCTCAAAAGGCCAGAACGATTGGCAGGCCGGTCTCCAGTTCGGCAACACGGGCGGTTCCGACTCCCTGCGCAACAAGAGCGGCGATCAGGTTTGGGACATTTCCGGCGGTTCGCTCAATACGTACCGAATCTTTACGCTCATCAACACGACCGACACGATGCTGAAGATCTCGGGTGACGCGGTCGTGAACGTCATCAGCGGCGGCAGCGCCAACGACGGCAAATACTACGGCATCCTCGCGGTCCCGACCGAAATGACGGGCGGTACGCTCAACGCCGAAACGATCATCGCGGTGGGTGACTACCACAACAAAGCGGGTGACGTCACGCAGACCAACCACAACTACATGAAGAACGGCCAGTTCCTCCAGCAGGGCGGAACCCTTTCCCCGGACGGCGGCACGGTCGTGAATAATGTGTTCGTCCCCGGCACAGCGGCCGCGACCACGACCATCTACGGCAATTACGTCGTGGATCTGAGCAATCTGGTCGATAAATCAACGCCGGCCATTTGTCTGGACGTTTTCTCCGCTGAGGACTACGACCAGGTCAACGTCGCGGGGAACCTGACGATCGACCCGGAAGCCACGCTGCAAATTCGGTATGACGGCTCCAGTCTCGCTGATGTGTTGAACATTTCCGACTTCTTCACCGTAGAAGGAACAGAAGATCAGAACACGTACTCCTTCAAGGAGATCAATATTACGGACTCGCTTGGCAATGTGCTTGCGAGCTTTGGAGGTGACGCGTTTGCGGCCATTTCCACCGGCACTGGTCTTCAGATCGGTTTTGGCAACTTGGCGGGTAACGTCCCTGAACCTTCAACGTGGCTCCTGCTCGTTTTCGGTCTGGCAGGTCTGGGCATTTCCAGGAAAAATTTCAAACGAGTTTCCCGTTAAATTTCAGGTGGGCGCTTCATGGAACGCGAAGCGCCCGCGGTTCCAATTTTGTAATGGATGATTTATGATGCGCCGCGCCTTTACACTCGTTGAACTTCTGGTCGTCATTGCAATCATTGGCATGTTGGTCGGTCTCCTTCTCCCTGCCGTGCAGCAGGCGCGCGAGGCCGCCCGGCAGATGCAGTGCGGAAACAATCTGAAGCAGTACGGTCTGGCCTGCCTGAATCACGAAAGTACGATCAAAGCGTTCCCGTCGGGTGGCTGGGATTTTTACTGGGTCGGAACCCCGCAGCGTGGTTTAGGTCCGGACCAGCCAGGCTCGTGGTTTTTCTCGATCCTTCCTTTTATTGAGCAGGACGCGCTGTTCCACCTTGGCGAAGCGAACGGCGTCGATACGATGCCAACCCAAGCGCAGATCCAGACGCGCCTTCAGACTCCAGTTCAGATGTTTACGTGCCCATCACGCCGCACGGTCAAAACGTACCCCACTTCCGGGAAAACATACAAAGAATCCGGCGCGGTTTCGCAGGGGGTCAAGAACGATTACGTCGCGAATTTCGGCACAAAATCCCTGAACCCGGACGCAAGCGCCACGGCAATCGGTTCCCTGGCGGATGGTACGACGAGAAAAAAGAACAATAACTGGCCCAATCCGAACGACACGGGGGTCATTTCGTACCACAGTAAAATTACAATGGGTGAGATCCGTGACGGAACGTCCAACACGTACCTCATCGGCGAAAAGAATCTGGATCCGAACTATTACGAAGGAGTTGAAACAGGCGATAATGAAACGCTCTACAGCGGGGCCTGCAACGATGTACTGCGCGGCGGTTACTTTAATACGACAAGCGACAACGCGGCGCCGCTGGCTGACCGTCCCGGCTACCAAAAATTCGTTTTCGGGAGCTGCCACTCCGGTTCATTCGGGATGGTCATGGCCGATGGTTCCGTGCATCGTGTAAGCTACTCCATCGACCCGCAAAACCACTACTACCTCGCGCACCGCGCCGATGGCAAGCCAGTGACGGTCGAATGATTTTTCTTTTCAGGACTGGTTTTCCATCGCTTGCAGTTTTCTTCCCAGCATGAACAGGTAGTCGGAAAACCGGTTCAGCCAATGCAGAATTTCTTCCGAAACGGGCGTTTCCGGCTGATTCTCTTTAAGCCGCCAGATAGCACGTTCCGCCCGGCGGCAAATGGTCCGCGTAAGCTGGGCGAATGCCGCAGCCGGGCAATTCTTGCAGTACAACATCCCGTGCAGTTCAGGCAATTCCCGCTCCAGCCGATCGATCTCGGCTTCCAGAAAAGCCGTTTCTTCGGGGCCAACCCGTTCCAGCCACTCGACATTTTCCGGAGTCAGGCAGGAAATTTCGGACTCGGCACGAATGATCACCTGCAGAAAACGTTCCAGTTTCTGATCGATCTCATCGGATTTGACGAACGAGCGAACGACACCCAACGAAGCGTTCAGCTCGTCGAGCGTCCCAATCGCTTCCATCCGCACATCCGTCTTGCGAATGCGTCCCCACGGATACAAATCGGTTTCACCTGAATCACCGCCATGCGTATAAATAGCCATAAATATTATGAGTAAAAAGGGTTAAAAGTTTTCAGGGAGGGGGTTTTCTTTTTTGGAAAATCGTATATGATAAAAGGAAAGTCACTTTCCTTAACAGGGTCCTCGCGGGATGATTGCGTCATGAAAAAAGTTTTTTCGTTTCAGGTTTTTCTTTTCTTTTCGATCTTGAGTCTCTCAGGGCTTTTGCTCCTTTCCGTTGGCTGTACCCCCAAAAAAGCGCAGGAGGAATCGCCAAAGACTGAAACGCAAACCGAAAAGCCATCTGAAACCCCAGCCTCATTGGAGGATCCCGAGGGGGAAACTTCCGAGTCTCCCGATGCATCCGAAGCTATCAGCCAGGAGGAGATCGACAAATACATCAACGACGACGAATATATGTTCGAACATCTGAAACTGGACGCGCCGATCGTTTCCGACCCGGAAAATCTGGTGCGTCTTTTGCCCGAAAAACCACTCTGGATCGACAAGGAACGGAAGCGCGTGGTCCTTCAGGGGTGGGTCTGCCAGAACAAGGTGATGCTGGAATTCTTTCTCTGCTCCGGCACGGGCGGCATTCGGACGTTCCCGTATAAGGACGAAACGGGAGAACCCGCCAAAATGCTTCAATTTAACGGGCCGAAGTGCCACGAGTCGATCATCAGCACGGAGGTTTCCGGCCGTGCGCTGCACACGGCTCTGCTCGCTCTGGGAGTCGAGCAGGGTGAACCGGTCAAATTCCAGCCGAAGTTTGAGCCCCCAAAGGGAGGAAAGGTCAAAGTGACCGTTCGCTGGCGTAAACCCGACGGGAGCGTCGAGGAACACGCGGGTCAGGAATTGGCCGTGGATCAGGATGGAAACCCGATGAAGGCCGATTGGGTTTTTGCCGGAAGCCTCTTTTTCGAGGACAGCGAGGGCGAAAAACGTTACGCCGCCGATATGGAGGGGGAATATTTCGGCGTTTCCAACTTCCCGAGCCTGATCCTGGACGTTACGGAGGAAAGCTCCAGTGCGAATGATTCGCTGATCTATACCGCCAACCAGAAAATCCTGCCGGAACGCGGAACCCCCGTGACGATCACCCTGGAAAAGGAGTAAAAAACCAGGAGAAAAACTCCCAAATCCTGCTTACGCGATGCCAAATTCCTCCGAAAACGCACAAAGCCGCAATAGTCCCCGCGGATCAGGCGGATGAGGCGGATTTAAACGGATTGGCTTTCAAGGGAAATCCCACCCCAATCCCTCTTAAACGCCAGTCTCTTTTCACTTCCCACTTTTATTTAAACACGGATTTTCACGGATTAAAAAGATTAAAAGGATTTCGTTCCATTTTCATTGAAACTTCATCAAATCTTTAAATTTCCTTTAAAATAATCTGCGGAAATCCTTTTAATCCGTGAAAATCCGTGTTTAAATCAAGGTCTGAAGTGGAGAAATCTTTCACTTCAGCCTAAAACCCCATGACTTTCATCCAGGCGTAAACGCGGTCCATCCACGCCCCGACGTGGTCGCCTTGGGGCTTCATGCCGAAGCCGTGGCCGACGGTCGCGTAGATGTGGAGCTCGGCCGGAATGTTCATCGTGCGGAGTTTATGGTAAACCGCGACGGAACCCATGGCGGAGATTCGGTCCGCATCGCCGTGAATGAGGCACATCGGCGGCGTTTTCTCGTCGAACGCGAAGTCCGAGACCATCGGCGAGGCGTTTCCGTTTTCTTTGTTCACGGAGTCTTTACCATCCTCCAGCACGTACGCGGGATAAACCGGAGCCGCGAAATTCACGTGACACGGCACTTTATCGAGTTCATCGACCGGTTCATACGCCGGGGTCTGACTCGTCGTGGCGGTCATAAGCGTCAGGTGGCCGCCGGCGGAGAAGCCCATGCAGCCGATTTTTTCCGGGTCGATCCCTAACTTTTCGGCATTAGCGCGGGCGAAACGGACGGCACGCTGCGCGTCGGCCCAAGCGGCCCAGTGTTTTTCGTGCCCTTCACGCCGGGGGACGCGGTACTGCACGACCGCCGCGGTGATCCCTCTGGAATTCAGGTAGGCCGCGACTTCCGTCCCTTCGTGGCTGGCCGCGAGGATCCCGTAGCCGCCGCCGGGGAAAATCAGCATCAGCGCGTCGGAGGTCTTTTTCTCCGGCCGGAAGAGGTGGAACGTCGGATTAGTCACGTTATGAATGCGGCGGAGTCCATCGTTCTGGGGTTTTTCCTGATCAGCTTCCTTCACGGTCTCCCCGGGAGCCAGACCGGGCCAAAGTTCAAAAACTTCCTCCGCCTGCGCGAAAACCGGGAGGAACAAAAAAAGGGTCAAAAGGGAGAGTAAAAATTTTTTCATGGTTTGGACCTTTCAAAATGAAATGGGACTTCCACTAAACCAGCGCCATGAGCACAAACGCCACGACCGCCGCAACGAAACCGTAGAGCACGAACGGGATCAAAGTTTTGCGAAGGATTTGCCCCTCGTGGCCGATCAAGCCGAGGACGGCGCAGGCACTGACAATATTATGAATGCAAATCATATTTCCCATCGCGCCGCCGACTCCCTGCAAGGCAATGCAAACGAAGTGCTGATCCGACGTGTAACCAAGTGTTGTGGCCGCGTCCCACTGAAAGTTGGCGAACAGCATGTCGGATACGGTATTGGACCCCGTAATGAAGGAACCAAGACCGCCAATGAAACTGATCAGTCCAGGCCATACAGGAGCGAACGCGGAGGACAGAAAGTCCGCCATGGCCATGGGCATGGAAACGCCGGTATGACCACCGATAAGGACTTCGGAACAGGAAGACCCCTTGAAGATCGACACAAGCGCGACGGACGCAAGCAGGGCAATGGTCGGAGCCTTCATCTTGGCGAGGGCTGTCCCCCACGCACGGACCACTTTATGGGAGCCGATTTCGTCGTCTTTGGTCATGCCGTGCATGAAAATGGTGAGGATGGCGACAAAAATGAAAGGCAGAATACCCGGGAGGTTGAGCAGCGCAATATTTGACTTTACGCCTTCCTCGCCGAGAATAGTCGTGAAACCAATATTGAAGATTTCATGATTGATCCAGGGCTTGAGGCCAAACGCCGGCACCCGCGTGAGAACGAGGATGAGACCGCAAAGCACGTACGGCATCCAGGCCTTTATTTGGGACATGTGTTCCTTGAACTCCTTGATGTCGGACGCTTTTACGGTGCCGGACCAGCCGTCATCCCACTCGCTCTGCGGAGCAAAGTCCCAAACCTCTTTGGGGACGCAGACCCCTTTTCTGGTAAGCCAGACGAGGACTGCAAGCCCGATGATCCCCCCGAGCATGGACGGGATCTCCGGCCCGGACCACCACGCCAGGATCATGTACGGGATCCCGAAGCAGAACCCCGCCAGCAAGCAGTACTTCCACGCCGCGAACCCCTCGCTCCACTTTTTGTTCTTCCCGAAGAATCGGGTCATAAAACCGAGCATGAAGACCGGAAGAATGAAGATCATGGGGAGGTGGCCCAGCGTGACGTACTCGCCGATGTGCTTGAAAACCATCGCCGCGTCGGGATTGGAAACGCCCATCTGCTGAAGAGCCTGGACCCCCACGTCCTCAAGCGAAGCGAAACCCTTGAGGATCGGCGTTCCAACCGCTCCAAATGTGACCGGGAAGGAATTAAAGACCAGGCAGAGCACCGCGGCACAGATCGGAGGGAAGCCAAGCCCCAGTAGCAGCGGAGCGGCCAGGGCCGCGGGAGTGCCGAAACCGGCCGCCCCCTCAATGAAAGCCCCGAACATATAGCCGATGATGATCGCCTGGACGCGGCGGTCGGGACTCACTTTCCTCATACCGGCCTGAATGGTCTCCATGGCGCCGGATGTCTGCATGGTGTAGTAGATGAGAAGGGCGCCGAAAACGATGATCAGGATCCCAAAAGCGTCCCAGAAACCCGCCAGCGTAAGTGCGGCGATACGTGTGCCGGAGAGCCCCCAGAAGAAAAAAGCCTCCAGCGCAGCCAGCAGAAACGAAAGCGGCATGGCTTTGGTGGAAGGCCATCGGAATCCGGCCATGAGGATCAATGCAAGGAGTATCGGTAAAAAAGCCAGCAACGCCGCAAGACCGACTGGCATCGTAGTGAAAACGGCTAATGTATTCATCGAAGTGGGGAGTTCGGTAAACCTTGCAAAATGAGAAACCTGACAATTTTCTTTTATTCTACTTTTTCGCAATCGATTGTCAAGCCCCCCCTTTTTCAATCCTGAAAAATGTGGTACAATAAATATTTCATAGAGTTCCTTTTCAGGTCCGATTCCTATTTGAACGTTTTCCAAAATGAGTTTGGTGTTTTCATGAAAGATTCCCGTTCCAATGTGGCTCCGCTTCCGATGAGCATCGAAGAATTATCAGCGCGCGGCTGGGATCAGGTCGATGTGGTTTTTGTTTCCGGTGACGGTTACGTCGATCATCCTTCCTTTGCGGCGGCACTTTTGGGACGCTGGCTCGAGGCGCATGGTTTCCGTGTCGCGATTTTGGCTCAACCGGACTGGAAGTCGTGCGACGCCTGGCGCAAATTCGGGAGACCGCGCCTTTGTTTCGCTGTGACCGCTGGAAACATGGACTCCATGGTGAACCATTACACAGCAAACCGGAAAGTCCGCAACGTGGACGCCTACACACCCGGGGGAAAAATCGGTATGCGCCCGGACCGTGCCTCGGCCGTTTATTGCCAGCGTGCGCGGGAGGCGTTTCCGGGAGTCCCCGTCCTGCTTGGCGGTGTAGAAGCGAGCCTGCGCCGGTTGGCCCATTACGACTATTGGAGCGATAAAGTCCGCCGGAGCGTCCTGCTCGACTCGAAAGCGGACCTTCTTTCCATCGGAATGGGCGAAGCGTCACTTCTTGAAATGGTTCAGCGGCTCGACGCGGGGGCGGTCCCGTCCGAAATGCGCGACATTCCAGGGACTGCGTACCGGCTTGGCGCCTCGGAATTTCTGACTGAGGTGGACGAAAACGGAAACCGGACGATCGATCTCTCGAAACTCCCCGAAAACGTGGTGATCCTTCCCTCCACCGAGGAGGTCACGACCAATAAAAAAGCGTTCGCCGAAATGACGAAAATGATTTACGACGAGCTGAACCCGTTCAGCGGGCGCCCGCTTTTCCAGCAGTGCGGAACGGAAGCTGTGATCGTGAATCCGCCAGCCAAACCACGTACCACGGACGAAATGGACGAAATCTACGGTCTGCCCTTCACCCGGCGCGAGCATCCCAGCTATGGGGACGCGAAAATCCCGGCTCTACAAACTGTCCGCGACTCCATTCAGGCAGTTCGCGGCTGCTATGGCGGCTGCTCGTTCTGCTCGATCGGCGCTCACGAAGGGAAGATCACCCAGTGCCGGTCCAAAGAATCAATCCTTGAAGAAGCCGAGAGAATGACGGAGGATCTGCATTTTAGCGGGACCATCACCGACATCGGTGGGCCTACTGCCAACATGTACGGGACGAAATGCAAAAATGAGGCTGCGCAAAAGGTCTGCAAACGTTCGAGCTGCCTCTTCCCGGCCATTTGCCCGAATCTGGAGACGAGCCACCGTGAATTCATCGACCTGCTGGATGCTGCGCGCGAAGTGAAGGGCGTGAAAAACGTCTTCATCGCCTCGGGAATCCGTTCCGATCTGGCACAGGCCGCGCCGGAGTACAAAGAATTCCTTGAAAAGCTCATCGCGTACCACACAGGCGGGCACCTGAGCGTTGCTCCAGAGCATGTTGCGTCCTGTGTCCTGAAAGCAATGCACAAGCCGGAAATTGACGAGTACGACCGTTTCGTTGAGGATTTCGACGAAATGACGGAAGAGCTTGGGAAAGACTACTACACCGTGCCGTATTTCATCGCCTCTCATCCCGGATGCAGGCTGGAGGATATGGTGGAACTGGCAGAGTATATGCATCAGTACGGCTACAGACCAAAGCAGGTACAGGACTTTTATCCAACGCCATTCACGCTTGCGACCTGTATGTACTACACTGGGCTTGATCCGCTGACGGGCGAGGAAGTTTATTGCGCTCATGGCGATCGTGAACGTAAAATGCAGCGTGCCTTGCTTCAATATTTTATGCCGGAAAACTATTACACGGTACGCGAAGCTCTGGAGAAAGTTGGACGCACCGACCTGATTGGCTCAGACGCCGAGTGTCTGATTGCCTCGCAAGGTCCCGCCGTAACCGCGACCGTTGAACGGGCTTCGGCTGACCGGGGCGGTTACCGCCAACGGACTCGTGAAGAAAATGCCGCCCAAGAACAGCGGGCGTTCCAGCGGGCTTTGAACGAAGAAGGTGCGATGGGAACCAACAGTCTGCGCAAACTTCAGGCTGAAAGCGAACGCAGAGACCGCGGAGATCGCGGAGAACGAAGGGAACGGGGCAGTTTTCGCCGATCTCGTGGAGTTGGTTTTCACCGTTCTCGCCGTGACCGGGATTTCGGCAGCGGCCGGTACTCTGATAACTCGGACCGATTTGCAAATCGTGACCGTTTTCAGGGAAGTGAAGGGCGTGATCGCTCAGGTCGTTTCTCAGACCGTTTTGAACGCGCAGATCGTGCCGGGCGTTTTTCCGACCGTTTCGAGGATCGTTATGCCCGTGAAAGACGAAACGACCAAAATTACGGGAACCGTTTTGACCGAGGCAGCCGGTCCGGGAAACCCGACCGTTTTGGTCGCGTGGACTACCGTGATTCCTGGAAGACAGCGCGGCGTGGGCCGAATCCCCGATTCCAGCAGACCGGCGACGAAAGAGGCGGAAATTTCAATGAAGACCATCAGGACTACTTCAACGCGGAAAAACCCGATCGTGATAGTCGTCGTGAAGGCGGTTTCCGGAGGAGCAGTCGTTTTGGCGGGCCTCATCGGGAACGTCGTGACGGTGGTTTTGAAGGGGAGCGTCGTGAAGGTGGTTTCCGGAGGAGCAGTCGTTTCGGCGGGCCTCGTCGGGAACGTCGTGACGGTGGTTTTGAAGGGGAACGTCGTGAAGGCGGATTCGGCGGGACCCGTCGGGAACGTCGTGACGGTGGTTTTGAAGGGGAACGTCGGGAAGGCGGTTTCAAACGCGGCGGCGGTTTTAAAGGTAAACGTAATGACGGAGGCTTCCGGAAAAAGAAATTTTAGTTTTCAGGAAGTACGGAGTCCACATCCTTTCATTCAGTCATAATATTCCGGTTTCCCTCGGAGCAGGAAAATCCTATGAACTTCAAGCTCGTAACTTTCAATCTGGGAATCATCACCGCGCTCATAACAACTTTTATGATATTCTCGCTGGTGTGGGCACTCCCCTGCCTGGGCGGCGTTTGGAAGTACGAGGCAAACGGGGTTTGGGCGCTTTGCGTCTCCATTTTGATGACCGGGCTTTTGAGTTTTCTCTTCTTCCGGTTCGGTCACACTGCGCGAAAAGACCGGGTTTTCCGCCGTGAAGCGATTGCCACGGTGGGCCTTGGATGGATCTGCGCCTGCGCTTGCGGGGCTTTCCCGTACATTCTCAGCGAAATTCCGCGAGATGTTGCGGAGGATGGAACCCCCATCCCAATGACGGTCGTGGACGCTCTTTACGAATCGGTCTCCGGTCTGACGACGACCGGTGTTTCCGTCGTTCAAACGCAGGATATGCCGGAACTAATGCCTCGGACGATTTTGTTCTGGCGGTCGCTTACCCACTTCATTGGTGGGGTGGGGATCGTCGTTTTGCTCGTTGCTCTGCTTGATACCGGCATGGCGGGCCGACTTTTGGTTTCGGGGGAGGTCACAGGACCTAAACAGGCCATTCAGGGGGCGCGGATCCAGATGGTGATCCGGCGCACGATGGAGGTTTACCTCGTACTAAATGTCCTGCTCATTTTTTCATTGCACGTATGTGGATTGACATGGTTTGATTCGCTCAGCTACTCGTTCGGGACGATCTCGACTGGTGGGTTGGCCCCACATTCTTCGGATCCCCAGTTCTGTGTGTTAAATTCACCACCAACGCAGTGGGTCATGAGCACATTTATGCTGATTTCTGGTGTAAATCTTCTGTCGCTTTACTTTTTCGCTCACGGAAACTGGAAACCGCTCTTGAAGAACAGTGAATGGCGTTGCTACATGTTGATCGTGCTGATTGCCACGCTAACGATCGCCTTCAAAGAAGCCTCCTGGCATGGGGTTGGAATTCTGAGTACCTTGCGGAACAGTTTCTTCCACGTCGCATCCTGTATTACAACGACTGGTTATGTGGTGGATGATTACACTCAATGGACACCCGCGGCTCAGATGGCTCTTTTTACTTTGATGTTCATTTCAGCCTGCTCAGGAAGTACTACCGGCGGTATTAAAGTTGTGCGCTATATCCTGCTCGTAAAGATTTTGAACATCGAAATGGAGAAAATATACCGTCCCTCGATCGTTCATCCGCTTTATTATAATGGCGAGCGTGTACGTGACCAGTCGATCGTCAGTGGGGTACTCCAGTTTTTTTGCCTGACATTTTTGACCCTGCTTTGTACATGGATCCTGCTCATGTTCATTGAGCCGGATTCCATTTGGGCACATCATACTGCTACGGCGACAGGGAAGGCGGGAGATTTGCTTGCCGTAGCGGTTTCCCACTTCGCAAATGTTGGGCTGGGAATGGGCGAGTTCGTCGTAAATCATTCCTTTGGTGACCTGACACAAATTTCCAAATTCCTCCTTTTGTGTGTCATGCTTTTAGGGCGTTTGGACTTTTTCGCAATTTTGCTCCTTTTCTCGCCAGCATTTTGGAAGCGGTAATTCAGTATTTCAACCTTCATATTCAAATTACATGAGCAGACTTTGGGCCATCGGCGACATTCACGGCTTTTCCCTCGCTTTTTCCAGACTTTTGGACACGATCCAGCCGGAACATGACGACATGATTGTTACACTCGGCGATTACATCGACCGTGGGCCTGACTCGCGTGGGGTACTCGACCGTGTGATCCGTCTCAAAAAGGAATGCCAGCTTAAAACTCTGCGCGGTAACCATGAGCAAATGCTTTTGGACCTTCTCGCCCGGGAGAAAAACGGTACACTTTACACGCCCATCTGGAAGAGTTTTTTCTCCAAAAAGCAGGAACTCCAGCTCAAAGACTGGCTGGACCTCGGAGGACGGCAGACGCTTCAATCGTATGGACCGTTAACGACGCGCATCTCGCAAATTCCACAGGAGCATCTTGATTTTATGGCTTCGACAGAGCTTTATTTCGAAACAGCCGACTTCCTTTTCATGCACGCGGCTTATGTTGCCGAGCTTGAAATGGCCGCTCAACCCCAGGAAATGCTTCTTTACCACCGCCTCCGGGTTTCCGTTCCGGGGCCTCACATTTCAGGGAAAAAAGCCTACGTTGGTCATTCCGCCCAGAAATCCGGTGAGATTTTGGACTGTGGTCATCTGGTCTGTATTGACACGCGCCTGTACGGTGGTGGCTGGCTGACGGCCGTAGAAGTTCAAACCGGCGAAACGCTCCAGGTTGACGCGGGCGGAAGGTTTCGGCATTGAATTTTCGTTTTATGTCCCAGTTCAAGTTAGGGGTTTTCGGATTTTTTAAAGTTTTTCTCCCTTTTTCCGAAAATTTCCCCATTTCTCTATTGGCTAAATGCGTAAAATAGGCTATACTCTTTTTATAAATTTTCGCATTTTAACACGAATGGAGAGTAATCATGCGTTCTTTTTCAAAGGGTTGGGACCTTGTGCTTTTTGCCGTTTTATTCGTCATTAGTCCGCTTTTTGTTTCTGCGGCCGAGGACGTGAGACCGTACCTCGTCACCAAAGATAACGGCCCGTGGTTCATTTCCGTTTATGTTTTTTCGGACATTAATGCGGAACTGGCTGCGGATCAGGCGGTTCGTTTGACCCGGGAACTGCGTGAAGATTTTAAACTCCCCGCCTTCATCTACGTCAGAGAATCAGAGGAAGGCAAGACGATGGAAGGCCGCCCGTACTACGTCGTGGACCCCAATAATCCTGACGCGAAACCGCAAATTTCCACGAAATACCACTACTTAAACCCATCAGCGTCGCACGAATTCGCGGTTCTGGTCGGTAATTTTGCATCGGTGGAAGACCCCCGTGCCGCGAAAACTCTGGCCCGGATCAAGACGCTTCAGCCGAAGTGCCTGGCTAATGTTCCTTCCAGAAATCCGGCTGACCCGGAAAATCGCCAGCCTCTTTCCCGTGCGTTCATGACATCCAACCCGCTTCTGCCTCGTGATTTCTTTGTTTCTCCGGGTTTGGACCCTGTGGTTCTGGCCGCGAACAAAGACATTAAACGCTACTCACTGCTCGACTGCCCGGGAAAATACACGGTTCAGGTCGCGGTTCTGAAGGGCGTCACGACCCTCAACCAGCAGCGTATCGCCGAGATCCAGGCCAACGACTCGAAAGGTCTTTCCATTAAAGGTCAGACGCTCAGTGATGCTGATGAAAAAGCGATCCTTCTCTGTGAAGGATTGCGCGCGAAGGGTTACGAAGCTTACGTTTTCCGTGATCGGTACGCCAGCATCGTGACGATTGGAAGTTTTGATTCCGTTGGAAGTGAAGTAAACGGTCAGTTCACGTTCAGACCCGAAATCCTTCAAATCATCAAAACTTTCAGCGCTGGTACCGACCCGACTCAGGCAGGAATCGCGAGCATCAAACGTAAAACCCTCGCAGAAATTCCCGGAGGTAAGGCCCCCAGGAAAGAAGCCGCAAACATTCTGTTCGACCCGATGCCTCGCGTGGTTCAGGCCCCGAAACGTCCGGTCCTGAAATGATCCGGAAACGCGTTTGAGGCGTAAGTAATACTTTCCTCGAAGGCCCCGCTTGAGTGAAAATTCAGGCGGGGTCTTTTTTGCCCCTCCCCCCTTTTGTGAATTCTTTTTTCAGGTATAATAGAGAAAAAATCTGATAAAAAATTAACCATTTCAAGGAGGTTTCGAAATGAAAGTCGCCAATATTCGCACGAATCGCGGCCTGATCCGCTTCCAGCTCTTCACCGATGAGGTCCCGCGCACCACGCAGAATTTCATCGATCTGGCCAACAAAAAGTTCTACGACGGGATCAAATTTCATCGCGTCATCGCCGACTTCATGATCCAGACCGGAGATCCGACTGGTACCGGCTGCGGCGGACCGGGATACAAATTCAACGACGAGTTCCACCCGAACCTGCGTCACGACGGTCCGGGCGTCGTATCAATGGCAAACGCCGGCCCAAACACGAACGGTTCGCAGTTTTTCATCACGCACGTCGCCACGCCGTGGCTTGACGACCACCACTCCGTTTTCGGAAAAGTCATTGAAGGTCAGGACGTTGTGAACGCCATCCGCCAGGGCGACGTCATGGAAGAAGTTTTCATTACCGAAGAATAAGCATTTAATTATGAATTATGAATTTTGAATTATGAATTGGACCGATCTCCGACTCATGATTTCTTTTAATTCATAATTCATAATTCTTCATTCATAATTAGTTATGCGTATCGTCATCATGGAAACCGGCTCGTTTGGCGTGCCGAGTGTACGGAAGCTTTATGAAAGCGGGCACGAAATCGTCGCGTTGGTGACCAAAGTCAAGCCGGAAATCAAACCCGGGCGTGAACCTATCCCAGACCCGGAAGTCGTACAGATCGCCGAGGCGTACGGAACGCCGATTTTGCGTTTTCCGAAGATCAAAGCCTCCGAGGCAGTCGCACAGCTCAAGGCGCTCAACGCGGACCTTTTTTTCATCTGTGACTACGGCCAGATACTTTCCCCGGAAGGAATTCAGGCGGCACGTCTGGGCGGGATCAACCTTCACGGATCGATCCTTCCCCGCTACAGGGGCGCAGCGCCGGTGCAGTGGACCGTCCTGAACGGCGACAAAATCGCTGGCGTGACGGTGATCCATCTCACGCCCGAGGTGGACGCAGGGCCCGTTTTTTCCGTCGTGAAAACCGAAATCGGGGACGACGAAACGGCCGACCATCTGGAAGCGCGTCTGGCGGAACTGGGCGCCCCGGCGGTCCTGGACGCGGTCGAGCGTCTTGCCCGTGACCCGGACCACATCGCTTCGGCCATCACGCAAGACCACGCTCTGACCTGCGGTGCGCCAAAGCTCAAGAAGTCGATGGGTGAGATCGACTGGTCGGCCTCCGCGGTGGAGATCCGAAACAAAGTCCGCGCTCTGGAGCCCTGGCCACGGACGTTCACGACGTGGCAGAAATCCCCGAAAAAACCGCCCATGCGGCTGATCCTCCTCCCGGTGCCGGAGATTCTTTCGATGGAAGTTCCGCCGGGAACGGAGCCAGGGACGGTTCTGGCCGTCGGCGAGATGCTGGCGGTCGCGACGGGGAACGGCGTGCTGGGCATTCGTCACCTTCAACCGGCCGGCAAGAAACCGCAGACTGTAGCGGAGTTCCTTCTCGGGAATGCGATCCAGCCCGGGTCGGTTTTGCGTTGATCATTAAACATTTAATCGAGACTCGAGTAGCATCATGAAAAATTTGGCGGTTTTCGTTTCGGGTGGAGGGACTAACCTCCAGGCGATTATCGACGCCGTTCAGGACGGCAGACTTACGGGCGTGCAAATCGTTGCCGTGATCAGCAGTTCACGTAAAGCGTATGCCCTTGAACGGGCCGCGAATGCCGGGATCCCCTGCTTCTGCTTCGTGCCGAAGGAGTATGAAAACACGGAAACGTACACCGATGCGCTTCTCGAAAAGCTCGCGGAGCTCAAGGTCGATCTGATCGCGCTGGCCGGCTGGCTGGTCGTGCTCGATCCGCGCATCGTGGAGGCGTACCAGTACCGGATCGTGAACGTCCACCCGTCGCTCATTCCGGCTTTCTGCGGAAAGGGGAATTACGGGATCCGCATTCACGAAAACGCCCTGAGCCGCGGCGTGAAGATCACCGGCGCGACCACGCACCTGATCGACGACGGCACGGATACGGGCCCGATCGTGATCCAGAAAGCCATTCCGGTCGAGGATGATGACACGCCCGAGACGCTGCAAAAGCGCGTGATGGAACAGTGTGAGCACGTCATTCTTCCTGAAACGATCCAGCTCATGGTGGAAGACCGTCTCATCGTGGATGGCCACCGGGTAAGGATCCGGCAGAAATAAAAGTTTCTTTAAGAATCGAACCATTAAAAAACGCCGCCCGGTTTTTCGGACGGCGTTTTTGTGTTCTCGAGGTTGATCGTTTTCTCAGGCGGCCGCGGACGACCGCCCTTTCAATCACTCAATCAGAAGTTGAGGTAGAAACGAACGATCAGACCAGCGGCAACGACGGAGACCATCGACATCAGCTTGATGATGATGTTCAGGGACGGACCAGTCGTGTCTTTGAAGGGGTCGCCGACGGTGTCACCGACAACGGTCGCTTTGTGGACGTCAGACTTCTTGCCCATGCCTTCACCAAGAGCGCCGGTTTCGACGTACTTCTTCGCATTGTCCCACGCACCACCAGCGTTCGCCATATAAACAGCGACGCAGAAACCAGTGGTCAGAGCGCCGACCAACAGACCAATGACGCCCGTGACGCCGAGGAACAGACCAACGACGATCGGGAGGATCAGACCCAGCAGAGACGGAACGATCATTTCCTTCTGAGCGGCCTTCGTGGAAATGGCGACCGGTTTCTCATAGTCCGGTTCGTTCTTGTATTCCATGATGCCCGGGATCTCGCGGAACTGACGACGGACTTCTTCAACCATACCGTGAGCGGCACGGCCAACAGCCAGCATCGTGAGAGCGCCGAACACGAACACGGCCATGGCGCCCATGAAGATACCAACGAGGACTTTCGGGTTCAGCAGGTTGCAGGAGTAGAAGTTCATCCAGTCCATCATGTTAGCGGACTTGACGGTCGTCATATCGACGGCTTCACCTTCGTCGTAGGTCACGAAAGGAATGACTTCCGCAGCTTCTTTGGTGATGAGGGCAGGACCCTTTTTGCAGTCGATCGCTTTCCAGGCTTCATTGGATTCACCCCAAGTGTGCGCGGAACCTTTGTAAGTCATAGCGCCATCGTTCGGGTTGTTGACCTGGTTCGGCATCACAAGGTAGGATTCCGGGAAGTACTCGGACTTGCTGCCCGTCTTCGCGGCTTCCGTAGCCTCTTTACCTTCGTACTTAACGACGAAGTTCGGAGCGACTTTGTAGTAACCGGCTTCAGCGTCAGTGTTTTCCAGCTGCATGACAGCCGTGGCGCCCCAACGCTCGAAACCAACGCGGACTTCTTCGACGTAAGCAGCCAGAAGAGCCAGAGCGGTCAGAGCGGCAGAACCAATGGCGAAACCTTTACCGGTCGCAGCCGTGGTGTTGCCGAGGGAGTCAAGAGCGTCGGTGCGTTCACGAACTTCCGGCGGAAGCTCGGACATTTCAGCGTTACCGCCAGCGTTGTCGGCGATCGGGCCGTAAGCGTCGGTGGCAAGCGTGACGCCCAGCGTGGAGAGCATACCAACGGCAGCGATACCAACGCCGTAAAGACCAAGCGCGAAGAGTTTCACTTCAGCGAAGTTGAAGCCCGTGGCGAAACCGAACGCGAGGATCGTGGCAATACCAACGATGACGACCGGAGCCCACGTGGAGAACATACCTTCCGCAATACCAGCGATAATGACCGTGGCCGGGCCGGTTTTGCCCTGGTCGGCAATCGCCTGGGTCGGTTTGTATTCGTAAGAGGTACGATATTCGGTCCACTTACCAATCAGCCAGCCGGCGACAAGACCGGTGATGACGGACAGACCGATCTGTTTCGCGGAACCTTCCATCATCTTGTTGGCGATGATGTAAGAAGCGATCGCGATGATGATCGACGGGAAGTTCACGCCTTTGCCCAGAGCTTTGAGCAGCGTGCCCTGGTCGGCTTTTTCGTCCGTGCGGACGAGGAAGATACCAAGGATGGAGAGGATGATGCCGACTGCCGCGATCAGGATCGGGAGGAAGAGGGCTTTCATCTGGATCTCAGCGCTTCCGCCCATAGCGGCGTAGGCGGCAACGCCCAGCGCGGCGGAAGAAAGGATCGAACCGCAATAGGATTCGTAAAGGTCTGCGCCCATACCAGCAACGTCACCGACGTTGTCACCGACGGTGTCAGCGATAGTGGCCGGGTTACGGCGGTCGTCTTCCGGAATACCGGCTTCGACTTTACCGACGAGGTCAGCGCCAACGTCAGCGGCTTTGGTGTAGATACCACCACCAACACGGGCGAACAGGGCCTGCGTGGAAGCGCCCATACCGAAGCAAAGCATCACGACCGTGATTTCAGCAAGGCTCATTTCCCAACCGAATTTCGGGAAGATCCAGTACAGAGCGCCGAACCAGAGGACGATGTCCAGAAGGCCAAGACCGACGACGGTCAGACCCATGACAGCGCCGGAACGGAAGGCGACCTGAAGACCCTGGTTCAGGGATTTCATCGCGCCAGCGGCGGTACGGGAAGAAGCCCACGTCGCGGTTTTCATGCCGCACCAGCCAGCCAGACCGGAGAAGAAACCGCCGGTGAGGAAGGCGAACGGGACGATCTTGTTCTGAACGTGGAGGCCATAAGCCAGGAACCACAGGAAGCAGAAGATCACAACGAAAGCCCAGAAGACCACTTTGTACTGCTGCCACAGATAAGCGTTCGCGCCTTTGCGGACGGCGGCGGCGATCTTCACCATTTCTTCGTTACCTTCGTCAGCCTTCATCATCGTGCAGAAGAAGTTGCGAGCGAAGAACAGAGCCAGGACCGCAGCGGCCAAAGCGGCAACCCAGAATTTGCCGAACGTGGAATTGAAAACGAAACGATCGCCAGCAACGGTTTTGCACGGGCAATCAACACACTGGCAGTTTTCACCGCAAGTGCATTCTTTGCCTTCTTTGCACGGGCAAGTCGGAGCGGCTTCAATAGCGGCTTCAGGAGCAGCAGCGGCTTCAGCAGTAGGAGCTTCAGTGGCCGGAGCTTCAGCAGCGGGGG
>JAUMVK010000010.1:0-111284 GCA_030530205.1 Thermoguttaceae bacterium | reverse complement strand
CCGTCGTCATCGTCATCATCGTCGCCGGCTGCTTTGCCGAAGCCGTCGTCATCGTCATCATCGTCATCACCGGCTTTTGGCGCGGCAACATCATCGTCGTCATCATCATCGCCTAAAGCGTCATCATCGTCGTCGTCATCACCGGCTTTTGGCGCGGCAACATCGTCGTCGTCATCATCGTCGTCACCAGTACCGAAACCTGTTTTGGAAGTGTCGTCATCGTCGTCGTCATCATCATCGTCGCCGAGTGAGTTCGTATCAGAATCCGAGGAATCATCGAGATCGCCAACGTCCGAATCGAGGTCTAATTCATCCGCAGCGTCATCATCGTCATCACTGGCATCCGTGTTTTTGGTATCGTCGTCATCATCGTCGTCGTCTCCGGTGGTGTCGTCATCATCATCGTCGTCGCCAATGGAGTCATCGTCGTCATCGTCATCATCATCGCCAGACATTTCGGAGGTGTCGTCATCATCATCGTCATCATCCCCAGTGGCAACTTCTTCCTCGTATTCCTCGATTTCTCCGCTGTCCGAGGCTCCGACGTAACCGTCGTTGGTCATGAAACCGACTTCTCCCCCAATGGTAGATTTGTTGATTGTTTCATGGGCGGCTTCGATTTTCCGAGCGTTCTGATAGGCGATCAGTTTGGCGTCGGTACGGTAATTTTCGAGGGTAAGGCGAATCTCACCCTGCACGAATTGAAGATCATAGCCGATTTGTTTTTGCACGTCATTGGTTGAACGGATCTCGAGATTCGCGCCATCCTGAAAATCGAGTACGGCATCATCTTCGCGCCCTAAATTTATAAGAGTGAGGCCGCGGAAATAATAAACACTAGGATTTTTCGACTCGTTTTCAATGCACTGGGTAAATTTTTCATAAGCGGCGGGGAAATCATGTGCCTTAAAATAGTGCATACCCTGGCCGAACGTCTGGTAAATGATTTCACTGTCACCGGTTTGAGCATTTGCCGGAGCGGCGCACAAACAGAGCATGACCGCAGCCAAGGTGAACAAACCAAGAATAATATTCCGATACATATCGGCGCACTCCTAAAAATCGAATTCATCTAATTTACGGGGATTTTCTGATGAATCAATATTCCGTCCCCGTAAAAAATCTAATTTTACACGTTCAATCCTGTATTCGGCATTTTGTCACGAGAGGGAAACCTTCTTTTCAGTCAATTTCAGAAAATGAGCCAATTAGATATTTTTTCGTGCCGGTTGTTCCGGTAAGAAGGTTTTTAACGGTGAAAAGTCATTCGTTTCCTTATGGATTAGGACTCCACTGTGGACGCTGCGCAGTTCCCGCGTTGCTCCCGACCTGAGGATTGGCGGACTCAAGGGTCAGACCACCTTGAGGAGCCTCAGCGATCGATTTCGGAGCCAGATTGATCCTGGCGCTCTGTGACAGCATACGCTTGTCGCTCGTACAGTAGAGAATATGAAGCTCAAGGTTGAGGTTCTCCGGACAGGATTTTGCCCAAGCCATATTAAGTGGAACCGAAATTCCTGCCTGGCCGCTATTAATAATGTCCGCGATGTCCTCGGCGGTGTAGTTCCACTTGGAAATACGTGAAGCGTCGCCGGTTTTGGTCGGGTCTGTGACCATGATCACGACCGGAGCCGGAGCCAGAACGATATTTCCCTGGGCGTCCTTCATCTGGAATTCGGCGTGAAGTCCCTCGTAATGAATCGCTTTGGCTTTTTCAGGAAGGATCTCTACGGTTTGAACGTTTCTGCTGTCGGTTTTTCGTACCCGAATCGTTTTTCCGGAACCGCCAATCGAGGCCTGAGACCCTGTTGCGGGATTAACCGGAATAGTTGCCGGAGAGGAAGGATTTCCCAGCGTAGTGTCCGGTGGCTGTGGAGAAGCTGCCGGAATGGCGGATGGGACCGGTACCGAAGCCGGACTGGAATTTCCCGGTGAAGTCCACCCTGACGGTGCGCCGCTTCTCTGATTCTGAAGTGTCGCGATCTGTTGACGGAGGGCTTCGTTTTCCTGACGAAAGTCTTCCATCTTGCGATTACTCTGCCAAATACGTTCCCTCTGCTGGGCATTTTCCTGCTCCAGACGCGCAATGGCCTGCTGATTTTGCGCGCAGCCCCCCGATGAAAGGATGGCAGCGGCAAGGAATCCTAGGCTCAGAAGTGAGGAAACGATCGTTTTCATTTTGGGTCCTACAAAGGAAATTTCAGGTATTTACTGAGACAGAATAACGAAAAAGTTTCTTTTTGTCCAGAGCAATTTGGAAATTTTTTGAAATTTTTTGGGAATTGAGTTCCCTTGACAGGAAAAATACTTTCCAGGATCGTTAAAAAGGAAATATTTCCCGTGCTTTTCGTTTGTAACGCCCTTAATTATAATAATCGATAAAAATTTTTCAAGAAATTTCAGGGAGGGGATTGACGATTTGTTCCTTGTGAATTAAAATATAGAAAAGGAGTTTAATTTTCCCATCCCGATAATGAAAATTAAGGTGAACCATGAAAAAGATTCGTTTTGATTTGCTTTTAACAGCCCTTGGGGTTCTCTGCTGTGTGGCTTTGCTCGATGTGATCCTGACCTCTGAAGCGCAAGCCCGTCCGAGGAACCAGCAGACGGAAGTCGAAGAACCCTATGCGGAAGAGGAAGCTCCTCCCGCGAGACGTTCAAACACCGCAGCGGCGGCAAATGAAGCAGCGCCTGCGAACAACGCGGCTGAAGAGGAAGACGAGGAAACGTTTGATCCGAACGCTCCGATTCCGGAACCGGAAAGGGTCTTCGGCGCGCGTCTGGAGTGCAAGGACGGAGTACAGCTCTCTGCGACGTACTATCCCGGAAACCGCGGGAAGAAGAACGTGCCAGTCATCATTCTTCATGACTGGGGTGGAACTCGTGCCGATGTGGCGGTATTGGCCAAGGAACTGCAGGCAAACGGCTGCTCCGTGATCACCCCGGATCTGCGGGGTCACGGGAAAAGCATTAATAAAAGGATCGGGCCGGAAGATAAGGAAACATTTACGGCCAGGGACCGTATCGTTGCGGCTGACTTGCTGGAAATCGTTACGTTGGATCTGCCTTGTCTGAAAAAGTTCCTCCTTCAGAAAAACAATGAAGGGGAACTGAACATCGATAAATTGATCATCGGCGGTATCGGTTACAGCGGATTCGCGACGGCGTTTTTCGCCAATAATGACTGGAATCCCAGAATTAAACGCAATAAACCTATGGCTGGGATGGGTGACGTGAAAGGGTTCTTCATCGTGTCTCCGCCGAAAATCCTGAAAGGCGTGAACATTAAAGAATCGATTACTTTTCCCACATGGGCGAGGAGTATTTCGTGTATCATGCTTACCGCGAATCCTAAAGAAAAACAGTTCGCAAAGATTTATGAAAACTATCTCCGCAAGACCTGCGGCGTGGAAGCGATGGAACGTTGCTGGTTCAGGAATTACGACGTGAATGGAGATGCGGTGGATGCCCTTCAGGACCCCAATTCCGATTTCGTCCTTGATATTTTGGCGTTCGTCGATAAACGTGGAGCGAAACGTGATCTGCTCTGGAAGAGTCGATAGTTTATAAAAAAAGGGACATTTCTGTCCCTGGACTTTGATTTTTCTTTTGCAGACGGGAGCGGCTGGGCTCCCGTTTGTTTTTATCGTTTACTTCCTGTTACCGGGTTCTGCCGGCGGATAGTGCAAAAAAGGCGGGCAGTCGTACAAAAACGCCGGGTCGAAATTTTCCAAATCGTCTGGTGAACGGCCACCGATCTGGATACGAACGACCGGACGTCCAAGTGTTTTGGCGACGAGGATCGGGTCCGCTGTGGCTGCGACATCGAAATACCCCTGGCCCACCTGATCTCTGGAGGAAATCGGCAGCGCAGTCTCCGGGTTTTCAATGTAAATGATCCGGGTCACAAACTTTCCGCGGATGGCGGCGTAAAGGTCGTCTTTCGTGAATTCAACCTGAATGGCATGCCGCAGTTCCTCACCAATCGGCGGGTGGGTACGGTCCAGAATTTCAATCGTTGGGAAAAGTTCCACGCCAGGCATAAGCGGGATATTCGTCAGACGAAATCGGTAGGTTTTTCCCACTTTCAGGGCGTAATACTGTGGAGCCAGCATGGGTTGAATGAATTTGCCTTCCGCGGCGGGAGCGATTTCCGTTCCTTCCGGGGCCGAAACGAGAACGTGCTGGAAATACTCGCCTGTATCTGGAGTGTTAAGTATCTGTGCGCCGTCCTGAATGGCTTGGAGTTCCTGGGCGAACGTTAATTGCGGGAGGCCCCAAAAACAAAGCCCAACAAGGAGTATTTTCGTCAGATTGAATTTCATGGAAAATCTCTTTCTAAAGATTATGAAAGGCGTCAATACAGTGAGCGGAATCAGGCGTGACGCGGAAATCGCTGCACTCGCCTGAATCCGCTCCTTTCGGTCGCGTCATCACGGCCATTCATTCTTTGCCCAATGGATCGAGAAATTATCGGGTCGGGTAGGTGCCGCGGCGACGAGCGCGTTCACCTTCCGGAAGATCGACCGGTCCAGGGAGTCCGTGAGGGGTTTCCGTGATCGGAGTGCCAAATTCAGGACCCGTAACGCCGGAAATATAGTCGGACGGGGTTGTACCGCCCTGGGCGCCAGCCGGCATTCCCGGGACTGCGCCATTGATCGGATTCCCGTTTTCGTCCGTGACGACACTGCCCATCGGAGCCATTTCGGGCGTGATGGATTTGTTGCCCATACGGATGATGGCGAGGATCGCGCCGCGGCGGTCGGCTTCCGCAACCGGGTCAACGCCCGGGTCAAGGCGGGTGCTGACGATGGTGTCAGGGGTTCCCACGGCCAGAGCCAGTTCCTGGAATTCAGGATCCGGCAGATAGATCACCTTGGTGACGAAGTTACCGCTGCGGACCTGCATGATGTCTTCTTCGGTGAAGTTGACCGGGATCATGCTGTGGGCGAGGAAAGCCTGCGTACGCGGCAGAGCCGGTGCGACTTCAATAGTCGGGTAGAGTTCCAGACCGGCGTGTCCCGGAATATCCGTGAGTTTCAGACGGTAAATACCGCTCTGGGGGAAGTCCTGACGGAACGGACAGACCATCTGTTCCGAGTCAAACATTCCCTGTGCGGAAACATCCCAGGAAACCTTGGCTCCCTGAGGGCCGACAAAAGCCAGCTGGGAGGTTCTCATTTCAGGTGGGGTTTCCGGTGCACCCGCGTTGGCCCCGTAACCGCGATTTGGTGTGCCTAAATCAACTCCTGGACCTGGGCCAGCGATTCCAGCCGGATGGTGTGGTTGTGAAAGGTCCGGTCCACCCGTTGTGTATGGGCCTAAAGTCTGTTCTTTGCATCCAATCAACATGGTAATAATGCAAAGTGAGAAAAACGTTGTCAACCAGGTTCTCATACTGTACCCCTATATGACTCCTTCAAAAAATGACGCATACGCATCCTGCTCGTGCGACTTGATTATATTTTACAGTATCAATATAAACCAAATCGTGATTTTTTTTCAATATCAATTTGGGTTAATTCCGAAATTTTTGCCAAAATTTCGCAAATTTTTTGAAATTCCGTTTGCATATATCCGGTACTTCGGATATAATGCCCCGTGACGTTCCGATGTGGGTACGAAATATTCCGTTTACACATGGGGAACGCCTGCTATAAATATTTTCGGTTGTTACGATCCATTTCTTTGATAAAATTGTTCAAATTGTCAAATGTATCATAAAAATTTTTTTCGGACCCTAAATCGGGTAAAATACGCAAATTACATTTTCGTCATTTCTGGAATATTCCTATTTTTTAATTTGTTTTTCACGACCGTTATGGTTTCTGCGGAGGAAACGCCTCAATCGTTTTCCGCCTCGGACGATCTGGACAGAACAGTACGGATCATTCTGCAAAATTCGATTCGCACGATATGGGAAGCCCAGAATTATTCTACCAATTTGCACTGCCAGGCGGATATTATGGGGAAAATCTTCAACGGAAAAGGGGAATTTTATCAGAAGTGTGAGATCGGTTCCCTGAATGCTCAGGAAAAGGTTTCGGCCCGTTGGGAGTTTACATTTTACATGACGGGTTTCAGGTTTTATCAGCTTTCGGTTTTGAATGGAGATCAGGAACGTCTTTGGACATTGACCGAACGGCGAGCAGACGAACAAAAAAATCAGGATGACAGTTTGGGTAAGGTCCAGGTTGTGAATCTCTCTACAGTAAAAACGATGGTGGGACAATCACCGCTGGAGTACCCATCGATTGTGCCGCCGTGGTACTCACAGCCGAATGTCGCGCAAATCCTGGAAGGTATTTTGATGTCCTACCAGTTCACCATGGCAGGCGAGACGCAATTACCTGGAACGAACCAGCCTATTTATCAGATTGAGGGACAGTTAAAACAAGAATTTGTCTGGGAAGTTCTGGAATCTCGTGGGTTGGATCCTGCAGGGGGACTGTTTGCCCTGCCTGGCGAGATCCCGATGTGCGTGGAGCTTCTGATCGACAAAGCGCAGGGGTTGCCGATTCTGATTCGATTTTATCGTATGCCGTCGGATGAGAAAAAGGCCCAGGAGCCGAAAGAAACGTTCAGTTATACTATCCGGTTTGAGCAGACTCATTTGAATGATGTATCGCTGGACGATTCCTTCTTTGAAATTTCGTCAGGGAATGAGATGATCGATGTAACAGAACAATATTTAAAAGATCATCACAATTAATATTAATATGAGGGACCCGCATTGGGCGAGTCCCCCGTGTGAACGTCTCTATTTCACCTCAAACTCCCACTCACAGTCCATTATAGGCTGAGCGTTTTCCGGGAGTTTGCCGTCATAAAAAGCGATGAAGAAATTCGCCCGGTCGCAGAAAATGTTTCCCGGCTGGGTTCGGGTGAAATTCCGGACGATCAGCAGGTCTTTCCCGTCTGACTTCAGAATGAATTCATCCGGCGTTCCCCCCAGTTCGCGGCTTTGGGCCGTACGTCCCTGGGCCTCGAGCGGGTTTCCTGACGCGATTTCTTTACCGTCTTTCACGCATGAAAAACCATTGACCGTCTCGCTCGTCATCATCCACGAGAGAAACGCGGCATCGGTTTTCGGTGCGTCTGGCGCGTTGATTTTGGAACGCATTTTCACCACCGGGCTTTCGTCCAGCGTGTACTCGGTCATGAATGAAACGGTTTTCGGAATGCGTCCGAAACGGTCTGACTGACGGAGCCTGCCCTCGAAATGAAGCCGAACTGCGCCGCTGTCCAGCGTCTCGATCCGTGACCAGACTTCCACTTCGTTTTCGTTTCCAAAACGCTTGCCGCGCTCGCCGAAACCGTAGTCGGTGTAGAGGCTTCCGGATTTGAAAATGGGTTTTCCTCCGTCTTTTTTCGATTTGAACTCCGTGATCGCGCCGGACCGGGTGAGGCGCAGCGCGTAGAATTCGTTCTCAAAGAGCCAGCCGCCATTGACCGGGAGCATGGTGGTGGCTCGATTATTAACGACGCTGGAAGCGTCGTCCCCGCAGTCGTCCCCGCAGATCGTCACCGTGAAGCGGCTTGGAATCTCCGCGTCAAGCGGCCCCTGAAGCGAAAGTGCGGCGACCAGGCCTTTGGTTTCTCCAAAGTGGTTCAGCCAGCGGACGCGGGCGGGGAGGGCGTGCTCATTGAAATGGAACCGTACGGCAACGTTTTGCCATTCTGCGCCGAGGTACGACCCGCGCCAGAGCGGCTGGTACAGCGAATCGTACAGAACGTCCAGTTCCAGCGGGCGCCAGTAAATACCGTGGCGGGCGTTCACGTTCACGTTTTCTTCGTTCCGGAATGTGATCCGGTCACGAAGCAGTCCTTCGGCTGTTTGGGCGGACCAGATCTCAGCGTTGGGGCACGTGAAGAAGAACGTCGTGTTTTCGGGCGCTTTTCCGCCGAGCCACTCCACGTCGAACCGGAGCCGGTCGTTTTCGACCCGGTACGTGAAACGGCAGGCGGACGAGCTGAGTCGCCGCTCCAGAACGATCGATTTTTCGTCCCGGGAAACGCAGGACGCGGGGGTTTCGTACGCGTTCGAGTCGTGTATCCCGCCGAGGACTTCCACGCCGTTTACCGTCATGGAGGTCAAAAGACCGGTCTGACTATTAATTAATGCGGACCAGTTGGAGCCTTTCAGTTCCCAGGCGTTTTCGGTCACGGCGGCCGGTTTTGTGGCGGCCGTTGAGGCTTTCAGCTCCGGAGGTTGGAAATCGACCCGGCGCAGCGCGAAAACGTTAAACCCGTACGCGGGCAGAACGACTGGGATCTCACCGTTTTGAACCGGAATGGTGCGGCCGGCGAGCATGTCCGTTACTTCTGTCAGAGCGTCTTTTTCGGGTTTGTACGTGAACCGGACCGGAGTCTCGTTGAAGTTCAGGAAACCCACGGAGCGCAGACCGTCTTTTTCGTACGCGACTGCGAAAACGCCGTCGGGAGCCGGGACGCTCATGTAGTCGTAATTCGCGTTCTGCATTTCGGGCAGCGCCTTCCGAATCGCGAAGATCTTGGCGTAAGTCTCAATATTTCCAACTTCCTGCCCCTGGTACAGAAGCGGGATCCCGTCCACCATGGCGGTCAGGGCCACGATCGCACGGGCGGGCCGGACGCTGTACCAGAGCTGGGAGCGGAGGGAGTCGTGGCTTTCCGAGTGGCGCATACGAAGCAGATTTTTCAGCCCCCCGAGGCGGCACTCGTAGAGCCAGCGGCGCAGGTTTTTCACGTACTCGGCGGGGGTTTGCGACCGCGAGGCTTGGAACACGTTGTAGCATCCGGCAAAATCGTAAACCGCGTCGCTCGTCAGGCCAAAACAGTCGCTTCCGACTTCCGCCAGTGTGCCGCCTTTTTGGGGCTTTTCCTCTTTTACACCCTCACGGATCGAGCGTTGCATGTTGAACCCGGCCTGGAGCTTTGCGAAACTGGCGCGGGCGTACGGGATTCCGGGGTTCCAGTTCGGGATCTTGGAGCCGCTTACGGCGTCGATGCGGTAGCCGTCGATCCCATACTCGCGCATGTAGTACTTCGCGACGTTTTTCATGTACTCGCGCCAGGTGGGCCAGTTAAAATCGAAGCACCAGTAATTGAACGTGGAGCCGTCTTCGTCGTAAACGAGCCATTCCGGGTGCTGTTTTGCGCGGTCGAACTCGTTGCTTCCACCGTGGGGCACGCAGTCCTGCATGACGTACAGGCCGCAGTCGTGCATACGCTGCACCAGGGCGCGGTACTCGTCGCCGGTCCCGAGGCCTTCCTGGAATTTGTAGTAGTCGCGCGGCCAGTAAATTCCCCGGTCCTCCACCGGGAGCATCCAGACGGCGTTCGCGCCGGATTCGACGATCCGGTCCACGTAAGGAACGGCCTTTTTGAACCCGCCGAGGTCCTGCATGTTGCTCCCGATCCAGCCGCCGGGGTGGAACGAGAAAAGAAGCATTTTTCGGAACTCTTCCGGCGTGTCGGACGGCGTAACGATCCCAAGCCGGGTGTAACCCTCCTGAAGTTTTTGAAGAGCCGTTTCACCGTCTGTGGGGAGGAACCAGAGCCAAGTCGTACCGAGTTCCTGCGTGTTTCCGGGCTTCATGCGGCCCATGATCGAAAAGACCTGTGAGACCTGGAGGCCCGCCTTTTCGTTTTCGCCGGTGCGCATGAACTCGGTGGAGCCGGAGTCGAGCGTCGGGTCCGTGTAGTCCATGAAGTAAACCGCGCTGCACTTCGGCGAGAGCTGAACGATCCCGGGCCGCTCCCAGGCGGTGCGTTTTCCGAAATCCCGGGAAAGACTGGTCCTCTGCGGCGGGAACTGGCCCGGCGTGAAGAAGTACGCCGACTCATCGATCTTGAGCGTCGGAAAACGCCACCAGAAGGCACGGATCTTCACTTCCTCGGGGCCGTTCCAAGTGACTTTCATGCGGCGGCCGAGCATTTGGCGCGCGGGGTCGATCGTCCAGATGAGCGAAACGTTCCAGTTGCCATCGGCCTTCCAGCGCGTCTCGACGGTCTGGGCGTCGGTTTGCTCCAGACCGAGGAATTCGGTTCTTCCCCCCCACGCGACCCACTTTTCGTTTCGGGTTTCTTTTTCGCCCTGATTCACGTCGAAGGGCATGTAGCGGCTTTCAGGGACGGTTAGCGTTTCGCCCTGAAAACGAATCACTTCCAGAAGCCCCGTTTCGGAATTGAAATCAACTTCGAGGTTTTTCCCGTCCGAAAGCGTGACGGTTTTCGCGTCCATCTGGCCGCACAGAACGAACAAAACGGCCAAAAGAAGAAAGAATGGGGTACAAACTTTCATTTATCTCTCCAATAATCGGATATTTGTTGTATAAACTTTTCCGCCGCGGAAAACCATCACAGGGATTTCCGGGCCGATTTCCGTTAAATTCACGAGATTATACAGATGTTTTTCATCATCCACGGACCTGTTGTTGAACGAGACGATCACATCACCGACCGTAATATTCCCCTGCGCGGCGGGGGAGCCCGGGGCGACTTCCGAGACAAGTGCGCCGTTTCCCTTTTCGATTCCAAGAGCCTTGGCTTTGGAAACGGTGAAGGTGGAATCCAGCGTTACGCCCAGATACGCGCGTTTGGCCTTTCCATAGAGGATGAGCTGATCGGCGATGAGTTCGACCATATTGATAGGGATCGAAAACGCGATCCCGGCGCTTACGCCCGTACTACTGGCGATTGCCGTGTTCATCGCGATGACTTCCCCCTGGAGATTCACGAGCGGGCCCCCGGAATTTCCCGGATTGATCGCCGCGTCGGTCTGGATGAAGTCCTGAAGGTTGACGTTCGCGTCAATGTTCAGAGCGCGGCGCCCTTTTGCGCTGATGATCCCGAATGTGACCGTGCTGTCCAGACCGAACGGACTGCCGACTGCGAGCACAAAGTTGCCAATATCGGTCTGATTGCTGTCGCCGATTTTGGCGGGAATCAGATCTTTTTCCTTCACTTCCAATACTGCAATGTCCGTCTCTTTGTCGTACCAGACGTGAATGGGATTGGTCATCCGATTATCGGTGTACTGGATTTCGATATTTTCGTTCAGGGCATCCCGAACGACGTGGTAGTTGGTCAGAATGAAAAAACGTTCTTTGTGCTGGATGATGATCCCACTTCCTTCGTCGTGATGTTTAATGCGTTCCCCACGCCCCCCGTATTTCACAGAGTCGGACGTGATATGCACGACACTTGGCGAGATGATTTCCGCCACGATTTTTAAAACCTTTTCCTGAGCTTTCAGGATCGCGCTCTGCTTTTCCAACTCGGCAAATAACGCCTCTCGTTTACTGGAATCATTTGTTTTTTGGACGATGGAATGTACCTTGTTTTCCGTGGGTTTCTCAAGGACCGGGGTTGCTGTTTCCTGGGAGTGTACAGGTGTTACATCCACGGCACAGACCACCAGACTAATCCCCAAAGCCCACAGAAGAATCATTCTCACTGAGGTTCTGATATGAAGCTTTCTGAGAAAAAACCGGTCTGAAGAGTCTGAATCCCACGAATATAAATAATTTTTTAACATAATACGCTCCTTTTTTCCGGTATAATCGGCTAATTTTATTAAAAAGTCTAATATTTTTGCTCTTCCCAGAATTTTGGAAATGTGGTAAAATACAATCAGGAGTCAGGAGTCAGGAATCAGGAATTGGTAAAAGAACGATGTTCGATCAGCTTCAGCTTCATTCGATTATTGAAAAGGATCCGCGTTACAGGCTTAACGCGTATTATTATGTACTGGAAACGTTAGATTTTGCCCGAACGCAGCTTGGGATGGGGTCTTCTAATGATCGTCTTCCGGCCAAAAACAAACCTGGGGACGAGGACCGTGATGAGCCGGATTCCAACCTCCAGCACATTTCAGGGGCGGAACTCTGCGAGGCGATCCGCATTCGTGCGCGATGGCTCTTTGGGTACATGGCAAAGGTCGTGTTCAATCAGTGGGGAGTCCATACGACCGACGATTTTGGAAACATTGTGTTCAATATGGTGGAAGCTGGTAAAATCCGTGCAACTGCCAAAGACCGGCGTGAGGATTTTGCCGACTTGTACGATTTCCAGACTGCGTTCTGTGACTCGTTTGTTTTTCCGGAGAAATAAGTGGTCAGTGGTCACTGACTGCTCAAAACGGAAAGGTTCAGGAAAAGATGAAAGCACCCATGACCAACGCGATCCGAGCTCTTCAGAAAGCCGGCGTGGAATATGAGTTAATGTCGTACAAGTATGAGGAACACGGCGGAACGCGCGTCGGTGCCAGGGAACTTGGCGTGGATGAGCACCGAGTCATTAAGACGATCATCTGCCAGACCGAGGAAAAACCGATCATTCCGTTTGTGGTGCTGATGCACGGTGACTGCGAGATCTCCACCAAAGCCATGGCACGCATCCTGAACGTCAAGAGCGTGAAAGTGTGTGATCCGAAGGACGCCGACAAATACAGCGGTTACCACGTTGGCGGGACCAGCCCGTTTGGGACCAAACGTGAAATGACCGTTTATGTGCAAAAGACCATTTTCGACCTTCCAGAGATTTACATTAACGCGGGAAGCCGGGGACTTTTGTTCAAAATGAACCCTGCCGACCTCATGAAAGCCGTAAAGACAGAAACCGTTGAGGTGGAACAATAATTCGTAATTAAAAACAGTTATGGATCCAGCAAGAAACTATCGTGTTCCGTCCCGTCGCCGTTTTTCGTGGCTTGTGCTTGGAGTGGGACTCATCATCATTCTGTGTTGGACGCTCTGTCAGCGTTCCACGTGGGAAATTATTCAAAATCTGACGGATGAAGACCGGCTTCCTCCCGCGTGGATGGATCGGTCGGAGGATATTTCACGCCAGGATCGTCTTCTGCAGGGCCTGACCCCGGAAATGCTTGAGGTAGTGAAAGACAATTCGCCGGTTTTCTCAAAGGAAAAACGCCTCGCGATGAAAATCTGGAACCAGCTCAACGCGATGACCGTGGACGAAATCGAAAAAGCGTCGCTGGGAAAGGTCCTTTTCGCGCAGTATTTCAAACAGCCGGAATCTTATCGTGGGTCAGTCATTCGGATCCGTGGTACGATTCGCAGGGTCGTACGACAGGAAATCCCACAGGCGCTCGTTAAATCGACTGAAAATCCTCAATGTGCCGAAGAACCGGATTTCGGTTATGATTTTGACCATTACTATGAACTGTGGATCCAGCCCGACGATAACCCGGCAGAGCCGGTACTCGTGAATACACTGGAGGTTCCGCCGGAACTTCCGATCGACAAAGATGTTTATATACCGGTTGTGATCGATGGTGTATTTTTCAAGCACTATCTGTACGAGGGACAGGACGATTTGTACTCGGAGCCGATGTTTTATGCGAAGTCAGCGCTCTGGTACCGGGATCTGCAGAAGATTCAGGCCGCTATGGAGAAACAGGAAAACGCTCCGAAGCCGATAAAGATCCCGTTCATTTTCATTCTGGGAGGTGCGATCGTGCTGGCGGGCATCATCCTGCGTGTTATTGAGAAACGTACGCAGGTGGAACCGGGCGAGCCTTTGCCCGACAAGTTTGAACTGCCGGAATGAAACTGACGGACCAAAATCATAGCCGTCTGGTCGGAACACACTGGCCAGACGGTTAAACATATCCCGGCGCTCTTTATGCTCTCTTTCATTTTTTTTCTCTCGCGGGGGGTTGCGTTTCCCGGAATTTGTGCTACACTATTAATCTGCGTGAGATTTTTTGACCGACTGTTTCTAACCACTCATCCTTTTATGCAGGACCAAACCCTAAAATTTTTGCTTCGCCGCTTTCAGGAAGCCGGCATTTCCCCGAATCACAAGCTGGGCCAGAACTTTCTGATGGACCAAAACCTTCTGAAACTGGTCGTCCGAAGCGCCGACATTCAGCCGACCGACATCATTTTGGAAGTCGGGACCGGAACGGGAGGACTGACCGTCCAAATGGCGCCGCTCGCGCTGCACGTGATCACGGTCGAGCTGGACGAGCAGCTTTTCCAGCTGGCCGGCGAGGAGCTTTTCTCGTGCGAAAACGTCACGATGCTGAATCAGGACATTCTGAAGAACAAAAACCGCCTGAACCCGGAAGTGGTGGCGAAGATCGACGAGCTCCGCGCTAAGTACCCGGAATCGGACCTGAAACTGGTCGCGAATCTCCCGTACAGCGTGGCGACGCCGATCATGACGAATCTTTTGGCGCTTGAAAATCCGCCGAAATCCATGACGGTCCTGATCCAGAAAGAGGTCGGCGAGCGCATGATGGCCGAGCCTAGCACGAAGGATTACGGTGCGCTTTCGCTCTGGTGCCAGTGCCAGGCCGACGTGAAAATCGTGCGCATCCTTCCGCCGGGAGTCTTTTTTCCGCCGCCGAAGGTTTATTCGGCCATCGTTCATCTGGAGTACCGCCCGGAAAAACGCGCGAGGGTGAAAGACCTTCACCGCTGGCACGATTTCATCCGCGCCATGTTCTTTCACCGCCGGAAGTTCCTCCGCAGTGAGCTGATCTCCTGTTTCAAAAACGAGCTGGAAAAGAGCGACGTGGATGAGATCCTCGCCCGCATGAACATCACGCCCGAAACCCGCGCCGAGCAGTTGGACCTGGAGACGATGCTCGCTCTGTGCGACACGAGTTTCGAAATGGTGGACGCAAAAAATAAAATGAAGTAACCGGTCAGTTTGGCGATTCCTGATTCCTGAAAGGGAAAGATTTATGCCCCAATTACGCATTTTTCTCGTTTTTCTTTCGGTCCTGCTTACGTTTGTGACCGCGCTTCAGGCTCAGTTTCCTGACCTGATCCAGCCGGGCACGCAGTCGAAGCCCTGGCCTCAGAACGGCGACGTGCCGGTGAACACGACCGCATCGGCCCGCCGCATGATCTCCGACCTCGTGACGACGTACGGCGAAAAGTACGCCAAAGGCCAGGAGTTTCTGACCCGTCTGGACGCGATCGAGGCCAAACTCGCCGCGAACGCCGAAGATCCTGGGGCGAAAGCCGAGCTTGAGGCTTTGATCCGCGAGGCGGCGCTGGCCAATCCGCTCCTCGATTTTGACCAGATCCTGGTCGTTCGCCGGAATGCCGCGCACGGGTGGGGCTTTCCCGTTTTGAACTCGCACACAAACGACACGATTGAGCGCATGGGCTGGGATAATGAATTGGCGACGATCCGGAATTTCAAGACTTCCGACCCGAAACAGGCGGTTCTGACGCCGTTTTACCGCCACCTGAACGATGGGATCATCCGTGACCTGGACCTTTCCTTCGACGGCAGGAAGGTGATGTTTTCCGGCATCGACCAGAACGGTCAATGGGCCATTTTTGAGGTGGGCCTCGATGGGAAGAATTTCCGCACGATGACCCCGATCGATCAGCCGGACGTTCAGTGGTTCGATTCGTGCTACCTGCCGGAGGAACCGTACATCGTGACGTGTTCCACTGCAGGGATCCAGGGGTTGCCGTGCGTTAATGGAAGTGCGAAAATGGTGAACCTCTACCGCGTGAACACAGAAACGAAAGAGGTCCGCCAACTCACGTTTGAGCAGGACTCTGACTGGCATCCGTCGGTCATGAAGAACGGCCAGATCCTTTATCTGCGGTGGGAGTACACGGACGTCATGCACTACTTCTCCCGCATCCTTTTCTCGATGAACCCGGACGGACGCAACCAGCGCGCCGTTTACGGGAGCGGCTCGTATTTCCCGACCGCCTTCAAGCACGTGCGCCAGTGCCCCGGCGCGAACAGTACCAAACTTGTCGGCGTCGTTGGAGGGCATCACGCCTACCCGGAGACCGGCCGGTTGATGATCGTGGACCCGAATATGGGACGCTACTACCCTATGCGCTATCGGCCAACCAACAAAGAGTGGGGACCGCAAAATACTGAGCTGAACATTATGCCTGACATGTTGCCGAAAGAAATCACCGGCTGCGTGCAGGAGATCCCCGGCTGGGGGCGTGAAGTGGTCGGAAATGTTTGCGACGACCAGTCCCGTGGGCAGAAGTACACGTTCATTTATCCTTACCCGCTTTCGGACAAATATTTCCTCGTTAACATGGCGATCTCCAACGAGAAGTTCGGGGTCTGGCTTGTGGATGCGTTCGATAATATGATCCTCCTGGCCGAGCACGACCGCGACAGTCTCTTCGAGCCGTTCCCCATCAAGGCGCAGGAAAAGCCCCCGATCATTGCTGACACGGTGGACACGCAGCAGGACCGCGGGACCGTTTTCCTCACGGACGTTTATTTCGGCCGCGGGATGGAAGGCGTTCCGCGCGGAAAAGCGAAGAAACTCCGCATTTTCGCCTACCACTACGGCTACTTCAACTCGGGAGGGCACGAATCGGTCGGTCAGCAGTCTTCGTGGGACATTAAGCGCATCCTCGGCACGGTGAACATCGAGCCGGACGGTTCCGCCCAGTTCGAGGTCCCTGCCAACACGCCGTTCGCGATGCAGGTCCTTGATGAAGACGGCGCGGCACTGGCCCTGATGCGCTCGTGGACGATCGTGATGCCCGGCGAGGCGCTTTCATGCGGCGGCTGCCACGAGAACGCCAACGACATGACTCCGGTGAAAGCGACGATCGCATCCCGTACCGCCCCGCAAAAAATCCAGCCGTGGTTCGGCCCCGCCCGCAGTTTCGGGTTCGAGGCGGAAGTCCAACCCGTCCTGAACGAGTTCTGCGTCGCGTGCCATAATGACGAGCGGAAAGACGGCGGAATCTCGTTCGTTGCGCATAACACGGGAAACTGGAGCACCGATACGGCATACGCCGAGCTGAACCCCTATGTTCGCCGTCCCGGTGTGGAAAGCGATCTGGACGTTTTCAAACCGATGGAGTACCACGCCTCGACTTCCGAATTGATCCAGATACTGCGCCGCGGGCATCACGGCGTTCAGCTCACGCAGGAAGCGTGGGAACGGCTTTACACGTGGATCGACCTGAACGCGCCGTACGTTGGAATGTGGAACAATCCGCCGATGGAAAAGCGTCGGGTGGAGCTTCAAAAACTTTACGCCGGCATTTCGTACAATCCGGAGCAGGAGTACCGCGACGCTATGGCGGCCCGGCTCGCAGAGATCAAGCCGATCCTGCCCGCCCCGGAAGAAAAACCGGAGCCGGACGGTCTGAAAGCGGCGAACTGGCCGATGGACCCGGCCGCGGCCAAAGCGCTGGCTGGCGGTGAGGCTCAGCCCCGCATGACGATCGATCTGGGGAAGGACCACGACGGCCGGCCCGTTTCCATGACGTTCGTGAGGATCCCCGCCGGTGAATTCGTAATGGGCTCCCAAGACGGTTACACGGACGAGGCGCCGCGGACGGTCGTGAAGATCGCGAAGCTGTTCTGGATGAGCGAGACGGAGGTGACGAACCAGCAGTTCGAGTGCTTCGACCCGTCGCACGATACGCGCTACCAGGACGAGGACGGCAAAGACCACATTACGCCAGGCTACATCGCGAACCACCCGCTTCAGCCCGTGGCGCGTGTCACGTGGCAGGAATCCACCCGTTTCTGCCGCTGGCTTTCCGACCGGGCGAAACGGAACGTTCAGCTCCCGACCGAAGCCCAGTGGGAATGGGCCGCCCGCGCCGGAAGTGAGAAGCATTTCTTCTTCGGGGACCGCGACGCGGACTGGACCAACTGGGCGAACCTCGCCGACGCCGGACTCCGCTGGACTTACGTCAAATGGGACGGCGGAAGCATGATCCATGTTCGGGATCCGTACCCGGAAGGCCAGCGCTACCCGCTGCGCGACGACCGGTTCACGGACAAATGGTTCTGCGTCGATTACGTGAAGCAGTACGCTCCGAACGTGTTCGGTCTGTACGACATGATCGGGAACGCAGCGGAATGGACCCGTTCCGATTACCGTCCGTACCCGTACGCGGACGGTGACGGACGCAACGCGGGGGATCCTAACGTGAAGAAAGTCACGCGCGGCGGAAGCTGGAACAATCGCCCGGCCGTTTCGGGTTCCTCGGTCCGCGTTCCGTACGAGCCGTGGCAGAAGGTTTATAACGTGGGCTTCCGCGTCATCATTGAGGACTAAAACCAGGCAGGTGATTTTATGAGTCATTCCATTTCCATCATCGGGAGCGGCCCGGCGGGATGGACCGCCGCGGTGTATGCCGCCCGCGCCAATCTGAAGCCCGTCGTTTTTGAGGGCGCAGTCACAGAAGAAAACCAGCTCAAAAACACGCTCCCCATGGGGCAGCTCGCCATGACCACGGAGGTCGAGAATTTCCCCGGTTTCCCCGCGGGTGATCTGACCGAGTACCTGAAATCGGCCATTGACCCGGAACGGCTCGACTACCTCCCGCCGCACGGGAAGCACGGGATCACCGGCCCGGAACTGGTCGAACTGATCCGACAGCAGGCCGTGAATTTCGGGACGGAGATCGTTTCGGACGACGTGGTGAAAATCGACGTTTCCCGCCGCCCGGACGGGCCGTTTGTGCTGCACACGCTTGAAAACGGGACGTTCGAGTCGGACGCCGTCATCGTGGCGACCGGTGCAAGCGCGAACTGGCTCGGGCTGGCTTCCGAGGAACGCTTCAAAAATCAGGGCGTCAGCGCGTGCGCGGTCTGCGACGGTGCGCTCCCCCGTTTCCGGAATCGCCCGGTCGCGGTGGTCGGCGGCGGTGATTCGGCCCTGGAGGACGCGAACTACTTGAGCCAGTTCGCCTCCAAAGTTTACGTGATCCACCGCCGGGATGAGTTCCGCGCGTCGAAATTCATGGTGAAGCGGACGCTGGAAAACCCGAAGATCGAGGTTTTGTACTCCCGCGTCGTTTCGGAGGTCCTTGGCGCGCCGAAAGAGGGCGTTCAGGGCGTTTTGCTCGCGAGCACGAAGGGGGAGGAGCCTCTGCAGATCGAGGTTTCCGGCCTTTTCGTCCTGATCGGCCACACGCCGAACACGGGATTCCTGGAAGGAACCGTCGAGCTGACGGAGAAAAAGTACGTGCGTTGGACCCAGCCGGGCCGAACGTTCACGAGCGTGCCGGGAATCTTCGCCGCGGGGGACTGCGCCGATTCGATTTACCGTCAGGCCAACACGGCGGCGGCTTCCGGCTGCATGGCCGCACTGGACGCTGAGCGTTGGCTCGCCGCGAGGTGATGCCGGATTGATTCCAAGGAAGTACTCAAAGCCTCAAACTCTTTTCCGGAGTGAAAGAACTGACTGGTTCAAACCTCAATTTAAACACGGATTTTCACGGATTAAAAGGATTTTCGCAGATTATTTAAAAGAAAGTTTTAATCATTTTTTATGGTTTTAACCCGAAGCCAAACGAAATCCTTTTAATCCCCTTGAATCCGTGAAAATCCGTGTTTAAATGAAAGGTTTAAGCTGGAAAGGGGTTGGAGTTTGGAATGAGGTGGGTTTGGGCGCTTCTTTCCTTTTTTCCCTTTAATTCCTGCAAACTCATGTTTCTCGCTCTTGCTTTTCATAATCACCAGCCGGTCGGAAACTTTGATGGAACCATCGAAGAGTGCTTCCAGACCAGCTACCGCCCGTTTTTGGAACTGATTTCGCGTCCGGAATACGCCGGGCTTAAGGTTTCGATCCATAATTCCGGGTGCCTGGAGGAATGGCTTGACCGCCATCATCCTGAGTATCTTGATCAGCTTGCCGAACTCGCTCGGTCGGGTCAGGTGGAAGTCCTCGGCGGGCCGTTTCAGGAGCCGATCCTCGCGATGCTGCCGTCCCGTGACCGTGTCGGTCAGATTTTGACCCACACGCGCTGGCTCGAAAACCGCCTCGGGGTCCGTGTCCGCGGCATGTGGATGCCGGAACGTGTCTGGGAACAGTCATACGTTGGTGATTTGGCGCGGGCCGGGATGGAATTTACGATCCTCGACGATTTCCATTTCAAAAAGGCCGGACTTCCCGAGGAAAAACTTTATGGCTACTACCTGACCGAGGATGACGGCCAGACCATGGCGGTTTACCCCGACAGTGAGAAACTCCGCTACTGGATCCCGTTCGATTCGATCGACCGGAGCCTCAATTACTTGCGGGAAATTCAGGCCCAAGACCCGAACGCGATCCTTTTCTGCGGCGACGACGGCGAGAAATTCGGGGCCTGGCCCAAGACGTTTGAGCACGTGTACGGTGAAACGCAGTGGCTTAAACACTTTTTCGACGCTTTGACGGAAAATTCGGACTGGCTGCGGACCGTCACGTTTTCGGAAGCCCGCGACGAGTGCCGGCCGCTGGGGAAAATTTACCTCCCGGACTGCTCGTACCGAGAAATGACCGAGTGGGCCGCCATTTCGGAGACGGCGCTTCCAGCGTCGCCAGCGTTTGGAAACTGGCGCAATTTCAAGGTCAAGTACCCGGAAACGAACGAGATGTACTGCCGGGCGCTGGCGGTCAGCCGTCGGCTCGAGACGCTTCAAAACCGCTTCCAGCAAGAGGCGCGGACGCTTTCTGAGGAGGAATATTGCTGGAAAGTCCAGCTTTTGGAATCAGCGCGGCTGGAACTTTACCGCGGCCAGTGCAACTGCCCGTACTGGCACGGGGCGTTTGGCGGCGTGTACCTCCCCCACCTGAGAAACGGCATTTTCCGCCACCTCATTGAAGCGGACCGGCTTCTGGATCGGGTCGCACCGAATCCCGAGGTCGGGGCTTTCGGCGATTTCAACCTGGACGGTGAGCAGGAATTTCGTCTTGAATCCGAGGAACTTTCTGCCTTTTTCTCCCCGGCGGCGGGCGGGATGATGTACGAGCTGGACGTTCGGAAAACGGGGCTGAATCTTCTCGCTACGCTCGCACGGAGGCCGGAGCCGTACCACGAGAAAATCATTGAGGCGGTTGCGGCCAAAACTCAAAAAGAGGAAGAGGCAGAGACCGATTCCGAAGATTTGGGAAATATTCGTGACCAGGTAGTTTTCAAACAGGAGGGCCTCGAAAAGCGGCTCCAGTACGACTCGGTCCTGCGCAAATCGCTCCAGGACGGTTTTTATGGTCCCGATGTGACGCCTGATGCGTTGTACGATGGTCTGGTTTCAACGGCTCCATCACTGGCGGTCCTTCCGTACGCGGCGGACTTCAGGGTCGGGAAACTGACGCTTTCCGCAACGGGTCAGGCCCGATCTTTTGAGGGAAATACGTACACGATCTCAGTCTGTAAAACCGTCGAACTCAACGGGAACGAGCTGAAAATTACGTGGCATCTTGGGAACCTTCCGCGCTGGCAGACGATCCTTTTCGGCTCGGAGTTCAATTTCGCGGGGTTTCCCGGGCATTGCGAGGACCGGTACTTCTACAACTGCGGAGGAAAACTGGGGGATTTAAGCTCACGCCTGACCACGAAAGCAGCGACGTTCCTCGGCCTTGCTGACGAGTGGCAAAAACTCCGCGTGGAGCTGGAGGTTTCACGGATCACGGATTTCTGGACTCTGCCGGTGGAGACGGTCAGCAATTCCGAGGGCGGCTACGAGCTGGTCCACCAATCCGTCTGCGTGATCCCGCACTGGTACATCCGCGCGGAAAATGACGGCGAATGGGTCGGTGAGATGAAAATGAGGGTTTGCAGGAAATAATCCAGTCGAAGGGTAAATCACTCACAGAGTCTCACTCTTTCAAAAAATATTGCAAGAAATTCCAAAAATCTGGGTGGGGGGGCTTGCACTTTTAAAAAAAATGTGTAAAATACCACGCTATATTAAACTATGGAATAGTTGATGTTTAAATGAAACATCTCACAACATAATCAAGGGAGGATTCAAAATGCCAAACTTTTGCACTTTTTGTGGTAAAGGCAAGCAGGTTGGGAACGTAGTTCAGACTCGTGGTCGCGCGAAGTACCTGGGTGGTGTTGGTACGAAAGTCACCGGTATTACCCGCCGGGAATTCAAACCGAACCTTCGCACCGTTCGTATTTCCACGGAAAACGGTACGCACAAGACCGTGTGCATCTGCGCGCAGTGCCTCAAGAGCGGCGCGGTTAATCGTGTCGTGAAGGCGGCCCCGTTCAAACTTGTTGACCAGAAAAAATGATTTTTTGAAGGAATCGTTCCCTTCGGAAAACACGTATTAAATCCCGGCTGATTTTTTACAGCTGGGATTTTTTTAATTCAAAATTCATAATTCATATTAATTTGGTTCCGCTCGTTACTCTCACCACCGATTTTCAGCCTGATAGTCCGTACATTGCGCAGATGAAGGGCGTTTTGTACTCCCGTCTTTCGGATGTCCGAATCGTGGATGTTACGCACTCTGTGCCGCCGCAGAATATTCTCTTCGGGGCGTACGTGTTGGCCGATACGGTGCCATATTTCCCGAGGGGCACGATCCATATTGCGGTTGTGGATCCGGGTGTTGGATCGGAACGTGAACTGATTTGTGTCGGGTTTGGAGAATCGGAGCATATTGCGCAAACCGTTCTTTGCCCTAACAATGGTCTGGTGAGCGTTTTAGCCCGTGCATTTCCGGTTTTGAGCGTGAACCTCATTCAGAACCAGGCTTTTTTTCGGGAATCCCCCTCCGTGACGTTTCACGGGCGTGACATTCTGGCGCCAGTCGCGGCTGCTTTGGCTCTTGGTGTGCCGGTTCCCTATTTGGGCGAAGCCTTGGACGCAGAGAAGCTGGTCCGTTTTCCCATTCCGGAGCCTGAAAGAACACCTGATGGATGGTGGGGGCAGGTCCTTTTTGCCGACTCGTTCGGAAACCTCACGACGAACCTCACACGGGAAATGGTTCAGGATCCGGCTTTTGTCACGGCGAGAACGAAAACGTTTCGGTTTGTGCGCACCTACGCGGATGCTCCGGCAGGCTCGTTAGTAGCCCTTTTTGGTTCGCAGGGCAGGCTTGAGCTGGCGGTCGTAAACGGCAGCGCGAAGGAAACGATTGGACTTGCTCATCCTGAGGGACTGATTGTAACGTGTAAAAAATGATCAAACCTTTCTCAATTTTCTGGATCCGTGCTAAGGTTAATGACAGAAAAAACCTTTCAATGATGATGAATTCCAGAAATTTTCATAAAAAAATGTAATCTATGCTTGACAATTCTGCGTAAAATGTCTATAGTAAAGTAAAATAGTATAAATATTCACGCAGTTTTTTTGCTTACGAGGGTTTTCGATGGCACTTTTACGTCTGATCAAGGGCTTTTCTCCGGGAAAAACGTTTAACCTTACTGCGCAGTCGTACACATTGGGGCGCGGTCATGACTGTGAGATCCAACTCGAAGTTGCGGCTGTCAGTCGGCGTCATGTGAGGATTTTCCGTCAGGGAGAGGATTATTACATCGAGGACCTGAAAAGCCGGAACGGAACCCTTCTGAACAATATGCCGGTACATGAGGCGGTGAAACTCAATCATCGTGACCGCATTCAGATTTGTACCATTGTCATGTATTATTACGCGGATGGCATGGAACATGATCCTGCGGAAATCGAAGAGTTTCAGGCCCGAATTCTGGACGCGGAACCAAGTGACAAATCGTCATTCATGGCTACGTTCGACATGCTGAAGCAGAAGAATCCGCTTGGTCAGACCAGCGTGAGTGCCGAGGTGAAACTGCGTGCTCTCGTGGAAATCGGCCGTCATTTGGGCGAGGCGGTGAAACTTGAGGAAGTCCTCAACCGGATCCTGGAAAGTTTGTTCGACATTTTCCCGCAGGCGGATCGCGGAATCATCGTTCTGCGCGAGATGAACACGGATCGGCTCGTTCCGAAAGCGCTTAAACAGCGTAATCCCGATAATGAGGAGGTCCGGCTCAGCCGCACGATTTTGCAGACGGTCATTTCGACCGGTCAGGCGATTTTGTCGGCCGATGCGGCAATGGATGCCCGCTTTGACATGGCCCAGAGTATTTCCAGCTCGCCGATCCGTTCGATGATGTGCGCGCCGCTCATCGGGATCGACGGCGATGCGATTGGTGTCCTTCAGATCGACGCCGCTACGACGATGCGCCAGTTCACTTCCAACGATCTGGAGATCCTCGCGAGTGTGGCGAATCAGGCGACGGTGGCTGTTCGTAACGCACAGCTCATGGAACGGGCCATGGCGGAAGAATCGCTCAAACGTGAACTGAACGTCGCGCACAAGGTCCAGCAGGGCCTTCTGCCCGCCATGAAGCCGGTGGTGGAAGGGTATGAATTTTTCGATTACTATTCCCCTGCGCGTCAGCTCGGCGGCGACGTTTTTGACTATGTGCCTCTTCAGAATGGTCATTTGGCGGTGATTCTGGGTGACGTTTCCGGAAAAGGAATTTCCGCGTCACTTCTGATGGCGAAAATGTCGGCCGAGGCGCGGTACCTCCTCGCAATGCACCCAGACGTGACGGACGCAATGTTCGCACTGAACAATACGTTCTGCGACGACCGCTGGGGTGACCGTTTCGTGACGCTTGTAACGGCTATTTTGGATCCTCAGACACACGACGTACAACTCGTTAATGCGGGGCACACGCCGCCGATGCTTTGCCGCCCGAACGGTACGCTGGACGTTTTGGAGCTTTATCCGGGTTTCCCGATCGGAGTGCTTCCGGATTCGACGTTTATGGTGAATCAGGTTCATCTGGAGCCTGGTGAGACTCTCTTCTTCTTCACGGATGGCGCGACCGACTGTGTGAATTTCGAGGGGACCATGTTCGGCATGGAACGGATCATCGAATGTTGGAAACAGTACCGCCCCACTATTCAGGAGCAGGGTATGGCCCTGATCGAGGCGATCGACAAATTCGTCGGGAACGTGCCCCACGCGGATGATATTTGCATCACGGGGATTCGGAGGAAACTGCAGTAAAAACCTCTTTTGAAGGCCTCAAATCAATGAACACCATATTCCATCAAACGAGCAAGATCCTCAAAAACGAGTTGGCCGGGGAGAAAATCTGGCGTGTGCGTCTGGCTTCGCCGGAAATTGCCTCGGCGGTGAAGCCTGGGCAGTTCTGTATGCTCCGTGTTCCCGGGACCCGTGCTCCGCTTCTTGGCAGGCCGCTTGCGATTTTCCGGGCGGAAGAGGAGACCGTGGAAGTCGTGTACGCTGTGGTTGGAAAAGGAACAGAACTGCTTGCGGCTCTTCTGCCTGGGCAGGACCTGGAAATTTGGGGCCCCTTGGGGAATGGTTTTCCGCTGGCCGATAATCCAGATGAATGGCCCACTCGTCCGCTTCTCGTCGCGGGTGGGATCGGTCAGACGCCGATGTTTTTGCTTGCGGAAGTATTCCTGAATCAGCCGCGCACCGAAAAAGTCACGCTTCTTTGGGGGGGCCGAGATCGGGCACATCTCGCGTGCCTCGAAGATTTTAAGGCTCTGGCGGCACGATTCCCGGGAAAGCTTGAGATCCTTAACGCAACCGATGACGGCAGCTTTGCGCATCACGGTTTTGTGACCGATCTGGAAAAGAACAAACTCGAATCGGGGGAATTCACGCCGGAAAACTCGTGCGTTTACTCCTGTGGGCCGAAACCGATGCTGAAAATCGTGGCGGATCTGGCGAAACAGGCGGGTCTGAAATGCTGGGTCTCGCTCGAAACGCCGATGGCCTGCGGGATGGGGATCTGCTTCACGTGCGTGACGAAATGCAAGGACGAGACCTCGCCGGAAGGTTGGGATTACTGCCGTGTTTGTACGGAAGGCCCGGTTTTTGACGCAGAAAAGCTGGTCTGGTAATAGGGCTTTTCACCTCGTGTTTTACGTGGTGAAAAGATGGGTGTGGTTTTAAATAGGCCGAATTATAAGCCAGTAACTGAAATGACAGGTCCGTTGCGGTGCCTGTTTTTCGCTTGAACTGGACGTATAATTAAAAGACGATGCTGGAAGCATCGTCTCCGTAATATCGTCCCTGAATTTTATTTTTTCTTCTTTTTTCCTTTCCCTTTTGGAGCCGGTTTTTTCTTTTTCTTCGGTTCCTTGGGTAAAGGCTCATCCTCGAAAACGAACACACTTCCTTTCATGTTCCGGAACGTCTCGTCGGAAAGATCGAAGTCTTCCTCGTCGTCGAACGCACCGTCTTCATCCTCGAATCCCATCGACACGAGCGCGTCCTCGTCGTTCGGTGTCTCGAAGTCCGCCAGGAATTCCGCGTTCCCGGCCGCCTTAAGCAGTTCCTCGTCCTCCTTGTTCAGCGCTGCCAGCTCGGCCTGGATCTTGTTGGCGTAGTACTCCTGTGCGGCGCTCCACTCTTCCAGTTCTCGCTGTTTTGCTTCTTCAGCGGCCTCCCGTTTTGCCTGACGCTCTGTTTCGCCCAGCTTCGAGTCGATGTCGTCGCGGGCGTCATCCTTTTCACGCTTGCGGAAGTACAGTTTGATCGGCACTTCTCCGTAATCGAGCTGGTCACGCAAGACACTCAGCAGGTAGCGGCGGTACGTCGGCGGGAACATTTCCGGATTGTTGCAGAACAGGACCACCGTTGGTGGAAGGACCCCGACCTGCGTAGCGTAGTAGATTTTCGGGCGGCTCAGCCGGTAGAGCGGCGGCGGGTTGTACGCGATGGCTGCCCTGACCAGCCGGTTCAGCCGGCTCGTTGAAACGCGCGTACTCGCCTGCTTGTAAAGCATCATCGCGTGATGGAGCAGCAACTTCACGTTCTTGCCGGTCTGCCCGGTAATGAAGGCGATCGGAACGTGCCACATCGTCGGGAACGTGTCGCGCAGATAGTCCGCCCAGACCTCGGTCGGCATGTGCTCACGCATCAGGTCCCATTTGTTCACGACGAAAATGCACGGTTTGTTCTGCTCCATGATGTACCCGACGAGCTGTTTATCGACCTTGCTGATCTGGGCCGAGGCGTCGAAGAACATCAGCGTGACGTCCGCGAACCGGATGCTTCGCTGGGCGCGGTGCGTGCCGTAGTAGTCGATGTTCGTCTTCACACTCACACGGCGGCGGAAGCCCGGCGTATCGACCGCGACGAACGATTTGCCGTCGAGCTCAAACTTCACATTCACGCTGTCCCTCGTGGTCCCCGCCACGTTGGAAACGATCATGCGCGGGAACTTTACCAGTGTGTTCACGAACGTGCTCTTGCCGACGTTGCGCCGGCCGACGATCGCGATTTTCATCAGGTCGGCGATCGATTCTTCCGGCTCGTCCTGAACCCGGGATTTTTCCGGGAGTTTTTCGTAAATGAGGTCCAGCAGCTCGTTCCTTCCGCGGTTTTCTTTCGCGCTGACCGCCAGAATGTCCCAGCCAAAGGCGTAGAAATCGTTCGCGTTATTCGTCAGGCCGGGATGGTCGGTTTTGTTCACGACGCAAATCACCGGGACGCGCAGGCTCCGAATCCGGTTCACGACGTGCTCGTCCAGCGAAACGATCCCTTCCTTCGCGTCCACGACGAACAGGATCATGTCGGCCATCTCCACTGCGGTTTCGATCTGGTGTTCCACATCATCCGTTAAATCGTCGGAATCGATGTTGCCCATCCCGCCCGTATCGATCAGAGTGAACTGGAACGGAACATTCTCGCTGTTTTCGGTCTCGACGTCGGCGCTCATCCAGTCACGCGTCACGCCGGCGGTGGGGTCCACGATGGCCATTCTGCGACCGCAAAGCCAATTAAAGATACTGGATTTTCCGACGTTCGGGCGCCCTACGATGACTATTTTTGGAAGAGACATAATTTTACCTTCATATAATACTGAGTTTCATCACATTCATTTCTTTATCCTCATTATACACGAATTCAGGAAAAAGGAAAGGCCCCCTGAAAAAGAGTTAGGAATTAGAAATTAGGAATTGAAAAAGCCTTCGGCTTTTTTGGGGATGAAGTCTTTCTGCAGGCAACGTTACGCGCCAGCGTCAATTCCTCATTCCTAATTCCTCATTCCTAATTTCCAAATCCCCTTCCCCCCTGTTAAAATGTACCGGTCAGGCAATCTGTTCCCGTTGTTCCGATTGTACGGCCATCACGAAAAGAAAAACCATTAAAACCCCTAAAATCGCTTCTAAAATCTTCAAAATAGAAATCTCTGCTGTCGAAATATTTAACCGAGGCAGATTTTTTTGTAGCATCATTATAATCAGCAAAACTTTATTACAAGGATCCAAAAAATGAAAAAGGGATTTTTCACTTTTGCGAGCTTCATAGCTGCAGCTTTGGTTTGCGGGACGATGGTTTCCGCAGCTGACTCTGTTCTTGAACCTTCAGCGGCTTCATTGAGAGCCGACGCGCAGACCGCTCAACCCGCAGCGGCTGAAAGCGCCGCCCCCGCTGCCACCCAGACCGAAACGGAAACACCGGAGGTTTACTTCTCCGACGAGGTACAGGACCAGTTCAAATTAGGTGGTTTCGTTTACGCGACCTGGTACGATGGTTTCTACCCCATGAATGGAGATCACAACCTGGCAATCAATCAGACGTGCCTCTATTTCGGCCGTGAACTTGACACGTCCAAATATGGTTTTGACTGGGGCTACTATGTCGAGGCCATCTTTGGTACCGAGCATGGACAGTGCTTCGATAACGGGTTCGACGGTAAATGGGGTGTGAGCGGTGACGGTTACGGGATGAGCTTTAACCAGTGTTACGCCTCACTCGGCTGGGAAAACCTGACCATGAAGATCGGTAAATTCGGAACTCCGATCGGTTATGAATCCCCGTCGGGAATCGAACGTGATCTCAACTCCACATCCTATATGTACGGTCTGGAACCGGCGCACCACTGCGGTATTCTGGCGGATTGGGACGTTTCCGAACGCTTCACGCTGACTGCCGGTGTTACGACGGGTGACAGCAACAGCTTCGAGATCAAAGATAATTACGGCTTCCTCTTTGGCGCGACCTACCAGTGGACTGACCGACTGAGCGTTTCCTACCAGGGTATGATCAACCGCGTTGTGAATGATGATTACCCGAAAGCGAACCAGTACGAGCATAGCATCATCGTTTCGTGGGACATCAACTGCCGCTTGAACTATGCGTTCGTTACGAACTACGGTTCCTGGTACGATGTGGATGCGGATGAGGTTGCCGATGATTACTTCGGAATCGCGAACTACCTCACCTATAAGCTCAGCGACAACATGAAGGCTATCGCCCGTTACGAATGGGTCACGGAAAACGGCGAAGACGATTACAATGAATTCACCCTTGGCGTCCGTTACGATGTGAACGAGCACCTGATGATCCGCCCGGAAATTCGCTATGACTGGACGGAAGTCGGCGGCACGAAAGAAAGCGGTTTCTCTGGTGGTGTCGGCGCGGCAATCATCTTCTAAACCTTTACCATCCTTGTAAATGAAGTTCCTTAACGCGCCGCGGTCAGGTTTTTCCTCCGCGGCGCGAACTTTAGAATACGCCGCAAAATCTCTTAAAAAGACGGATATATTCAACTTCTGAATAACATTCACGTCAATGTAAAATTAAATAAAGTAGGAAGCTTTTTCCTGTTATTCCGGTTGTACGGCTGACACTCAAAGAAAAAGCCTAAAATCCCTTAAAATCGTTCTCAAAATCTTAAAAATGAAAAAACTTACAGTCGAAATATAATACCGAGACCAATTTGTGAGCAGTCTCATTACAATCAGTAAACTTTATTACAAGGATCCAAAAAATGAAAAAAGGATTTTTCACTTTTACGAGCTTCGCAATAGCGGCTCTGGTTTGGGGGACAATGTCCTCCGCATCGGACTCAGTTCTTGAGCCATCGGCTGCCTCGATGAGAGCCGAAGCTCAGCCCGCCGTGGCTGAAAGCGCCGCCCCCGCGGTCGCTCAGGCTGAGGCTGAAACACCTGAGATGGTGTATTACGATGACATTTCGAATCAGTTCAAACTGGGTGGTTATATCTATTCGACCTGGTACGATGGTTTCTATCACATGAACGGCGATCACAACCTGGCCGTTAATCAGACCGTTCTCTTTGCAGAACGTCAACTCGATACGGCACGCAACGGGTTCGACTGGGGCTACAACGTGACGGCCCTCTTTGGTACGGAACACGCGCAGTTCGCTGACGACGGTTTCGACGGTAACTGGGGCACGAGCGGTGACGGTTACGGAATGAGCATTTACGAATGTTACGCCGCGCTTGGCTATGAGAACATGTCGATGAAAATCGGTAAATTCGCCTCTCCGATTGGATACGAATCCGCCGTTGGTCCCGCGCGTGACCTGAACTCCACTTCCTACATTCATCAGCACTTGCCTGGAATCCACGCCGGCGCACTGCTCAATTGGGACTATACCGAGCGTTTGGCTCTTAACTTCGGTGTTGTTCGCGGAGTCAACAACAGCTTCGACGATGGTGGTAATTACGGCTTCATCATGGGCGCGAAATATCAGTGGACCGATCGTCTGGCCGTTTCCTACGAGGGATTCATCGGACACGTCGAAAACGACGATTACGACAACGGCACTCAGTATCTGCACAGCGTCGTCGCGACTTGGGACATCAACTGCCGTCTGCAGTATGTGTTCGAGACCGCTTACGGGACCATCGGTCAGGACGGCAATAACGAAGACTTCTTCGGCATCTCGAACTACCTCAAGTATCAGCTCACTGACAACATGCAGGCGATCGCCCGCTTCGAGTGGGCCGAGGAAAATGGTGACAACGATTACACGGAACTCACCCTCGGCGTCAAATACAACATCAACGAGCACCTGATGATCCGTCCGGAAATTCGTTACGACTGGGTTGACGAAGGCGGCTCCAAGGACAGCGGTTTCTCCGGTGGTATTGGTGGAGCGTTCCTGTTCTAAACTCCTGAACCTTCGCGGTTTTACGAGTGAAACATAAGTCACGGGAGAAATGGGAAAACGGAACTTAAAGGTCCTGTCCCCATTTCTCCCTTTCCCTCATTAATATCCTTCAAAAAACAAATGCATGATCAACCTCTGACGATTCTCGTGACCCGTCCCCAGGGCCAGGCCCAGGAGCTGGAAACGCTTCTGCGCGCTCGGGGATGGAATGTTCTGTTTCAGCCCGTCATTGCGATCGGGCCCCCGGCGGATTCCTACGCGGCGCTCGACGCGGAACTTCATCGACTGGCGGAATTTGAGTGGGTCGTTTTCTCCAGCGCAAACGGAGTGGAGGCGTTTCGGAACCGGCTGCTCGCGCATGACCTTTGGCCGCCGAAGACGCTCAAATTCGCGTCGATCGGTCCCGGAACCTCCCGGGCGCTGGAAGAGGCGGGGCTTCCGAGCGATTTCGTCCCGGAAATTTATCGGGCGGAAAATCTTGCCGAGGGTCTGGTTCCCAATGCGAAAAACGGCGCAAGGTTTCTTTTGATCCGTGCCAGCCGCGGGCGGGAAGTGCTCGCCGAAACGCTCCGGGAGGCCGGCGGAAGCGTCACGCAGGCGGTCGCGTACACGAGCGAGGACGTAACCAGGGACTCCCCCTTGTGGGATTCCGGGATTTGGAGTAAAATGGAAAAAAGTCAGATCGACTGGGTGACGATCACGAGTTCCGCGATCGCGGCCTCCGCCGTCCGTCTGTTCGGCGATGCGCTGAAAAAGACGAAGCTGGTGAGCATCAGCCCGTTAACCACCGCCGCGCTTGCCCGCCTCGGATTTCCCCCGCAGGCCGAGGCCGAAGAAGCGACGATGGACGGCGTGGTGAAGGCGATTGCGGAAGCATGACGGAGACGACGCTTCCAGCGTCGTTAAAAGGCCCCCTCATTGAGGGAGCTGGCTCGCGAAGCCGAGACTGGGGGAGTTACACGAAAGCGCCTTTCAACTCCCCCCGGCACTACGTGCCACCCCACTCAAAGAGGAAGGCTTTAAAAACGACGCTGGAAGCGTCGTCCCCGTAACCCACCATCCAGTCTGCCTGACCAGGTCTTTCCATTTTGTTCCTTTAACCCTCCCAAAGAACTATGAAACACACAAAATTCCTTCCCGTTCTTGCCCTTTCCTTCTTTACCTTGCTCGCGGCTTTTACCGCCAGCGCTCAGGAAAACACCGACCCGTTCGCGCCTCCGCATGAAGGCGGACCCAAGGCGGTCCTGATCCAGTTCCACCGCGGCGGCGGAAGCATCCGGCCGGACAATGCGCTGGAAACGTTCCTTTGGGCCTGGTCCAAAGGCGCCATTCCGGAAGCCGACTGCCGCCTGACGAAAGACGGCGTCGCGATCGCCTTCCACGACGATAATCTGAGGCGTCTGGGCCGCGGAATGTCCGACGAACTCAAAGAAAAATCGATCCGTGACCTGAACTGGAACGAGATCAAGGACGTGGACGTCGGATCGTACCTCGGCCCGGAATATGCCAGCTACAGGATCACGACGATCGAAGCGGTTTTCGCCGCGATGAAGTACCGCCCGGAACGTCTCCTTTACGTCGATGAAAAGGGCGCTTCGCCGGAACTCCTCGCCGAGCTTTCCGTGAAGTACGGCGTGCAGGACCAGATCATTTTCGCCACCTCGAATTACAGCCTGATCCCGCGCTGGAAGCAGATGGCTCCCAAGGCCAAGGCGCTCAACTGGCTGCACTGGTTCGGGATCAATGACCCGGTGCAGGTGGAGGCGGCCGTCCAGCGTCAGCTCGACAATCTCGAGAAAAACGACTTCAAAGACGTGGACATCGTGCAGATCCACATCAAGACGGACCTGAGCAAAGAGGATCCGTTCACACCCAGCACGGAATTTCTGCGCAAGGCCGGCGACCAGATCAAATCCCACGGCAAGATTTTCCAGGTTTTGACCTGGACCGAGGGAAACAATCCGGAGGTTTACCGGAAACTGATCGAACTGGGCGTCCAGTCCTTCGCGACCGACTGGCCGGATGGGTGCCTGGAAGGGTGCGATCTGAAATAAACTGATTGAATAATTAAAAGGAAGTTCCAAAACCTCCCTCTTTCCAGATACAAAACCCATTGCACTGCAAGCCTTTATTTAAACACGGATTTTCACGGATTTACAGGATTAAAAGGATTTTATTTGGTTTAAAACATTAAATCCCAAAACACTTGCAAATGAGTTGGAAGTAATCCGTGTAAATCCTTTTAATCCGTGAAAATCCGTGTTTAAATTAAGGTGGGAAGTGGATTGTGTTCGCTCCTTGAGAAAAGACTCTGAGGTTTTGGAACTTTCTTAAAAAGTTTTTGAAATAGGGGTTTCCCATTCCCAATTCATCATCCATCATTCATAATTCATCATTTCTTCTCAAGGTCCTGCCATGAAAAAGTTTTTCCTCACGCTCGCCCTTCTGCTCTGCGCCTCGTTTGCCGTCGCGGAAGAAGAAGCCGTCATTCAAGGCCCCGAATCCGTTCAGGCCGTTTTTAATTTCGACAAAGCGCCCGCACAGACGCGGGAGTTCAAGCTGGAACAAAAAGGGAACGTTCAGTTTTTGACCATCCCCGCCGCGTCGGTCCCGGCCGGAACCAAAACCATTGAAGTCCATCACCCCTGGGCGACCGCAAAGGCCGGCGAGGACGGTTTTTACGTCTTCTGCTCGGGAATGTACGGAACGTTCCAGGAACGTGAAAACGGCCGCTACACCAACAGCGCCGTCGTGATGCCGACCTTCGGAGTCAAAACCCCGCGCGGCGCCATGAGCGTCATTCTGACCGGCCTGCGCTACGAGTCCAAACAGATCGCGGACCTGAAAGACGGCGTGTACCGCGTCTTCCCGCTCTACGATCTGACCAACCTGGTGAACGACGAGATCTACTCGGACATTCAGATCGAGTTCCACCTCCTCCCGCAGACCGCGACTTACGCCGACATGGCGCGCGTTTACCGTCAGTTCCAGCAGGCGAACGGCACGATCAAACCGCTGAAGGAAAAAGTCGTGGACCGTCCCGAGCTGAAATACGCCGCGGGAGCGATGGAAGTCCGCGTCCGCATGGGCTGGAAGCCGGTCCCGTCCCCGGTGAAAGAACAAACGGCCGAGACCGAGCCGGAGATGCACGTGGCGATCACGTTCGACCGGTTCAAACAGATCGTCGATGAATTCAAGCGCCAGGGCGTCAACCAGGCCGAGTTTTGCCTCGTCGGGTGGAACATCGGCGGGCATGACGGACGCTGGCCCCAGATCTTCCCGGCCGATCCGCGTCTGGGGGGCGACGAGAAGCTGAAAGAGGCGATCGCCTACGCGCAGTCGCAGGGCTTCCAGGTCGTGGCCCACACGAACTACTCCGACGCCTACAGCGTTTCGCATCTGGCCAACCGCTGGGACGAAAACTACCTGCTCCGCAAAAAGGACGGCTCGGCGAACACCTACACGACGTGGGGCGGCGGCGCGATGTACGAGACGTGCCCCGAGTGCATGTTCAAGCGTTTCCCGAACGAGGACTTCCCCGCCATTGCGGCCTGCGGATTCCGTGGGATCCATTACATCGACGTCTATTCGACCGTGAACCCGCGCACCTGCCACAGCAAGGACCACCCGGCCACGAAAGAGGATTTCGCCCGCTGGACCCGCGAGATCTTCGCCAAAACGCAGAAGGACCTCGGCGGCATGGGGTCTGAAGGGGGCTTCGACTACGCCATTTCCAATCTGGATTACTCGCTCTACATCAGCTTCTTCAACCCGGGAAGCAAGTACCCGGCCCTGATCGAGAAGCACGTCCCGTTCTGGCACATCGTGTACAACGGATTCGTGCTGAACAATCCGTTCTGCGCCACGACGAACTACAAGATCAAAGACCCCGTCACGCAGTTGAAGCTGGTCGAGTACGGCGGCCGCCCGATGTTCTACTTCTACAGCAAATTCAAATCGTCCGGCAATAACTGGATGGGTGACGCGGACATCGGCTGCGCGACCGACGAGGAACTGCGGGAATCCGTCGCCGCCATCAAGAAAGGCTACGACGAATTTGAGTCGATGAAGGATCTGCAGTACGAAACGCTCGACGAGCACGCCGAGATCGCGCCGGACGTTTTCTGCTCGACGTTCTCGAACGGCACGCGGATCGTGTGCAACTACTCCGATGCGGATTTCACGTTCGAGGGCCAAACGGTCAAGCCGCTCGGGTACGTGGTGATCCGGTGATTTTCGGAGTGCGATGATACAGTCGCGCAAGCGACCTTCATCGCTTTCCCTTGCGGCAATACCGCTTCGAAGAGGCGTTTGCCGCGGAAGTGCGCTGGACGTTCCCCACGAGAAAAAACGTTTTCACCGCCACGTTTTTCGGCCGCTAAGTGAAAGCGGCAAAGGAAGCCTTCGGCTTCTGTATTGCCGCACTCCAAAGGCGACGCCAAAGCGTCGCCCCCCTAATTCATAATTCATCATTCATAATTCATAATTAAAAAGATGCGCCGAGTTTTTTTTGCCATTTTGCTCCTTTTCGCCGCCAGCGTCGTTTCCGCGGCGGACTTTTTCGTTGAGTGCGAGTCCTTCAAAACGCTCGGGGGGTGGGTCGTGGACCCGCACTCCATGCCGCAGCTGGGCTCCTCGTACGTGATGGCGCACGGCTACGGGAAACCCGTGGCGGACTGCGTGACGAAAGCCCGGTTTTACGAGCCGGGAACGTACATGGTCTGGGCTCGCACCCGGGACTGGACGGCAGTCTGGCGCCGTGGGACCCCCGCGGGAAAATTCCAGATCTTCGTCGGGGAAAAGGCTCTTCCTGAAATCCTCGGCACGAACGGCGAGCCGTGGACGTGGCAGAAGGCCGGGACCGTCCAGATCACGGACGAAAATCTGAATCCCGAGATCCGGCTGCACGACCTGACCGGGTTCAACGGTCGGTGCGACGCGCTTTACTTCACGACCGACGCGGCCTTTACGCCTCCGAACGACCCGCAGGCGATGGACGCTTTCCGCCACGCGAAAACCGGGATCACTTTGAAAAACGCGGAGGAATCTTACGACCTGATCGTGGTCGGCGGCGGAATGTCCGGCATTTGCTCCTCCATGGCCGCGGCCCGGCTCGGTCTGAAGGTTTTGCTCCTGCAGGACCGCGACGTTCTGGGCGGCTGCAACAGTTCCGAGGTCCGCGTGAGTCTCGGCGGCCGCATCCACATCGCGCCGTACCCGATGCTCGGAAACCTCGTTTACGAGATCCAGCCCCTGCACGGCTCCGGCGGGACGTACTCCGCGGAGTTTTACGAAGACGCGCGGAAAGAAATCCTTTTTCGCCGTCCGAATACCGGATGCAGACTCCTCCTGCGTGAGCACGTGTACGCGTTGGAAATGGACCCCGAGCGCCCGAAACGAATCAAGGCGGTCCTCTCCCGAAATACGTACACGGGGGCGGAGACCCGGTTCACCGCGCCGCTTTTCGTGGACGCGACCGGAGACGCGGTTCTGGCCCGAATGGCCGGCTGCGAGGTGATGTACGGCCGCGAAGCCCGCAGCAAATTCAACGAGATCAACGCTCCAGTCGAAGCGGACCGGCAGGTCATGGGGCACTCAGTCCTCTGGTACGCCCGCAAACGTGAAACGCCCGCGCCGTTCCCGGACATTGACTGGGCGATCCCGTTCGACGAAGGCTCCGTCTATTACATTCGCGGCGGCGACTGGGAGCAGGAGGCGGGCCAGTACCGCGACATGGCCGACGAAACCGAGTACATTCGCGACTACGGCCTGCTGAGCATTTTCTCGAACTGGAACTTTGTGAAGAACCACTCGCTGAGGAAGGCGGAATTCGAGTACGACGAGCTGGACTGGGTCTCCCCGATCGGCGGAAAACGCGAGAGTTACAGAACGGTCGGCGACCACGTGCTGACGCAGAACGATCTGGAAAATCACGTCGCGTACCCGGACCAGACCGCCACGATCACGTGGGACATTGACCTCCATTTCCCCGACCCGGCCAACGAGGCGAAATTCGGCGAGCCGTTCCGGTCCTGCGCCTACCACCGGGGTTTCGGGGAACCTTACGCCGTCCCGTACCGGTGCCTGTACGCGAGGGACTGCGAAAACCTTTTCCTGGCCGGGCGGCACATCAGCACGTCGCACGTGGCGTTCGCGGCGGTCCGCGTGATGCGCACGCTCGGGATGCTCGGCGAAGTGGTCGGCATGGCGGCGGCCATCTGCCACGAGCACGGCGCCCTTCCGCGGGACGTTTACACGCAGTACCTCGACGAACTGAAAGAAAAAATGAACGCCGGCGTCCCCCTCACGCCGCTCTACCACACGGGCGGCATCGGGATGCACGAGTCGTACCACTTCAAGGAGCTGGGCTTCATCCGCATTTCGCCGAATCCCACGCCGAACCTGAGCGACCGCGTGAAATCGGCCATCAAAGCAATCGGAATGGTTCACCGGAACGAGCACCCGGAACTCCGCGAGAAGAAAGACCTCCCCGTGATCATCGTGGAGAAGGAAACGCACATCACGCCGAAAGAAACCGTGGAAAACGACCTGGTCCTGAACTGCGGCCAGATTTTTTTGGAAGGCGGAAACCTGAACCTGATGCAGACCATCGCCCTGACCCAGGGGACGCGCAACACGCTGAACACGGCGGAGAAAACCACCACGTCGGTTTATTGGCCGATCAATTCCGTGCCGTGCGACCAGGAGGGTGGGGAAAGCTGCGCCCACTGCCACGAAAAACTGGATGAAAAATCGACCGGGACCCTCGTGAAAGCCGGAGCCGGAACGCTCGATCTGTGCGGTGGCGTGCTGAACCTCGGCGAGAATCTCGACGTTCAGGCCGGGACGCTCATCCTGGGCGGGGAGAAAAACGAAAGCGCCGAGGTCCGCACGGGAAATATTTACCTGCGGCCCGGCTCAACGCTGAAATTCAACGCCCGGAACGCGCTGGGGATCTGGACGTTCGAACGCCGCACGCTCCCCGCCGTTTTGGGGATCCATTCCGCCCGGGTGGAAGCGCCGTCCGGAACGCACGTGAATCTCGGCCCCGTGGAAATGGTAGCGGGAACGATCACCAGCGCCCCGCAGGACCCCGGTTCCCCCGAGATCGGAAACTTCTGCTTCGCGGGAAAAGTGACGTCGTACGGCAAATCGGAGATTTCGGCGGCCCGGATTTCATTCCGCGATGACGGCGCCTCCGTCAACCACGAGAGCGGGACGTTCGACGTTCCCGAAGCCGGGGACGTTCTGACGATTTCCTCCGCCCTGATCCCGTTCCGGAACGGCCGTTTGACCAAACGCGGGGCCGGGACGCTGCTTCTCACGGGAAAGTGGGAGTCCGCCATTTCGCTCACGGTCGATTCGGGAACGGTCCGGGTCACCGGCGACGCGCGGATCTTTGACCTGAAACTCGGCAAAGGCGCGGTCCTGATCCTGGAATCGGCCAAAAGCGAGATTTTAGGCAAAAAAGAGCTGGACCCCAGCGCGAAAATCGTCAGGAAATGAAGCCAATGGACTCTGAATTCTTCCAAATTTCCGATTTGACCTGCGTCCGGGGCGGAAAAACGATCCTTTCGGGGGTTGGTTTCCAGCTTCAGAAGGGGGATTTTACGGCCTTGCTGGGCCAAAACGGAGCGGGAAAATCCACACTTCTGAAGTGTATCATGCGGCTCCTGTCCGCCGAGGCTTCTTTTCACGCGGCCTTTGAAGGGCGTAATCTGGCAGAACTCTCCGCTCGTGAACTGGCTCAAAAAATCGTGTACGTGCCGCAGATCCAGACGCAAAGTTTTCCGTTCACGGTCCGTGAATTCATCGAAGCGGCCCGTTACGCGCACCAGTCGCCGTGGAGTGTTTTGACCTCAGCCGACCGGGCACTCTGCGAGAAAGTTCTGACCCAGACCGGTCTGGATGAGTTCGCGGACCGGTCCCTTTCCACCCTTTCCGGCGGTGAGCTTCAGCGCGTCTGGCTGGCTGGCGCCCTGGCGCAGAACGGCAAGATACTGCTCCTTGATGAAGCGTTCTCCCAAATGGATTATCGAAACCGGACGGAAATTTTTGCTCTGCTCCATCAACTGAACTGTGAAGAAGAGAAAACGATCCTCTTCATCACGCACGAGATCAACGAGGCGGTCCAGAACGCCAATCGAATTCTGGGGCTGAAGGCCGGAACTCTCATTTTTGACGGATCAACCGCCGAATTCCTGGCCGAGGACTGGCCGGAAGCGATTTTTGAAACGTCTTTTTTACGAATCCCGCACCCGGACCTTCCCTTTCCGGCCGTGCTTCCAATCAAGCAATTAAACGAAACGCCATGAAAAAACACTCCATTCTTTTTTTCCTTTTCCTCACGCTGGCGGCGGCGCCGCTGGTTCTGGCGCAGACGCGGGCCACGACGGATCCGAATGGGTGGCGGCCCGTCAAGGAACCCGGCTGCGGCGGGTGGATGACCTCCGTGGAAGTCTCGCCGTTCGACTCGAAGCACATTTTGGTCGGCGGCGATATGCTGAGCATCGGCCTCTCGCACGACCGCGGCGAAACGTGGGAGCCGGTTTTCGGGCTTTACGCCGTTGAGATCGGCGACACGACGTTCCACCCATCGGACCCGCAAACGGTCTGGGCGGGAACCATGAGCGGCCCGTACAAAAGCGCCGACGGAGGGAAAACCTGGGTCGAAAAACGAAATGGTTTCCCGAAAATTTCCGAGTTCAGCTACTCGGCGCCAATCGAAAAAGTCCTTTTCGACCCCAACGACGAAAACCACCTTTTCGCGTTTGGCGGCTCGAGCCGACGCTGGAACGCAAGCGCCGGAAAACCGCTCTGGGGCGCGGTCTGGGAAAGCACCGACGGCGGCGAAAACTGGGAAATGGCCTCGAAACTCGACCAAAATATTGTGAGCGCGACCTTTGCGGCAGGCTCCTCGAAAATCCTTTTCGCCGCGGTTTCAGACCTCGGGATCTTCCGGAGTGCGGACGGCGGAAAAACCTGGTCGAAAGCCTCCGAGGGCCTTCCGCACGGAGCCGTGGAGCGAGTCGTCGCGCATCCGACCGACCCGAAAATTTTGTGGGCCAGCCTGAATTCCTGCCCGCAGAAAAACGAAGACGGAACGCCGGCGCAGTGCCTCCCGGGCGGGATCTTCAAAACGACCGACGGAGGAAAAACCTGGTTTGCGTGCAATGAGGGCCTGAAGATCCACGCCACGACCAACCCAAACCTTACGGCCCGGTTCAAAGCGTTTTGCGTCGCGCCGTCCAACCCGGACGTTCTGTACACAAACGACTCGGCCTGGAACGGGGCCAAATTTTACCGGTCGGACGACGGCGGGAAGTCGTGGCGCGTCATTCTGGCCCACGAAATGAACGGCGTGAAACGACCGGTCAAAATCGCGTACCCGAGCGGTTACGGCGTGACGGTTTTGAGCGTCAACCCGAAAAACGAAAATGAAGTTTACGGCGCGGGAGCCGAAACGATCTTCGCCTCGGCGGACGGCGGCGAGACGTGGAAAGACCTCACCAGCGAGCAGGTCCCCGACGGCACGGACTGGACGTGGAAAGGGCGCGGCTACTCGGGCCTCTGCACCATGGCGTTCCGGTTCGACCCGTACCACGAGGGGCGCTCCGTGCTCATGGCGATGGACGCGGGAAAGTGCTGGGAGTCGAACGACTTCATGAAATCGTGGTCGTACCACGGCCAGAAACCCCAGCCGTGGGGCGGCGGAAACGACGCGTGCTTCTCCAAAGACGGCACGGTTTACGTGACCACCGGCCAAGGCGGGAACTCCGGGAACGTCCTGAAAGGCGGCCTGAACCAGCCCGGGCCGTGGGAGCCGCTCGCGGTGGAGGGAAGTGGACTACCAGACGGAAAATCCTGCGTGGCCACGGGGGTTTTCGTCTCGCCAAGCGACTCGGCTCGCGTCTGGGTCATTTTCGGGGGGAAGCTCTTCCGGACGAAAGACGGCGGTCAGAAGTGGGAACTCGTGAGCGATTCCGACTCATTCGGCTGGATCGCGCCCGTGCCCGGCAAAGAAAAAACGTTTTACGTCTCGGGGAAAACGGGGCTTTGGTTCACCCGAAACGGGAAAGATTTCACGTGCGTCGGCGGGCCTAAAGTCGCGGGAAGAATTTGCGTCGATGCGCGCGGCCGGGTCCTGCACACGCCGTTCCACGCCGCCTGGCAAACCCGCGAGGGGGGCCTCTGGCGGTATGACCCGAGCCAGCCGGAAGACGCCCGATGGACCAAACTTTACGACGATCCGACGCACGCCTGCGCGGTCTGCCCGGTGGCTCACCCGGAAAAGCCGGAAACGATCGTGCTCGTTTTCGCTGATCATCCGTTCCACGACCACATCTGGTGCGAGCCGGTGAAAGTTTCGACCGACGACGGGAAAACGTGGCGGAGCATCTCCGACGGTCTGCCGACCCTGCGCGCCGAGTGTGCCGCGTTCAACCCGTTCGACCCCGAGGAACTCGTGGTGGGAACGGGCGGCTGCGGGTTCTTCGTCCGCAAAGGGCTTTAAAACAAAAACCCGAAACTGACCGAAAAGGCCATTTCCGGAACCAGCCTCGCTTCCAGCCTTAATTTAAACACGGATTTCCACGGATTCAAAGGTTTTTCACGGATTTTTAAAGAAAGAGGTCAAAGTCTTTCCAAAAAAATCCTTTTCATCCCTTTAATCCGTGGAAATCCGTGTTTAAATGAAATTAGGAAGCGGTAACGGTTGAGCGATCCAATATTTGGCCCCCGCAAAACGAGAACCGCCCGATCACTTCCTGATCATCTGCACACCATCTACCAGGACGTAGCCGTTCACCCCCTTATTGGTCAGCGTGACGGTCGCGGGGCCTTTCTCGAAGCGGAACGTTCCGAGGATCTCAAACGGCGGGTCGGACTGCTTCTGCTGGTTCACCGCGAAACTCTTCACGCCGTCCGCCGTAGCGATTTCCACCGGAACGTTCGTCGCTCGGTTCCCGTTCGTCGGGTAGATCAGGCGCACTTCGTAGTTTCCCGCTTCCGGAACTTCCAGCGTAAAGACCGCCTTGAGCTTGCCGTCCTTCACCCCGTCGGAGTGGTGGTAGCCTTTCCCCAGGCGCGGGGAGCATACATCGTTGAACTTCCAGTCGCCGATGAGTTCCGCGTCTTCGTCGTCCACGACGATCCCCGGCAGTTTGTCGAGCTGCATGTGGTACTTCGCGGGCCTGAGTTCTTTTTCGATCACCTGCTTGTCGGCGCGCAGACGGGCGGCGAGTTTTTCGTAATCAACGTCCTGCACGTCCTTCCCGTCTTCGATCGCGAAACAGGCGGCGGTCGCGGCGCTCTGGCCGAGGATCATGAAGACCGGCTCCATGCGGATCGAGCCGTACGCGATGTGCGAGCTGGAAACGCAAACCGGCACGAGGAGGTTCACGCACTCGGCCTTTTTCGGGAGGATCGTTCCAAAGTCGATCGGGTACGCGCCGCCCGGGCCGACTTCCACGTCGCCCTCATTCCATACGACCGGCTTTCCTTCCGCGTTCAGCTTCACGTACCGCTGGCAGTGGTGCGAGTCCATATTGTACGAGCCGAAACCGATCGGGCGCTCCACCGGCGTGATGCGGCAGCAGTGCAGTTCCGTGTGCACGAAGTCGCTCACCATGCGTCGCCCCTCGCGGACGTAAATTTTATGCCCGATGTGGTGCGTGTCGGGGAATTCATCTTTTGCAAGCCCCAGATCACCGTATGCTTTCCGAACGTTTTCCGGAACGCGCGGATCGTTTTGGAGCGTCCACATCAGGCCCATCTGCCAGTCCTCGTGCGCCTTGCAAATGCGCTCGCGCTCCGCGTCATCGGCCTCGATGTAGTCGTAGTTCTGCCCGATGAAGTCGTGCGAGACCGGCCCGCCGTTATTCGTGTCGGTCTTGCCGTTCGGCATCTGGGAAATGATCATCAGGAACCGCTGCCCCGCCTCGACCGAGCGCAGGAACAGCTCGTAGTTCTTCGGGTCGTAATTTTCCGGCTTGGGGAACGGAACACGGTTTTCCGGCACGCGCGTCATGCAGAGCCGGTAGCAGTACGCCTGGATCCTCGCGTCTCCGGTTCCATCTTCGTCCACAGTCTCATTGATCTGCGGCAGAAGCCCGCTTTCCGGTTTGCCCGGGATCACGTACGGGTCCACTTCACTCGGCGGGGCGAACTGGTGGTAACGCGCCTGCGCCACCTGCACACCGTTGAGCGTCTCGCCGTACTGGTCGTTCGACTCGCGCCCCAACGTGTAACTGACGCCGGCCGCGGCCATCAAGTCGCCCTCGTAGGTCGCGTCGATGAACATTTTGCCGCAGTAGATCTCGCCGTTCGTCATGCGGATCGCGGTGATTTTTGCGCCATCTTTAGTCACGCAGTCCTTTTTCATCCGATCGAGGTAGCGGCCGCGGAAGACCGGGATCTCGTTTTCCTTCACGAACTGGTCAAAAATCATTTCCGCGACGTGCGGCTCGAAAACCCACGCGCTTTCGTCCTGATTATCGAACCCGCGGCCCCCCTGGCCCGGCATTCCCAGATTCGGGATCCGGGTCCAGTTCCACGATTCGGGCTTCTGGTAGTGGACCCAGAGCCGGTGGTAAAATTCATGAGCGATCCCGCCAATGACGGAGCGGTCGCCCGAGTCGGTCGCGCCGAGCCCTGCGGAGGAAAGGCCTCCGAGATGGACGTCGGGGCAGACGATCACGGCCGAGTGCCCCATACGCCGGGCCTGAACCGCCGCGGAAACGCCCGCGCTGGACCCGCCGTAAACCACTACATCATAAACTTCCTGCGCGTAAAGCGGGATCGTGACCAACAGAAAAAAGAGGGTGAGGAAATGTTTCATCGAAAAACCTTTCAGATTTGGAGGGCGGCGTTTTGGACGCACCAAAAAATATTGCGGGGACGACGCTTCCAGCGTCGTTTTCTGGAGTGCGGCAATACAGAAGCCGGAGGCTTCCTTTGCCGCTTTCACTTAGCGGTCGAAAAATATTACGACGAAAAAAGGTTTTCGCGAGGAAAACGTCCAGTGCGCTTCAGCGGCAAACACCTCTTCAAGGTGGTATTGCCGCAAGGGAAAGCGATGAATGTCGCTGCGCGACTGTATCATCGTACTCCACAAGACGACGCTGGAAGCGTCGTCCCCGTAAACATTACTTTCTCAGTTTACCACAAATCCCATCCCTTCGCAACCCCCCACCCCTTGAAAAAAAAAGAAACTCTGATAAACTTTATATTATGCGTACTTTGTTTTTATTAATAATATTGTTCCTCGCGGTCGTTATAACCGTGCCGTTTATTGGTCCGGCGGCGGAGCCGTGGGTCTTTTGGTCGCTCCGAGTCCCTCGGGTACTTTGTGCGCTTGTGACCGGCGGCGGGCTGGCCGTTGCCGGGCTGACGTTTCAGGCCCTTTTTCGGAATCCTCTGGCCACGCCGTTCACGCTCGGGACGGCCAGCGGCTCGGCGCTCGGCGCGACACTGCTTCTGGCGCTTGCTCCGGGAGCCGCCCTTCCATTTTGCCCCATTCTTGCGATTTCGCCGGTCGTTTTTGCAGCTTTTTTGGGCGCTTTAACCTCATTGGCACTGATTTTCACCCTCGTACGCGTTTCCAGCCGAACCAGTCCCACGGACGTTCTGCTCGCCGGCGTGGCGGTCAGTTTTCTTTGTTCGAGCCTCATCATGCTTTTACAGTACCTCTGCGACCCGACGCAGACCGTGCGGATGCTGCGCTGGACGATGGGCGGGCTGGATGGCGGAGGCGGGTACGTTCCCGTCCTGACGCTTCTTCCGTGGGTTTCGATCGCGAGCGGCGTTCTGGCGTGGCATTGCCGCGAGCTGGACCTCTTCAGTATGGGTGAGGAACTCGCCCAGGCGCGCGGAGTCGCAGTTTCACGGGTTCAAACGCTTCTGCTCGTCACCGCTTCTTTTATGGTCGCGGCGATCGTTTCGGTTTGCGGCCCCATTGGATTCCTCGGGTTGATGGTCCCGCACATCATGCGGCGCCTCGTCGGAGCGCGGCACGTAATTCTGGTTCCCGCAGTCTTTCTCGGTGGGGCCATACTATTAATACTGTGCGACACATTCGCCCGAACCGTGATTTTTCCGGACGAAATCCCGGTCGGGATCCTTACGGCCCTTCTGGGCGGCCCGTTCTTTTTGGCGATTTTTGTAAGAAAGTAAGCCCAGCCGGCTTAAACCTTTATTTAAACGGCCCATCCGGTAATCGCGTACGGAAAAAATAATCAAAACACGGTCAGGTCCAGCGTATGATGCTTTTATCTCACGCGGAGATGCGGAGTTTATGGTTAGGAAGGTTTGGGACCCGCATAACCGTTGATAATTCGCACATCCCCATTCTCTGACCCTCCGCGTCTCCGCATCTCCGCGTGAGTTCTGAAATAAAAGCTTGACTTTCGCTGGATTTTGGGAGTTTTCTTTTTGCTTTAATCAATTATTTCCCTCTTTCACAAAATATTTCGAGAAAAATTTCCGTCCTATCTCTCCCAAACTCTCCATTTTTCGCCGAAATAATCGGAAAAAGCAAAAAAACCGAAAAAATCGTCAAAGTTTACCAAATTGATTCAATTAGTGAAATCATTCTTACCGATATAAAATACATAACCAGAAAATATTGGGACTAGTTCGAGAATCCCATTCTGGCTTTCAGGGTAGTTTTCCAGTGTAGGAAAGCAAAACTGAGAGGTTTTAGGAATTGGTAATTCTCGAAGCAATTGTAATCCGAGGTGGAAAACAATGCTAAACAACACATTGAAAACAATCGTTGCGGCAATTGTGCTCATGGGACTGAGCATCTGCTGCACCCCGGCATCCGCTCAAATCAGCGATGCCCAGATCTGGGATGTCCAGACCGCTAATGACTACTCGGGTGGTCATTACGAAAATGACGGTTTCTTCTTTGGAGCTGAAGGGCTTTACTGGGCGCTTCCCAGTCCGAAGAGCGGCCTGGTCGGCAACGAGAATGCCGAAGGCGCTACAGCCTACAAGCTCGATTGGACTGTGAGAAACAATTCTTCACAGTGGTTCATCGTGAATCAGCAGAGCGGTGATGATGACGATGACGATGACGACGACACGAACAACACTGGCAGCGGCAAAACTGCAGGTTACAACATCGTTGACGGCGACGGCAAATCGTCCACGGTCAGAGAAGCGATTGTCTATGGATACCAGATTCTTGGAGATCCGAACTTCAAAGACCTTGCTGATGACCAGTACGGTCCCATGGGAATCGTAACCATGACCACGCAGCACAACACCTGGAATACGAGTCTGCTCGATACCAAGTTTCAGGTTGGTCAACGTTACAACTTCGGATTTATGAACGGCCATAATGGGTGGGAATGTCAGGTCTTTACGATCGGCGGCAACAACAGCTACTCCGGTACGAATGTCCAGGTTGGTTTCAACGATACGATGACAGCCCACGACGGTTATGGCAACAATTACCTCAAAGGGATCATCCTCAACACCTCCACCAAAGACACCTGGCACGACTGCCACACGGAAACCCGGTATGCTTACCAGGTAGGTGGTGATGATGACGACGACAGTCAAGTCGTACAAACCCAGGACCTTTATGTTGACCGTATGCTGGTCCAGTTCAACGATGCTGAAATGTGGGATGACATTGACACTTGGGGAGTTGAACTCAACTATCTCCACCGTGCTCACGCAACTCGTATCGGAATGTTTGAACTCGGCCTTGGTGTCCGCTATATGAAGTGGAATGAAGAGTTCGGATTCTGGGGCGGAAGCCACGGCGCAAGCGGAAACGGCGAGATTTATACCCCGAATTTCCTTGACGATACAAGCATCAAAACCGAAGCAGACAACAACCTGGTTGGTCCTCAAATTGGCCTGAGATGGTCTCGCAACACCGGACGCTTCGGAATGGAAATCCTCGCCAAATTCACTGCGGCCTACAACGCCCAGAAAATCACCAACAACGCCTGCCTTGGCTCGAATGGTTACGTCAACGGAATGTGGGGCCCGAACAGCATGTACGAATCCACCAACAACAGCACCAGCGGCTCCGACAACGACCTCAACATCAAATCCGTTTACTACTACGCTCCGAACATCGGCGCAAGCGGAATCAGCGGATACAGCCGTCAGTCCTATGACACCTTCACTCCGGTTGCTGAATTGGGCGTCAAATTCAAGTTCGACCTGACGAACAAAATCAACCTCCACGTCGGCTGGTCTGGAATTTACGCCGGAAACATCGCTCGCCCGAGTGGAATGACGGACTACTCCCTCGACAATACGACGGGTGGCTCAGTCCTCGGAATCAAACAGGATGGTGATCACGAAAAGAACGTCTTCATGCACGGCTTCGTCTTCGGACTCACCCTGAATCGTTAAGAGACTCAATGTGCGGGGGCGTCCCAACCCCCCTGGTTCCCCGGGCTGAGTTCCACAGCCCGGGTTTTTGACCGTATAAAAATTTCGGGAAAAAACAGGAACCACTGAATCTGGGACAAACCAGACATTGAGCCTCTTTTGATAATAACACTGGAAAAAGGCTTCATTATGAAAATGAAAGAATGGGACGTCTGTCCCGAATGCGGCGCAAGACGAATCGTAGTCTGCCGATACTGCAACACCATAGGCGATAATTTTCCCCTGGCGGATCTTGATTTGATCCTGCCGGCAGAACACGCGGAAAATGTCGCGGAAAACTACAATACCGAAGAAGATACGTACGACGATGGGGAAGAAGTCTCTATCGCCGCGAAGTCGTTTCTTGCGACCTCTCTTGGTTCAGCGTTCGGCGGAGGCGGGGCCTCGATCCAGACGGTTCCCTCGGAAGAATCCGAAGAAACTGATCATGAACACAAACATAAATGCGGCGGTCAATGCCATTGCTCCCATGAAATGGTGAAACTCACCAAGCCGATCGATGACGCGCCCGAAATTGACGAAGACACGGAAGAGTATCCTCTCGCGGTCCAATGTCCCTGCTGCGAGGAAGTTCTCTATCCACAATTCCTGAATGTCTGCCATAAGTGCGGTTATGAGTTTGAAGATGGTATCGATGAAGAAACCATTCCCAACGCGCACTTCTACGTTCCTGGAGAGTATGGCTCCAAAGAAGATGAAGACGAAGAAGACGAAGATCAACCCGGTGCGGCTGGCTGCTGCGTGCTGCTTCTCGCGGTAACAGTTATGAGTTTAGCCTGGAAATTCTTCTGTTAAAAGTCGGTCATACACAGGAGCGCCGCCCCAACCGGCGGCAATCCGGAAAAACGGTCAAAATTGCTCTTGCTTTTTATCTGAAAATCGGTTATTTTATTCTCGTATAGAATCACAAATTCTCATTTTGAAACAAGGAAGTCGATCGTGACCCTTAATTTTACGCATAAAATCGTCGCGGCCCTCACCTGCGTCCTGTTTTTCAGCGGCTGCAGTTCCTTCACTGCGAATAACTACAATGCCGAAGGAGTGCGGATGCTTGCGGCCAATCGACCGGAAGACGCCTTGGACTGTTTCGAACGAGCCAAGCAGGCCGACCCGCAGAACCCCGACACGTACTACAATTCCGGTGTCGTGTATCATCAGCGAGCGATTGAGACCGGCAATGAGCAGGATTTTCAGATGGCCAAATACTGCTACGAGCTGTGCCTCGAACGCCAGCCGTACCACGTGGAGTGCAACCGCTCTCTTGCGACCCTGTACTGTGACATCGGCCAGGACGAAAACGCGTTCAAGCTCGTGGAAGAGTGGGTGGATCGTCAGCCCTCCTCGCCCGAACCGAGGATCGAGCTGGCCCGCCTGTACGACGAACACAAACAACTCGACCGTGCCCGCGACTGCCTGAACGATGCGGTGGCGATCGACAGTCACAACACTCGCGCCTATACCGCTTTGGGAAGCGTCCGGGAAAGAATGGGGGACAATGAATCGGCTCTGGCGGCGTATGAACACGCGCTGGCGTTGAATCCGTACCAGCCGGAAATCCAGAACAAAGTCACGTCCCTGCGTTACGCGGTACCCGAACAGGGCGCCAGACCCATCACCCCGCAGGAAAATGGCATCGACCCGAACGGCAAAGAAATGATGGCCACCAAGCCGGATGATGGCACGACAACGAAATAAGTTAGGAGTTAGGAGTTAGGAGTTGGAAAGCCTTCGGCTTTTTATAGGACGAAGTCTTTCTGAAACCAACGTTACGCGCCAGCGCAATTCCTAACTCCTAACTCCTAACTGTTCGAAAGAACCTCCAGTGCGCGGCGGCCCGCTTCGTCTGGATCGTCCAGGTAGGGGTAAAGCTCCACGGTGATCCAGCCGGTGTAGCCCGTCGCCTTGATCGCGGAGAGGATCGGGCCGAACTCGATAGCGCCTTCGCCGGGGATCAGATGGTGGTGAACTCGCTCGGCCGAAATGTCTTCAATGTGGTAGTGACGGGTCTGTGGTGCCAGACGCGGGATCCACGTCACCGGGTCGTCTCCCACGCAGAAAGCGTGCCCAATATCGAAATTCAGCCCGATGGCCGGCGAGTCGATCCGGCTCATAAATTCTTCGTACTGCTCGAATTTCTCGATGAGCAAAAGCGGTTCCGGCTCGATCAAGAGACCGACGCCGACCTTCTCCGCCCGCTCGACACACGGCATCAGCTCGTCGTAAAAGAGCCGCGCCCCCTGCTCCCAGGTCATCCCCTCGGGCAGCGGACCGCCGGGTTCCGTCTGGATGTTCTTCGCGCCGAGCTCCGCCGCAAGATCGAGGCACCGCAGTGTATGCTCACGCCGCAGCGCCCGGTACGGCCCGTACGGCTCGATCCAGGACGGGTACCAGAACGCCTGCCGCGTGTCGGCGACGGCATTCATCATGAAGGCGTTGATGTTCGAGATTTCGAGGTGGTTCTCCTCCAGACACGCGCGAATGTGGGCCTTCTGTTCGGGCAAAAGGCTCACTGGCCAGGCGTGCGGAACGTCCGCGAGCAGTTCGAGGCCCGTGAACCCGATCCGCGCAATGCGCCGGCACGTCTCGGCAATGGAAAACTGACGGTAAGCGTTGGTACTGTATGCGAATTTCATGGGAAACAAGGGGCGATGCTTTCAGGGATGGTAAGGTATCAATTTCACCTCGTGTTTTGCGGGGTAGAACGTTTATGCAGGCCGGATTGTTAGTCCGTTGAGGAGATGACAGAGAAGATCCTCTGCCGGCTAAAATCCTTGTCTGATGATGATTATTATAGCGCAAAATATCAGGTTGTCAAGCCGTTTGGCTCGCAGGATTTTGAGGTTTGGCATTTGATGGGCAGAATTCCGGAAAAAGACCCGCAGACGTGCAGACATGTGCGGGCCTTGAACCGTCTTAAGTGAAAGATCGGTTGTCAAGAAATATCAATTTGACATCATCTCCCATCCTGTACATTATCAGCGCAGTCGAGAATCGGCCAGACCAGCTCACCACGCTCCTGGGCCTCGGCGTCCCGAAACGCTCCGTAGCGCGGCGCGTTAGCGTCCATCCAGAGGATGAATTTGTGGCGCAGTTCCGGCGTTACGTGGCCGCGGTGGTTTTCATCGTTCAGAATTTTCGTGAGTTTGGAAATCGACGAGCCGAAACGCCCCGGAATGGAGCGTGAACCCCCGTGGTTGGGTTGGGTCACGGCGCCTCGCATCCCGCCAGCGAACGAATAGACGTACGACCGAAGCGCTTCGTAATTCAAGGTCTGCGGCCCTTTTTTCTCTTGAACGTGGCACGGGAGGCAGGACTGATCAATCTCGCCCTGAAGAAATCTCACGAACGCGATCGGTTCCACCGGCCCGCACTCGGGCTGGAGCGTGGACGGCTCATGCAGAAACGCGCTCGGGACGCTCGTCTCGGTGCGCACCGACTCGGTCGTCGGCTCGTGGCAGCCGGTGCAGACCAGTTTTTCGCCGGGATGGACGAACGCGACCGCCCGCATCGTGGCGACTGCCTGGAAATTCGCGTCGAGCGTCTGGAAGAGGAGCTGCTTCCCGGGGGGCGCCTCGAAGAAAACGCTTCCATCCGCTTCCACCGGCACGACCCCCAGCGGGATGCGCGGCGTCGTTTCGACGAAGTACCCGATCATCGGAACATTCATCCACGGGTTCGGTTTTGGAACGACCTGAAGCACGCGCAAATACTTGATCGGGCGGTCTTTCGGAAGCGGCAGATCGCAAATATTCACGTTGGAAACGCCGATAAAAGCGCGCTGGTCCTCAGACTGATGGTCCTCGCCCTGGGCCGTCTGCTGCGGGATCACCGGCGGCGTGAAGCGTGCCCGGACCGGCATCGGCTCGGAAAGACGAAGGCGCGGGTCGTAATTGATCGGGAGCAGTTCACGTTCGCAAACCAGTTCCTCGTTCCCGAAAATGTCGAGCACGATCAGATCCTCCCACGACGCGCAGAGGAACGTCTGCTCGTCCAGGGGCCACGGTGCGCCGTAGCGGTACTGGCCCCGATCGAGGTCTTCGGACTCGGGGAACGGCGTGTACGGCGTCACGCGGCGGACCTGGCTCATCTGATTGTCGTTCGGGACGCGAAGGTCCAGCAGGCAGATGGAACCAAACGTTTCGCCGTGGTGCGGCGCGGCGGTGAACACGTATTTGTACGAGCCGGGAATCGCGCGGATCTGCATCTCGGTCATCGGAAGGCCCGATTTAGAGTCCGCGCATTTGCCCATGCGGTGATCGCCGTGGAGGTCGTAAATTCCGGTCCGGACCACTTCGGAAAGCCCCTGGACCCGCTCGGATTCCGGGACAGGCTCCTGGAACGTTTGCCACGGGAACGGGTAATTGCCGTGCGGGGCGCGCGGGTTCCGGCCGTCCGGGGCGCACGTCCAGAAGTTCGAGCCGAGGCAGTTTTCGCGGTCCGTGTAGTCCCACCGTGTATAGACGAGCATCCCCGAATTATCGACGGACGGCTGCCACTCGGACGTTTCAAAAAAGCTGATCGGGTAAATGTCCGACCCGTCCGGCTTGCAGCTGTGCAGGACGCTCGTCGTGACCTGGAGCCTCGCGCTTTCGCCAAAGCAGCGGATGAACCCGCCGCGGCGCTCCGAGCAAAAGACCAGCCGACCGGATGGAAGGACGCAAACGTCGAAATCGTTGTACGGACTGTCGGTCAGCATCCGGATCCCTTTTTCCGGCGCGTCGATCTCGAGACTGAAAAGGTTCCAGGTCGTTTGAGGCGACCAGAACCAGCGGTGGTTTTGGCTCTCGCAGTATGAAAAGTAGAGGGTTTTTCCGTCGAAGCTCAAGTCCGGCGTGTAGAACGCTCCAATGTTGAGTTCCTGCCCGGTCAGACGGCGATTCGTGACTTTGCGCCCGGCGGTGAGGTTTTGGATCGTCGGGTTCGGGCCGCGCCAGCCGGAGATCGTGAACAGACCGCCGCCGTGAATCGTGTTGAAGCCGTAAACCTGCGTCGCGAAGTGGCCGCCCATCAGGTCCGAGTTACGCTCGTTCGTCAGCCGGGAGCCGGAATAGGAAGCGCGTGCCAAAAACGCGATCCGGTCGATCTCCGTCAGCTTCGGGTTCGAAAACATCAGGTTCCGCCGGACGGCCGCCGCTGCGAGAAAAATCGGGTCGAGGCTTTCGCCCGATACGATGCACTTTTCCAGCTCGGTTTTAAGCATTTGGAAGTCATTTCGGGCCGCATCGTCGCCAAGACCGGACTCGAGCAGGGCGCCGATCCGCCGAACGAGGACCTGCGCGGGGTGAGTCTCCTCCGGGAAAACGAGCGCGTGACGGTTGGCCGTCTGTTCGGCCGCACCCCGAACCGGGCATTCACGCCCCACGCGGGTCTGAAGGTCGGCGTACTGCTCCCCCCAGAAGGCCAAAACACCGGGGCGGAACTGCTCCGCTTTCACGCTTTGAAGCTGGAAACGGTCGATGGCCGCGCGGAGTTCTTCGGCCGTAAAAACGCGGGTCGGGACGTTTTTCGCGGGTTTTCCGGTCGGCTCCGGCAGACCGTTCGGGAAGGCGGTCGGGAAAAGCCGGTCCAGCGCGGCAAGACTTCCACCCGATTTGTAAATCTCGGGGTTTTGGGCCGCCAGTTCCGGCGAAAGCGTCATCTTCACGGGTTGGGAGTGTACCGCCAAACGCTCGCGAAGCTGCTCAAACGTGCACGTCTCGCCGGTTCCTGCGGGGTGAATTTCCACGGTCGAATCGGCTTCGGAAGGCGCAAGCCCTTCAAAATCGCACTGGAGCAGGGGGGTTCCGCCTTTTTTAACGCACAAAGCGTCGAGGGCCGCGTGGTACATCGGGATCGACTCCTCCACGATGTTTCCGATGTAAAACCGGCTTTCCGGTGTCACGGCCTCGGAACAAAAGGGCCGCGCGACCTTTTCCTGCGCCTCCTGACGGCCATCGACGTAAAGCGTCATAAGGCCCGGGGACCAGACCATCCGCACGAAATGCCACTTCCCGTCGGCCAGATTGGACGTTCCACGCACGTGATCGGGCTGGTTTCCCGGGAGGTAAACCGCCAGTCTGGCGCGTGGTTCCGCCTGACCGCGGACCGGCTCGGAGAAAATCTCCCAGTGATTTGGCGAGGATTTCAGCTCGTGAGCGACGAAAATCGCGTAGTGCGCCGGGTCGGAAACCCGCGTCCAGAACGTGACCTCAAGCGGGGGCTGGGCGAGCGTTTCGTCCGGCGTCAGACGAATAAACGCACCGTTCGGCTCCCACGCCTGACCCAGTTCCGGCTTTGCGGAATCCACCGCCCTGTCCTGCGCCGTGTTCAGGTCCACGGCCGAGTCGTGCGACTGGATCCGATGAACCGTCGGGGGAAGCTGTCCCGAAACGGACGGCACGAACGAAATAATAAACGAAAGAAAAAACAGAAAGAGATTGGGTAATTTCATTTTTCCAGGCGGGCGGGAAAGGACGCTTTGCGAATGGCAACCACGAAAAAACTCATTCCAAACAAAAGTCACCACATCATAAATCATATTATAACAGAAGAAGAATAGGTTGTCAAGGAGTTTTACGGAGGTTTACTTGCGAACCTCAGATTTTTGGACGAAGCAAACAATCAAGACAGAGATCAACAAAATCAGATAACGACGCTGGAAGCATCGTTCCTATGTGTTGCCGTTTCTTGCAAGTTTCCAAAATTTTCTGAAAAAATCTCCCGGCCCCTTGATTTTCCGTGGGGGATGTGCTAGAATATGAGCATTAACCTTCCTTTCACTACACCTTTCCGGAGAGTCAATCATGAAAAAGATCCTGCCCATTCTGGAATTTCTCCCGCTCCTCGTTTTTCTGTGCGGTTTCGCGCAGGCGGCCAGCGCTCTGAAATTCCCGTTCACGCTCATTCCTGAAAACGCCGACGAGATCTCGCCGGGCGTTCTGTACACGCCGACGACGGATTTCACGGCCCCGGTGATTCGGCCCGCCGGTGAGATCCCCGAGAAAAACGTCCTGATGGCGTTTGAAAAAACCATCACGCTCGATTCCGTCCCGGAAAAGGCGCTCGCCCGCATCGCCACAGATTCCCGCTACTGGCTGATGGTCAACTGGAAACCGGTCGTTTGGGAAGGCGGTCTGAAACGCGGTCCCAACCGGAACGCGATGTACTACGACGAAATCGACCTGAAACCCTTCCTGAAGGCTGGCGAAAACAAAATCACCGCCATCGTCTGGTTCTGGGGAAAGAGCGGTTTCTCCCACATCAATTCCGGTCAGCCCGGCTTCCTGTTCGACGCGACGACGAACGGCGAAAATGGTCTTTTCCTGAAGTCTGACGCGACCTGGAAAGCGTGGGTCATTAAGGCCTACATCCGGGAAATGGCCGATCCTCAGCCGAACTACCGGCTCCCGGAATCGAACATGCGATTCGACACTCGGCTCTGGAACAACAAAGAGGAAAAACCCGCGGCGGTCGAAGTGGCTGGTCCCGCTGAAAACGTCTGGGGGCCGCTTTACAAGCGTCCGTTCCCGGGCTGGAAATTCGACGCCAAACCACGCAAATATGAAAGTCTGGAAACGGTTCAAAACGCCGACGGGACCAAAACAGTCATCGGCCGCCTGCCTTACAACATGCACGAAAGTCCTTTCTTCCATGTAAACGCCAAAGCCGGCGACGAGATCCGTGTTCAAACGGACAGTTACCACGTGGGCGATCCGAAAACCGGCGAGCCGAGCCTTCGGTTTGAGTTCGTCTGCAAGGACGGCGTGCAAATGTTCCAATTCCCGGAATGGTTCAGCGGAAATCAGGTCGAGTACACGATGCCGGCCTCGGTCGAAGTTCTGGATCTTGGCTTCGTCGAAAGCGGTTTCCCGACGGAATTCACCGGAACGTTCGAGTGCGACGACGATTACTACGTCCAGCTTTACAAAAAGTCCGCGCGGACGCTGTACGTCACCATGCGCGACACGTACATGGACTGCCCGGACCGTGAACGCGCCCAGTGGTGGGGTGACGCGGTGAATGAAATGGGCGAGGCGTTTTATGCGCTGGACCGGAACGCCGACCTTCTGGCGAAAAAAGGGATTTACGAGCTGATGCGTTTCCAGCGGCCTGACGGCGTGATCTTCGCCCCGATCCCCGGGAACTGGGTCAACGAACTCCCCGCCCAGATGCTCGCGACGCAGAGCACTTACGGCCTGGGAACTTACGGGCTTTATTCCGGCGACTGGGCGACCGTTCTGGACGTTTACCCCCGCACACTGCGCTACCTGGCGGTCTGGGATTGGGACGACGACGGCCTGATCATCGTCCGCAAGGGCGGCTGGAGCTGGGCCGACTGGGGGGTCAATATTGACCTGCGCCTGATCCTCAACGCGTGGTACTCGCTCATGCTCGATCAGACGATCCAGACCGGCGAAATGATCCGCGACCTAAAAAACGGCAAAGGTGACGCGGCACTTCAGGAACTCGTGAAGAAAAACTCCTCGCTGGCTGATCTGGACGTGGACGCGGTCCTGAAGATCCTGTACGCCCAGCGCGAGTCGCTGAAGAAAAACTTCAACCGCGTGTTCTGGACCGGAACGTGCTACAGAAGCCCGGAATACAAGGGCGCAACCGACGACCGCTCCAACGCGATGGCGATTCTGGCCGGCTTCGCGGAACCCGAAAAATACGAAGCGCTGCGTGAAGTCTTCAAGAAAGAGGAGCACGCCAGCCCGTACATGGAAAAGTACGTTCTGGAAGCGCTCTTCCGCATGGGTTACGATGTGGACGCGCTGGAACGCATGAAGGCCCGCTTTGCCGAAATGGTGAATCATAAATTCTACACGACCCTGTGGGAAGGCTGGGGCCACCACGGAATCGAGCGTGGAACGTTCAACCATGCGTGGTCGGGCGGCGGACTCACGTGCCTCGTCCAGTTCGCGGCAGGCATTGAGCCGACGTCGGACGCTTTCCGCACGTTCAAGGTTTGCCCGCAGATGGGGAACCTGAAGCATATCGCGACCTCGTTCATCACGTACTACGGCACGATCGCCGCCGATCTGACCCAGACCGAGCCGGGCAAGATCACGCTGAAACTCACGGTTCCTGCCGGGACTACCGCCGAAGTCGCGGGGAAGACCTACGGCGAAGGGACCCACGAGATCTTCATCAAGTAAAACTCCACTGAATCATTAGAGGAAACCGGGTCGGGGAAGGTTTTTCAGAAAATGCCTTCCCTGGTCCGTTCCTTAAAATCTTGTGAAGCTCTAATATCTTCCTGTTTCCTGAAAATTGCTCTTGCGCGAAATTTCCCGTTCTGCTAAAATTTCTCCAGTGTTTTTGTTTCAGCTTTGAACGTTTGTACAGACTTGAAATTATGCGTGGTTTAAATTTTAAGATTTTCGTTTTTCGATCGGTGATTTGGGGAATTTCGTTGTCCGTCTGCATTTCCCTGGTTTCCGCCCAGTACAGAAGTTTTTCAGCTAATTACGCACAGGATTTAGACGAAGATGACATGGAAATGACCGTCGGTGAAATGATCGCGGGTCAGGAAATCGCAGAGAAAACCACCCAACAGGGGCGCGCTGTTCCGGTCACCATGACGAATTACAGGCAAACCCCCAGTTCCGGTGTTTCGCAGGCTGCGTATGAAACGAACCCGCAGAATTTGGCGAATCCCAACGTTTATAATGTTCAGCAGACTTCGGTCGCGGAACCTGCGGTGACACCTGCTCAGGTCTCTTCCAAGGTTCCTCCTCAGAGCAGCACTGCGTTTTCTTCGGAGCCGCGCCAGCTTCCCGAGGATTTTCCCACGGGTACGATGGCCCCGTCGAATCCTCAAAGCCTCATTTCGTTTTCAGAAGTCGTTACGCTTCCCGAAGGTCCTTTCCAGCAGGTGACGATCATTGACCCAACCCAGAAAACTCTATGCGTGTATCACATTAACATGGGCACGGGCCAAATCGAACTAAAAAGTGCGCGAAAAATAGAGTGGGATCTGCAGATGATTTTCCTCAACTCAAAAAAACCGCTCCCGCAAGACGTACAGGCAATTCTCCAACAGACACAAAAAAGAAGATGAGAAGGAGTCAGTAGTCAGCGTTCTGCCTTCGGCAGAATATCGGGAAGATCAATCCCATATTTCGGTGCAACCGAAACTCTGACTACTGACTACTGAAAACTTTCCTACCGCACGAGCGCCTTGAACTTCACAGCGCCTTTTTCTCCAACGTACAGCGGTTGAGTCACTTCCCAGCGGAGGGTCTGGGAACCGTTTCCGTTGATCTCGTATGTAAAGTTGGAATCTACGCTGCTTTCGGCCGAATCTTCCACGATTTCCAGTCTCGCCGGCAAATTATCGACCAGCGTGATGTTTCCGATCGGCGAGTTTCCCGTGTTTTCAAAGTAAATGATGAAATCAACGGTTTCACCCGGTTTGGCCGAGTTCGTGGAGGCCACTTTGTAAATCTTGACGTCCTGCTTCTTTTCGCCTTCCTGCACCGTATAGAGCGACGGAGCCGAGAGCGTCTGAATTGAGGCGCTGGCACTTTGCTGGTCGATGAAGACCCGCATATTTTCGGTCTGGGTCCAGGTTTTAAATTCAATCAAGCCGTCAGCCGTAATCGCACGGGTTTTGCCATTGATGGCGTTCGGGCCGTTAATCTCCCTGTTTTCCTGCGGGATGACGGCTTCCTGCGTCTTCATCTGAGGCGCTATATTTCCATCCAGAATTCCCGTACCTGCGTTTGCCTGAGCTTCAAGCATCACCGTGCGGCTTGTTCCGGTTCCAGCCTGCTGATTCTGGCGTGTCGTACTGGTCTCCAACGAACGATTGGCAGTGCTGACCTGAGTCGGTGTGTAAAGGTCACCGGTCGTTGTAACCTGCTCGTCCACGTTCAGGTCAATAACCTGGCGGACCGCCCGAAAACGAGGGGCGTAAATATAAACCGGGTCGGGACTCTGAATGGTAGTGCGTCCCTGCATTCCGTCATAATAAATGAACGTTCCGGTTTCATTCTGATGATCGGCCTCCCAGTTTCCTTTCACTTCCACGCCGCTGACCATTCCTTTTTGGATTTCACTCACGTCTTTTTTACGGGCGGACTTTGTCGAGTCGATGATGTACTCATCAGCCGGCTGGGCGTTGCTCGGACGTTCAGGGAAATTCCCGATCGTAGCTTCTTCTGGAAGTTCCGCAGGAATCTCAAGGAGGGACTGGGGTGCGGGATTGGCTGCAACCGGTTCCTCTGCGGCTGTGAGTTTGATCACGGCTTCTTTTTTCTCAACGACTTCCCAATTCGCCGATTGAACATCCTTATTCAGGCATTCCTCCACACTCGTAGCCTGGCGAATGTCACTAAAAGAAATGGACTTCAGGCCCTTTTCTTTTTCCGGTGCACTGGCGGTTTGCTTTTCCATCGAATTCTTTGACGATTGAGCCCAAAAACCCGATTTATGTTCGGATCTGGGAGAATCAAATCCCAAAGCCCGTTTTAACGGTTGACGCTTCTGAATCGCTTTCATGATCTGCTGCGGATCTTCCGATGCCTTTGTTTCGGGAAGCGCTTCCGGGAGCACGTCTGGCAGTTCTTCCTCTAATCCGGGCAGTTCCTGATTCCCAGGCTGCACAGAATCATCGGGGAGGTCAAGCTCAATGGGTTCCGCGGGGGCCGCAGGTTCCGCCGGGCCAAGAGGATCTAACGACTCAATGGCTTCAGCCGGCGCTTCGGGTTCAGCCGGAAGAAGTTCCTCAGGAGCCGGGGCTTCCTCGATATTATTCCGCGGAACTTCCATGACTTTCGTATTCCCAGGAACATCGGAACGTTCCTGCATCAGTTGCCCATTTCCGGAGTTTCCTTCAAACGGCATCTGTTCCAGTTCCAGACCAGGTTTTATTTCGGATTTCTTTTGGGGTTTCACTTCGGCCTTCACTTCTGGCTCAGCTTCGGGTTTCACTTCCGCCTTCGGTTTCACTCTCGGAGGAGCCTGCCAATCACCAGAAAGGTCATAAGGCCTGTCGTTCGTCGCAGGAGCTGGCGAAATTTGACCGTTCCGTCTGCCCGGAGTCTGGGGAACTACCGGCGCTGGTGTAAAATCCATCTGTGCAGGAGTCAGATTCGGCGCGGCCGCGGGAGCGCAACCCCCTGCCTGACTAAACCGGCAGGAAGTTCCATAAGTACCGGGTTTCATCGTGACCGGGCGTGGACCGAGGGCCGAATAGCCGCTTTGAACCCGATATGATCCGCCAGTGGAATAACACTCACACGAATCCATTTTCACCGGTCTTTCATAAACCACATTGGGAGTCATTTCACATGAACACGGATTCATCCTGCAAGGCCCATGACACGCACTGAGAGTCAAGGCAAAAAAGCCCGCCAAGGCGATCGGGAGATGCCTGGAAATACGATGCGTCGTATGATTCGTTTTCTGAGTGGGTTGAAACATCGAAATAATTGAAAACTGATTCATGATTGAATCCTTTTTGCTGATGGAGTATGAACTCAATGTACTTGCATACGGATTCCTGATTTTGGAACATTTTGTGTATCGGGATAATTTGCGCAAACCTTGAGGATTTTATCGAATATTCCGAAATTTTTGATTGTTTGGATTATTCGGGCTGTATAAAATTCACAAAAAAAGAACAAAGAGTTTACGAAAAGCCCGGCTCCCCCTCTTGACAGAAAGCGAAAACGTGGTATATTAACGCGCAGTTACAGGGGCATCGTGTAACGGCAGCACAAATGATTCTGGTTCATTTAGTCGGGGTTCGAATCCCTGTGCCCCTGCTCATCTTGAAAACAAAAAAGGCTTCGGTCATAAGACTGGAGCCTTTTTTTGAGTTTTGCTGAATGAATCACCTAATCCCCTCAAACGTCTGGATATGCAGCTCGTACAACGTGTTCATTTTCCGCAAATTGATTCGACGCAGCTTTATGCTTTTCGTGAGTTGGAAGCCGGTCGGCTGGCAGAAGAACCGGCGCTGGTTTCCGCCTCGGTACAGTCGGCAGGGAAAGGGCAGAAAGATCATCAGTGGTACAGTCCGACAGGCTGTTTGATGTTTTCTCTGATTTTTTCTCCTGCCCGGTTTCAAATCCCACTTGCCCACACCTCCATGCTTGGTTTGACCTTTGGGTTGGCTATCTTCGAAACACTGCAAAAGGTTCTGCCTGTGAAAAAGGGAGAAAGACTGTTCATCCATTGGCCTAACGATTTGTACTGCCGTCTGGAAGAGGGGGATTTTCGCAAAATGGCCGGGATACTTTTGGAAGGTCACGCTTCGGGACGGATGATCGCCGGGATCGGGATCAATCTTTTAAACTCCATGCATGGCGCGCCGCCAGAAATCCAAAGCCGGATCGTTTCGCTCAGTGATTTTTTTCCCGAATGGCCGGACGCTCCGATTCTGAAAAACGTGAAACCTCTGGAAAATCCCGGTTTTCCTGAGCCAATAGAACGATTTTTAGCCCTTCTTTTGACCAACCTGGGGGAGAAAATGCAAAATATGACGCACCTTCCCATTACTGAGACCGTGCGCCAAATCGAGAAACACTGTATTCAGTGCGGAAATACCGTTACGCTCGAAACACCGCAAGGAAATATCACGGGGTTCTGCAGCGGACTTGCGGAAGACGGAGCCATTTTGATCGATGGGCGTAAATTCTATTCGGGAATCGTTAAAAAAGTCTGACGGATAATCAATGGGTTGATCCACACCAGAAACTTGGCGCTTGGATCTTCATGTGTCTCTCCTGATTCATTTTTTTGTAAATTTTCACAAATTTTGGAATTTTATGAGGATTATGACGAAATTTTCTGAAAAACTGTGTATAATATTTGATGGTATAAAGTTGATAAGAAGGATTTTCAGTTTATTTTCCCCAAATTCTGAAATTTCCATCTTTGAAATGAACTTTTCCAAGGTTTTGACATATTAATAAATATGCAGCCGTTTTGCCATGCGGAAAATACGGCAACCGTTTTTATTATTTGAGGTGATTCCATGTCGTTCAAAAAAAATTCCTTTCGTTTTATTTCTGGTCGGAAACCGTGCGGGAAAAGTAATCTTCTGAAGCGTACTCCGCAGCTCGAAGCTCTTGAGGACCGCCAGCTTCTTGACGCGATTGGTTTTACGCCTATGGAACAGAACACGTTCCATGCGACGTTTTCCAATCAGGAATCGAATGAAAGCCGATACGTGATCCTGGAAGTGCGCCCGACAGACGGCACACAGCTGACCGATGATTTCTCCGTCTCGATTAGAGACGCATCGGCTGCAGAGGGCGAAGGAAAAGTGGAATTTCTCAGCTCAAAAATCGAAAATAACACGGCATCTTTTCTGGCGAAGTACCTCATCTCGAATGACAAAACATACGTTTTTGAAGTGGGCCCCGAACTGGAGGATCAATCTTACGAGGTTCGTTTCATCATGGCCGGCGATTTGAACGCTGACAACGTGGTAAGCGTTTCAGAATATAACCAGTTCAAAGGCTGGGCTCACATCGCGCAGGGGACCAGCGCAGCCTACATCGAACGCTTTAAGATCCTGTTCGGGATCGACCTCCGGAATAATGTGGACACATTGTATGATCTGAACGGGAACGGCAAGCTCGAGATGGAAACGTTCCGAAACGTCATCGAGCCGAACTTTTCGGACACGATCGTTCTGAATCCGACCATCACGACCAACCCGACGATCAGCGCTCTGAAAGTCGGCGGTGAAACGCCTGCGCAAGTCGATGGGGCCGAAAACACCTTCACGTCGAACAAAACGTCTTCCATCAGCGGTAAAACCGATGCGACAACCGGCAATTTCATCTACACGACCGACGACGGCACGTACTCGACCGACGATTTCGACCTCACGCAGTCGAGCGGACGGGTCACGCTCACGAACGAAGACGGGTCTGCGAGCGATACGCTGACCTTTAATTACGCGAACCAGAACGGAGTGTTCACCATCACCCCGACCAGCGGCCAGCTTCAGGAAGGCACGCTCGAAATGATCCTCGACAATAATTTCGGGACGAGCCTCTACGCCATCGTCATTGACCTGACCGCCCCGGAGATCCGCGCTTCCAAAGTGTACATCGGCAGTACTCCGAACGAGGACGACGTGTACTCCACGAACCAGGCGGATTTTGATCTGAAGGTCAATTACACGCTGGAGGGAGACGCGGACACACTGGCGGACGTTTTGGCGGCCGAGCCGTACGGGATTTACCTTTACGTCTCCGAAAATGGCAAAGAGATCGCCAGTAAACGGCTGACCAAAGCCTCAGACGCTTACATTTCCATGACCGACGTGGAGGAAGGCGCACACACGTACACCGTGAAGATCACGGACCTTGCCGGTAACGTTTACGGAAGTGGCACGGTCACGGCCGTCGTGAACGTGGATTTCACCGCCCCCTCGCTCCGAATCGAAGGGTACGTGGTTCCCGAGGGCAAAGATTATATGCCGGTCACGTCCCAAACTCTTACTTTGACCCCGAAAACCAACGACGATGCGACAGTCCGTTACACTGGCGACCTGGAGCACACCGAATCGGCAGGCGCTTATACGTTCACCCTCGCGGAAGGATTGAACACGATCACATTCACCGCCACGGACAAAGCCGGGAATTCAACTTCCACCACGTGCAAAGTTTACTATGAAGCGGAGCTGGAACCGACGCAGGGCACAAACGTTACGGAATATACCTCGACCAAGTCCGGCAGTCTGAACCTTTACGACTATTTTAACTATCAGTCTGGCCTTACGTTTGCCATTACTTGCAGCCTTGTAAATCTGGACAGTCTGACGGAAGATCCGCAGCATCCCGGCACTTTTAACTATCAATTTAAAGAAACCGCTGAATCACCCGCCACAGAATCGATCGTGGTACTCGCCAAAACCGCTTCGGGCGAGCAGTCCTTGACGATCCATATCAACCTGTGCCTCAGTACGGCGCTCTGGACAGACGTGACGGTTCGGAACGAACTGCCCAACCAGAACTTCCACATTGTCAAGACCAGCGGCATTACGCTGAACGGCAATCTCGTGAACCCCGCGTCACCGGGAGTCGTGGACATTTACTTTGCCGATGCGGAAGAACCCATCATCGAAGACGTGGACTTGACCGAGGTTTATGCCGCGCCCGGACATACGAAGATTTATAATGACTGGCGCCTCACCTTTACAGAGAACACGGTAGGCCAAAGCACCAGTTTCACCCTGACTCTGAACGAAGTCGATGAGGAAGGAGAAATCGTCCCTCTTGCAGAAGGTAAATACACCATCCATGCCAGCCAAAAGAATGGCGATAATGCTCTGGATTATGAAATTTACCGCTACGCTCAACCAGCTCCAACGTGTTTGGAAGTTTCGATCGAAAGTGAGAATGATCCGACACCCGAATTCTCGATTTCCCAAATCGAAGAGTCCAGGGAACTCGATCGGCTTGAGGGCGTGACGATTAACGTTTACAGTGACGCTGATACACTTTTTGCTACAACGACGGTTACGTTCGATGAAGACGGCGCTCTTAATGAGGATTATACGTGGGTCTATAAATCTTCAGCTCTGGATGATGGAGCCTATATTTTCACGTATGAATTTACGAACGCCTCGGAACAGGAGACTTTCCAGACCGAGACTGAACCTTACATTGTGGACAGAACTGCTCCGGTGATTACGGTCAAGCGGGATGGGACCACCCTGCAAAACGGCGGATTTGCCGAGACGGCGACCGATATGCTCTCTCTGGACGTCACCGTGACGGACCTTTCCGAAACGACGATTTTCTGCAAGATGTACAATGTTAAGGACGAAACGGACGAGGGGACCGCCTTTGATCCCGCGAATTTCGTTCTGGCTTACCCGGATACGCGCCTCGAAATCATCGTCGCGGACGAAATGGGGCATGAAACTACGTGGGCTTACGAGTTCCTGTGCAAAGCCGCCCTTTCAGATTTGGTTCAGGACGGCGAATACCATCTGGTCCAAACGGAAGGAGCTTCGGAAAAGACTCTGGATCTTCACGACCTCTTTATCTTCGAAAGTGAAACGAAGAATCTCGCTTTTAACGTGAATGGTCCGCTGGATGGCTGGGAATTGGATGATGGCGACATGCTCTCGATCCAGTGGGACGAGCTGACCAGCGACATGACACTCACTGTCTCGGCGTCTGTCGAAAATGAACCACTTACCGAAGTCACAATTTCCGTGATCGCGAGCAAGTCTCAGGATGGGGACTACCCGCGCTGGATCAACCTGACGACAGACGGAACGGTCCTCGATGGAACCTTCTTCATGAACCTCTCCACGGGTAAAACCATCTCCGGTACGCTGTACGATTCTTCCGGGATCGATAAGGCAAGCCTCGCGATTTATCAGGTCAATGACACACAAAAGACGCGGGTGGCAACCGTTGAGGATCTGCAGCTTGCCGCGGATGAAAACAATCGGTACACGCTGGACCTAACCGATTTGCTGGATGACGAAGGCGAACCGCTGGAACTGGCCGACGGTGAGTACGAGATCCATTTCTACGGCAAAGACGCTAACGCGAATCCGAAAGAATCCACAGAGGAAAACGGCGAGTATCAGACCATTCCGTTCGTGATCAACCGCGTGCCCTCCGTCATTTGGAGTGTTTCCATTGCCTCGACAAACGGAGAGAATTCCGATTACGTCAACGCTTTAACCTTTACACTAGAAGGTGAAGGAGAAATTTCCAATTTGGACAACGAGTACGGTCTGACCGTGACACTTACCGGAACGAACGGCGCGAAAACGGTCAACCTCTGGAACGGCATTTACCAGAACGGCGCCTGGGTCTCCGGCCCGGGTTTGCGCACTGACCCGATGTTCAGCGTGGACCCGCAGGCGTACGGAATGCCGGATGGTCTGTGGATCTTCACCGTGAAAACGACAAATGCTACACTTGCCGAGGAAACTAACGAAGTGCGGACGGTCCTCGACACGGTGCCGCCGGTCATTACTTCCAACCTCTATGAACTGGACTACGATTCCATCGCGAAGCGGGAAACCACGGGACCTTCCGCCGATTCCATGTCGTGGGCCGCTCCTGATTGGGATATGAATCCCGCCGTCAATATGGAACTGAATGTCCCCGCCGCTGATGTAAACCGGAGCTATTCGAGAGAACTGACGGAAAGCGGAGAATTTCCGTTGGATTACGGCCTGAATAATCTGAGGGTTTACGACGAAGATCTGGCAGGAAATCATAGTTCCGCCACGTATAAAGTGGTGTACAATGCGGCGCCGCGGCTTTCCAGTGTTGGAGCAATCGCCAAAGACTCCGGCATCTATGCGGCGTGGACGGAATCCGGGACGGAAATCGATTTGACTCCGTTCTTCTCGGATGAAGCAGACGCAGAAACGGCTCCGGTTTTCACGGCCAAAATCCTTGGCACCGGTCCGATTTCCGTTCGTTCCTGCACCGAGGACGGCCTTTTGACACTGGACACGACAGAAGCCCCCTCACAAGCACAGCCTATTCTCGCAGGAGCGTTCATTGTTTCGATGACGGATGAGTTCGGAGCGAGAATTACCCAGAATTTTACGGTAAACCTCGTTTCATCTTATGCGAAAAACTCGCTGAGGAACCTCAAGTTAGACGGTTCTTTCCCAATTACGACCGAATCAGGCGCCCTGATGACATGTGATTTGATCCTTCCCAACGAGTCGTCCATGCTTTTGACTGTCACCGACGAAGACGGAAACAGCAGCCAGCTGGACCTTGGCAATGGGAGCGGAACGTTTTACTTCAACACGGAAGAATGTACTTTTACGTGCGTTCAGGTGACGGACATTCAGTACGCCCTTTCCATTGATTTCGCGGAAGGTTCACTTAATTACGGTGTCTTCTCTCTCCTCCTGGATGGCCAAAAAATAGGAGAATTTGTACGTCGTCAAACAGGTGTACAGCCAGGAGTTCCCATCGTTTCGCAAGATTCGATCGAGCTGCCTCTCGGCGAAAACACGTTTGAAATCGAACGTCTCAATTCTACGACGTGGGCTCTCGTTTTTGACGACGGCCAGACGATTCAGGTCACCGGCGAGAACGTGTACGCGGATTCGGAGCTTCGGGTGCTCGATCTCGTTCCCGACTCGAACGACCAATACACACTAACGCCTTCGAACAACAAAGTGGAAATCATTTTTGTCAATTCCGACGGCCAAACCTCCAGCACGTGGACCACTATCAATCTGGTTTATACGGATACGGTAATCGACGAAAGCCTCGACGTTTCCGGGGATGCCGAAACCGTCAGAGCCAAGATACTTGGAACCTACTACGACGATGATGATGTGCTTACCTATGAATTCACGAACTTGGAATTGACGAGCCTCGAGAACTTCACCATCCCCGAGGAGCACGCGATTTCCCAAATCACGCTGAACAGCGCGAATCACCTGGTCGTGGCGTACAGCCCGTATAATGTTGAACAGGACCGTTCGCCGATCGCGTTGACGGCCAAAATGAATAACGGCAAAACGATCAATTTCAACGTGCGTATGGAATACGACCAGCCGTTTACGCTGACCGCCTCCGTAACGAAACCCTATGAAGCGACGCCGACGAGTACGACCCCGCCGAAGAGCCTGGTCAATGTGGACTCTCCCGTCGATTATTCCCAGAGGGTGTACGATGAGGACAACGCGGATGACGCGCATCAGCTTAAATACCTGGATTTCAATATGCAAATCTGGCTCAAGGTCGATTTGCCGCTCGTTTCCAAAGAACTTTACGACCAGTATGGTATTCCGTACACGAACAACGCTTTGGGGTTCAATACGACCGTCAAAGTGATGGGTGGTGAAGTAAAAACCGTCAATTCCCGCTCCTTGCTCGACAAGGAAATTACCGTGAATGAAGAAACGGACGTCACTTCGGTTCTCGCCAAAGTCGCCGCGGTGGATGTTTTCAACCTCGATGCTCTCTGCGCTTGTGGAACCGATGGGAATTACAGCTGCATTCTGGAACTTGTCGTCGAGCCGGACGTCATTGGCAGGTCCCCGATTTTCACGGTTTCCTTCAATAAAACGGAAAGCGAATTGGAGCTTTTCCAGTATAAGACCTCCGCGGACAATTCCAACTACTCGACGGTAAATCCAAATCAGATCAATGACGGACTCACCGGTCAGAACTTCCGCCTGAAATACAAAGAGGAAGCTCTCGATGCGCCAATTGTTTTATCTGCCGCTTTGTCGAATGTAACACTTTTCGCAATACCGCAGAATATGACAGCCGAAATCGCTTTGTTTGAGGACGTTGATTCGCTGAACCCGGCCGTTCAGGACAGCGCCCCCGTCAGCGCTCCGGCGGAAAGTTCTTCGCCCGGTCTGGCGGTAGAGCCGTGGATCCAGAACGGCGACGAGTCACTCGGCTGCACGACGATCCTTTCGTCAGGTATCGTGGACAAAGAAGCGTTGATAGAATCCCTCGCATCCTCGCCAGCCATCCAACAGACAGCAAACGCATTGGTGGACTCGATTTTTGAAGAGGAAGTCACATGAACGTCCTTTCACGTGATACGGTACGCAGGCTTGAGCGGACGGTCATTGAAGGGATCGGACTGCCGGGCGAAGTTTTGATGGAAAACGCCGCCCGGGGGATCACGGATATTTACCTGCGTGAGTTTTCCCTTCAGCCGGGCGAAGAAACGTTCATCTTCTGCGGGACCGGGAACAACGCGGGGGATGGTCTGGCCGTGGCACGTCAGCTCAAAACGAGAAATTACTCCAGTCGGATTTTTCTTTGCGCAGACCCCGCACGTTTTCGGGGGGAAGCGCTCCTTCAGTACGAAGTGGCCAGGAAACTGAAAATTCCGATGGAATCTTTGTTCGAGGCGGCAAACGTGACGGAAGTTTTGAACTCGATCGCGGACCAGTTTCCCATTTTCTCGTGCATTGACGCATTGCTCGGAACGGGCGCGGCCGGAACGCCTCGTGCGCCGATGGACACGGTAATCACGTGGTTAAACGCTCATTCGCTCCGAACGTTGGCGATCGATCTTCCTTCCGGGCTGGACTGTGAAACAGGGACTCCGTCGGCCTTTACGGTCCGTTCTTCCGTGACGGTCACGCTCACCGCAGCCAAGCCGGGTCTGGTGCTCCCTGAGGCGGAACCGTACGTCGGCAAGCTGCTCGTTTCAGACATCGGGATCCCGCTGGAAGAGGTTCGCAGGTACGAAATGGAGGTTCGGGGTTAAAAAATCCCGTTGAAAGTGTCATTCTCTAAAAAAATGCGAAAAAAACTCACATTTCTGCCCCCACCGCCCCTTGCGGAAAAAATCTTTTTGATTTATAATCGAATTTATTGTAGTTTTCCAACCCTCAACCTTAAATCCAAGGAGATATTTATGTCTATTTCCCGCCGTAATTTCGTGAAAGCCGGCGCGGTCGCCAGCGTCGCTCTCAGTGGTCTGAATTTTGCCCGTTCCGTTCACGCGGAAGGCTCCGACATCATCAAGATCGGTCTCGTCGGCTGCGGCGGACGTGGAACTGGTGCGGCCCACAACGCTCTGGATGCGGACGAGAACACCAAGATCGTCGCCGTTGCGGACCTGATGCCGGAAAAGGCGAAGGCCTGCGCCGCTGGTCTGAAAGAAGCCTACGGTGATCGCGCGCCGCTCACCGACGACTGCGTTTTCAGCGGTTTCGACGGCTACAAATCGGTCATTGAAAAAGCCGACGTCGTGCTTCTCTGCACCACGCCGCACTATCGCCCGATCCATCTTCGCGCTGCCGTCGAAGCGGGCAAGCACTGCTTCTTCGAGAAACCGGTCGCCGTTGATCCGGCGGGCGTCCGCAGCGTGATCGAAAGCGCCGCGATGGGCAAAGAGAAAGGCCTGACGCTGGTTTGCGGTCTGTGCTGGCGTTACCACACGGCCGTTCAGGAAACGATGGCCCGCGTGCTGGGCGGCGAGATCGGTGATGTTCTGGCGATCCAGGAAACGTACCTCACCGGCAAACTCTGGACCCGTGCGCGTGAGCCGAACGACACGGAAATGATGTTCCAGAACCGCAACTGGTACAACTTCTGCTGGCTCTCCGGCGACTTCAACGTGGAACAGCACGTCCACTCGCTCGACAAAGCGATGTGGGTCATGGGTGACAAACCGCCGGTCTGCGCGTGGGGCGTTGGCGGTCGTGCGGTGCGTGTTGAGCAGCCGGCCTACGGTGACATTTACGATATGATGGGCGTCACCTACGAATGGGAAAAGGGCATCAAATGCCATGCGTTCTGCCGTCAGCAGAATGGCTGCTTCAACGACACGAACGACGACTTCATGGGCACGAAGGGTTACGCCAGCATCCTGAAGAACACGATTTGGGACAAAGACGGGAATGTGATTTGGCGTTACCGCGGCCCTGGATGCGACATGTACGTCAACGAGCACAAATATATGTTCAAGTCCATCCGCAACGGCGAAGCCCGCAACGATGGCGTGACCGGCGCCTACAGCTCCATGCTGGCCATTCTCGGCCGTGAGGTCTGCTACACCGGTAAGCGCATTGGTTGGGACGAGCTGATGAACTCCCAGCTGACCCTGGCTCCGGCCTCCTACACCGCCGAAAGCGATCCGCCGACGATGCCGAATGAGAATGGTGAGTACCTCGTTCCGCTGCCGGGAACCGGTAACCACACCATCTGAGGCTTCGGCTCTTTTGAGTAGTCCGTAGTAAGAAGTAGTCAGTGATTCGTAGTCACTGGCTACTTTTTTGCTTTCACGATCACTTTATTTCCGACCAGCCGCGCCTCACAGCCGGCCTCTTTCGCGATTTCCTGAAAGATTTTCTCCAGAGAAACGTTCTTGACGTCTATCGAAACGACTTGCGCCAAATCAACTCCCGCCGCAACCAGTTCGTCCGTATCCGCAGCCAGTTCAAGATTTTGCTGCTTGCACAGCTGCTTCATCGCTGGCCAGAAGGGAGCCGAGAATTTCAGCGAAAAGACCTCGATCGACCGATCCACTCCCTCGGGAGTTCTGCCGGCCGACGACGTTCCGCCTCCGAGCTGCGCAAGCGTGAACGAACCGACCGAGATATGCTCCATCGTTTTGGAATCCGAAGCGAGAAACTCGTGAACCTCCGCCAGAGCGCGGATCTGAACCTTTTCCTGTTTCTGTTTGATTTTTGTCTCCGGGAACGCTTCTTTCACCGCCGCCAGTTTCTTTTGAGAGAGTTTCTTCGCGGAGTAAACTTTCGTCAGAACGATTTCTTCCGGGTTCAGAGGAACGATCTCCGCGCCATCCTTCGTGAAAGCAAGCGTCAGGTCAAACTGTCCGAGAATCAGCAGAAACGCGTCAAGCGGGCACACGACCGCAAACGATTTTTCCGGCCAGAGGTCGTGCGGGACCGATTTGAAGCCCTTGACAGCCAAATTTTCCTTTTCCGCCAACTCCTCCAGAATCATCTTCGGCTCCGCGAGCCGTTCCCACTGAAGCCGGTGGTCGGTCAGCCATTTTTTCTGTTCAGCGCTCTTCAAATTCTCTTTCAGTTCTTCACGTTTCAGTTCGCAAAGCGTCCGCAGCATCCTCGTGAACGATTTGGGCCCGACGTACAGCAGCGAGCAGGTCTGGGTCAACTCAAGGTCCTGCGCTTTCAGAAAGTCCGAATAAACCGCCTCACGAAGGATCTGTGGAAGAGTCGCGTTCTGGAAACTCCCTGTAATTTTCACATCGGGCACGACCCGCCGATCGACCCAAATCGGAACACCCGTCTGTTCATGGATCCGGTTAAAAGCGTCTCGAACAGAAGCCCCTTCCCAGCTGATCCCGACCGGCAGTTCCAAAGCTCGGGAAAAAGCGTCCGCGAAACAGAATGAAGCAGCCAAAAGAGCAAAAGCGAAAAACAGAAACTTTTTCATGGTTTTCCTTCGTTTTGAAAATTCAGATTCAGACACGAAAAACGCGAGAGGCCGGTACCTCTCGCGTCGTTGGCAAATATCCTCTTCGGTCAAACCGACGTTTTATTTCTCGATGAATGTTTGGATCGCCCAATCCATCAGTGCGCTGGAATACGGCGTTTTGTCCCAGCTCCAGATGTTACGCACGAGGTCCACCGTGAAGAGAAGCGTCACCGTCAGGAAAGCGAAACAGAGCATAAGTCCCAGAATTTCCCAGATGGAATACGGTTTTTCCGGGCGGTCCTCACGGACGATCTTCTCAACGGTCTGGATGATCGGTTCTCCGCCAGCGGCCATGCCAGCGTCGCCGAAACCATCGCCTTCTCCACCGCCCAAGCCGTCACCAAACTCGTCACCTTCCGGAAGATTCGCGTCACCCAAATCATCATTTTCATCAATCATGATGACCTGCGAGCCGCTGTCCTCGTCTTCATCACTCGCCGTCCCATCGTCGGTTGTGAGACTGAAATCGTCATTGGCCACGGAAAGGGAAGCCGCCAAACTGCCGGAAAGCAATGAACTTCCCATTGCCAGATTGTCTTCGCCAAGCTCCAGAACTTCGCCTGTTTCCTCATCATCGAGAGAAATACCAGAGTCAGTCGCGCTCATAAGCGAAATGCCGCTCTGTTCCGCCAGGCCCAGACCACTTCCCATCAGCCCGCTGGAAGAGGGGCCGTCGCTTGTGTCTTCGCCCAGAACGAGTCCTCCGTCATCCTCACTATACTGGGAAAGGGCCAAACCAGACTCTTCAGTCGAGAAAGAAACATCATTATCGAGTGTATTATTAATATCGGAAGATCCGCCGATCTCACTTCCTCCATCGAGGTCGTAATCATCGCCATAACCGAAATCGTCTTCTGCATCGCTGACGGCATTTTTCAGATCGTTAGCGTATTTGTCCACGTCTTCTTTACGGAACTTCCACGAAGCCCCATCCTTGAAACCTCGCAAATGTCCCTGCGTCGTTGCAGCAATGACTTCCGCATTGGTAATATTTAATAAGGACGCGACTTCTTCAACAGCCAGATAATTTTGTGCCATAATGGAATTCCTGTTCGTAAATAAATCCCCGGTCGATAATCAGCCAGGCGTTTGACGGGAAGCTCTCGAGTAAAGTATAGAACCTCCTCTTCTTAATTTATTGTCAAATTTACTCAAAAAGTCAATCGTTTTTTGGGTCTTTTCCCGGTTTTCTACGAAAAAATCCTTGCTGATTAAGAAAAATAACTTACAAACGTTACAATGAAAATATCTTGCCTAAAATGAAAGACGGCAACGAGTTCACAATCGATGCCGCCTTTTGTTATTTGGGGAGGAATCCATCAGGACTCCCCCTTATCCTCAGAAGTCAAACCGGTTCACTTCGACAGTCCACGAATTGTCTTTTGCCGAGAAGACTTCATCCACAGCCTGAATGCCCGCAGCCACATCCAGCGTATCTTCACCGTCACCGCTGACATAAACGCTCAACTTCCTGAAGCCGGAAATACGGTTGAAGTAGCTGCCCGCGCTTTCGAGCGTGACTTGACCGTTCGAGGCGATCGTCAGGGCATCGTCACCTTCGGAGTCGTACATGGAGAGGTATTCCACGTTGTTGACCTGGAGGTTCTTGAAGCCATAAGCGGAAACCGTCTCTTTGGCCGTGTTGGTCACGGAGATGAACTGCGGACTGATCACCGCGTTGTCAATAGTACGTGAACCATTGACGTTCAGCGTATCATTACCGCCGTTGGTCTGGTACAGGTTGATGTTCTTCACGGAACTGACGGACCAGATGTAGTTGTTGCCTCTGGCAGTCAGCGAAGACGGCGCAAGGGTGAATGTATCATCACCGGCCGTATCAGTAACGGTGAGAACATCGTCACCTTCATTACCGACGATCGTAATGTAGGAAGTACCCGTGATCGTGTAGGACGCATCCCCGATGTTCGCGGAAACCACGCTTTCAGCGAGTGTGAACTCATCATTGCCAGATGAGCCATACACCTTGGCCGTAGCGTTGGCGTTCGCACAGGCAACCGCCAGCGTGGATACTCCATTAAGAGTAATCTTGTCGTTGATTTTCGCGATACCATTCTGGATGATGACCGAGCTTACATTGCTCTGGACCGAAACCGCGTCGTTTCCTTCGGTATCATTCAGTGTCAGAGTATCAAAGGTGTTGAAGGTCACGACAGAACCAGCGGACTCAAACGTGGCGCCAGCGGCGTTGATCGTCAGTGTGTCGTCGCCTTCCGAACCTTTCAGGGTGACCTTGGCGGCGTTCTGAACGGCAATCTGACCGAAGGCGTTCACAGTGTACCTGGCAGCAGTGAGCGTTCCGTTATCGCAGGTCACCACCGAGCCGCCCGAGATGGTCGCACTGGCGTTTTCCGTACCAGTGAGGTTCAGGGTATTCATACCTGTATAGGTCTGAGTGAATCCATCGCCCACAATGGTGAGAGTTTTGCCCGAAACGTTCACCGAGGCAGTACCGCTGGTGGTGACATTTCCAACACCCGTGCTGAGGGAGGTAACACTGACATTGGCGAAGTTGGACGCTTCCACGCCGCCGACGGTAATTACCGAGCCGTTGGCCGTGAAGTTGCCCACATTTCTGAAGAACACTTCGTCCTGAGCGCTGCCGTTGAGTGTAACCTTGTCGAAGCCTTTTACCGAAACGGAAACGCGGCCGTTCATCGTAACTTCATTGGCCTTGACCTGGAATTCTTCTTCGTCTTCGGTACCGGTCAGCTTCGCCACGGCACTGCTGTTTCCAAGGGCAGTGATTGCCGAGCAGCCGTTGATGGTGAAGTACGCGGCCTTCTCGGTGAGGTGCGCCATATTCCCGTCCACGATGAAGGAAGCGCCCTTGCGGGTATTCACGTTCAGGTTGACGTTCTGACTGTTGACGACCACCGAGTTGATGTTCTTCACGGTGAAGGAATAAGCGCCGTTACTGATGGTAAAGGTACCGTTTGAAATGGAAACATTCTCGCTGCCAACGCCCTGAACCGTAACATTTACCATCGCACTGCCGGCATTGTAGCCGTTAAAGGTGTAGGCACTTGTATTGGCAAGGTCGATGGCTTTCCCGTTGATCGTCAAGGTCGGCTTATCATTGCCGAGGTTGATGACCACATCGGAAGTGGTGTTCTTCTCGGTGTAAATGGTCGTTCTTCCATTTTCAACACTCACCGACGGACCTGTCTGGACCTGGGTCGAGTAGGAACTCGAGAACGTATCCAAACCCGCAACCTGAAGCGGTACGTAATCGTCATCCTGAAGGATTTGCGCCAGGTTGGCGTTCGAATCGTAACTCGACAGGTAACTCTTGAAGATACTGGTGCCGAAGGTGTTGTTGAAGAGTCTGATAAGGGCCGTCGCGCTCATGCCATCATATTCACTAGCGTTGGCTGGTGATCCATGATAGTGGGCCGCGAGGAGAGCTTTGATCTCTTCAATGTTATGAACCGGGTCAGGGATACCGGCAATCGACGGGCCATCCCAAACCGTAACAATGTCACCATACCAGCTCATCGCGATGTCCGGATTTAACTCGTCCTGCGGTTTATAAACATTCACAAGAACTTCCTGGCCGGATTTCGTACGAATGTTGTTTTCACCGCGGATCGTGTTGGTAACCGGATCGACATCCGAAATGGACTTGTACGCGATCATGTACACTCCCTGGCTTGGTTCGGACTGATTTTCCTGACCGTAGGAAGTCCAGACGATCGAGAAGGACGTATTCGGCTCTTTCCTGGATTTGGTCGTGACATTTCTGGTGATCGCTACCGCTGGCGACTGCTGATCGAACGTAGTGACCGTATTGGCTTTCTGCTCATCGGTCCAGGTCCCCGTTCCATTGCCCTTGTAGTTGTAGGTACGGAACTTGATGTCATAGTCGTTATTTTTTTCGCGGGATGCCCAGGCGACCACGAAGTCACCTTCGTCATTCATCGCGACATCAGGCAATTTCTGAATATCTTGCGTGTACTGGTTCACCAGGGTCTGAGTCCCCAAATCACCATTGAAGTTGGAGTAACCGGAAATATAATTCCCACTGTCGGTCGTGTTCGTGACTTCAAATTTCTTGAGGTAGATGTCCAGGGAGGTATTGGAACTATCCGATTCCCAAACCACGACGACATTTTCCTCTCCATCGACAGCAACGGAGGAGTGAATCTGGGAGAACGTACTGATGTTGTTGACGAGCTGCGGAATTTCCTGTCTGTAAATCGGCAGGATACTGCTTTCGCTGGCGGAACTGTCGTCCACATCGGCGACCTTGAAACGAGCCATGTAAATGCCGTTTTTGTCATTCTGCCAGTAATACGTACCAGAGCCGGAGTCTTTCGAGTTGTCCACCGTCCACGTAACCACGAACGTGTTATCCGTTCTGGAGTACGCGATGGCGGAATCCTTCTGAGTTCCCGGGGTTGCGTAATCCGGCAGCGTGGTGATACCGTTATTACCGCTCTTCCTGAAGAGCAGCGCACTGTCATCAACGAGGAACGGAACGCTGGTCGCTTCGCCGTCGATATTGTAGGTCCGGACAAAGACGTCATACTGGGCCATTTCATCGGCACTCACAAGAGCGTCTTCATTGAGGTCACGCCCGTTGACGGTCCACGTGACAGCGAAGTTGCCTTCGTCGTCCATCGCGACCGCCGGGGTCTTCTGAATACCTCTCAGATGCAGCGTCTGCGTACTGGTAACACCATCTCTGACGATCGTTGATGTATAATCGGAAACGCAGAATTGACCACCGACTTTGGTTCCGTCACGGAGGTAACGCTGACCCATAATGACCGTCTCACCGGCCCACGGTCTCGTATCCTCGCCATCATTGGTATTGTCGCTGCCATCGTCATTGTCATCGTCGTTATTCTGAACCGGCATCGGGATTTCAGAAACCCAAACAATAACGTAATCACCCCATTTGTTCATTGCGACTGACGGATCCGACTGGGAAGCGATAGAAACCGCGTTCACTTCGCTGTCGCTGTCCTTGCCCGAATCGCCGGAATCATCAATGTCGGAGTTCACGTTGCCTTCATCATCGAGGTCCGCGACCACGGTGAAGATCAGGTCGTAGTTACCGCCAGGAGTTCCGTCACTGTCACCGTCCAGCTTGTTGCCGAAGCGGTCTTCGACATCATCACTAATGGTGATTTGATATGTACCGGTTTCCAGGGAAACACCATCTTTGAAGACGATCTTGTAAATGTCTTTTTCGGAATGATGATCCACACTTCCCGTGTAGCTCGGGTCGATATTGTCGAAACCGATACCGCGGGCATCGTTCGCCAGTTCGATGTGATCCACGATCTGGGAGGTAACATTGACACCATCGAGCTTGATGATGATGTTACTCTTGCTCAGAATGCTGATCGGCTGACGTTCATTCGCGTGCTGTCCCCAAAGCTGTTCATCAAACGTAATGTAAAGGCCATCATTGATTTTGCCGTAAATGGTCGTGTTTTCACTGAGACCGGAAATGTTCACGAGCGAATCAACGCCAATCCTGTCTTTCACGTTGCCGTCACGATCGAGATTTTCTTTGACGATGTACTCGAAGTAAATCTTGCCATCATCGCAGCGGACAGTAGCCGTAATGTTCGAAACCTTACCGTTGATGATGAGTTTACCATCGCTGGAGTACGTTTCAGCGGCGATTTTGCTTGCTGAGATTTTACCTTCACGGTCGAGGTAGTAACCTTCGACGTTCTTGAGGTAAACCTTTCCGTCAGCAACCCAGCATTTATCGACCAGAACCGGTTTGTCGTTCACAAGGACCTGATTTCCGTTCACGTCAAGCAGGTAGTTCGAGGCGTCGGTCAGGCGGTCCACCGGCGTTGCCGAAGCGATTTCGTTACCATCGGCGTTGTAGTACTTCCGGACGGTTTCCGTCATAATAAAGACTTTACCATCCTGAATGGCGACTTCCGCTTTAATGTTCGTAACGTTGCCGTGGGAATCGACCAGTTTACCATTCTGAAGCAGGGTCACAGCAGGCTGTTTGCCGGCCAGCGCGTTTCCATTCAGATCGTAATAGCTGGAACCACCCTGGAGGTAAAGCTTACCGTTTTCCATGAACATATTGTCGATTTTGACATTCGTTCCAACGATAAAGCCATTCTTGAGAACGGTCATTGCCTCGTTCACGAGGTAACCGTCTCTGTCAATGAACCAGTAATCTTCATTCTGGAGGTAAGTACCATCATCTTCGATGAGGAAATTAACGTAGATCGGGTTACCGCTATCGTCCAGAATCGGGTTTCTCTCGGAATCGATGAGTTCACCTTCGATTCCAATGATGGTCGGGGTAAACTCACCCGCGATACGCACGACGACAGGGCCGGCATCGTCAACGGACTTGTAAATGGCACGGGAGTAAATGTCGTTGGAACCAGTGAACTGATCCTCGATGGTTTCATCACTCTGCCACGCGAAGAAGATGTCACCGGTAGCAGTCATAGCCACGTTTGGAATACGCTGGTTTCCGAACACGGTGGTATTGACTCGCATTTCGGTGCCGCTTTCACCATTGGGTCCGTAAAGCGACTTTCGATCGCTCCACTCCGTGTTGGAGGCGTAACGCTGCATATAAATGCCGTAGTTATTGGCCTCACCGACGGAAGAACCGTCACCGTATTCCTGGTAACTTTCCCAGGTAATGACGAAATCGCCATCGGCGTCGATCGCCACCTTGGAGAGCTGCTGCTGACGTCCCGTATAAGTATTGACTTTGAAGTCGGAATCCGTGAACGCTGTGCCGTCACTGCTGTAACGTCTTGCGTAAACATCCGTTTCCGTGTTGGATTCCGAAGCGGTACTGGTCCACGTAATGACGAAATCACCATCGGCATCCAGGGCCACATCCGACCATTTCTGCGTACCAGTCTTGGACGTATTGACAAGGAATTCGCCGCTTGTAGCGCCGTCACTGACACCGATGATGGAATCGATCCAGTCGGCATAGTAGGCGACCTGAGTGTCGTAGGAGCAATCGCCATATTTACTATCCTCAGAAAAACCGCCGGCACAAATACCAGCCACGACCGGTTCACCATTCACAACGATGAGGCACGGACCTCCCGAGTCACCCTTGCAGGAGTTGGTTTCCGTTGCGCCGACACCGAGGTCACTGTTGATGTTGTCTCCATATACGGCCGCGATGCATTCCGGAAGAGTGTTGTTTTCCGCCGTTCCATCGTCAAAGTCGAAGAGGAGGAAACCGTCATCGCCAACGTATTCCCAACGGTTCTGGCCCGTGTGCATGGTGCCGTCCACATCATTCACATTGCCTTCAGAGCCTTTGCCGTAGGTTCCGAATCCGTAACGGGTGTAAACCGCGCCCAGTTCGATTCCCGCTTCGCGGTTGATTCCGAAGCCAGTAACAGAACCGGAGAAGCTTTCCGTCAGTTTGATCAGTGCGATGTCACCAACCTGGTTATTTGGATTGTAGCCATTGAAAAGGTAAACATCTTCCACGTGAGCTGTAACTACAGCCCCTGCAGTATTGTAGAACTGAATCGTGGTATTTTCCCGGTTCGAGATGATTCCCTGGGAGTTCACGCAGTGCTGAGCGGTCAGGACGTAAGTGCAGTTTCCATCGGAAAGGAGAACACCGGAACCCGTCCAGCCCATTCCGGTCTGCGGATCAGCGATCACAGAGATCAACGCAACACCAGACTGCGTGGAGATCGGCTCATCTACATCGTCCATCCACGTAATTTTAGGCATGGAGTTACTGAAATCTTCCGTAACCTCTGATTTGATGATACCATTCAGCAAACCGATTTCCTGACTGCTCTTGAATTGACGCGCGTAAATGTCCGTATCCCAGGCATCGGCTGAATCAACCGCGTTACTGGTCCAGGAGATCACAAAGTTACCTTTGTAATCCATATCGATAGCAGCATACTGCTGATTGCCTTCCGTGGTCTGGTTGACCTGGAACGGCGCTCTGGAGCCTTCGATCGATTCCGTAACCGCGGCGGAACCTTTACTGGTCTTGCTAGTGACAATTTCCATCTGCTCGATATCCGGGTTCATGATGGAATTGTCGCAGATGATCGTAACATAGATCTGGGTACGGGATTTTGCCGTGACTTTGAACTTCAGCCCCGGGATTTCCAGATCATCCAAAGCTTTCTGAATGTCACGGTAGCTCGTGTAAGTCTTCTGGAACTCGACCCAATCCGTCGTGAAGACTTCATAGGTGTCCGGGTGCGTGAAACGAATCTGGAACGACCCGCTGAAATCGCGCGAGAAGTTCAGAACCTGGACCTCATCCACCGTTCCGAGGAGTTTACCGTCCTGATCATAACGCTGGGCGAAAATGTCCCAACCATTGGTTTTGTCAAGCGTCTGCCACGTGATCACGAAATCGCCCGATTCGGAAACCGCGACCTGGCTCCACTTGGACGTGGCTTTCATCTTGCTCACGACAAAAGCGTCCGTGATTGCATTGCCATTGAGGTCAAAGACCTTCGCGTAAACATACGTGCCTTTGTAGCCATCGTTCGAGTTCGCGGTCCAGGTGACGACGAAGTTTCCATCGCCGCTCATATCCACGCTGCCAGCAAATGCCGTCGCGTCGTCGGTGACCTGGATCACGATTTCACCTTCATCAAGAGCGTCATTTTCACGATTTTCGCTAATCGACTCATCCCACTTGAGGTACTTGACTTTGGCGTAAATGCCCTCTTTACCGGTTTCCTTCGAGGTCCAGACCAACACAGAATCACCTTCCGGGTCGGACGCCAGAGCGGTTGGGGACCAGATGTCGCTGGTGTTGTCCAGATCGACGAGCACCTGATCGCCTTCATAATCCGGTTCTGGTGTTTCGTCTTCGACGTCCTGAGCGCCGGTCAGAATGTCGAAGTTGAGGGTGGTGTTGGAACCTTCAATATCGATCCCATCGCTGTTGAGGTCTCTTCCGTTTGCGTCCTGAATGACCTGATTGAGCTGGAGCTGGTAATTGCCCGTGCTCAAATCAACGTCATCATTCAGAATAACGACCGCTTCCCATTTGTTCTCGCACAGAGCCGTGATCGTGCCTTTATCCTGGATGAATGGGTCTGCGCTGGCATTCATGCCGAAATAAATATCCTTAATGGCGTTGGTGAGTATGGTACCATCTTTCACGAGGACCCAGTTGGCAAGGTTAGTAACGCTGTGGGCTTCACAACGATCCTTCTCCCAGTCTTCCAGCCGGGAATCCATCTTCAGATAGTCCATCATGTCTTCGGTGAAGGTGACGATAAGCGCTTTGGTTTCATCCGAGGAACTCAAATCCTGAACGGTACTGCCTTCCGTAATCTTCTGAAGACCAGTCGAGTTGGAGTAGTAAACATCCGAAACACGCGGCCCATAGGTATCGTAAATCTCGTTAAAGGTCCGCGTGTAGATGCTTTGGCTGCGCAACATACCGTTGGAATCCTTATTGTACTGGGTCCACACAAATGCGAAATCACCTTCCGGAGTCATGCCGACACTGCTGAACGCCTGCGATGTACCGCCAGAGCCCTGGGAATAAGCAAAGCTCTGCGGGCCGCGGTCACGTCCACGAGACGTCTGATAAATATCAGCCGCGAGCGTATGAGTAGCCCAGTCAGGATATTTCGGCACATTATCCTGATTATCCTGATTGTTGTTATTGTTGTTATTATTGTTGGCGTCGGGGTTGCTGGTATTCAAACTGAATGAAAACGCCTCATCATCCGGATTGAGCACACTGGTATCTTTAATGATAAGTACCTGATATACCTGACCGTATTCATAGCCGTAATCATTGTTTGCATTGTCACAAACCATATTGACTCTTTCAAACGTCAGCGTTTGAGGATTGCCGGCAGCAGTCCGCAGCGCAGCTTCGAAAGCGTTGTATTTCCCATCGATGGTATTGATATTCCTCAGATCGAGGACCACGTCTTCATTCAGTTCACCGTTGATGTTGAAGCGAGTGTACCAGCCTTCCGCGTGGTTCAGGTCCACCATATAACTGGACCGGGAAATCACATAGGGGTCATCAGGAGTGGAATTATAGGTCACACCTACCATTCCGATCGCGTCATGGAATTGTCCTGTGAACTGGATCTCAAAGACCTGTTTATCCGCCGAGTACGTTTCATACGTATCGTTATCCTGGGAAATATCATAAACCGTATCGTCATACAGACGAGCCTGCGCGGTCGAGACAACATTGACGGAAACACAGCCCTGGGATGCGCCCTGATTTTCCGTCCAAAGAAGATCGTCCTGATAATTGGCCATGATCGCCTGTTCAACCGCGTGCTCAATACGGGCCGCAATGGCAGCCGCGTTAATGTACGGGTTGTTACGGGTGTATGCCGCCGCAATTGGATTCCCGCGCCAGTCAGTCATATCACCAAGCAGATCCACATTGACTTCAATGTTCATAACTTGGTCAGGCGAAAGACCTGAATTACCCAGCTCACCATAGTCGAGATTATCCGGCTGGCAAACCAGGATAATAGTCAATTTTCTGTGAACGATTTCATCGAACGAATATGTTTCCAGCTCGTCAGGATTTACGGCTTCTTTGTCGATCAACCGACCATTCGCGTCAAAGACAGGATTCCCATTGTCGTCCATGAGGTACTTGGTCGCGTAGGTCAGGCCGTTGATGTGACGTCCCTGATTGTTATTCTCGCTGAAGAAACTGGTACGATCCAGAGTGACATAGTACTTGGCGTCTTCACCGTCACGCATCGCATTCACAATGGAATCGCTGGTCAACACCGTCGGGTTCTCGGCAATCGTACCCGGAGAAATGATCGGATTGGCGTCGAACGAGGAATACAGGACACCAGTGTTTTCGCCCTTGGTCATATCCAGGACGGAGTGCAGGATCGCGTAAAACCGCGCGTACTGTTCCTGAGTGGCGACCTTGATAGCAGGCGTGGCGTCACGGAGGTTAAATTCAGAATCAGAGGTTCCTTCATCCGCAGGATCTGCGACACGTAACCCGGTAACCTCTTCATAGACCATATTGCCCGCGGCGTCTTCATGGACATACATGATGGTCATGGTGACATCATCACCATTCACATCTTTATAACCATAAAGGACGTTCCCAGCCGGATCGACACCAATAACCTCGGAGGCATGATCATTCCATTCATAATTCGGGCGGAAGGCACGGTCGGAGGACCTCGCGACGAGCGGCAGATCTTCCTCTACGCCGTCACTGTTCACGACCCGAACCCGGACCGGATTACCATCTTCATCCAGATAACCCCAATAGGTAACGCCAGATACGGCATCACGAATGCTTACTCTGTCACTGTAATCGTAACCGTAGTTCTTGTCGGAATCGGATTCGACTGCGACGCGCACGCGCTCCACTTCGAAACCTTTTTCCAAAACGGTATAGGTGACGACAGCGCCAGCAGCACGATAACCCTGGACCGTAACGATACCGTCATTAATGTCAACGGCGTTCTTGTAGTTCAGTTCTTCCGTGAAAGTATAATCGTATGTGGTCGTCTCAACTTCCGTTGCCTGCCCGCCATTCTGACCCGGTTCCTTTGTTTTGGTCACAATGGTCTTTGGATAAATGACCTGCGGAAGGAGCAGTTCATTGCCGTTCTCGTCCAGAACACCTACCAGTTTGTCCGCGCCATTTACGCGTGCGACAGCGGGGCCGCCCTCTTCGGCTGTGAGGTTTCTGTATTCTGTGTATGTCTTAATGGTTCCATCGTCTGTCGGTGAAGCGAGCCGCTGGAGCTCCACAATTTCACCATCACGAAGGACCTGAACCTTCATACCGGCGTAAACTTTGTGAATCCCGGCCGGAGCGTTGACATTGACGGCCTCGTCGTAGTTGAAATCGACGTGTACACTGTTCGAGTCAGTACTTTGCGCAACCCGATAACCTTCAATGACATCGCCGTTTTCAGTAACAACACGGTACGTCCGGGCATTGTCATAATACCCATTCACCGGATTGCCATTCTGGTCGTAGGCGGAATTCCAAATCATCATGGGATCATTCGGATCTTCGAACTGGCCTTTCAGCGCACGTGCGCAGAAATCCTGAATGGCCGTATCGACCCAGGCAAACGGCTTCATGGGATTGTCATGGTCAGAATACGATGTGTAATTCTGCATATAATACCAGTTGATGTACGGCAGCAGGTCGGCATTCTGTTCTTCATTGATCTTCTGCTGGAGAAGATTGAGAACCAATCCCCTAACCGAGATGGATTCACTGACATCTTTACCTGCGCCATCGTAGGAGACGAGGAAGTCACCATCGGCATCGATCGCGAGGGTAGGATTCTGATGATTCCAGCACCACGTAGTCGCACCGGCGGAATCCAGAGACGCACTGTTGATACGGTACTTATTGCGCAGGGTCACAAGTCCACCGTTATTCAGTGTGAACTGGGAGAAATAGGTATCGATCGTCAGCATACCCAGAGTGTCAACACCCTCGCCCGTCCACGCGATGCCAATCTGCCCCGCCTTATTGATCTGGAGCGAAGCGTTGTTGTCATAGGAGTAGATGGTGGAAGACGGCGTGTGCTTGTTATCGAGACCTGAATTGTAACCCACATTCCGGGCCATATTCGCGTCCACCTGATACATCTCGACAGTTCTGTTCAGCGTGACATTCTTGTTTTCATCGGTATTATAGGTGAAAATGCTCATGCGAAGTTCACCCTCGGCAGGCAGATTGGGGTTTACCCAGTTCCAGGCGACCGCGACCGTTTTCCCGTCCGGCGAAACGGCAACCTGCGGCATCACGGCGTGACCGGCCGGTTCCATGTCAACGCGAATGGAAAGACCATCGGCGGTAACATTGTCGGTGAGACCGAGTGATCTCAGATCGATCCGGTTCCCCTTCCAATCCAGCGCGGACATATAAATTCCGTTTTCGAAGGAGAGCGTCTGAGCCGTTTCCGCCCAAACAACGAAGACATTCCCGGCATCGTCCATCGCGATACTGCTGGACTGCTGGGGGTTGGAGGTCTTCGAGTTGACCATCATCGCGCCGGTTGTGGGCTTGTAGGCTTTGCCATCATTGATTTGTACATACGACTTCGTAGCCGCGTTATAGGCATTGATCATCGACGCGGAGTACAGTCTCGTGTAAACATCCGTGAAACTGCCTTTGATGGTGGTTCCGAGAGTTTCACTTGTCCAGGAGAAACCAAAGTCGCCGTTGTCGTCCAGCGCCACGGCAGATTCGTACTGATCCGTGTTACGGAGGATCTTGGACTTGCGGTTGAATACCTCGTCCGAAGTCGGGTTGATACGGAATTCCTCAGAGGACTCTTTCAGAGTAACAACGTCGGCAATCGAGTGTTCGCCGTTTTTCTCATTGATCACATACTCACGGATCCCCGTACGATAAGTCGTGGACTGTTCATCTGTATCGACCGTAATTGTCGTGCCGTTTCCAGTGTAAGTCAGCGTTCCGGCATTGGGGTCATCTTCAATTTCAACACCGTTCAGGGCATCCCAGTAAGTCGTGATACCAGTTCCTTCATCGATCGTGACCGTGATATACTGACCGACGCCATTTTCCATCTGGTCGTAATAGGTCGTAACATCACCGTCTTCATCAATGATGACCTGAGAGACAACCTCGTTACCGCTGAGTTCCTCGTAAACACTGAGGTTCTCGCTCTCGAAAGTGATCTGTTCAGTACCCCGTTGAACGGTATAAATCTCGTTTCCTGGATACCCGGATACAATAATTGAGTAAATGGTCGTATTTCCATCAAGGAAATCGTAGGTCGTGGACCCGTCATCGTTGTGGGTAACACGAACCGAAGCGAAAGTGTCCGTATAAATTTTAGAGTCAGAACCTTTTTCGACGGTAATGGCAACATTTTCGCCCGCAACACGATAAGTCGTGCTTTTCGGGTCCTGCGAGACGATAAACGTCAAAGGACTTCCGTCTTCGTGGTAGATTTTGGCGTTCTCCATCTGGGTAATGGTGAACGTGATTCCCTGGAGAGTGTCTTCGTAAACGATCTCACCAGTCGCTTTATCTACCGTGAAATCGATGCCGTAAGGATTCTCATAAAGTGTATCGTCTTCGTGATCTTCAACGTTAATTATATCACCATTGTCGAACGTGTACATCTTGTACCAGCCGAAATCCTCAATATCAACGGAGAAGCTGTCTTCCTCGTTTTCCGCGGTGTACTCAAACCGGCTGGTCGTATCCGTAATAACGGTGAACGTGATGTTGTCTTTCTTGATGGTAAAGACCTTGGGATCCCCGGCTTCCACTTCAACCGTAGAAATGGAGATTTTGTCGTCCAGATTTCGGAAGGTTCTTTCGGTCTGGCCTCCGGCGATGGTTTTCTCCGTAATGGAGAAGTTCAGACCGCGGTCCTCGTCCGTGTAGGAACCCGTGTCCGTATTGCGGTTGAACGTGAGAACAGCCGTACCGTCTTCGAGAGTGTACGTTCTGTTTCCATTGTCGGTAACCGTCAGATTGTTGACAGTATCGGTATAGGTTTTGGTCGTTCCATCGGATTCAACTTCGATCTCAACCCCGGTATTGGCGTCCGTATAGGTTTTCTGCTCGGCATCGGTTCCCTTGTTCGTGATCGTAAGGGTAATCCCTTCACCTTCAATCTCGTATGTCTCAACATTGCCTGCAATGGTCGCAATAATCGCGAAATCACCGAAGTCGTACCTGCGACTGCCGGCAACATCCGTTATCGATACCGTGGCTTGATCAGACTTGTAAACCTTCTCGCCCGCTGATTCACTGATCGAAGTATTGCTTAGTTGTTCCGTATAAACCCAGGAACTATCATCAGCGTCAAACTTAAAGGTCGTCTTGGCCGCCAGATCCTCATAAGTCGAGGCGTTCTGGGCGTTGTCGATGGTGATTTTCTCGTTCCTGACGTTATCGGTGTAAACCTGAACGTTTGTATTCGTATAGAAAATATACGACTTGCTTACGTTCTCACCGGTTGCATTGTAAACCTTGGTGTTTGCGGGAACATTATCCAGATACGTGTAGCCAGTATCCCTGTTTTCGTAGAAAATACTGGTATCTTTATATGTGGTGATATAAATGTTCTGGTCAATGACTTTATTCACCGTTTTGTTGTCATCTTTGGAAACTTCTTCCAGTTGGTCAGCCGGAATGGATTCCACCGCGGTGCCGAAATTTTCAAAATCGGCTATTCCCGCGAGAGCTTCCGGCTTGAAAAGGTTATACGCGTTCTGAGCGTCTGCAGCGTTTTGCTCGATGGTGGTAATGGAGTCGATCAGATCCGCGTTATCTTCAAGATTCTGAACAGACGCGATGATTTCCAGTTCGCTGTCGAGAAGTGCGATTTCGTCCTCGATTTCGGTAACCAGCTCGATCTGTTTTTCAACGTCTCTAACCTGGTTGACTTTATCCACTTTCGCTTCGAAGTCCTGGACCTCGGCAATCTTGTCAACCGATTCCGCATAGGCATCTTCGTAAGTGTTGACCTGAGTGATCCTGTCTTGCGCCTCATCGAGAATATCTTCAGCCTCTTCCTTGAATTTTCTGACCTTCTCGATTTTCGCCATTTCGTCGCGGTAAGCCTTGCTCATGGTGTTTTCCATGTTCCAGCCATCCGTAACATCATCTTTCCTGTTTTCAGGGAAGTACTCTTCGGAAATCGTGTAAATCCGGTTGATCTTGATTTCCGGGATGTTCTGCTTGCCGGAACCGTTTACGAATGTAATGTCGAAACCGACCAGATCTTTGTTGGTGTCCAGACCGTACACAGGGACAACATTGACTGTGTAATTCTGGAAAGAGCCGCTTATCATTCCCATTACAGGCGCAGATACTACGGAAACCGGCATATATTTTTGAGATGTAGCATACTCACCACGCTCAAAAGCCGTTGCGATCTCCGCGGCAGTTGCGCTGCCATCCACGACATAGCGACCGGTCCAGTTGCCTTCTTCGTCCAGTTCTTTCTGGTATTCGCCAGTCCACACGCCTCTGCTGTTGTAAACCTTCACGTATTCGAAGTAGAACTGGTACGCATTTGGCATATTCCCAAGTTCCACCGAGGCGCCGAAGCCCGAATCCTGATCCGTGCAGGCAATCTGGAAGGCAGTTTGATATTCCGGAACAGACGACCCTTCCGCCGGGTTTTCGATTTTGAATTTGATATTATATTTCAGTGTCGTTTCGGGCGTGACTAGGACATTTCCTTCGCCGAAAATACCTTCCAGCGACGCCTGAATGTTTTTGGCGTTTACCAGAGCGTTGTCTTTGCCCTGTTCTGATAATTCGGCAAAGTCAAAAGTCGCAGTTTTCGCCTCACCTGACGGATAGGTGTACGTGAGGTCATAACTGGTGTTGAAAGGATCTTCATTATTGTAGCATGTGGAGAATGTGATCGACTGTTCGTACCACTCTCCAACCTGCAGCTCGGCCTTATAAAGCATCTCGCCATCGTTGGCGCCAGTACTTTTACCCAGCCCGGAAGTGTCGATGGTAAAACGCTGAACCTCGTCGGTGAAGTAACGACCGTAAACGTTATAGTCCACAAGCTGCGCGGAAGCCGGAATCCTAGTTTTGCGGGTGAGTGTGACTTCTTTAATGATTTCACGTTCACCGTCAGCAGTCGTTTCGCCCGTGGCATAGTATTGCCCGACCCGAACATTGTAGTAGAAACGGTCACTGTCCCGATAAACCACATTATCGCGGTATTGCGTTCCATCGACTTCATAAACGTAAATCGTGTATTTACGGAAGGCAGCCTCTTGCGCGGTATAGGCGTGGAAACCTTCATCATCCGTCCAGCCTTCGTTGCCGTCCTGGTCAACATAATAAACTTCCGGCGTTACTGTCGCGTATGGGTCTTCGTAGGGAACCAGTTCTATATCATGGGTTTGCCCCAAATCGTCGGTATAATTGCCATCGATGAAGTTTCGGTCGGTGAAGAAAACCAGCTCGTCATCCTGAGTAAACCAACCAACATTTCCATAGGTCGTATCTTTATAGATGTTATCCCCACGAGTCCAGGTTACAACGTAATCACCATCGTCGTCCACCGAGATCGCGTTACCGTTGGTATAGGTCGACTGGTTAGTGCTGTATTCCGTATTGACCAAGAGCTCCGAAGCGTTATTCGGGGTCACCGACAGAAGAACACGGGCCTCCAGTGAGTCAAGTGCCAGCTTGCGGTTCATCTTTTCGGAAATGGACTTTTTGCCACTTCCCTTCTTTGAAGAAGTATTGAAAATTTTACCCAGCGACGAAAGGTTCAGGATCGACATCTCGCTCTCCTTGTAGTTAATTGTCAAAAGAACGTACACCACCCATACGGTGAACGTTCGATTCACTTAAAATTTAGTACGGTTATGGGCGGAAACTGCCGTTCCCGCGTTAAGTTACAATGTATTGTCTCACTCCGGGCGAATCCACCAGGAGTATTTTTCTGTGGTTAAAGCATCGAAGCAATCAGAACGATCTGTAGTAAGGATCATCCCACGATGTACTTCGGGGAGGAGGGCCAGGTCGGTAATCTCATCGCAGCCCTGTTCAAAAATAAACATTCCTTCTGTGCGACCCGTAAGTATATTCACTATACATACGCCGCAATAGGTCGTATTGTTCAGTTTCCGAATCGAAATTTTGTCAAAATTTTCCGGTTTTCGGACTCTTGATATACCTACTATAGCATAATTTCCCCAAAAAGTCAAGCCATGTGTAAAACCAGGGAGATGGCAGACGGTTTTCGTCTCGCGAGTTTCCGGGTTCATCACACAAAGCTCGCCTGCTCCCGAGTTCAGGAACCACAGACATTCCTTATACCAACGGGGTGAACGAGGCATCCGAAGCCCTTCAAGGAGGATTTCGTTCGTTCGGGCATCTATCAGGACACCACTTTCATAGGGGTTCGCACGCCAGCCGAAAGCCTCATTGGAAGTGGAAAAAGCAGTTACATACGCCAGGCGACCGTTTACAGAAGTGGCACCGCTCAAGTGGCAGCGATCTTCCGGAACGATTTCTGTAACAAATTTCGGCTTCCAAAATGTCTCAAAATGGTACTTAAAACTCGGTCGTGAAATGCACGAAAAGCGCGTATTCACGAAAAGGATACCCTCCCGATCGTGGAAAATATCTCCGGCACCCAAATCACCAATGATCCAGTTGGCCCGAGGCAGGTAGCACGCGTCGTATTCGCTTGGTTTTTTAGGGTCATATTCGTACGCCAAAAGCGGCGCGTCACCGAAAAGCGAAATCTCGTACCGGGTCGAAACCAAAATTTGACCACGAAGGACCTCAAGCCCTGTGGGAAGGTTCATCTGACGCATCAAAAGGGTCACCATCTGACCATCCCAACCCAAAAAACAGAGCTTGCCGGAACGGCGTGTCGCAAAAACGAGACTGCCCCCGTAATTTGATATCCAACTCTTGAACCCGTCATCTGCTTCACACAGAATCTGAGTCTGTACCGCAGCTCCTTCAGTCTGATTGGTGCTTTCTGTTTGTTCCATTTTTTCCTGTTGTGCTAAAAAAATCTATAGACGCACTTTCTCTAATAATCGGAAATTTTGAAATATCAATCTATACAAGATTCCAAATTTTTGCTATAATCCTTCTAAAACGATAAAAATTTTTATCCCGATAATCGTTAAAGGTTGACTATGACTCCAATTTTAAATGTACGTTTCCATTTTCTTTTGGTTCTCCTTTTTTTGCTTTCAGGTCTGAAAGGTGTCAAATCAGAGGAATTTACCCTGCCTGAGAATCCGTTCACCAGGCTGGTAAGGTCAGAAGATGGATCACTTAAGTCATTCGACACATCACTCGTAACGTTCGTTTCACCGGATGGCTCCCAGCGCGTGACCCTCGTCGGGGCGATTCATATCGGCGAGGCGCGGTATTACCGAACCTTGAATGAAAAGTTTACCCATTTTGACGCTGTCCTTTTCGAAATGGTCGGTAATGGTGACCCGAGGCCTTCCAGCGCGCAGGAAAGCAAAGGGATCGTCGGTACCATTCAGAGACTCTCGGCCAAGATGATGGGGCTGAAGTTCCAGATTGGCTCGATTGATTACCACGCCGAAAATTTTATCCACGCCGACATGACAGAGACCGAATTCAAGGCCGCAATGAAAAAACGTGGGGATGGTCTTCTTGTCTGGTATGTACGATCCATAGGTTACGGAAGCGCCCAAAGATCCGAAACGTCCAGGGAAGAATTGCAGTATTATCTGGAATTTCTGGTTTCTCCAAATAAATCCAGAGCATTGCGCCGGCTGAGCGCTGAAAATATGGCCGACATTCGATCCACGATCGTACCGGTGGAGGGGAAAAACGGTTCATCACTCGTCCAGGACCGAAACGACAAAGCCCTAAAGGTCCTGCGTGAGCAGTTGAATCAGGGAAAGAAAAACGTTGCGATCTTCTACGGTGCCGCACATCTGCCTGACCTGGCTCAAAAACTTCAGGATGATTTTGGCATGAAGGCAGAAGGAATCGAATGGGTCCCATGCTGGAAACTGGATTGAGCGCTCAAAATGAAAAACAGGAAACACGCCTGGCTCGTCGTCAATCATTTCGTGCATGCGGAAAAGTTTGAAACGTTTTACGAGATGCTGGTCCAATCCGGCCGGGACCTCAATATTAACCTGGAGATCAAAACAAACGTGGACCTTCTGGTCGAACCGGGCAGGCATTTTTTCGGTCCCAAGCCCGAATTTGTTCTGTTCTGGGACAAAGATTTGGCCCTTTGCCGCCATCTGGAAAGCCAGGGACTTCGCGTTTTCAACAGTTCGCACGCGATCGAAGTATGCGACTCGAAAAACCTGACCGCGCTGGAGCTTGCAGGGCATGGAATTCCCCAACCACGTACGATTCTTGCCCCCAAGACATTTCGGCCCGACCAGTACCCCAACCTGGATTTTCTCTCTGAAGTCGGGCAAAGGCTCGGTTTTCCGCTTGTCGTCAAGGAAGCCTATGGTTCGTTTGGGTTTCAGGTCCATCTCGCTGAAAATCCTGAAAGTCTGGAAAAAATCGTCCGTGAAATTGGCACACGCCCCATGCAGTTTCAGGAGTTTGTGCGCTCGGAATGGAACGGCCGGCCCGCCGATGTACGCCTCCACGTGGTTGGCGGGAAGGTCGTCGCCGCGGTCGTGCGAACGGCCAAGGAAGGCGATTTCCGCGCAAACGTGACGAACGGCGGGAAGATGATCCCCTGGAAAGTGACCTCGGAGCAAAAGAAACTGGCCGTCCGCGTCTGCAAGATCCTACGGGCCGATTTTGCGGGCGTGGACCTTTTGTTCGGCCCCGACGGTCCGGTTTTGTGCGAGGTGAACACGAACGCACACTTCAAAAATCTCTACGATGCAACCGGGATCGACGTGGGACGGTTCATCATGAGCCACATTTTAAGGAAGTGCGGATTCAAGGATTAAACCGGTTTTCCCATGAACGCTTTTTTGATTTATGATCGGGAACGCCTCGCCAGAAACCGCTGGTTTGCGGAGACCCTCATCGATAAATTCCGGAGCCGTGGATGGAATCTGGAATTAAAACTCGCCGAGGATATGGTTTTGACTAAACGGGAAAAACTCCCGGAACTGGTTCTGATGCGATGTGTACGGCCAGCCCTTTCCCGCTGGTTCGAGTCAAAGGGCGTGCGGGTCGTCAATTCGGCGTGGGTTTCGGAAATTTGCAACGATAAACTCCGGACGATTCAACATTTTGGGGCTTCGGGCATTCCTGTTCTGGAGTCACGGCCTCTTGATTTCTCGAATCTTTTTCCGTTTCCTTTCGTTCTGAAAACCCTCGACGGACACGGCGGCCAGGAAGTTTTCAGGGTTGAGAATACAGAACAGATTTCGCTGATTCTTGCTCAAATTCCGGGAAAGAGTTGGCTGATTCAGCGTCTTTGTGACACACCGGGCCGGGATGTTCGTGTGTACGTGATAGGAAATCGAATCGTGGCCGCAATGGAACGCACAAGTGAGACGGATTTCCGAAGCAATTATTCCCTCGGTGGTTCCGCCCGAAAGCACAAAATGACGCGGATGGAACGTGAAGTCGTCGAAAAAATTCTCTCGTTGGCTCACTTTGATTTCGTGGGGATCGACCTGATTTTCGACTCGGGCTGCCCGATTCTGAACGAGATCGAAGATGTCGTAGGCTGCAGGATGGTTTACGCACAGGGAGATTTGGATATTTTGGAAGTTTTTATAAAATATTTGTCTTGACAAAAAACATTAAATTGGATAAAATCGTATCACACTTTCAGAAATATGCAGAAAAATCAGGCTTCAGAATACCCCTGAACGGGGAGCATCGAACCTTTGAAAGGAATAATCATGGCGCCTATCAATTATGATGAATTTCGTAAAATCCTGCTTGAGTTACGTGCCCGAATGGTCGGAGATGTCACGCACATGACAGATTTGGCCCTGAATCGAAGCGAGTCGGAGCTTTCCTCTGTTCCGGTTCACATGGCGGATATGGGTTCCGACAATTATGATCAGGATTTTGCACTTCGTCTGGCGATGAACGGTCGGGAAACTCTCTCCCAAATTGACGATGCACTGGAACGTATTGAGGATGGAACCTACGGAATTTGCGAGTGCTGCGGGAATAAGATTCCGAAAGGACGGCTGCAGATTATTCCATACGCCAGGATGTGCGTGAAATGCGCTGAGAAAAACGGTCAGTGACTTTGCCAGGAGTATAAATGAAAATTCCCCGTTCCCGATACGCTCTGTTTCTCTTTGCAGTTGCTTTTTTCCTCGCGTTGGACCTTGGAAGCAAATACTACATTTTCCAGCGGTGCGGAATGCCCGGCAAGTACCCCACATATTGGCTGATTCCAAATGTTTTGGGTTTTCAGACCTGCCTGAATGAAGGTGCGCTTTTTGGAATGGGGCAAGGGTATTCGCTCATTTTCGCCGGTTTTTCCGTCGTCGCGTTCATCATCACGTGGGTGTGGCTCTTTTGGGGAAAGGCGGCTAAAAGCAAACTCTGGACCTTCACCCTTGGAATGATGAACGGCGGCGTGTTGGGGAATCTCTATGACCGGCTCGGGTTGCACGGCTTGACGTGGGACTGGAATTACATTCCGATCTTCAACCTGACGCCAATTCATAAGCCGGGCGAGCCGGTTTATGCCGTCCGGGACTGGATCCTCGTGATGATCGGGAAGTACCACTGGCCAAATTTCAACATCGCCGACTCGTGCCTTGTGGTCGGAATTTGTATTCTTGCGCTGGAAATTTTCCTGCGTTCTGAAAAAGAAACGAAATGAAACCGTGTATGGGGAAAAGGCCGCGAAAGTTCGCGGCCCACGGTTTCCTTTTTCTTTGGATTCTTATTCTTCCGTTAAATTCCTGATCTGCGCGGAATTCAACGCCCAGCTGAATACGCGGGCGAACTGGACCTTCCCCTCGAAAAACGTACTGCCGGAGAATTTCGTCCCGATGTCCGAGCCGACACTGTATGCGTGCGCCGTTTTGTCTTTCGGGTACGTCAAAAGCCCCTTGGCCTGGGTTTTGGCCGCCTCTTTGCCGTCGAGGTAAAGAATGACGTTTTGACCGTCGTACACTCCGAAGGCCGTATGAACCCCCGGCGTGACGGGCGTCCGAATGATCACGTAGCGCCCCGAGACGCTGCACCAGAATTCCAGCTCTTTCCGCTCGTGATTCAGCTCGAAGCCCGTCCCGCCCTGCTCGGTATTCGCGAAAATGTCCGCGGCCCCTTTTTCCTTAAAAGCGTCGAACTGGAACCGGCACGCCATCGTGATCCTGCGGCGCAGGCGCGCGTAGTCCTTTTCGCCGAATTTCACGATGCACTGGTCCCTCCGGCCATCGAAAACCGCCCAGCCGTCCTGGGCTTTCGGCGCGCCGCGCGTTTCGAGACCCACGGGGAAATTTTTTCCTGCGGGTTCATTTTTGAATGCGCCGTCTGCCGCGACGAAGAAGTTCAGGACGTTCGCCACGGGTTTTGCCGCGTCCCGATCAATGGCTTCCTCCTCGCCCTTGGCGGTTTTGAACTCGCCGGTCAGAGCCTTTTCCGAAAGTTTCCCGAAGGCGTTCCGGGCACGTATCTCGACGCGGTATTCGCCATCCGGCTCCAGCTCCGTGTACTCCACGGCCAGTTCTTCCGGCATTTCCCGGAAATAGTATTTCGACCACGGATTCGTCTCGCCGGCCAATTCCCAGCCGTCCTTCATTTTCTGCTCAAACGTGATCTGGTACGACCCGACGAACGCTTTGGGCGTCATTTCGTCGAAAGCCTGCGGGAAGGTGAAAACCGCCCCGTAGGGGTTCACGTCCGAAATCTTGAGCTCCGGCTCCCCCTTCCAGTACGGCGCGGCGGCCGTCTTGTAGCGCTCGTTCGTGTAGCAATATTTCGCGATGTTCCCCGGCTCCGCGACCAGGAATTCCGTGTCGAAGAACGAGTCGGTCAGCACGTCGTAGATCCGCAGGTGGGACGAGTAGTCCTTCATCACCTCCACGACGTACATCTGCGCGGCGTCGGAGTACCCCTCCGGGAATTTCTCGAAGACCCCGCCGGTCATTTCGTAGTAGCTCAGCGTGGAGGTCCCGAACGCGGTAAAATTCCCCTGCCACGCACTGCGCGGGTCGTTCGACGGATAGTGCGAATGGCCGGAGTAGTCGATCACCTGCGGGAACTCGTCCAGAACCGGCCGCAGGTCCGAAACGCCCCAGTGGTCAATGCCGCAGGAACCGTAAACCGTCTCGGCAACGTGGTGGTGCTGGAAAACCACGATCGGGCGTTTTAGGTCTTCGGCAGAGGCGGCTTTGAGCTGCTCGCGGAGCCATTCGCGCGAGCCGCCGAACGTTCCCGTCCCGGCCTTCGGATCGTCGGGGGAAATGCCGATGAAGTGGAACCCGTTGATCACCGTGTGCGGGTTGAGCGGCCCGGGGAAAAACTTCTGCCAGTGCGGACGCGCGCCGCCGGCTTGCTCGTGGTCTTTGCCGCCGTAAAACTCGTGATTTCCCATGCAGATGATGATTTTCGTTTCCTTCGGGATCCCCGCCAGGAGCGTGTCGCGGAAGAGCGTCAGCTCGGACGTGTAGCCGTGATTCGTCACGTCGCCGGCGATCACCAGCGCGTCGAAGTGGGATTTCCCGAGAAACTCCAGCGCTTTGGTGAGGCGTTTCCGCTCTTTGCACTCCGGATTGTCGCTGAAATGCACGTCGCTGATGACGGCGTACCGGAGCGCGACGTCTTCCGGCTTGACGTTCTCTGTGGCCCACAAAGCGGCGGGGAGCGCGGTCAAAATCATGGAACTGCCCAGAAACTGGCGGCGGGTGATGCGTGCGTTCATTTTTTTCTTTCTGAAATCTGAAAAAGGGGGGTGGAGGGAAAAGACGGAAAGACGAATCTTTTCATCCATTATAAATCCCCCCCACCGAAATTTCAAGGGGGTGGAAAGAAAAACTCCATGCCCGTTTCACTTCCAACCTTTTATTTAAACACGGATTTCCACGGATTCGATGGATTAAAAGGATTTTTTCAGGAAAGACTTCCACCTCTTTCTTCAAAAAATCCGTGGAAATCCTTTTAATCCGCGGAAATCCGTGTTTAAATGGAAGGTTTGAACCTGGAACTGCTCGCACTCTGGAAAAGGGGTTAAAATTGGTTAGTCCTGTTTTCATCATTTTACCCAGTTCGCAAGTTGGCCCGTTTTCCCCCCCCTTGAAAAAAATCTCCCCGTCGATTAAAATGGAGTGGATTCGATTTTGTTTAACCAAGGAGAAAATCATGCGAAAAAGCCTCACCATTCTGAACATTCTGGCCCTGATGACCCTCTGGGCCGTTACGGTTTCCGCGGAGGAAACGGTTTCTTCCCCGGACGGAAAGATCGTTTTCACGCTGGACTGCGCCGACGGGAAACCCGTGTACAGCGTAACCTACTCCGGCACGCAGGTCGTCGCGCCCTCTGCGCTGGGTCTGAAAACCGACGCGGATTTGGGTGCGTGGACCGTCACGAAGTGCGAAAAGGCCTCCGCCGACACGTCGTGGAAGCCGCTTTGGGGAGAGTACGCCGAGATCCCCGACCGCCATAACGACCTGAACGTGACGTTCAAAAACGCCGATTCCGTGACGCTCGGCCTGGAAATTCGCGTGTACGATGAGGGTTTCGCCTTCCGTTACGGCCGCGACGCTGAAAAAGTCCTCGAGATCACCGGCGAGCAGACCGAATTCCGGATCCCGGCCGACGTGCGGGTTTTCCCGATCAACTCGACCGAAGCGACTTTCCCGGAGGATGGGATCGCTCTGGCGGACCTGAATTTCACGGCGTACCCGCCGCTGACGGGCAAATTCGCGGACGGCCGGGTCTTTTCCATCATGGAGGCGTACGCGGTGGATTATCCGCGCCTGACGTGGAAGAAGGCGGAAAACGGCGCGATCGTGCCAAACGTCCGCAAAACCACGTGGGAAAAAGCCCCGAAGGGCGCTCCGCTCGCGTGGACCCCGTGGAGGGCCATGATGCTCGCCGAAAATGAGGCGCGGCTCGTCGAGCGCGAGTACTTCATCTTCAACCTGAACCCGCCCGCGGACTACAGCAAATTCGACTGGGTGAAACCGGGCAAGACCATCAGCAACGAGATGAACTGCCAGATCACCAGGAAGGAACTTTTCAGCATGGTCGATTTCGCCGCGGAGAACGGCATCAAGTACGTGCAGATCGACTGGGGCTGGTACGGCACGGAGTACGTTTATTCCGATGCCGAGTGCGACGAGTGGGCGAGGAATAATCCGCAGTACGCCGACGACCCGACGTGGCGCGCCAATACTCGGCCGGACCCGAGGAAAGTGGCGCAGGGCCGCGTTCCCTACTTCCCGCGCTTCAAGGCCAGCACTTACGTGGACATTAATATTAAGGAACTGGTCGAGTACGGGAAATCGAAAGGGGTCGGCATTTGCCTCTACCTGAACGACCGGATGATCAAGGCGTACGACATCGCGGAGCTTTTCCCCATTTACGAGAGCTGGGGCTTGGCGGGGCTGAAGCCCGGTTTCGTGGCGTACGGCTCGGCAAAGGACACGAATGACCTGCGCCGGCTCGCCGAAGTCGCCGCGAAACATCACCTTTGGCTCTGCATCCACGACGCGTACCTCCCGGACGGCTCGATGCGTGAATTCCCGAACGTGATGAACGTCGAAGGCGGCGGCGGGCAGGAAGGAAACCATCCGGCCTTCCAGGACGTGGTGCTTCCGTTCACGCGCTACCTGGTCGGCCCGTTCGACTTCACCCCCGCCATGTTCTTTCACGACCGATCAAACTGCCATCAGCTTTCGCTTCTCGTGACGTTCTACGCGCCGTCGCACGTCATCCGCAGCGGTTGGGCCATCCGGAACAACACGCACGGGAACGCGTTCGGCTCCGAGAAAGAGTGGTTTGCCGCCGTGGGTTCCGAGTGGGTCGATACGAAAGTTCTCGACGCGGAGATCGGCCGCCGGATCGTAACGGTCCGCAAGACGAAGGAGGGCGAGTGGTTCCTCGGCGCAACGAACGGCTCGCATGCCGTGACCTCGAAAGTTTCGCTTTCGTTCCTCGATTCCGGCCGCGAATATGAGCTGAGCCTCTGGACCGACGCCCCGGAAGCTGACGGCGCGTACCGTGCGGCCGTCAAAACGGTCAAAAAGGTCCGCTCGACCGACACACTGGAGCTTCCGATGGCGGAAAATGGCGGCGCGGTCGCGGTTTTCCGTTGAGTTTCCCCATTTACGGGGACGACGCTTCCAGCGTCGTTTAAAGGCTCCCTCTTTGAGGGGACTGGCTCGCGAAGCGAGACTGAGGGAGTTCCATGAACCTGCCGTTCATCAGATCTCGCGGATTTGGCGGATGAGGCCGGATTTAAACGGATTTTCAGGAGCCTCCCGTTCCAACCTTCAAGCCCGTTTCACTTTCAACCTTTTATTTAAACACGGATTTTCGCGGATTAAAAGGATTTCCGCAGATTATTAAAATAAAAAGGTGGAAGTCTTTCCTGAAAAAATCCTTTTAATCCTTTTAATCCGTGGAAATCCGTGTTAAAATGAAGGTTTGAACCTGAGAGTGATTACACTTGGGAAAAGGTTTTGGAGTTTTGAGGTTAAAAAACTGAATTTTTTTGCGAGAAAGGAAATTTTATGCCAAACGTTCATCCATCGGGGAGTGATAAACTGCGCGCGGTCGTGGTCGGCTGCGGCCGCCGCGGGACGGGGAGCGCCGTCGATTTTCTGCGGAACCCCAACACGGAGATAGTCGCGCTGGCCGATGCGTTTGAGGAAAACGTGAAAGCCGCCGCCGAGATGCTGAAAGTGCCGCTCGAACGCTGCTTCTGGGGCTTCGACGCCTACCGAAAGGCCCTGGCGGTCGATTGCGAGTATGCGATCCTCGCCACGCCGCCGGGATTTCGGCCGATCCATTACCGCGCCGCGGTGGAAATGGGGCGGAACGTCTTCATGGAGAAACCCTGCTGCGTGGACGTGCACGGCTACCAGATCCTCATGGAGACCAACAAAATTGCCGCGGAAAAGAACCTGAAGGTCGGCGTCGGGCTCCAGCGTCACCACGAGGTCGCGTACCTGAAGGGGATCCAGGAGATCGCGGACGGAAAGTACGGCGACATTTACCTGATGCGCGTTTACTGGAACGGCGGCTGGACCCGCGTCCACGAGCGCCAGCCCGAATGGTCCGAGATGGAGTACCAGATGCGGAACTGGTACTACTTCCAGTGGACCTGTGGTGATCACATCTGCGAGCAGCACGTGCACAATCTGGACGTCGCGAACTGGGTGAAAACCGTTCAGGAAGGCAAAACGCCCGGCCCGGACTACTGCCACCCCGTCGAGGCCAACGCGATGGGCGGCCGCCAGGTCCGCAAGCTGGACCCGAACTGGGGCCAGATCTTCGACCATCATTTCGTCGAGTTCACCTACGCGGACGGCACGAAACTCTACAGTCAGGCGCGCCAGCAGCCAAACACGTGGCCCCAGGTCGCCGAGTTCGTCCACGGCACGAAGGGAAGCGGAAACGTTCCATCCCGCCCTGGCCGCAAACCGGGCGAAAACGACGTTTACGACTGGAAAGCGATGGCGAAGAGTTCCGACGGGCCTTTCCCGCAGGAGCATAAAGACCTCGTGACGGCGATCCGCGAAGACCTTCCGTACCACGAGGGATGGCACGGCGCGATCAGCTCCCTGACCGGGATCTTGGGCAGAACGGCCAGTTACACCGGCAAGGTCGTGAAGTGGGACGATCTGTTCGTGGATCCGAAGCCGCTGATGATCTACGAAAACCACGACGCGCTGACGATGCAAAGCCCGGCCCCGGTCCAGCTCCAGGAAAACGGCTTCTACCCGATCCCGATCCCGGGCGTGAATTAGAAAAACTCGCGGATGAACGGGACTGGTCTGAAAAGTCCCGTTTAAACCACAAAAAAAGGCTTCAGTCTTTCGAACCGAAGCCTTTTTTTTCGTATTCAGGAAGCAGGGGCACAGGGATTCGAACCCCGACTAAATGAACCAGAATCATTTGTGCTGCCGTTACACGATGCCCCTGTAACTGCGCGTTAATATACCACTTTTTCGCTTTCTGTCAAGAGGGGGAGCCGGGCTTTTTCCAAAAAAAAGAATCGGCAAAATTTCGCTCTCCCCCCTTGAAAGGTTTTCAAAATCGGGTATATTAATTAATGGTTTTTTCATTTCCCAACTCTTTATATAAGGGGGGCTTGCAATGCTCAAAGTCGAACGTTACCCGCATCTGAAAGTCACGGATCCGGAAGTCTATGATCTGATTTACCGTCAGGCCGCTTATGAAGGCTCCACGCTGAAGATGATCGCTTCCGAGAACTATGCGTCCTTTTCCGTTCTGGAAGCCACTGGTTCCTCACTGACCAACAAATATTGCGAAGGGTACCCCGGCGCGCGCTATTACGAAGGAAACGCCGTCTGTGACGAGATCGAAAACCTGGCCATCAATCGTCTGAAGGCGCTCTTTGGGGCCGAGCACGCCAACGTTCAGCCGCTGAGCGGTTCCCCGGCCAACTCGGCCGTTTATCGCGCCATCATGAAACCCGGGGAAAAAGTCATGGGGATCCCGGTCGATTTTGGCGGGCACCTGACACACGGTTGGAAGGTCAATTTCTCCGGAAAAGACTACGTTCAGGTCCCGTTCGGCCCGTCGCCGGAAACCGGTGTGCTGGACTACGACGAGATCCGGGAGATCGCCCTGCGTGAACGTCCGCGCATGATCTGGTGCGGAACGACGGCTTACCCGCGTACGATCCATTACGACCGCTTCGCTTCGATCGCGGAGGAAGTGGGGGCGTATCTGGTCGCGGACATTGCGCACATTTCCGGTCTGATCGCCGGCGGCGCCCATCCGAATCCCGTGCCGTACTGCGACGTCGTTTCGAGCACGACGCACAAGATGATGCGCGGCCCGCGCGCCGGGTTCCTCCTCTGCCGGATCGAGGACCGCTACCAGGAAAAATACTACCCGACGAGCAAGAACAACCTGGCGAAACGCATCGACCGCGCTGTTTTCCCGACGCTTCAGGGCGGCCCGCACATGAACGTTATCGCCGGTATGGCCGTCGCGTTTGGCGAGGCGGCGAAAGATTCGTTCAAGGACTACGCGCACCAGGTCGTGAAAAACGCCCGCGCTCTGGGTGACTACCTGATGGAACACGGCATCAAACTCGCCAGCGGCGGCACGGACACGCACCTGCTTCTGCTTGACCTTCGTGACAAAGAATACACGGGCAAAGACGCGGCAGAAGCCCTGGCCCGCGGCGGGATCATCGCCAATTTCAACACGGTTCCGGGCGACCAGCGCAAGCCGACCGTGACTTCCGGGGTCCGCATGGGCACGCCGGGCATCACGAGCATGGGGATGAAAGAGGCCGACATGCAGAAGGTGGGCGAGTGGATCGTTCGCATCCTGAACGCTCTGCCGAACTCGGCCGACGCGGAAGCCTCCGCCAGAAAAGAGATCGCGGAATTCTGCACACAGTTCCAGATCCCGGGGCTGGATGATTAAGAATTCAGAATGCGGAATTACGGGGACGACGCTTCCAGCGTCGTCAATCCGAAAGGACGGCGGCTCGCCGTCCGCGGCCGGCCCGGTCGCAAAAGTCAAGCGGGATTTTACGGTGGCATTACTGCCACCGCTCGCCAATCAGACGACGGGAAAGCATCGTCTCCAATTGATAATTCATAATTAAAAACGACGCTGGAAGCGTCGTCCCCTTATTTGAGGTTCCAAAATGCTTAAAGTTCAGGAAGGCCGCGTCTCGTTCCCGAAGATGGAAGAAGAGATGGTCCAGTGGTGGAAAGAAAACAACATTTACGAAAAGTCTCTCGCACGCCGTGAAAATGCGCCGGCTTTCGTTTTCTTCGAGGGTCCGCCGACGGCCAACGGGATGCCGCACCCGGGGCACTGCCTCACCCGCGCCATGAAGGACATTTTCCCCCGCTACCGCACCATGCGCGGTTTCCGCTGCGAGCGCAAGGCGGGCTGGGACACGCACGGCCTGCCGGTCGAACTGGAAGTCTGCAAGTCGCTCGGCCTGAAAAAATCCCGCGAGGAGATCGAAAACTACGGCATTGAACCCTTCATCCAGCTCTGCCAGAAGAGCGTCTGGCGCTACATGCGCGAGTGGGAGCACCTCACCGAGCGGATCGGTTTCTGGATCCACCTCGACAAAGCGTACGTCACGTACCACCAATCGTTCGTCGAGTCGGTCTGGTGGGCGCTCTCCGAGTTCTTCAAGAAAGGCCTCCTCTACCAGGGGCACAAGATCGTCTGGTGGTGGGCGCAGGGCGGAACCGCCCTTTCCAGCGGTGAAGTGGGCGAGGGTTACCGCGAAGTGGCCGACCCGGCCGTGTACGTGCGCTACCCGGTCGTCGTGGAGGCGAACACGCCGGACGTCCTGAAAAACGCCGATTTCGTCATCTGGACCACCACGCCGTGGACCCTTTCGAGCAACCAGTTCGTCGCGGTCAAAACCGACATGGAATACTCGGTCGTGAAGTTCGAGGGGGATGAACGCGCGGTCGTGATCGCCTCGCCGCTGCTCGAAACCATCGCGAAGAAATACGGCGGCAAAAAGCCGAAAGAGTACGAACTGCTCGGGACGCTCATGGGAGAACAGCTCGTCGGGAGCCGCTACATCCCGCCGTTCGACACGTACTACAAGACGTTCGGAAACGTCCAGGGGACGCTCAAAGACGGGACGAAAGAGTACATTGCGTGGCGCGTCGTGCCGGCCGATTTCGTCACGGTCGATACCGGAACGGGCATGGTGCACCAGGCGCCCGCGTTCGGTGAGGACGACTTTGGCGTGCTCCAGGCCCAAAAAGCCCGGTACATCGATGGTGAAGGGCCGGAAATGATCTGCGCCGTCGCCTCGAACGGGACGTTCACCGACGTTTTCCCGGAATTCGCCGGCCGGTGGGTCAAAGAGGCCGACAAAGACATCATTAAGGTCCTCAAGGAAAACGGGCTTCTGTTCATGCAGGAGCAGTACCTGCACGAGTACCCGTTCTACACGCGGTCGGACGACCCGCTCATCCAGTACCCGCGCAAGAGCTGGTTCATCAAAACGTCCCAGTTCAAGGACGCGATGCTCGCCAACAACGCAAAGATCAACTGGCTGCCCGAGCACATTCGGGACGGCCGTTTCGGGAATTTCCTCGCGACGAACGTGGACTGGGCGCTCTCCCGCGAGCGTTTCTGGGGTACGCCGCTGCCGATCTGGGTCTGCGAAAAGACCGGGAAGATGGAAGCGATCGCGAACTACGACGAGCTGATGGCCAAACCCGGCGTTTCGGGCATGGAAGTCTGGCTCAAGGCGAAGGCCGCCAACCCGGAACTCCCGGAAGACCTGAAGGTCCACAAACCGTACATCGACGAGATCACGTACGACTCCCCGTTCGGCGAGCTGAACGAAGACGGAAGCGTTCCGCGGATGCGCCGGGTGCCGGAAGTGATCGACTGCTGGTTCGACTCGGGCTCCATGCCGTTCGCGCAGTGGGGGTACCCGCACAAGCCCGGGTCCGTGGAAGAGTTCAAGGCACACTTCCCGGCCGACTTCATCAGCGAGGCGATCGACCAGACGCGCGGCTGGTTCTACAGTCAGCTGGCTATCAGCACGCTGCTCTTTGGCGACCACGCGGCCAATCAGGGCGACACGGCGGACCGCCTTCGTGAGTACCCGCACCCGTTCAAGACGTGCGTGGTGCTTGGCCTGATGCTCGCCGAGTGGTGGGAAAACAAAGGGTACAAGGACCCGAAGGACCGGCAGATCTTCCTCGAAGAGGATGCCGCGAAAGCCGCTCTGGGTGCGAAGAATTACGAGCACAAGATCGGCAAAATGTCGAAATCGCTGCATAATTACCGCTCCCCGAACGAGATTTTCGACAAATACGGGGCGGACGCGCTGCGGTGGTACTTCTACAGCAATCAGGCGCCCTGGAACGCGATCATTTACTCCGAGCGGGCGATCGCCGAGTCGATGCCGGCGTTCACCGTGAAACTTTGGGACACGCTGAAGTTCCTCGTCGGGTACGCGAACAGCGACGGCTTCGAGCCGGAAAAATGGCTTCCGGGTGACGCGGGTCAAATGACGCCGGACGTTTTGAAGAACGCGAAGAATTACCGCCCGATCGCCCAGCGCGCCGAGCTGGACCGCTGGATCATGAGCAAGCTCAACTCGCTCAACGCGCTGGTGATCGACCGTCTCGACGCCTACGACAATTACCCGGCCGCGACTGCGATCCTGGAATTCGTGGACGCGCTGAGCAACTGGTACATCCGCCGCTCGAAAGAGTCGATCTGGAGCAGCGACAAAACCGACGCCAACGTCGAGAAATGGGACACTTACTGGACCCTCTACGAGTGCCTCATCACCCTTTCGAAGATCATCGCCCCGTTCGTGCCGTTCATGGCGGAGCAGATCTGGAACTCGCTCGTGCGTGAGCCGTTTGGAGCACGTGCGGTGGAAAGCGTTCATCTGTGCGACTACCCGAATCCGGACGAAAGCGCCATCGACGCGGTGCTGGCCGAACGGATGGACCTGATGCGCGAGATATGCTCGCAGGGGCACTCGGCTCGTCAGAACGCCAGCCTGAAAGTGAAGCAGCCGCTCTCCGGCGTCGATATCGTGCTGACGGAAGCCGCCCGTTCGGCCCGCGAGTGGCTGAAGGCGCACAACGCGCTGATCCGGGAAGAGCTGAACGTGAAGGAGATCCGCTTCACCGAACGCGCGGATGATTACGTTTCGTACACGATCCTGCCCGACCTGAAGAAACTGGGGAAAAAGCTCGGCAAACTCCTGCCGGTGCTGAAGAACTGGCTCACGACGGCCGACGGCGCCGCACTGCTGGCCCAGATGGAACAGGATGGTCAGGCGGAAATCGAGCTGGACGGACAGAAAGTCGCGTTCGCCGCCGACGAGCTGATCATTCGCCTCCAGGCCAAAGAAGGGTTCACCGCCTCGCAGGGGAAGAATTCAGTCGTGATCCTGAGCACGGAACTCACGCCGGAACTGATCGCCGAAGGGAACGCCCGCGAGATCGTCCGCGCGATCCAGAACCGCCGCAAGGATCTGAACTGCGCGTACGCCGACCACATTCGGGTCTGCTTCGAGACGGAAGACGCCGGGATGCTGGAAGCCGCCAAGACGTTCAGCGAGTACATCTGCGGCGAGACGCTGGCCGACACACTGGTCTTTGAGCCGACCGCCGACTTTGTGAACGCAGAGACGGTGGAGCTGAAACTCGCCGGGATCGACGTGAAACTGACCGTGGTGAAGTAAAAATACGGAGGGCCGGTGTCCTCGGCGGTCAAGTTGGCAAAAAGCGTAATGCCATTAAATTGACCGGCGAGGACGTCGGCCCTCCGGAGCTACGGTGGCATTACTGCCACCGCTCGCCTTTATTCCAGCGTGATGCCCATTTTCTTCTCGGACATCCAGAATCCCTGGAAAAGAAGCCCATTATCGACTTCATACAAATAGCCACCTGACGGGAGGAAGTAAGATTTTACTTCTTCATAGTCCGGCAAGGACGAATTATCGAATTTGTCTAAATCGTCTTTGATGTTCTGATTGGCGCGGAAGAATTGATCCAGCAGCGAGGAATACATCGCGGAGCTTTCCGTCCACTTGCCCTGTTTGGCCATTTCGTACGAGTGCTGACGTTCGATCGCATTATTATCGAAATGGAAGGAAACCGGTTGCTTGTCTTTGGCTTTTTTCTGAACTTCCGCCCATACCTTTTTGTAAATTGCATTTTCGGATAACGGTTTCTTGCCATCCTTAATGGCGGATTTCAGATCATCAATATAATCCGACTGAGACGCAATGATCAAATAGCCATCCCAAATGGTAACCGTTGGCTGGCGGAAGCGTTTTCCAGAGGCGCTTTTTTCCTCTGCAAACTCATCTTCGGGCTGACTTTCCTCTTCGACCCGTACCCAACGAATATCCTCTCCTTCGGAAACAACTTCAAAATTCTCCTCGCCTCCCAGGAAACGATCGAGATTCTCTCGCAGTTTCTTCTCATCATTGGTCGGTATCATGAGCATATAACGTTCACCGTCAAGGGCTTTCGGGTCCACATTGGCAACGGTAAAAATGACTTTGTTCCCTAACAGACCGACGATCTCTTCCCGCAGATCGATCATCGGGCCTTTCGGATCATTTTTCAGACCGTCCAGAACGTCTTCCCACACGGATTCACGGTCTTCTCCGAAAATCGCGTCCACCAACGGTCCTACATTATCGAACACACTGAGCGCATCCACGTTTACGATCTGGATCCCGCCAATATCCTCCGTGATCCAGTCAGGAATATCCTTATCGGCATTTTTGTCAAAAGCAACCATCTTCAGGGATTTTTGAGGCGCATCGGGGATATAGGCAAAAATGCGCTGAGTCATATCATATCCCTGATTCACGAACGTGATCACTCCACCCACGGCTTTGATCCCATCGAAACCGGCATTGCTGAGGATGGCCGAGATGTCTTGCTCTTCTTCAGCCGCAGGATCAAGTTCAACAGCGATCATACGCTGAATTTCCATCGTGGCAATCGGATCCACGTACCAGATAATATCCGGGAGTTTTTTATCGGAACCGACCGCCTGATTGAGGATTTCGATATAAGAATCTTTTTCACCCAAAGCCTCAACATACGCTTCAGGGTCTTTCTGGAGTTTCGCGATCCGCCCCAGAATATCTTTAACAAGACTTTGCTGGTTTGACGAGAAAAGGATCTCACCCCACAAAACGTAATACGCTTTGCTGAGTTCACCCGTTTCCTCGTTTTTCATCGTCAGAATATGGATTTCACTATTGAGAGCTTCCTGCTTTTGATAGTTTCCGCCATTTTCAACGACACGATCTGCGATTTTTTTCAAAACTTTTTTGGTTTCAAAGGTTTTGTCGCCGACGTTAACCACCAGAACAAGACCGTAGCTTTCATTTTTAATTTTCTGCGTGGAAATGGCGATTTCAGAATCGGTCATTTCAATGATTTCTTCCATCGAAACCCCCAGCCGGTTTTCCAGCGTGGAGAATATTTCAGAAAACTGCTTGCGGAACAGCTTGGTGAACTCGGTCATATCTTCGCGAGCCATCATTTTTCCCATGGCGGTCTTGTCCCAGGATTCATCCAGAGCGTGAATGTCACGAATGGAAATGAAAGATGCGGCAGACTGAGGAAGTAACAGATCCGCTGAAATGAATGCGCCTTCTTCATTGGGCACTTCCGTATTGGAATCCTCTTTCGCGAGTACTGAAACTCCACACAACAAAATGGCCAGGAGACTCACTACCCTAAGGAAAAATAAACTGGTAACGTTTTTTTTCATAATGAACCCTTTATGAAAAATTAATTTCAGCATTTCCTGTCATTCTCTTCCTTCGCCTGACAGAAATGCCAAAAGGGGTTTAATGTGCTTCCCCCTTGTAACTCACCAAACAAAAGGTGGTTCTCAAGTCCAGAGTCATAAGGGGGCACAAGTATATAATTTCCCATAAAATATATACTTTTTACCGATTTTAATATTTTCGGCAGATTTTCCGAGGAAATTTTTTCAAATTTTATTCTTTGTTAAATTTTTTTGAAAAAAACGAGACGACTTTGTTTCTGATTCGTCATATTTAATGGAGCAGGGGACTGATGCCGAAGCCAGGAATGAAAATTTGGGGAATCTTGTGGATTTTTCCAAAAAATTTTCCCCCGACCCTTGAAATTTTCGTTTCTTTATGTTAAAATTCAGAAAATAAAAAGTTTAAGAGAAAGGAGACGTTTATGGATTCTTTTTTTGATTTGACCCCCACACTGAATCAAATGTTGTGGTTTTGGGGCATCGCGATCGTGTTTTTCACCATGGTCGAGATCATCACGCCCGCACTGGTCACTATTTGGTTTGTGGTTGGAGGTCTTGCTGCGCTGATCGCCGCGCTCTGCGGAGCATCCCTTGTCCTACAGCTATATATTTTCCTGGGCGTTACGGCTTTGCTGCTCATCTTTTGCCGTCCGATAGTAAAAGATTTGTTGAAGGTCAAATCGGTCGCGACCAATGCCAGTGCTTTAATTGGTCAAAAAGGAGTGGTCATTGAAGCGATTAATAACATCCGGTCGAAAGGATACGTAAAAATCAGCGGTCTGGAATTCCAGGCGAGATCAGTTAACGATGAGGAGATTCCGGCAGATTCCATCGTTCAGGTGGAACGGATCGAAGGAAATAAACTTTATGTAACGAAAACCTGAAATCATAAGTTCAGCTTTTTTAACCTTTAAAACCATAAGATTCAATTACGAAAGGAACCTTAAAATGTTTGGCGAAACGATTATTGGAACTGTTAGCGGTACTTTGAGTGTACCAATTGTCGTTTGTATTATTCTCGCTTTATTTTTGTTGATGATCGTCATCAGCTGTGTACGTATTGTACCGCAGTCAAAAGAGTACGTCATCGAACGACTTGGAAGTTTCCATACTATCTGGAAGGCAGGGCTTCATGTCCTCACCCCGGTCATCGATCGAATCGTGAACCAGGTTTCGATGAAAGAGAACGTTCTGGATTATGACCCGCAGCCGGTGATCACGAAGGATAATGTGACGATCCAGATCGACTCGGTCGTCTTTTACCAGGTGACGGACTCCGAACAATACACCTACGGCGCAAACAATCCGATCAATGTCATGCGTCAGCTCACGGCCACCACGCTGCGTAACGTCGTGGGTGAAATGGATCTGGATGAAACGCTGACCTCCCGTGATGTCATCAATGGGAAAATTACGCGCATCCTCGACGAAGCCACCGACAAATGGGGCATCAAAGTGAACCGTGTCGAGCTGAAAAACATTCTGCCGCCGAAACCCATTCAGGAAGCGATGGAAAAGCAGATGAAAGCCGAACGTGAACGCCGTGAAGCGATCCTTCAGGCCGAAGGACGCAAGAAGAGCGAGATCCTCATCGCCGAAGGTGAAAAGCAGGCACAAATTCTCCGTGCCGAAGCCGAAAAGGAACAGGCGATCCTGAAGGCTCAGGCCGAAAAGGAAAAGCAGGTCCTCGAAGCGACTGGGCGCTCGGAAGCCATTCTGCTGGTTCAGAAAGCCATCGCCGACGGGATCAAGATGCTGAACGAGTCAAACCCGTCGCAGGAAGTGCTGACGCTGAAGTCCCTCGAGGCCTTCACGAAAGCCGCTGACGGCAAAGCGACGAAACTCATCATCCCGAGCCAGATCCAGGGTATCGCGGGCCTCGCCTCCGCTCTGAAAGAAATCGTGAAAGAGTGATACGGGTTTTCTTTTGTACCCCCCAATGAAAAGGCTCCCCTGAAAGGGGGGCTGGCTCGCGCAGCGAGACTGGGGGGTTCCGAAACCGGGAAAGATTTCACCGCCTCTTGAACCCCTCCACCGCCTTCGGCGGTCCCCCTCCCCTTCCAGGGGAGGCTTTGCGTTTAAAGCCCACCTAATTCATCATCCTAAATCATCAATCAGCATTGAAAAGCGCACTTTCCTCTCCCTTCTTCCTTTTTTGTTTCTGTGCCTTGGCGCGTCGGTTCCGTGTGTGAATCCCGAGCATCCAAAGCGTCTGCCCGTGACGTTCGACGGCCAGTTGATGCCCCGCGAGCTGGGCTGCTGGTTCCCGCGGGCGTGGGAGGCCACCGAGCCGGACGGCTTCAAAGCGTTCCTCGACGCGATGGGGGAACGGACCGCTTACGACCAGCTGGCGGTTTCTTCCCGTCTGACCCAGCACGAGTCCATCTCGCCGGAGGCCCTGCGTTTTCAGGCCGATGCCGCCAAATACGGCGCGGAAAAGTACGGGATCACGATCCTGCCCGACGCCGAAATTCGTCTCTCCCGCAAAGCCTTCCACGCCGCCCATCCGGATAAAAGCCTCTGGCGGATCCGGTTCGTCGAGCTGGAACAGAAGGCCGGCGAGAACGCGTCGATCATCCTGAACGAGACGGACCTCACCGACCACTACACGCACAATTACAAGTACGAGGTTCTGGGTGTTCGGCCCGTCAAAGTCTGGAGTTTTACCAAAACCACCAACGGGCTGGTCGATCCGGCAAGCCTGCGCGACGTGACGGCGGAAGCGGAATTCCTGACCGAGGAAAACCCGCGCTGGTGCCAGTTCAGTTTCAAGCCGGAAAGCGCGCCGAAGGACCGTTTCCTCTGCGTTGCGGCAGCGTTTGAGTATTTGTACCCGGACGTTTACTCGCAGGAGGCGCTCAATTTCGAGGCCAAAATCTTCCGCGCGCACGGCGGGATGATGGCCGGCGGTCTCGTGAAGGATGAGTGGGGGTTCCTCCCGTGCCACGATGCCGTGCCGCTGAAGGACCATTTCTGGTTTTCCGGCTCGATGGCCGAAGCGTATAAAGCGCTGACGAGCCGGGATTTGACGGACGATCTTTTCCTCATGCACCTGGCCCAGGCCGGGCGGGACGCCGAGCGGATCCAGGCGATCGACGCGTTTCAGCAGATGAATTTCCGCCAGCTCATCAAATTCGAGCGTCAGGTTTACGAGATCTCAAAGGAAAACTACGGCCCGAACGCCATGGTCGCGACGCACCCGACGTGGCACAGTTACCCGAATGTTCAGGAGTTCCGCAAGAATTCGCTCTTCTGGTGGCGTCACCCGCGTGATTTCGCCCAGACCGATGAGGCGGCGCCGTACCCGTGCCGGACCGGGATGAGCAAGCGCGAGGGGCGCGTCTGGTTCAACGAGTTTTACGCCGACGAGATCCCGCCCTACATTCGCGAGGAATGGAGCTGCACGGCCGGGGGCGGTCGGCAGAACATCCACCCGTTCTGCTGCATGCCGAACAATCCCCTCCGCACGGACGAAAACTTCGGCCATTTGCCGATCCTGGACGCCGGACTGGACGCCGCCCGTGCGAAGACCCGGCTTTTGAACTTCAAGTGCGCCGCTCCGCTTTTCTGCCCCGTCGCCGTCGTGTTCGGCCATTGGGCGTGCATGAACTGGGCCCGTGCCGAGTACGGAAACCTCACCGAAGCGCTGGAAGTCTGCGACTTCTTCGCCGAGCGCGGCTTTCCTGCCGACCTGATCCCCAGCTCGGAGATCAACGAAAAAACCATGACCGGCCTGGACTGCTGGAAACGGAATGAACGCGGTTTCCTCCAGTACGGCGCGCAGGAGTACCGGCTGGTCGTTTTCTATGCCGAAACGGACTCGGACCGTGCGGACTTCGCGAAACTCGAGGCGCTGAACCAGGGCGGCAAGACGCGGATCGTCCACGTGCCGGGGCACATCACGAACGAGGAAATCGCCCGGACGTTTGAAACGACGGAACTCCCGGTCGGGACGCAGACCCCGTGGGACGCCGTGGGAACGTGGGGTGGAAGGCATTCCCGCCCGCCGTTTGAGTGCTTCAGCCGCCGCCTGGACGGGAGCCTCGTCTGGACGAACGCCTCGGAGGAAAACCCGGCCGGAAAGCCGATCGTTCTGAAAGACGAAACGGTCCCGTCGAACGACCTGACGCGGAATTTCACGATCTCCGCCGAGGCGACCGGCGTTCTGGCCTGCCGGTTTGACTCGAACGGCTCGCTGGAAATGCTGACCGCCGCCGGGTTGAAATCTTTCCAGACGCAGGGCTTCGAGTTAAGCCTTGAGCAACCGGCCGATGTGATCCTCTGGAAAGACGCCGCCGGCTCGTGGCAGGGCATTTACCAGGCTGAAGAAAACGATTTGCCGGAAGACCTTGCGAAACTCCCTGTCAGTTGGAAGTTTCTCCAAAGGTAACGCGGAACGACATTTTACGGGGACGATGCTTCCAGCGTCGTCTTTTAATTATGAATTAAGAATTTAGAATTATGAATTAGAG
>JAUMVK010000009.1:105273-113342 GCA_030530205.1 Thermoguttaceae bacterium | reverse complement strand
TTCAGGAAAATACAAGATGGGATTAGTTGGCGGGGTGGTATGTGCAACAGGCTGGAATGCGCCCCGATCAGAACTTCTCGGTGATGACGGCCCGCTTCCTGGATGAGAATGGCCTCCCGGCTTATCCGAACCCGTGGTACAACCTCCGTAAATCGTTCTGCTCCGACCTTCTGGAACAGGTCCGGGACATCCCGGTCTACGAGCACATCGCCGACCACAATTATAAAGTGGCAGTCAAACATTACCAGATTTTGCACAAAGGACGGATGCTGAACGCAATTAAAAAAATCGATTGCTTCTCTTGCCTGAAAAACGTCCTACCCCGTGCCAAAAAATCCGCCTGTTCCGCGTCCTCGCAGTGCATCCCATCCGCTAGAAAAACCTCGCCAAGCCCCGTAAAACACGGCACGAAACAGACAAAAAAAGAGTCCTCTGCAAACATCTGCGAGGACTCCTTATGGGCACGCCAAGATTCGAACTTGGGACCTCCGCCTTATCAGGGCGGCGCTCTAACCAACTGAGCTACATGCCCGAATGATGGTTGATTCGGTTTGGGCTTGGGTGGTAATTTTCACTCAAGATGATGGATAGTATAGCACACTTTCCCGTTTTGTAAAGGGGGAGGGAGGGGTTTTTGAGAGTTTTTTTCATTTTCCTCCCCAATCCATGTTCATTCACGAACAAAGACGACCCGATCCAGGTAAATTCCACGGATCTGGTCAGGCTTGTTCAACGGCGCGACCCAGAAATAAGCCGTCGGGGGAAGGACGTGGTTTCCGAGGTCAAGGCGCGTGTAGCCCGGTCCCGAGGCCTGGTTCGTGGGGATCGTACGGCTGAAGACCGGTTTCCACGGGGCCGGGTCGAATACTCCGACCTGGAAAGCCGGAGCAGGGGAGTCAAGCGCGGAGGCGTCGCAACGGAGCCATGCGTAGATGTGAAAGCGGGGCTCCGCGTCGACCGTTTCGGTTGAATTTTGGACCGGTTTCAGTGCGTAAATCGCCTTCGGGATCGGGAGATGGATCGCCCAGACCGTGTGGTTCGGGAGGAGTTTTCCGGCCAGACCGTTCGAGGCCGCCGGATCGTCGAACAGGTCGGTCCATTTGCCGGGCTCGCGCAAAATCATGTCGCTTTCCTGCGCGTCGTAGCTGCTTTCGGCCGGGATCGCGTCCACAAACGGGTCGGGCCGGACTGGAGCCTTGCACTTTTCGTACACTTCTTTATTCTTTTTCAAATTCGACCGGAGGAATTCGCAGTACGGGTCCAGACGGCAAACGTCGCCGAACTCGGTGCAACGCTCGACGTTCAGCTCGTGCAGGTACTTCACCAGACTTTCGAGCGCGGCCTCGGGATCTTCGGGGCCGTTAAAGGGCTGGCCGGTCCGCTCCGCGTCGGTCTTCAGGCGGTAGTAGTAGAGGAGGGCCGTCAGGTCCATCGGGATGCGGTCCCGGCGGACGCGCTCCACCGTGCCGGCGTACTTGACCGGGTCGGCCTTTTCCTGACGCTCGGCCGCGGCCGTGGCCTGGTCCATCAGCTCCATCGCCCGGTTGAAGGTTTCGAGGTCCATCCAGCCGAGGACGTTTTTCTCGTAGCAGTGGAGATGGATCCCGGAGGCCTGCGCGCGGTCGTGGATCAGTTTCAGGTATTCCTGGAGGATCGGGCCCGCCTCGTCGCCGTAGTAGCCGCGCATGAAGAGGTCGTACTGCTCGCGTTCGTCGAGGTCCGGGTTCCACATCAGGCGGGAAAGGAGCCAGTTGCGCAGGCGCACGAAATCGCCCGCCACGCAGAAAGCGTCCCCTTGGGCGAAGTAGCCGAAAGCCCCTTTTTCGATGAAGAAACGCAGGTCGGGGATCAGGCCGCGCATGTTCGGGTGGGGCGTCATGTAGGACGAAAAGCAGGTGGTGTACTGCCAGATGATCAGTTTGTCCGTGATGGCGGACCAGTCGTCCACGGCTTTCAGGAAGTTTTCGTTCGCCGGGTCCTTCCGGTCCTCCATCGGGTACAGGTAGCCGGCGCCCATGCTGCACAGACGGACCGCCACGTTGGAATTCGGACGCACTTTTTTCGGCGCGGCCATCGTGTACTGGTACGCCAGAGTATCGACGTAAACGTCGGGGTAAACCTTTTGGATCTCGTCCGCGACCCGATTGCAGAACTGGATCATGGTGCCGGAGGGGCTTCCGTTTTCTTCGTCCACGGCCCGGCATTTGGCGCACTGGCAATTTCCGCCCCAGTCGTTTTGCGTCACGGAGATATACTTCGCGCCCGGCTCCTGAGCGAGGAGCTCCAGCGTGTTTTTCACGTACTCACGGAACATTTCCTCGTTCGTCAGGCAAAGCTGGGCCCTTTCGCTCGTCCTCTTGCCGTTGATCTCACTGTACCACTCCGGGTGGTCCTTGAAGTACTTCGAGGGGGGCAGAATGACGTAAAACGAGTGGAACGCCGAGTTCCGGGCTTTGAAGTAGAGCAGGTGGTCGCTCCCGCCGTACTCGGGCGGAATGACCGAGCGGTTTCCGTTCGAGTGCGTTTTGGACGAAACGTTCTGATGGAGCCGGGCCTGGAAAATGCCGTCAAAACCGACGCGGTAGTGCGCCTCGCGCAGTTTCAGCTTCGGGGCGTACGTCACGTCGAGCGGAGGCAGAACGATCGACGCGCGGTGCGGGACGGTCCGTTCCGAGTCGCTCCACCAGTGAACGCCGAGCTGGTCCTCAAGCAGAGAGTAAACCGCGTAAAGCGTGCCGCGTTTCGGGTGGCCCGCCAGAATGAGGGAGTCGCCGAGCGTTTTGATGCGGATCCCGTCGTAGCCGAGTTTTTCCGGGTCGAAGTCCGGAAGAAGCTCGCGGACCCGGGGAGAGTCGCCGACGTAAATTTTCGTTTTGGCCTGCGATTTCGCGGCGGTTTCATCCAGTTCGGAAAGGGAAACGATTGAAAACGAGCCGTCGGTCATCAGGTCCAAATGCTCTTTCAGCTCCCGAGCCGCCGTCTGTTCGACCTGGGTGGGGGAGTCGGAAAGCACGATGACCGCGTGCGGCTCACCGTCCACGGAAAGGGTGGTCTCTGCGGAAAGAAGGACCGGAAACGCAATTAAAAAAGCGAAAAAAAACAGCGAATTTAAATGCATGGAATCTCCAGGGGGGTGAATGTTTGAACGGGTCGGCCTTTTTCTAATCCATCAGCCACTTGAAGAGCTGGCGCAAATCGGCGGCTTTGAAATTCGCGGCGTTTTTTTCCTCATAAAACTTCCGCTGGGCCTCAAAATCAGGACCGGTCAGGGAATCCGTGAGTTTCTGAGCGTTTTCATTCTCGCCAAGCTCGCGAAGAGCCAAGGCCGAAAGCAGGGCGGAAACCGGTTTTTTCGACCAGACTTTTTCCTGATCGGGATCCATCGGCGCGGCGATCCGCTTGGGAAATTCGGGCTTTTTCGTGCACAGATACGCGATCCAGTCCTCCAGCCGCTCGTCGCAAAGGTCGGCGTAAGGTTTCCCTGAGCCGAGATTTTCCGGCCAGAGACGAGCGCATTTGGACCATTCCAGAGCCTCCGCGAGTTTTCCGGCCTCGAACGCCTGAACCGCCAGATTCAGCGTCGCACGGCGCCAGAGATTTCGGGCGAGCAAACTCCCCTCCGCCGGGAGAAAGACCGCTTTTTTCAGAAATTCGTACGCCTCCAGGTCCCGCTTGTTCATCATCAGGGCGCGGGCGCGCAGAAGGACCAGATTCGTATTGGTCGGAAACTTCTGAATGTACTCGGCCGTCAGAGCGTCCAGGTCCTTTTCCCAACCGTTTTCCGCGAGCCATGCAGCGTATTTCGTGGCGTAACGCGGGGTTTCCGGCTCCAGACGGAACGCACGTTCCAGGTCCTTTTTTACGTTTTCTCTCGGCTCAGACTGTGACTTCGCAAGCTCTGCCCGGAAAGCGTAAAAGGGCGCGTAATCCGGTGTCTCGCCGCACTCTCGCAAGAGTTGCGACGCTAGCTCCGGTTTTTCCAGCGCCGCAAACAGAACCGCCAACAGGTAGCGTTTTTTCCAAGCCTTTCCATTATTCCGCGACGCCCACCTGAAAACCTCAAGCGCCTCCGGCCGGAACGGGAAGCAAAAGTCAACCGACTCATTTTCCGCCTGAGCCAGAGCTTTCGGGTCATCTTTCAAAAACGCCAGCCAGTACAAAAGTTCCGTCCTGCGTACATCGGGGCGTTTCAGGGCCGTCTCGATGATCCGCAGTGCGTCCTCCGTCAGGCCTACCGTCTTGTACCACGCAGCCAGTTCGAGGAACGTTTCGTGCGGGAGTTCACACTGCACGGAGGCGAGAAAAGCCGACTCTTCCAGCTCGCCGTGAAGGAAAAGCTCCGCCAGCGGAAGGGACAGAAGCGGGTGCGCCGCGCTGAAATCTTTCAGGAAATTCAGGTCTTTCAGGTCCTTCCCGGATTCGGCGGTGTTTTCCGGCTTCGCGTGACGCAAAGCGGCGGAACGGGCGCAGATCGCGTCGGCGTTCAGCGCGTTGTAGATCAACGCCTGCTGCGCGGCTTCGTCGGCGCGGACCCACTCGCCAGCTTTGAGCCGGGCCTTGGCCAAACCGGTGAACCCAGCCGAGCGGCAGGAGTCGGAAATGACGCAGACCGAAAACGCTTCTTTCGCGTTCGTAAGGTTTCCAAGATGAAGGTACGCCAGACCGAGCTGATAGTTCGCCGCTGCGTCGTAAGTGTCGATTCTGAGCGCCTGACGCGCCAAGTCCTCGGCGATATCCCAGTCACCGCGCCGGTTTGAATTTTCCGCCAGTCCGACGTATGCCGGGACGTAAAGTGGGTCTTTTTTGAGGCATTCCATGAACTTTTTATCCGATTTGGCGTACTCGTGGTCACGCATAAACTCGCGCCCCATCAAATAGTCGGCCGATGGGCTTTCGATTTTTTTCTGGTCGATCTTGGACTCAAGCGGACGATTCAACGCAAAATCCATGTAGCCCGACCAACAATGATCCCCCCAATTCATGTGGACCCATTCTTTTTTTTCCACGTCCCCCGGCCAAGCGAGGAGGTTTTCCCCCAAAACGACACGCAGTCTTTCGGGGGTCTGCTCAAAAGTTTTTTCGAGTCGGAAGGGTTCGAGCGTCCGGAATTTCACGGGCGTTTCGGACTTCCAGAGGAGTTCCTCGCCGTCGTAGATCTTCAGGGCCGCCTCAAAAGTCCGGGACGGGCAAAACTGAAGAACCACCTGCTTCCCACCGTCGTTTTGCGTGACGTTCAGCGCACCATACACGCTGGCGGCGCAGTACCCGCCGATCTTCATGACCGGCATCCAGTACTCGACCCACTGTTCGGTCGCGAATGGGGCAAACTCCCGGTTTTTGAACGGCGTGTATGAACTGTCGCCGCTGCACTGGTTGAACAGACGCCCGGCCTGGATCTCGACGTACTGCTTTGCCGGCGGGTCGGTCAGAAGGTCCTCCCAGATCATCCCTTGGCGCGAAAGGCCCCAGATCCAGACCTTCCGCCCGCGTTTCCCTTCCATCGGAATGATCGACGCGACGCCGAAATCCTCGTCGCGGTGGTACACGCCGTAAAACTCCGCGAGCCGCCCGAGAATGTGGTACGATTTGTACGAGCCGAAATCGTTGTTTTCGTAAACGGAAAGGTCTTTTTCACGCTTCGGATCCATAGGCCACGGGTCAAGTTCGCCCGCGTGACCGATTCGGTAGGTTCCGGGATTCACGACCTGCATCCCGCCGTCCGTACGCACGCCCACGTTGGTCCAAGTGTAGTACAGCTCCGTCTGCCCCGACGCGTTGTGCCAGTAAAACTTCATGGCGAAAATGGCGGAATCGGTCGGAAGATTGATTTCCACCTCCCAATTCGCCCGGGTGATGAGTTCCAGCGCGCCGATGAAGCAGCTGACGCTTCCGTCGGGATTTTTGCGGACGTTCCAATCGACCGGGGACGAGCATGAGGCGGCGTGGCCGATGATCCCCACGTTCACCTCGATCCCGCCGCTGGTCCAGGGGCCGCGCATTCCGACCTCGCGGAACTTCACGACTGGATTGGCGTAAATGATCGATTTCCCGGTTGATTTCTCGGTCACGGACCAGATCTTCCCGCCGATTTCGGGCAAAATCTCCATGGAAATGTAATCGTTGGAAAGCTCCACGACCCTCCACTTTTTCATTTCTTTCTGGATCGCGTAGCCGTCGAACCGGAAGTACGGGTAAAACCGGCTCATCGTCGGAACCGGGTCCGGGTCCCCAAACGGGTAGGTCGGAAACTCTTTTTCAAAGACGCGGAAATTCGCCTCCCCAAAGAGGGCCGAGACGAAAACCATCTGCAAAACCAGCAGAACGAGAACGGGAAGGGTTTTTCTTTTCATTTTTTTTGTCGATCCGGTCAAAAAAGGTGGGGGGGAAAAAATATTTTCTTCGTTCCTGAATTTTCAGGGAGTTTGGGCGAAACGTTCATCAAACGCCCCGCCTCACTCAAACTCCTGACTCCTCACTCCTGACTCATAACTAATTCTTCATTCCTCGCTAATTTTCGGGGTTCCGTCCATCCGGCGGCAGACGAAAATCGCATAAAGCGCCACCATGAAGAAGGCGAAGAGCGGGACGGCGTAGGCGTAGGCGATCGAACCGGTCGAGTCGGAAATGATCCCCTGGATCTGCGTCAGGATCGCGCCGCCACAGAGCATCGTGACCATTCCGGCGCCGGCCATTTTCGCGTCGGAACCGAGGTTTCGCGTGCCGTAGCTGAAGACGGTCGGGAACATCAGCGACATGAATCCGGAAGCGCAGCAGAGCGCGTAAACGCCGAGCAGGTTGGGACTCGCCACGACGATCCCCGTGCAAATGAAGGCGCAGACCGCGAAAAGGGCCAAAATGCTCGACGGACGGATCCGGCTCATCAGCCCGGTGCAGCAGAAACGGCCGCTGATGAACAGAATCTGGGAGAAAATGTAGAACGTTGCGCCGCACTGTTCCGCGGTCTTGGGAATGAACCCGGTCAGGCCCACCAGCTCGCAGAAATCGTAAAATTTACTGCTGATCGTCTCGATGTTCCGGAGGGTTTCGGGAGCCGTCTGCGCGATCTGGTCGAGATTCAGCGCCACCATGCAGTACCGGACCGTGTACGACCAGCAGCTGATGTGCGACCCCACGACGAAAAAGAGCGCGATCACCGAAAGCACGTACGCCGGTTTGCGGAACAGTCGCTTCCACGTCCCGAAAAAGTCGATTTTCGTCTCGGTCTCCCTGATGTTCGGCATTCGGGTGAAGAAAATCGCGAGCCAGGTCGCCAACAGGATCAGGCCGATCAGCGCATAAGTCGCGGAGACCGCCGAAAGCTCCGACGATTGGACCGCCGCCAGTTCCTCCGCCGGGAGTTTGCTTCGCTCTGCCGCGGTCAGGGGGCTGAGCTGGGAAAGAATGAAAACCTGGCTCAAAACGATTCCGACGAGCGAGCCGAACGGGTTGAACGACTGCGCGAGATTTAACCGGCGGACGGCCGTTTCCGGGTCGCCCATGGCGCAGACGTAGCCGTTGCACGCCGTTTCCAGGATCGCCAGACCGCCGAACGTCACGAGGATCGCCGCGAGGTAAATCATGTAGCACAAACCCGGGGAGTGGTACGCAAATTTTGCCGGAAAGAACGCGAGGGTCCCGAAGACGAACATTCCAAGGCCAAGTAAAACGCCCGCTTTATAGGTGAAACGTTTCATGAAGATCGCGCCGGGGATCGCGCAGCAGCCGTAACCCAGCGCATAGCAAACGACCTGGATCCACGCGGTCGTTCCGTCGTTGAAGCTCATGATCCGCTTGAACGCCGGGAGCAGCGTGTCCGTCATATTATTCGCCAGGCCCCACCAGGCGAACAGAGTGGTCAAAAGGATGAAAGGCCAAAGGATTTCACGTGAAACGATTTTTTGCATGATCAAACCGAAAAAAAACAGGAGTTGGGGGTGAGGAGCGAGGAATTAGTGAGGAGTGAGGAGTGAGGATTTGACGCTGACACGCCGGGAAAACGCCTTCCCAGGGTGAAAATCTTTCTGACGCTTGCATTACGCGAAGCGTTCACTCCTAACTCCTCACTCCTC
>JAUMVK010000009.1:0-105263 GCA_030530205.1 Thermoguttaceae bacterium | reverse complement strand
TGGTTACTGTTTTCATTTTTACTGGTTCCTTATTCCTCACTCCTCACTTTCAAAAACTTTCCCGTGACGCTGAGGGGATTGCGAGCAATTTCTTCGGGCGTGCCGACGGCGCAGATGGTTCCGCCCGCCGTGCCGCCGCCGGGGCCGAGGTCGATGATCCAGTCCGCGTTTTGAATCACGTCCAGATCGTGCTCGATCACGACCACCGTCGCGCCGTGGGCGATGAGCGTCTGAAAAACTCCAATGAGCGTTTGGACGTCCAGCGGGTGCAGCCCGATCGTCGGCTCATCGAAAACGAAAATGGAATCGGACTGCGCGCGGCCCATTTCGCTCGCCAGCTTGAGCCTCTGCGCCTCACCACCGGAAAGCCCGGGCGTTTGCTCGCCCAGCGCCAGGTAGCCGAGTCCCAAATCGTGCAAAACCTTCAGCCTCTGGTGAACGATTTTCATGTCAGCGCACGCCTCCAGCGCGTGGTTCACGTCCATTTCCATCAGCTCCGGGAGCGAGAATTTGAGGCCCGTTTTGGACTCGTACCGGACGCCGTAAGCGGCCCGGGAGTACCGCGAGCCGCCGCAGTCGGGGCAGGGGATCTCGACGTCCGGAAGGAACTGAACATCCAGACTGATCGAGCCGGTCCCGTCGCACGTCGCGCAGCGAAGTTTTCCCGTATTGTACGAAAATTCACCGGATTTCATTCCGCCCTTTTTCGCGTCGGCCGTTTTGGCGAAAATCTTCCGCAGTTCGTCGTGAACGTTGGCGTACGTCGCGATAGTGGAACGAATATTGATCCCAATCGGCGAGGCGTCGATCAGCTTCACCTGACGAATTCCTGCGGGGGCGACGGAAAGCACGTGGTCCGGAAGTTTCCGCCCCGCAAGCGCCGCCTGAAGCCCCGGGATCAGGCTTTCCAGAATGAGCGTCGTTTTGCCCGAGCCGGACACGCCCGTCACGACCGTGAGCCGACCTTTCGGAATCTCCGCGTCGAGCGGCTTCACCGTGTGAATGGCCGCGGTGGAAAGGCGGATCGTGCCAAGGTCGAAAATCTCGCTTTTCTCGGTCCTTTCCCGGACCAGGATCTTTTGCTTTCCTGCGAGGAACGGCCCGATCAGCGATTTGGGATTTTTGGCGATCTGAGCGACTGTCCCTTCCGCCGCGACCTGGCCGCCGGACGTTCCAGCCCCGGGGCCCATTTCGATGAGCCAGTCGGCCGCCTTCAGGATCTGCACGTCATGATCGACCAGCACGACTGAGTTCCCGTCCGCGACGAGGTCCTTCATCACGCCGGTCAGGCCGACGATATTCGCCGGATGAAGCCCGATCGACGGCTCGTCCAGCACGTACAGCACGCCGGTCGTGCGGTTTCGGACGGCGCGGGCGAGCTGCATCCGCTGGCGTTCGCCGGTCGAAAGCGTGGCGGAAGCGCGGTCGAGCGTCAAATATTCAAGCCCCAGATCCATCAGTCGACGGGCCGCGCCCTGGAACGACTCACAAATGCTCAGCGCCATCGGCCGCATTTCCTTCGGGAGTGATTTCGGCACGCCATCGACCCAGCGGATCAGTTCGGAAAGCGTTTTCGTACACACCTCGGCGAGTGAGATCCCCCGCAGCCTGGGTGCGCGTGCCGCCTCGCTGAGCCTCGTGCCGCCGCAGTCGGGGCAAATGTCCTGCTTGAGGAATTTCTCGACGCGCTTCATGCCCGACTCGTCCTTCACCTTCGCCAGTGCGTTTTCCACCGTGTACGTCGCGTTAAAGTACGTAAAATCAAGCTCCCCGGCGGAGGGTGAATTCTTGGCGTGGTAGAAAATGTGCTTTTTCTCGGGCGGGCCGTGAAAAACGATTTCGCGTTCCTTCCGGGTCAGTTCCCGAAATGGAACGTCCGTCCGGACGCCCATCGCCCGGCAAACGTCCGTCATGAGCGACCACATGAGCGAGTTCCAGGGCGCGACCGCCCCTTCGTCGATCGTCAGCGACTCGTCCGGGACCAGTGTCGATTCGTCCACCGTGCGGACCGTTCCGATCCCGTCGCATTTCCGGCATGCCCCCTGACTGTTGAACGCGAGTTCCTCGGCGCCGGGAGCCATGAATTTCGTGCCGCAGACCGGGCATTCGATTTCCAGACCGGCCGCGACGTTCAGGCTCGGCTCCGCGTAGTGGCCGTTGGGGCAGCGGTGAGAAGCGAGGCGGGAAAACATCAGCCGCAAACTGTTCAGAAGCTCCGTTCCGGTCCCGAAAGTACTGCGGATCCCCGGGATCCCGGGCCTCTGATGGAGTGCCAGCGCGGCGGGAACGTAAAGAACTTCATCGACCTGGGCCTTGGCCGCCTGGGTCATTCGCCGCCGGGTATAGGTCGAGAGGGCCTCCAGGTACCGCCGCGACCCTTCCGCATACAAAACGCCCAGGGCCAGCGAGGATTTCCCCGAGCCGGAAACCCCCGCCACCGCGACGATCTGGTTCAGCGGAACGTTCAGGTCAATATTCTTCAGATTGTGTACCCGAGCGCCGCGGATCTGAATGGTGTTCGGTCGGGAAGGAGTGGGCATTTTGCAGTCGGAAGGAGGAAAGTAATTAAGTATTCAATTGGGAAATCGTCTCGTCTTTAAAGGCCCACTCATTGAGGGGGCTGGCGAGCGTAAGCGAGCCTGGGGGAGTTTCATGAACGTGCCAACCAACTCCCCCCGACCCTTCGGGCCACCCCCCTCAAAGAGGGAGGCTTTAAAGAACCACTCGACAAATATCGGTGATCACGATCGGAGCGTCGTAAACCGGGATTTGGGTCAAAACCAGTTTGGAGCCGTCACGCTTGACGTTTTCCGCCGGGATCTCGTAAATGCGGCCGGTCAAAACGTCCACCAGGACCGGGGCGGCGATCTGCGCGTTTTCCAGCGTCCAGGTCACGGCTCGCGCCTCATTTGACTCGGAGGGAATCTGCGTTCCGTCCCAGAAAACGAGCAAGTCCTGCTTTTTCGTGGCATCGCGAAACGCGTACCACGTCACGTTTTCGTCCGGCACGCTCGCTGCGTACTCTTTCTGGCGCTCGAGCGAAAGGTCGAAAAGCGACGCAATATTCTGAACCGTGTAGTACGCCATTTTCACCTTGGCGAGCGATTTTTTGTCGTTGATCTTCAAAAGCCCTTTCCGGTTGATCTCGCGGCCAGTGTGGTCGAAATCGCAAATCGTGAAAACCGACGAAATGACGTCGTGGCCCAAATCGCCCAACATGCGGCGGGAGTCCCATTTCGCCTGAGTCAATTCACTCCACGGGTGGTTGGAAAGCGCAAACCGGTGCGCCATTTCGGACGGGCAGCCGTTTTCTCCCTGCCAGAGTTTCAGCTTGTGCGGGTAAGAATCCACGATTTTCTGAAGCTCCGTCACGTTTTTGTACGAAGTGTCCGGATTGGCCGCGTAGCCGTGGTAGATGAGCCACGTGAAGAGCTTCATTTTCCCCTCACGCTCGAAGACGTCGAGGCACGCTTTGACAAACGCCGGATTATTCGTCGCCAGCGAGAGCGCCCCGATCCGGGCGTCCGGGATCACGCGCAGGATCGTCTCGGCCGTCCGAATGTTGAACATGGCGATCTCTTCGGGCGTTTTTTTCTTTCCGGCCGTGTATTTCCCCGAAATGTCCGGCTCGTTCCACATCGCAAAGTCGCGGACCTTCCCTTTGTAGCGGGTCGCCAGCGCTTCCACCCAGCGGTCCCACGCGGCAAGACCTTCCTCCGAGACGGGGAAACCTGCGCCGAGGTCCCAGTCCCCGCCGCCGGGGTAGATCGGATTCCCGTAGTCGGTCTCAAGCCAGATTTCCAGCCCGCGGGCGATTGCGTCGTTGATCACGGCATCGAGCCACGCGAAATCGTAAACGCCCTTTTCCTTCTCGGTTTTGGCCCAGCCGGCCTGAAGGCGGATCCGGCGGATCCCCAGCGGCGCGACGTACTCTTTGTACGTTTCCCAGAAAATGTAGTCCCGGTCGAGCGTCTCGCAGCCGAGCGTCCAGTTCTGCCCGGCCGTGATTTCCGAAGCAGATTTCGGCCGGACCGTTCCCAGAACGTTCCAGTCGGCGCCGGGGCTGAACGTGGTTTGGACCCGGGAGTCCGAGCGGTCGAGCATCTGGGCAAACGCCGGAATCGAGGCAAGCAGGACGCACAAAGCGAAAAGTAGCTGGGACTTTTTCATGATTGGCCCTCCAGCATCGCGGCGACGGAACTCCAGCTCATCCCGAACAGGCGCGCACCCTCAGTGTACATCGCCTTGAGGGTTTCCAGCGAGCGGATCCCGCCGGCGGCCTTGATCCCGCACTGGTCGCCGACCGCGGCCTTCATGATGCGGACGTCCTCCACGGTCGTTTTCTTCGAGGAGGGCCAGCCGGTGGACGTTTTGATCCAGTCGGAACCGACTCCGCAGGCGATTTTGGCGGCCATGGTGATTTGCTCCGGCGTCAGGTACGGCGTCTCGAGGATCGTTTTCAGGACGATCCCTTCGGAGGCTTTGCGGATCGCCTTGAGGTCCTCCTCGACGCGCTTCCACTCGCCGGAAATGGCCAGACCGACCTGCATCACGCAGTCCAGTTCGTTGCAGCCGAGTTCGATCATGCGCTCGACTTCGTAAACCTTGACGCACGTGCGGTGTGCGCCGTCGGGGAAACCGACCGTTCCGCCGATTTTGATCTGACGTTTGCCTTCAGCTTCACGCCGGGCGTTCATCCCGAGCACTTCCGGCATGACGATCTCGTAATTCCCCCCGAGGAGGAAAATCCCCGAGGTACTGAAACGGTCAGCGTAAGCGATCGTCTGACGCGCGTCTTCCAGAGTCGATTGGGCCTGGACCGCCGAGCAGTCGATCATGGAGGCGATTTCTTCAAGAGTTAATTCTTCTGCGGGTTTTGTAAGCATTTTTTGTAGTTATGAGTTAGGAGTTAGGAATTAGGAGTTGGGAATTTAAAATTCAGTATAGCACGTTTCCGGTAAAAGTCAAGTTCCTGAAAAAAATTTCGTGAAAAATTTTTCCGGGGGCTTTTATTTTCTGGGGGATTTGTTATACTAAATGAAAAACACGGAGGAAATCTTTCTTGCGCCTGCATTACCCGGAGCGTTCATTCCTCATTCCTGATTTAAACGATACTGGAAGCGTCGTCCCCGTATTCATTTAACCCCTTTCAGAAAGGCAAACCCATGAAACCTCATTTCGCTCTTTTGGCTTTCCTTCTGCTCATCACTCCGGTTTTCGCGGGGGGTGGGTCATTCTACCGCGCCTCGGATTCCCGTCTTTTCCGTTACATCCGGCAAGGAAATCTGGAGGCGGTTCAGCGTTTTGTCGAAGCCAACCCGGATATTCTTGACACAGACGGCCGGGAGGCTCTCGAAGCCGCGCTGGAGGCTGGTCAACTCAAAATCTTTAAGTATTTTGAGGAGGAAGGGGTTGAACTGAAATCGGACGATTCGGATTCCGAGAGCCTTCTCTGGTTGGCCTGTTCGATCGAGATCACCTCGGAGGGCAAAGCGCGAAAAATCGATGAGGAAGCCGTCCTCGAAATAGTGAAATACCTCGTCTCCAAAGATTTTAGTCTTAAAGAAAGCCACGATTCCCAAACTCTTTTGGACTGTTCCGTTCAGGCGGGGAATCTCTCGCTCACGCAGTACCTCATCGATCAGAAACTTGATGTGAACGCGCATTTTGAAGATTCGCCGATCATTGGAGACCTGCTCGACTCAGACCCGGAAACACTTGAAGTCGCCGAGCTTTTGCTCAAGTCCGGGGCGAAAACCGTCCAAATGTCCAAGGATTCAGAGTTTTGTGAATGGTCACTGATCCATGAAGCAATCAGGCAAGGAAAAATCGAATGGGTAAAACTTTTGGTAAAATACGGCGCATCACTCGAAACGGTTTATGACGGTGGTCAGCCCCTTCACGCGGCTGTCGCGGCCAAGGAAGAAGAAATCGTTCATTTTCTCGTCGAGCAGGGCGCTCCGTTGGAAGCGAAGACGGACTACGGCTGGACGCCGCTTTTGCTCGCCATTCTGGACGACCTGGAAATGGTGGAATATCTCGCCGATCATGGGGCAAATCTGAAAGCGGTGACGTATAACGACCGAGACGCGCTTTTCCTCGCCGCCGAGATCGGAAATCCGGAAATCGTGGACTTCCTGCTCGAAAAGAAACTGGACCCGAAACGGGTGAATTTCAGCGGCCAGAGCATCCTTTTCGCGGCGGCCAAGGGTGGAAATCAGGAAATTTTCGACAAAATTTTCAAGTTTGACTCGGACGTCACTCAGATGGATTCCCAGGGACATACGCTCCTTTTCGCGGCCGTATGCGGGCTGAATCAGGCCATCATCGAAAAACTCCTGGACGCTGGCGTTCCCGTGAATGCCAAAGCGAAGGGTGGGTACACTGCCATGAATCTTGATCGTCAAATTGGCGGTTTTAACCTGGAATTCCTTGATTCCCACGGCGGAAAAGAGGCCGACCTCCGTATGGAGGAGTTGGTGACGAACAGCAAGGACTCCACGATTGGAATACTAGGATCGCATAGTGTGGGAAATTTTATGGGAACATTGGGAAGACCGGGTAATAGAGGACAAAGAATACCGGCTGGAATGGGCGGTTTTATGTAAACCCTTCCCCCGGCGCGTAATTCCGGCCATCTTTCCAAAACGACGCTGGAAGCGTAGTCCCCGTAAATTCCTCATTATTCGTTATTCGTTTTTCATTATTCATTCGCTTATGAAGTACATACTTGCGCACGATCTTGGAACCTCCGGCAATAAAGCGACGCTTTACTCGGAGGAGGGTAAACTCGTGGCTTCGGTCACGATGGAATATGAACTTTTGCTTTCCAACGGGAACTGGGCCGAACAGAGGGCCGAGGACTGGTGGCGGGCCGTCTGCGACTCGACCCGGAAGCTACTGGAAAACGTCGATCCCGCGGACATTGCGGCGGTTTCGTTCAGCGGTCAGATGCTCGGCTGCCTGTGCGTGGACGAAAAATGCCGGCCGTTGGCCAACTCGATCATCTGGGCCGACATGCGCTCCAGCGAGGAGGAAAAACTCATCCGCGAGCGCATCGCCGAGACCGATTTTTACCGGATCACCGGCCACCGGATCAGCCCGGCGTACAGTCTGTTCAAGCTCCTCTGGATGAAGCGGAACCACCCGGACGTTTACGCGAAAACGTTCCAGATGCTCAACGCGAAGGACTTCATTCTGTACCGCCTGACCGGGAATTTTCTCACGGAGTACTCGGACGCGTCGAGCACGTGCATGATGGACCTGAACACGCTCGAGTGGTCGCAGGAACTCATGGACGTCGCGGGGCTGGACATTCGGAAGCTCCCCGAGCTTCATTCCTCGATTGACCTGGCGGGTAAAATTACGCCGGAGGCCGCCCGCGCGACGGGGCTTTTGGAAGGCACGCCCGTGATTTTGGGCGGAGGTGACGGAGCCTGCGCTGCGGTCGGGACCGGCTGCGTCCGGGAGGGAGTCGCCAATTGCGTGCTTGGGACTTCTTCCTGGATCTCCATCACGACCGACGAGCCGATCTACGACGAGGGAATGACCACGTTCAACTTCGCGCACATCGTTCCGGGAAAAATCATGCCGACCGGAACGATCCAGACGGGCGGCGGCGCGCTTTCGTGGGCGGTCAAAACCCTTTACGGGAAGGAAGACGGAGTGTACCCGGCCATGCAAAAAGAAGCGGCAGTTTCTCCGCCCGGCGCTCGTGGACTGCTGTTTTTGCCGTACCTGATCGGCGAGCGCAGCCCCCGGTGGGACGCTTTCGCCCGCGGGAGTTTCGTCGGCCTGACCCTCGACCACAATCGGGGCGATATGATCCGCGCGGTCATGGAAGGGGTCGCGATGAACCTCGATCTGGTTCTGAAAGTCTTCACGAAGCGGGTCAATATTCAGGAGCTGATCGCCATTGGCGGCGGCGCGCGCACTGATCTGTGGCTTCAAATCTTCGCAGACGTTTTCGGAAAGACCATCGTGAAGCCGAACTTTCTGGAAGAAGCGACTTCCATGGGCGCGGCCATTACCGGCGGCGTGGGAGTCGGCCTCTTTGAAAACTTCCAGGTCATCGACCGATTCCTCCAGCCGGAGGAAAGTTTCTCGCCGGATCTGGAAAAAACGGCCGTTTACGACGCAAAATTCAAGGTGCTTTTCGACGAGGCGTACTTCGCGCTGAAGGACATTTTCCGGAAACTGGCGTGATTAATCCATAAAGGGTCCAACTCATGAAAACTTTCAAACTCCTTTGTTTCGCGCTCCTCCTTGCGGCCGTCTGTTTCACGTCGCTAGTTTTGGCCGCGGAAGATCCGGCTCCGGCGGAGTTCAACGTTCGGGCTTTCGGCGCGGCGGGCGACGGCGTGACGAAGGACACCGCGGCGATCCAGAAGGCGATAGACGCCTGCACGGCCAGCGGCGGAGGAACGGTCGTAGTCCCGCCGGGTACGTACCTGACCGGCTCGATTTTCCTCAAAAACAACGTGGACTTTTACCTGATGCAGGGCGCGACGCTCCTGGGAAGCCCCGATAAAGAGGACTACAACGCGGTGGACATCTGTCCGCAAAACTGCGGAAATCCGAACGAATCCTCCTACGGTGCGCACCTGATTTTGTGCATCGAGCAGAAAAACGTGACTCTCCGCGGCCCGGGCTGCGTCGATGGGAACGGCTCGAAATTCACGATCGACCCGAATGGTGTGCCGTACCCGGCGCAGGACAAAATCCCATGGCGCGTCTCGCAGATGGTCTATTTCGTCGAGTGCGAGAACGTCCGTGTGCAGGACATTGAGCTGACGAACAGTTCGTACTGGACGTCGTTTTACCACGGTTGCACGCACGTTTTCATTCGTGGCGTCCGGATCCATAATTCCCGCCACCCGCACACGCATAACGGCGACGGGATCGACCTGGATTGCTGCGAGTACGTGACCGTGAGCGACTGCCAAATCGATTCCGCCGATGACTGTATCACGTTCCGCGCCGACTCGAAGCGCCTGAAGAATCCGCGTCCGTGCCGGAACATCACGGTGACGAACTGCGTCCTTTCGACCCCCTGCAACTGCTTCCGGTTCGGCGTGGGCGATGGTGTCGCGGAAAATATTACCATTTCGAACATCGTGGTCGAAACCTCCCGCACGGCGTTCAACTTCGTTTCGAGCTGGCGTGAGGGTTCCCGCGGGGTCGATATTCGGAACGTGCGCATTAATAATATTACGCTTGACTGCGAGATTTTCGTCCACATGTACTACAAAATGACGGATCAGGCGGAGATCCGCGACATCGCTATCACGAACGTGAGCGGAACGCTTCGGCAAGTTTCGGAGATGGATCCGAACCGCCGCGACGAGTCGTGCATCTGGCTCAACCGGCCCGAGGTGGATTTTGTGCAGATGCTTGGCAAACCGGCCGCGCATTTGAAGAACATCCGGTTCTCGGACGTGGACCTCCATGTTTTCGCGGACGGGATCTGGCACGCGGAATACGTGGACGGCCTGACGCTTGAAAACGTCATGCTCCGCCCGACGGACCCGACCCATCCGATGCGCTACGAGCTGATCGGGATCACCGACCTGAGCGAAGGCGGCCGTAACCAGCCCGAAGCGGAACTGATTCGATGATTCCCTTTTAATTCATAATTCATAATTTTTCCCTCCCCACCTTTAACCAAAGAAAGGACCAACCAATGGCTACCAATCGACGCAACTTCCTCAAAACCACAGGCATGGCCGCTGCGATCGCTACTTTTGCTGCGAAAAATCAGGTTTACGCCGGAGAAACCTCCGTACTGAAAATCGGTCAGATCGGCTGCGGAGGCCGTGGCTGCGGCGCCGTCGCGGACGCGATGAGCATCGACCCGAACATCAAACTCACGTGCTCGTGTGACCTTTTCCCGGAAAAAGTCGCAGCTGCGATGGAGAATCTCAAGGAAAACGTGGGCGACCGTATCGCCGTAACGCCAGAAACGATGTACTCGGGTTTTGATGGTTACAAAAAAGTCCTCGAAAGCGACGTGGATTCCGTGATTTTGGCCACGCCGCAGTTCTTCCGCCCGCAGATGCTCCTGGAAGCGATCAAGGCCGGGAAGCACGTCTTCGCCGAGAAGCCCGTGGCGGTGGACGGCGCCGGGATCAAAATGGTGCTGGAAGCGACCGAGCTCGCGAAACAGAAGGGCCTGAACATCGTTTCCGGCCTCTGCAACCGTTACTGGCCCGGTACGGTGGAATTCGTTGAGAAAATCAAAAACGGCGCCATCGGCGACATCATCGCTGCCAAGGCGAACCGCATGGGCGGCGGCCTCTGGGCCAGACCCCGCCGGGAAACCGACACGGAAATGAGCTACCAGATGACCAACTGGGTCAACTTCTGCTGGATGGCCAGCGAGTACATCAACGACGTGACGATCCATCAGATCGACGTCGCACTCTGGTGCATGGGTGACCCGACTCCGAAATCCGCGATCGGAATGGGCGGCCGCCTCGCCCGCCGTGAAGCCGACACAGGCGACATGTACGACTCGATGGCCGTCTCCTACGAGTTTGAAAGCGGACAGTTCCTTCAGGCTAACTCCCGCCAGATCGCCGGGACGTGGGGAGACGCTTCCACGTACCTCTACGGAACCAAAGGTCAGGCACAAATCGCGAACTGTGCCGGCCGTCTGGAAATCTTCGGCGAGAACGCTTGGCGTGACCGTGAGCGCCGTGAATTCCGCGGGACCCAGATCGAGCACAAAGTCCTGCTCGATGCGATCCGTTCGGGCGGCGAGACCTATGTGAATAACGGTTACTATATGGCGAACTCTACCGGTACGGCTCTGATGGGACGTCTGGCCGCGTACACCGGAAAGGAAGTGACTTGGGACGACATGCTGAACGACGTGCTTCCCAAGCCGGAAAAGATGGATTTCGACGCCCTTCCGCCGACCCTGCCGAACGAAAAAGGCGAATACAAAGTTTTCATCCCGGTCGTTGGCTGGCAGTATATGTAAGGGATTTTTCTTGGAGTGCGATGATACAGTCGCGCAAGCGACCTTCATCGCTTTCCCTTGAGGCAATATCGCCTCGAAGAGGCGTTTGCCGCTGAAGCACGCTGGAGTTTCCCACGAGAAAACTCCTTTTCCCCGCCACGTTTTCAGGTCGCTAAGTGAAAGCGGCAAAGGAAGCCTTCGGCTTCTGTATTGCCGCATTCCAAAAAACGGCGCAGAAAGCGCCGTCCCTCCGTATTCCCCCCCTCAAAATTTTTCTTTTTCCCCACCTGAAAGGCCCACCCATGTTTCGATCCAAATTCTTCGAAGTTTTTTTGATCCTTTCGTTCGTTTGTGTTTCCGCTCTTCAGGCCGAAGAGGTGAATCTCGCGCTGAACAAACCGTACACTTTGCAGCCGCGGCCAACGTATTCTCACTGTACGGACCCAGAAGATACGATCCAGCTCACCGACGGCCAGACGACCACCAGCTACTTCTGGACGCAAAAAGGAACGGTCGGCTGGGTCAGTGCCATTTACGGCGCCATTACGGTCGATTTGGGAGCCGTTGAGTCGATCAGCCGGTTTGAAATGACCACCGCGGCAGGGGTAGCCGGCGTGGAATTCCCCCAGGCCGTTTTTGTGCAGGTCAGCGACGACGGAAAAACCTTCCGCGAAGCGTGCGAGCTGATGACCGACGACTTCGAAATTCACGGCCAGCCACCGAAGAAGTACACGCTCTGGACGCTCAGCTCTAAGAAACTCGAAACCAAGGGCCGGTTCGTCCGGTTCCTGATCCTGGCCGCCGGCTCCTTTGCGTTTACGGACGAGATCCGAGTTTTCAAGGGTGAAAAAGACCCGGCGGAGATCACGGTCACGACGCCCGAAACGCAGAGCATCGAGGAATTCTTCCATGCGGTCAAGTTCCACCTCTGCGTCGATCGCCGTTGGCAGCTTGACTACGCGAGCCTGCAAAGCGTGATCCAGGAGTCAGAAATCAGCGACGCCGCCAAAACGGACCTCCTCAAGCGTCTGGAAACGCTTTACGCCAGGCGTTCCGGGAAAACCGAGCCGGAGTCGCTGGATGCTTGCTCCATTCTTCCGCTGAACCCGCAGCACGCAGAGTTTTACCGGATCCAGGCCGCTCTTTGGAAAACGGAACGGCCGAATGACGCCACGATCCTCGTTTCCGGAAGCGGAATTTGGGACTGGCTTGAAAACTTCACGTCGGTGAAAAACCTTCCGAAGGCTGAAATCAACGTAGCCGCGATGCAGAAAGAAACCCGCTCCGGCGCGTTTTGCCTCTACAACGCGACGCAGGAAAAGCAGAGCGTTTCGTTCCGGATCCAGGGCCTTCAGGATGCCGCGGACTGGACCGTTTACCGGACAGTTTGGACCGATACTGGCGTCATGACGCCGGTCGCCTGCGCTCTGCCGGAGGTGAAACCCGGCGCGGATGGAACGTACACGCTCGACTTGCTGCCGGGCATGGTCCAGCAGGTCTGGGTCGAATTCCACACGAAGGACCTGAACCTCGCGCAGAAGAAAACCTTCCCGGGAAAAATCGGCTTTACGTCCGGTTCCAGTGCGGAGATCCCCGTCGCGCTGACGGTTTACCCGCTGGTTTTCCCGGAGAAAACGACGCTCATGACCGGCGGCTGGGACTACACGAACGGCCGCGCCTCATATAATGTGAACGCCCTGAACCGCGACGATTTTATTCGATGCCTGAAGGCTCACCACGTCAACGCGCCGTGGGCGACGAACGGCGTTTTGCTTCGTGACTGCAAGCGGAACGCGGACGGCTCCGTCACCATTGACACGAAAGAGTTCGACGAGTGGGTCCAGTTCTGGAAACCGTCGGAGGTCCGCGAGTACTTCATTTTCATGGCCCTGGGCGGCTGGAGCAGCGGCGAGACCACGCCGACTTTCCTCGGCACGAAGACCGGAACACCGGAGTTTCGTCAGGCGATGACCAGCTGGCTCGGCGCCTGGTCGAAGCACTGGGCTGAACTCGGGATCCGGCCGGACCAGATCAACCTCCTGCTTCACGACGAACCGAACGAAACGATGAAGAACACGGAGTCGTTCATCGAGTGGAGCACCGCGATCCACGAGGCGTGCCCGGGCGTGAAGGTCTGGGAGGATCCGTGCTGGACGAAATTCGATCAAGCGCCGCTTGACTTCTTTGCGGCCTGCGACGTTTTGTGCCCGAACCGTCGCGCGTGGCTTTTGCAGCCGGAGGAATTCGCGAAATTCTACGCCAACCAAGGTAAAGAAGGGCGCGAGCTGAACCTTTACTCCTGCTCCGGCCCGCAGCGTTTGCTCGACCCGTACGGCTACATGCTCCTGCAGGCGTGGCACGCTGCGGACATCGGCGCGACCGCCTCGTTCTTCTGGGCGATGGGCGACGGCGGTGGAGTCAGTTCCTGGTCCGAGTATTTCCTCGGGCGGAATTCGTACTCACCGCTTTTCATCGACCCGAAACTCCCGACCGTCACGGACGGAAAGCACATGAAAGCGATCGCAGCCGGCGCGCAGGATTACGAGTACATCGTGATGGCGCGCAGGAAGCTAGGCAACTCGCCCGAACTGAACGCGGCGATCCGGTCCGTTCTGGATCCGTTCCCGTCGATCAAGTGGGAAGACCCGACCGACCGCGGGGCCGCCGACCACGCAAGGGTCCAGATCCTCGAGATGATGTGCAAATAAATTCAGCGTTTTTAATTCCCTTCAAAGAGTTTTTTCAAGGAGTTTTTTAAGGAGATTGCAATGATTCGTTTGTTTACCTGCCTCCTGGCTGTATGTATGACCGCGGCTCTTTACGCGGCAGACCCCCAAATTGATTCCCCGGTCGGCGTGAAGCACGTCCTCGTGGTCGGCTGGGACGGTTACGGCGCCCACTACGTGAAGTGGGACGAAGTACCGACCCTCAAGAAGATGAAAGAAAACGGCGCGTGGACTTTGAAAACCCGCTGCGTTTTGCCGTCGGTCAGCTCGATCAACTGGCACTCGATCGTGATGGGGGCTGGTTCGGAGCTTCACGGCTACAGAAACTGGGGTTCCGTCACGCCGGAGATCCCGTCCCGCGTCGTCACTGAACGGAATCTTTTCCCGGACATTTTCTACCTGATCCACACGCAGAAACCCGAAGCGGAAACCGCGCTGGCTTCCACCTGGAAGGAGTTCGACAAATTCGTGGACGGTGAGAAGATCAAGTTCAAGCAATGGATCGACCACGATTACGACGCGCTCACAAACACGACGATCGATTTCCTCGGCCACAATCCAACCCTCACGTTCGTCTATTACTCTGAGCCGGACCACGTTGGCCATTCCGTGGGCTGGGGCTCGGATGAATACTACGCCGTCGTGCGCAAACTGGACGCCTGGCTTGGCAAAATCATCGCGTACCTGGAAGAAAACGACCGCATGAAAGACACGCTGGTGATTTTCGTTTCGGACCACGGCGGAACGGAAAAGGGCCACGGCAAAGACCTGCTTTCCCACATGGAAACGCCGTTCATCCTGTACGGCGCGGGCGTGAAGAAGGGCGAGATCGAGGACGTCGTGGTGAACTACGACACGGCCGCGACGATCGCGTGGGTCCTGGGTCTCGAAGCTCCTCAGTGCTGGCGCGGCAAGCCGGTCACGAGCGCTTTTGAGACGAAATAAAGTTTAAAGAACTGAAATGGCCCGCTCGTGACTCACAAACACCGGCGGGTCATTTCTCCAAGTAATTCTAAGGTTGGGCGAAATCGAAATACTCTCCAGCAGCCCCTCCAGACGCGCTTTGGTTCGCGGGTCGGACGTGGTTTCCAGCCTCTTTTTCAGGAGTTCAGGAACCTTTTCCCGATATGCGATCCGCGGCCAGAGAATACCATCTGCGTCCTCGAACATGGCGTCGTCGCATTCCTGAACCAGCCGGAAGAAAAAGTCGTACGAATCATCCCGCTCGAGGAAGTACTCCGTCAGTGAGAGCAAAATTTTCAGCATATCGTTGGGAAGCTGGTCTGTCTGATTCCATGAATCCACGAGGAATTTTTGGACCCGCTCCGCCATTTCGGGACTCAGATCGGCAAAATTGAACGCGTCCTCGGGGAGGATCACGCACGAATTTTTGCGGGACTCCTCAAGAAACTTTTCCCAAAGCTCCACACACTGCCGCGGGTCTGGCTGCTTCTGATGGCGCGCCTTTTCGTACAGAAGCGTTACAAGCGGCACTTCCAGACATTCCTCAGGGTGCGCGTACTGTTCGGCGATGCATTTTTCCCACGGGAACTCCGCGGTAAATGAAACGGGAACCTGGTACTTTTCCCGTACACGCCCAAACGGATACGGCACAAACCTCCAGTTGGCATTCTCGGCAAGATACGCACCCGCCTCGGTGTCCTGCGCGTCCAGCATCACGAGCGCCGCCGCCAGATGGTAAGCGAGCCGATCGAGTTCCGAAGATTTTTCGTCGGTCGGAAATTTTTCCAAAGAGGATTTGCGCCTCGCCTCGTACTTCCTCCGGACCCGTCTGAAAAGTTCCCGCAATTCGGGGATTGCCGGCTCGAACGGTTTCGGATTTGAAAGGGCGATCCAGCACAAATATTTGATTTTTTGGGCGTCCTTCAAGAAGTTTTTCTCCCCGATTGCCTTCTGGATGGTCTGCCGCAGTTCCTGCGCGAAGTCGTTCAGCATTTCGTCCGGCAATTTTCTCTCAAAAGGCTCCAGGAAAATATCACTCCAGGGCCGTCCCTGCAGCGCATTAAACGGTCGGATGCTGGCGGGCTTGGCCCTGTGCCAGTCCATGATTTCCCGAAGAACTTCGAGCCGGATCTGCTCATTCTGCGGCGAGGGATTCTTTTCCAGTACCTCCAGAAATGCCGCGCAGATCGATTCGTAGTCGAGATTCTTCCGTTTCAGTTTTTTCAGGCTGGCCCAGAATTCCTCCGCGAATTTCCCGTCCGAAAACAGGTCGGGGTAGGCAAAATTCAAAAGCTGCTGATCCTCCGCGCAAAACTGGATGAGATCCGACAATTCCCCGAAGTCGGATTCGCGGATCCAGAAAGACAGGTAGGCGCGAAACTCCTCTTCCGAAACGCGGGTTTTGTAAAAAGAGACCGTCTCGCGGTACCCGGCCTTATAAACTCTTGGCAGGTCATTGGGGGCGGTTTCCGAAATCCAATCCTCCTGCCCCCAGAGAGGAACGGACGCGAAAACGCAAAGGAAAAAAGCGAAATATTTCATGATTCAGTTTCCGTTTGAGTAATTCCCCGTTTGTGTCCCGAAATCTTCAAATGACGCAAATCGGATCCGTGAACACAAAAATGGCGATGAAAACGTCTCCCAGCAGGAGTAAATGAGCCAAAGCCAATAAAAAATCAGCGCGTATCCGCTTCTGGAACGCTTTGTAAACCTGAAAACAAAAGGACAGAATACAACTTCCTGTAAAAATGTAGAAAACGAGGTCGCCGAAGTTGATCAGCCAGTATAATCTCGTTTCGCGCACCTCGGTATTGAATACTGCGATCAAAACCAGTAAAAAACAAAAAAGGGTCCAAAAGGCGACATTTCGCCGTAAAATATCCGTTCTGGAATTGGAAAATTCGGAACGATTTTCGATGAAATCCAGCGCGATAGACCCCGGTATAAGCAAAAGGCTAAACCCTGAGAGGAGAATAAGCCCGCAAGGAACACCACTTAGCGGCAGGATCATCAGCAGCAAAAAGAATGCCATAAAAATCAGTACCAAGGCCAAAACGTCTCTCATGGTAACGAAATCTCCGTTTGATTGTCAATCCGCGTAAACCCTTAAAATCTCGTGGTCCTGATTCTCTTCAACGTTTATATTGCCATATCGGAGAATATATACAGTCGTGTTTTTCCACCATTCCTTCTGCTCCGCCTCCGAGAGATCGTCAGGTTCGGCGACCGACTGCCAGGCAGTCGTGTCAGGCTCGCCAAACCGGCTGCGAAGTTCCTCATCCGTTTTGCCGGCATAAAGCGATAATTCTTCCAGGCGTGTTTGAGGCGCATTTGGGGAAAACCGCTTTGCCGCTTGCAGCGCGAATACCAGCCAAATGATGATCGCGGCCAGTATTATTACAACTACCTGGAGTTGATGTTTTGGTAAAAACATGGCAAATCTTTATAAAATTGTTTTCATTCATTTTCCTCTCTTTTGCAAAAGAGGTTTTTTGTCTTGAAGTAAAGTTCACGAGGCGGGGGGAGAAAACCCAAGAAAATTAATAAAATGTAAAGGATTACAAAGTATAAAACGGATTCATAAGATGTTATTTCGGATCGGGTGAACAGGACAAGCCATATCGAAAATGCCAAAAACTGATAAATATTGGTTTTTTTGAAGGATGGTCTGCGATACCCCGGACAGAGGCGGAAGGATTTCAGATTGTTCAGATACTCCAGGCGCCTTCGTTTTTGCTCCGAATCCCAACGTCGTGGTTCTTTGGGATTACCGTACATCTCGAGCTTCTTTTCCAGGGAGTCGTCCCACTCGAACCACCATTTTTTCCAGCACATGGATCACCTCAATCCGGTTGGATTTAATCGGCTTTTTCCGGTTTTCTGAAGCATTTCTCGATTCCCGTGAAAATCAGCGGGTAGAGGAACATCACCCAGAAAAACATCAGGAAAAACGTGAGCAAATTTCCCCACTGATCTCCCATGGCTCCAAGCAATATGGGCCGCCACTGATTTTTGAGGAGGAAAACGATTACGATCCCGGGAAAAAATCTCGCGATTCGGATGAGGCTCGAAGACGGGATCGCAAAATTCAAAAACCGTTTCTCCAGGATCCAGCCCAAAACCACCCCGAGCAGAATGCCGGAGTTCTTCCAGGAATCGAGTGCCATGATCTTCGGGTCCACGAGGAGTTTTCCTTCCTCGTAATCCAGCGGGTAGCTCTTGAACGAAATGTAAAGCAAAAAACCCGCCACGGCCGCGATGGCCCCGGCCAGAAGGATCAGGTCGCGGTTGGGCGCTTTCTTTTCCCAGCCCAGCAGGAGAAAAGTCACCCCGATCCCGAACAGACCAACCAGAAAACCGACGCAAACGTCCTGGGGCGTATGGACCCCCAGAAAGTTCCGGGAAAACGCGATCAGAGCGATCAAAAAGAAGCTCCCCAGAAAGATGGATTTTCGCCTGAAATGCCGGATCCCCAACATTCCCAGCCAGGCGGTGGCGTTGGAGGTGTGGCCGCTCGGGAAGGAGTAACCGGTCGCTCCGGCTTTGGCCTCCGGAGGGGGAACGATGGCCGGATCCCGGATCCACGGACGGTAAACGCAGGCGATCATTTTGATCAGACTGTTCAAAACGCCGCACAGACCCACGGTCCAAAACGCATATTTGCCGTCCTCTTTTCGGAAACTCCAATATATAAAACAGAGGATCGGCATCATATAAATATGCGAAACGTCCGTTACGAACTGGAAAAAATCGACCCAAGCCGCCCCGTACGACTCACGTATTCTTTGCAAAAAAAGGAGGTAATCTATATCCATCGTCCGGACTCATTCGCCTGCGCGTGATTTCTGTTGATTTATTTCTTTTCACTTTCCCATTCTTCGAGAGCGTCGAGCACGGCCGCTTTGATGCACTCGTGAAACGCTTCGGCCAGACGTGCCGTGGCGGTGGCGGAACGGCTCAGCTCGTTCATGATCGCGTGGTCGAGGAACTTGCTCAGCGGTTCCGGCAGGTTCTTGATGCGATCAGCAACGGAAGCGCTCAAAGTGGTCGTGATTTGACGGCGTTTTGATTTATTTTTCATTTTAATCTCCATGAAATTTTAATTGAAAATACGTTTGGAATTTTTCGGTATTATACAGCAAAATTTTCTTTTGTCAATGGAAGGGCCTGTAAATTTGAGTAAAAAAACTCCCTTTTATGATTTTTGTCAAACTTCACAAAAAATACATTTCATCATTTTTTTCATTTTTTGAGGGGCGGTGGGTTGACGATTCTTTCCGTTATGATAAAATAGTTAAAAAAGGAACTGAATGAACTCAAAGATTCAATTCCTTAATGTGTTTTCAAAATCACCCAATCTTTCCATTTTGTTTTTTATTCAAGGAGAAATCATGAAAAAAATCGTCCTGACCTTGTGCGCCTGCTTCGCGCTGTGCGCTTCCTGCTATGCCGCCGAGGCCCTTTTCGGTGACAAACTGGAAAAAGCCGACTACGACCCGGCCGTTTGGTCCCTCGATGAAAATGGTGTGCTTTCCGCCAAACGCGACGCCGCCATCTGGACCCAGGAAAAAATCGGCGACTGCAAAATCTCGTTCGAGTACAAAATGTCCCCGAAAGCCAACGCGGGCTTCCTGATCAAGTGCTCCGACAAAGGCAACTGGATCCCCAACACGATCGAGATCCAGCTCCTCGAGGATGCCGGCCAGACCCCGACCTACCACAACAACGCGGCCTTCTACGGCTATCAGGCCCCCGCGAAGAACGTCTCCAAGCCCGCCGGAGAGTGGAACAAAATGGAAGTCGAGTGCAAAGGCTCCGTCATTAAAGTCTGGCTCAACGGTGAATTCGTGAACGAAATGGACACGAAACAGTGGACGGACAAGAAAATCAGCCCGAACGGAACCGAGATCGAAGGCAAATTCCAGGGCAAAGCTCTGGCCGACGCCGATCTGGAAGGCTACATCGGCTTCCAGGGACTGCACGGTCACACCTCGGTCTTCTATCGTAACATCAAGATCTGCAAATAAACCTTTCGGTTTAGTTTGAGTATTCGAGAGCCTGGAGTTTGCCCTGGAACTTCAGGCTTCCGGTTTTTTATCCCGGAGGAAAAATCATGCGACCATTTCTTTTCATCGTTCTGACGGCGGTTTCGATCCTCTTTGCCCCGGCTTCTTTCGCGGAATATAAGCCCGGAGACGCGATCACGCCGCCGGACCATCCCAGCCTGAAAAACCCGGCGATGAAGTTCGCGCTGCTCAACAATCAGGGGAAATGCTTCGCCAAGGACCCGAGCGTCATCCGGTTCCGTGGGAAGTACTACATGTACTTTTCGTTTTTCCCGAACGATCCCGAAAAGAAGAGCCACTACTTCATCGGCATCGCGGCGAGCGACGATTTGACCCACTGGACGGCCGTTGGGGCGGTCATGCCGTTCGTGGAGGAGGGGCAGATGGAAATGGGCGCCCCCTGCGCGAAGGTCTGGGACGGAAAGGTCCATTTGTTCTATCAGTCGTGGAAGAAAGGGACGCCGAACGAGATTTACTACGCGACGAGTGAAGATGGTCTGCATTTCAAAAGCGAGTTTTCCGAGCCGATTTTCGTCCCGAAGGGGGACTGGAACAACGGGCGGGCGATCGACGCGGATTTCATCGAGTTCCAGGGGAAGTGCTTCCTCTATGCCGCCACCCGGGACCCGGAGGGGAGGATCCAGAAGCAGGTGGTCGCCGTGGCGCCGGACCGCAGAAATCTCGGCCCGGACCAGTGGGAGCAGTGGGACCAACCGATCCTGGAGCCGGAACTGCCGTGGGAGACGCGCTGCATTGAGGCCGCGTCCGTCTGCGAGCGGGACGGGAACCTTTTCATGTTCTACGCGGGCGGGTACAATAATCACCCGCAACACATCGGTCTGGCGCAGTCCGACGACGGGTTCCGCTGGACGCGCGTCTGGAACGTCCCGTTCATCACCAATGGCCCGGAAGGTCAGTGGAATTCGAGCGAGTCGGGCCACCCCGGCGTCTTCATCGACCCGGAGACCGGCAGGACCTGGCTCTTTTTCCAGGGAAATGACGAAAACGGGAAGTCCTGGTTTTTGTCCCGCGTCGAGCTGGAATGGGTCGATGGTTTGCCGCGGGTGAAGTAAAGAGCCCGGTGTACGCGAGACTCAAGCCCTTCAGGAAAGCCCGAAGCCGCAAAGGGAGCGCAGATTAAGCAGATGGATGCAGATGAAACGGATTGGATTTAAAGAATTTTCCGGAAAGCGCCTTTTCTAAACTCCACGCCCGTTTCAGTTCCAGGCTTTTATTTAAACACGGATTTCCACGGATGAAAAGGATTTCCACGGATTTTTAAAGAAAAAAGAAAAAGGGTGAAAATCTTTCTTTAAAAATCCTTTTAATCCCTTAAATCCGTGGAAATCCGTGTTTAAATGGAGCTCAGCACCACCCCGCGCTCACTCTTTGGAAAAGGGTTTGAAGTCTTTTTTAATATTTAAAAAATCTGCTTAAATCCGCAATCATCCGCCAAATCTGCGCTCCTGAAATGGCTGGGGGTTCCAGCAGGCTGGACGTGAACTTCGAGCTGGTCCAATTACCGTGCCACGCGGATCATCTCGGTCGGGGGAAGAACGATTTCCTGTTTCTTTTCGCCGAGGTGAAGCACGCAGGGAATTTCCCGCGCCGAGTCCAGGTTCAGGATGAAGACGCAGTCGTCGTAAACCGCCCACGAGACCGCGGTCTGATTTTCCGGCGTCGTCTCGACCCTCACGGAACCGACGAACCGGCCCGCCGTCTCGCGCACTTTGGCCTCAAAAAGGGGCGAAAGTTTTTCCTGGCCGGGGTACTCCCACCCGAGGAAAAGCGAGACGCGCCCTTTGCCCGACTTTTGGCTGACCCAGACCGGCTGGCCGTCCTGAGTTTCAAGAATTTCCGGCTGGACCGCCCCCGGAATCGGCTGGAATTCCGCAAAATTCCCCTTTCGGCCGGTGATTTTCAGGTTCATCAGGCCCGAAAGGTCACCACCCTGGATCAGGTCCGAAACGCCGTAGTTGACTCCCTCGCAGTCCGTTCGGGTCGAAAGATGAGGGACCGCCAGAACCAGCTCGCCGCCCGCTTCGACGTACCGCTGCAAAAGCCTGAAAATGCGGGGATCCATCGAGTTCCAGCCGCCATAGACGATCAGTTCGTACCGGCTCAGATCCTCCAGCCGGGTCAGATCGTCGATCCCCACGACGTCCACCTGGCCGTACGGGCTCCCCGCGAGCCAGTGGTTCGAGTACGGCTTCAGCACGTCGGCCGCCAGGGGGCAGAAAATATTCTGGAGCAGGGCGGACGATTTCTGCGCGTCGCCGTACCGCCACCGCGGGTCTTTCGCGGCATTTTCGTGCTGCGCCCAGACCGGAAAGGAAAGGTTCAGCCCCACGTACGCGTCGCCGTTCCCCAGCGCCAGCGCGATGGGCGTTTTCGGCGAGCCGGTCCGTTTCGGGGACTTTTGAACAAAATCGTAAAACCGCTTCACCTCCGCGCGGTAACGTGCCGGGATCTCGTGCTCGTACGGGAAATTACGCTTTCCGGACTCGGCCGTGTACTCCCCAGCCTGCGTCGATTGGGAGCCGGACTCCAGGATCATCAGCGAGCTCCCCATGAGGTACTGCTGCAGAAATCCCGCGCGCAAAAGCCGGAATTTCTGTTCGCACTGGTATGGCACGGCGCACGTCTGCCACTCGTGAGCGAGCCAGCCGCCCCAGAATTCGGGCTTCCACTGCCTCGCGGCCCCGCGCATTTCGGAACTGGCCCACGCGAGATTCTGCGCCCCGATCGCGTAAAGCTCGGAACAGATGAACGGAATCCCGCCTTCCAGCTCGTAATGGGCGAGCGAAGCCCCGGACGTCGAGAAAAAGTACGGGTAATTCCGGGCGTACATTTCCAGCGCGCGGGGAATATACTCGTTCACGAAGAAGTCGCGGCAGTCCATCAGGTCCTTTCCCTGCGGGACCCGGCAGGCGCGCGCCGAGTCGATCCCCTGGTACATGTAGCTCGCGTACTCCCCGATATTATTTTGCAGGAAGAACCGGTTTTTCCCGGCTTCGTTCAGCTTTTTGACCTTTTCGTGCGGCGCGTTCTGGTAGATCGTCATGGAATAAACGCCAGCCTCCGCCAGCCGCGCAACGTACTTCTGGAAAAGGTCCGGATCGGATGATTTTTCAGGCGCGCCGGGCCAGAAAACCGCGAGATTTCCACCTTTCTCTCTCAAAAAATCGTCCATGAACTCAGGACGAAATGACGAGTAAAAGCAGACGCCGACCAAAATCTCCCCGTCGGCCAAAGGCGCCCCGGTCCGAATTTCCGGCACGGGGATCCGGACTTTTTCCTTGCGCACGGCTCCGCCCGCCGTTTCGAGCGTCACGCCGACCGGGAAATCCCGCGTGCCCTTCTGCAGGACAGGAAAACGAAACAGAAAACGCGGCTCCACCTCCCCTGAAACCTCGAGCCGATCGCCGTCGGGAAGCTCCAAAATCGCCTTTTGAATGTTCAAAACGCCCGAGATTTTCAGCCGGACGATTCGCCCATACGGGTCGGTTTCCGACTGAACGCGCAGTTTTTCGCCCGTCCAGGCCTCCAGCGCAAACTCGCCGCGGGGCGTTTCCCAGCTGAAGATCCCGGCCTCAAAAACGAGTTTGACCGAATCCGGCGCGGCGTCTTTCAAAAACCCGTCGGGGAGCGTAAACCCGAGCGTGATCTCCTCGTCGGGCGCGATCCGTCCGCAGTTTCCGCCGTCGGCTTTCCCGAAAGGCTCCGGGTTGATCTTCTGCGAGCCGTTCGTCAGGTAAACGTTCCGCGGATTTACGACGGTCCAGCCGCAAAATTCGTTGGTGACGGAAACGTGAATTTCGGTTTTTTCCTTCTTCAAAACTTCCAGAGGGACGGGGATTTCCAGCCTCGTCCCGAGCGTAAAGGGCGCGAGGGCCTGAATGAGGTGAAAATCCTCTCCAACGCCAAAAGAGAGGAAAGAAAATGCAAGAATCAGCGCGAAAATCTGGTTTTTCATGCAAAAGCCTTTGAGTGGGGGAAATTTTGATCGTCTGAGGGGCACAAAATCCAGACTTTTCATCGACTTTCTTTCCCACCCCGCTTGACAAATCATTTTAAAAAGGTTAAAATGGTTCCAGTTAGTTTTTCCTGCCCACCAAACCAAGAAAGAAAACCCAATGAATCGCCGTAATTTTCATAAATCGGCCGCCGCTTCCGCCCTCGGATTCGGGTTGGCCGCCCTCCAGACGGAAACCTCCCATGCGCGGATAATCGGCGCGAACGACCGCATTCGTACGGGCCACATCGGAATCGCCAACCGCGGAGGCCAGCTGCTGACCGCGTTTGAGGCGAATCCGACCGAAATGGAAGTCGCCGGCCTGTGCGACATTGACGCACTGACGCTCGAAAAAGTTCACGACGCGCACGGCAAAAAGCCCGTGGCGGTGAAAGATTTTCGTGACCTGCTGAGCCGTTCCGATATTGACGCGGTGGTTCTCGCCACGCCCGACCATTGGCACGCCATTCAGACCGTCGAGGCCTGCAAAGCGGGAAAGGACGTTTACGTCGAGAAGCCGATGAGCACGACGATCCACGAGGGCCACGTCATGGTCCAGGCCGCCCGGAAGTACGAACGGGTCGTTCAGGTCGGAACGCACCGCCGCAGTGCGCCGCATTACGTCGATATGATGAACCGTCACATCGAGGAGATGATCGGAAAAGTGACGCTTTCCCGCAGCTGGCGCATGAGCAACATGATGCCGAACGGGATCGGCCGCTGCAAACCGTGCGCGCCGCCGGAAAATCTCGACTGGGATCTTTGGGTTGGGCCGCGCCCGGCGCAGGAGTACCAGGAAAACATCGCGCCGTACAAATTCCGCTGGTGGCTCGGCTACTCGTCGCAGGCGGGGAACTGGGGCGTGCACTACTTCGATGCCATGCGGATGCTTCTGCACGAGGAATGGCCGGAAAGCGTCTGCGCGATGGGCGGAAACTTCGCAGTGGACGACGACCGGACGATCCCGGACACGATGCTCTGCGTGTTCCAGTTCAAGTCCGGCCGACTCATGACGTTCACTCAGGGCGAGGCGTGCGGGAACCCGATGTGCGCCACGGACGCGAACTACCGCCAGATCGGCGAGGTGGAATTCCGCGGAACGAACGGCACGCTCTACATTTCGGATCGTGGCGTGAAGGTTTACCCGGAACGTGGAGGCCAGTTCGCCGAACCGGGTCCGCGCATGAAAGAGGCTCTGGAATTCCCCGGCACACCGCTGCTGGAAACGGAACGTCTGCACGCACTGAACTTCCTGAACTGCATTCGGAGCCGGGAACTTCCGACCGCCGATGTGGAAATCGGGCATCGCTCCACCGCGATGTGCCACCTCGCGAATATTTCCTACGCCGTCAAGCAGCGTCTGGAATGGGATTCCGAAAATGAACGATTCACGAACTGCGACGCGGCCAACGAACTGCTGAGCTACGAGTACAGAGCTCCGTGGAAATTGGAAATCTGAATTCAGTTAGGAGTTAGGAGTGAAGAGTTTCGCTTCGCGTAACGCGGTTTACAGAAAGACTTCAACCCTCGAAAAGACGCGTAATTCCGGCCTCCGGTCTCCATTACCGCCTTCCATTTCACTCCTCACTCCTAACTCCTCACTCCTAACTATTTAAAAGGGAAATCATGTCCATTACCGTTATTTCGATTCTTACAGCCGTTGGTATTATGCTGGTTCTTGCCGGTGTTTTGAGTTGGATCCTCGGTTGGGCCAATGTAGCGTTTCGGGTGGAAGTCGATCCCAAGGTTACCCGGCTTTTAGATGTTTTGCCCGGCGCAAACTGTGGCGCCTGTGGGTATGCTGGCTGTAGTGAGTACGCGGCAAAACTCGCCAGCGGCGAGGCTCAGCCCGGTGCCTGTACCCAATGTAATAAAGAGTCGAATCAGGAAATAGCTCAAATTTTGGGCTGCGATGCCGGCGAAACGTTTCCCTACAAGGCAGTGGTTCATTGCAGCGCAAATCGTTTTGTACGTGTCGGAGTGCAGGACTATACGGGCGAACCGACCTGTGCCGCAGCCAATCTGGTTTCCGGGATCCAGGCCTGTACTTACGGATGCCTTGGTTTTGGTGACTGTTCACGCGCCTGTACCCATGACGCGATCCATGTCGAAGACGGTCTTGCCAGCGTAAAGTATCATAACTGTGTTGGCTGCCGCGCCTGCGAATCGGTCTGCCCGCGCCACATCATTTCGATCATTCCGTTCAAAAAATCCCGAATTCTGGCCGTCTCGTGTTCCAATCGTGAAAAAGGGCCGGACGTTAAAGCCGTCTGCCAGATCGGCTGCCTTGGCTGCGGTGGCTGCCAGCGAAGGGATGCTGAAATGTTCCACATGGGAACGAACCTCCCCACGATCGATTATGACCACTACGGTGCGGGTGATGTCCAGGCCGTGATCGAGAAATGCCCAGCCAAGGTCCTGGTTTATGTGGGTGAGCCAAGTGAAGAAGACCTTGAGGCGACCAAACACGAAAAAATGGAAGAAATCGTGAAACCGGATTTCAAAACGACGGTGGACCAGCTGCGCCCGGACGGAACGCACGATATGACGCACTAAATTAGTTAGGAGTTAGGAGTTTGGAGTGAGGAGTTGCGCTGGCGCGTAACGTTGGCTCCAGGAAGATTTCAACCTTGAAAAGGCGCGTAATTCCGGCCTCCGGTCTCCATTACCGCCTTTCATTTTCACTTCTCACTCCTCCTTTCCCTCCTTTTACTCTCAAATGAAGACAAAATTCCCTTTTTTCTTGACCGTTTTGCTTGTAAATTTCCTCGCGGTCTCTCTCTTCGCGGAGGATGAGGCGGACGTTCAAGCTGAAGCGGTGGAACGGGCGCTCTGGGACGTTTCCTGGGAGCGGTTTTTCGTGCCCCAGACGCACACTTTCTACGACTACCTGACGAGCTGGGAGCCGGGGCAGTGGCAGAAGCATCTTCCCACGCCGGAGGAAATTCAGAAAAGCGTCCCGAACGAGTTCGGCTACGACACGGGAATGGAAGACGGAATGATTTTTGCCGGCACGTGGATGGAGGGTATTCTTGCCCGCGCGAAAACGGCTGAAACCGCTAAGGAAAAGGCAGAAATGAAGCGGTGCGCCCACGAGATCCTGCTCGGCGTGAAACTTTGCACGACGGTTCACTCCGACCCGGGTTTCGTCGCCCGTGCGGTCTGCCCGACGGACGGGAAATCCGTCTATCCAGGCACTTCACGCGACCAGTACACGCACGCGGTGCACGGTCTGTGGCACTACTCGGTCTCGGAACTGTGCGATGAAAAAGAGCTTGAGGAGATCGCCGCCGTTCTGAGTCTCATCGCCGACCGAATGATCCGGAACGTCACACCGGCCAATCGTTACGACTCTCTGAACCTAGACGGAAAGCCAAACTCGCGCGGGATCGCCCGCATGTGGGACGTGGACCCGCACGAGGCGGCGCGTCTGCCGATGATCTACGCCGCGGCGTGGGACGTTTGCCGGAGGAGTTCGAACGCGGAGCTGAAACAGAAGTCGGAAACGTACTACACCGAGTACCGGAAGTCCATCGCGCCGGCCGTCGAGCAGTCGCTCGACGCGGAAGCCCTGCAGAACGTGGCGGGCTGGGCCATGCTTCAGGCGCAGGCGTCACTCGAGCTACTGCGGCTTCTGGAGACTGACCCGGTTTTGCGTCAGAAGATGGAGCAAACGATGGAAATCCTTTTCGACGTGGCCGCAAAACGGCTTCAGTGGGCCGAAAATGATTCCAAGGGGCTTGAGATGGAATTCCTTTTCAAAGACTGGCGCGTCGAAGGGGGCGGGATCCCGTGGGCCACGCCGTGCCGGAAGATCTGGTACAATCCGAGGCAGACCGGTGAGGCCGCCATGACCCAGCTGCTTTGCCCGACCCGGGAATTTCCGGCCCAGAGCCGTGAATTATTGCGCCGAGCCATTCTACGTCTGAACCCGGACAGGGTCGCAACAAGCGGGATCTTTTACCTCGTGGCCGCGTGGGAAATGGAAAACGCAAAGTGCTAATTATGAATTATGAATGATGAATTATGAATTATAGAGGGCATAAAAAGGGAGAAACGGGCGAATGGATGAACGGTTCAACCCGTTTCTTTCATTTGCCCGTCACTCCCATTTACTCCCATCAAATTATTTCTTTCAGGGATCAATCAAACTGCAAACCGTTCTGTACGCACTGCATTGAAATGTACTCGAGGAATTGGTGCGTCGGGTATTCCAGTCGAATCACTTGAACTTTTTCCTTCTCTTCCTTTTGGACTTTGTTCAAAACGGGGCCAACGTAACCCATGGCTTCCGGTAACCGGAAACGTGGACCATTCATCAGAGGGTAAAATTTCAGGGCCGGGTCCGCTCCATTCTGGGTGACGTACATTTCTGAAACCGTATCAAGTGCATGGTCATAAATTGCGCCAGGGACCATTGCGCTGCACGAAATCGCAGCGGCGACGAGCAGGGCGTTCAGCCTCGGAAGTTTTTTCACTTTTTCTTTTGTCTGGGCTCCCAGTTTCTTCTTCAAATCAAGCGTAATTTCCTGCGGTTCAACAGGGAAAGCGGATTCGAGTGTCTGATTCCCGACACGACCTTTCCCTAACAGATGCAAGGCACTTAAAACCGCTCGTGTCCCGAAACTGTGTCCCACGAGCAAAACTGGGGCATTTTCGTTCATTTGACCCAGGATGTTCGCAATATAAAAGCCTTGAAAATCTGCATAATTTGCTTTGGTCGAGTACTCAATACGGGGCCGCGCTGAAATACGTTCAGCGTCCCAACTCCAAACCACGAGCCTGGCAGGAACACTGCTCCTGAAATTTCTCAGTACCATCATCCCTTGAACCATCGCGGTATTTATTTCCGTTCGATTTCCGTGAACGTAAAAAATCACCGGCTGAGTACTTCCCTGCGTCTCCAGAAAAGTCTTAACATCGGATTTTTCCCATTGATTTCCATTTTTGCGGAAAAAGAGGACCTTCCGAAGCTGATCACCCGTAGGATGCGTATGGGAAGCCCACGAAGTTTCAATTTTCCAAATATCAGCTTCAAGAGGATTGGGACTTTTGGGTGGAAGCACCAATTCCGAAGTACCACCTTGATCTCCGACTTGCATTCCCAGTATGACTGGAGCGGTTGAAAAAATGGACTGTTGAGAATCGAATGAATCCTCCAGTGATGCCGATGCATCCTGAACAAGTACACTATTTCCAAAACGAGCTGAAACTCCCGTTAATCCCGACTCGTAAAGCGCAATGGTTTGCGAAACCTCTTCGTCCGAAAACTGAGCCGTTTGCAAAAAAGGATCGGCATTCAGAGGGGTCCGGGATTCTTTTTCCTGACTGGATCCATTGGGCGAAAAACAGTTAAAAGTGTGGCCGACTCCAAGGAAAAGAGCACAAAAACCACACAAAATGGCTGCGGTCAAAAGTAAATAAATAATCCGGGCGATTAAGGATTGATTCTTTTTCATGGTTCTTACACCTATTTACAGGATGAAAAACTCGTCTTTTTAATCGTTTCGGCTGTTTTAAAAGTTTTAATCATAAAAATCCCTTCAAATGTTAGAAATTTCCCATTTTTCTTCAATTAAATCGCCAGTTTCTTGAAAAAATCGTGAAAATGGCATAAATCCCGGGTTTTCCTTAATGCAGAGAATTGACAAAATTTGGTTTTCTTTTATAATTAATAGATTGATTTTACCTTATTTCAAGGAGACAAACAAATGACTCAATCAGTGGATACCAGTGAAAAACTCATTTCGATCAAAGATTTTCAGGAACTTATCAGGAAAATGTACTACGAAAAAGACGCAGCCCGCGGTGCTGAGGCAACTTTTCTCTGGCTTATGGAAGAAGTCGGCGAATTAGCCTCGGCTTTACGCGAAGGATCGAAAGAGGAATTGGCGCTGGAGTTCGCCGACGTTCTTGCCTGGCTCACGACCATCGCAAATGTGAAGGGGATCGATCTGACCCAGGCGGTTCGCGCGAAGTACGGCGACGGCTGCCCAGGCTGCGGGAAATATGTCTGCGAGTGCCCGGACTCGGAAAAACCGTAAGCCGCCCGTTTGTTTCATTTTCGAGTCTTGAGTTTTCCAGGGATCCATTTATGAACTTTTACCGCCGATTTTCCTTCATTTTCGCGCTTTTGGCGTTTTTCTCCCTTTCCGCGCAGCACGTGCTTGGTGCGCTGGACGGGCAGAACGTCGGCGTTTCGGTCGGAATTCCGGCGGCGGATGGCGCCTCGGCTGGAAAAACCTTGGCGGTGGGAGTCTGGAAACCCGGCCGTCAGGTCCCGTTTCGCGTGACGTTGAACCCGTCCCAGTCTGGCGGCGATTTGGAACCGTTTCGTGGTCGCATTGAGCTGGAAATCCCAGACTCGGACGGGATCCCCGTGCGTTCCGTGACTTCTTTCTCAGGCGTTCTTCCCGCGACGGTCGAGCTTCCGGCCCGATTCGGCCACTCCCGGGGGGAGTACCGACTGAAAATTTTTGAGGAGGCGGAAACGGAGGCGGACGCTCCCGGGAAGGCGAAACTCGTGCACGAGTCGGAAGGTTTGGTGGAGGAGGCCCTTCCCGAGACGAAAAACGTTTTTCTGGTCGTGGGGCCGACCGACGCGGGGCTGGAGGCGTGCGTCGCCCAGATGGCGTGCCCGGCCGACCGAAAGCCGAAAGTCGTGCGGGTCTCTTCCGCCGCGGAGCTTCCGCAAAAAATTTCCCTCTGGGAACTGGTGGACGTTTTGGTCGTCACGACGGACGACGAGTCGGTCCTGAACTCCTGGTCCGGGGAGCAGACCGCCGCGCTGGAATCCTGGGCGCGGCTTGGCGGGACCGTCGTTTTGAGCGTCGGCAAAAACGCACAGAAATGGGCGGACCTCCCGCAGTGGAAAGCGTTCCAGCCCGGGAAACTGGAAAAAGTCCTTCCGGTCCGGGAAACGGCCGCGCTGGAACTTTTCGCTCAGTCGCCGATCCCGATCACGCTGCTGGGAGTTTCGGAAAAGTACCGCATCCCGGTCGCGAAGTTTACGGAATTCCCGGATCCGCTTAACGTGCGGGCGGAGCAGTTCGATCTTCCGCTGGTTTTGCGTCGGAATCTGGAGCTTGGGACCGTTCACTGGCTCACGTTCGATTTGGACCATCCGGCCCTGGTGAAGTGGGAAGGGCGCGGGAATCTGCTCGCCTCCACGCTGGGTTTTGCGGAGCGGTCGAATGATTTTCATGAGAAAAAAAACCGCGGGATGGCGCTCGGCTACGACGACATTTCGGGCCAGCTGCGCAGCGCGCTCGACGATTTCGAGGGCTTGAAACCGGTTTCCTTTGCGCTTCTTACGCTCTTTTTCCTGATTTACCTCGGGATCATCGGGCCGGGGAGCTGGTTCTTGTGCAAAAAACTCCCGCGCGGTGGTGAGGCGGCCTCGTGGACGCTTTTCCTCGTGGTGTCGCTGGGGGGGGCGTTCCTCCTTTGGACTCTGGCCGGAACACACGGCGGCGTGCGGCTGAATCAGGTGCAGGTCGTGGACTACGTGCAGGAAACCGGCTCCGTCCGTCAGTCGCTCTGGGGAAACGTCTGGTCGCCGATGGCTTCGCGGCTTGATCTGGATCTGGAACCGCTTCCGGAGGACGTGATTTCGGACGAAAACGCCCCGTTCCGTCAGCCGTCCCACCAGATCCACTGGTTTGGGCTTCCCGGCGCGTACCTGGGCGGGATGGATTCCCAGCTCCTCACGTCGGTTTCGGGTTCAAGCTCCGGCCTGGCTTTGACGGAAGGGAGTGATTCGGCGGCGGATTTGGGGGCCTTCTGCCTCGAAACCGACGGAAAGCTGAAAAACGTTCCGTTTTTTGCGCGTTCGACGAAGAGTTTTTGTGCGAGCCAAACGTTCCAGCTGAAACCGGACGCGCGGCCGGTTTTCGGGACGCTCCGCGACGTGAATCATTCCCGGGTGGTGGGGGAAGTGCAAAATCCGCTTTCCGTGCCGCTGGAACACTGCATCGTCTTTTGCGGCGGCTGGGCGTACGAAGTCGGAAAACTCGCGCCGGGCGAAACGTTCACGATCGACGATTCCACGCCGTATTTTGCGACTTCGATCCTCCTGGTGGACGCCGATTACATCGAGGACCATTCCATCAAGAATAGCGTGGGGGTGCGCCGCGTGAACCGGCCGTACTCGCCCAGCTCGCACGATTTGCGTTACATCATGCGGACGATTTTGTTCTACGGGAAAGCGGGGGGCCGCGCCTACACGACGCTGAACGACTCGTACCTGAAAAACCTGGACGCTTCGGAACTGCTGAACTCGCGCACGGCGATTTTGCTCGGCTTCACGGAATCGGCCCCGGCTCCGCTTTTCACCGGTTTCCAGATCCCGGGGAAGGAACTGAAGGACCCGCGGGACAAACGGGTGAACGTGATCCGCGCATGCATTGAGGTCCGATGACGGGCTGAAACCGCACCACTCCATTTTTCCTTTTTTTGTTCGTTTACCATGATCCAAACCCACGACCTGACTAAAGTTTACGGCTCTCTTCACGCCATTGATTCGCTGGACATTTCACTCGGCGAACGTGACGTTTTCGGCTTCATCGGCCCGAACGGCGCGGGAAAAACCACCACGATGAAGATCCTCACGACGCTCCTGGAGCCGAGCTGGGGCGAAGCGACGGTTTGCGGCTACTCAATATATACACACGCGGCCGAATTACGGCGGGTGATCGGCTATATGCCCGACTTCTTCGGTGTTTACGAGGATATGCAGGTGATCGAGTACCTGGAATTTTTCGCGGCGGCGTACCGGATCCGGGGGGAAGCCCGCCGGAAGCGCTGCGAAGAAATGCTCGACCTGGTCGATCTGGGCTACAAGCGAAACGCGCTGGTCACGAGTCTTTCGCGCGGTATGACCCAGCGTCTCGGCCTGGCCCGTGTTCTGCTTCATGACCCTCAGGTTTTGCTGCTCGATGAACCCGCCAGCGGTCTGGACCCACGCGCCAGAATTGAGATCCGGACGCTGCTGAAAGAGCTGAGCAAGATGGGAAAAACCATCATGGTTTCAAGCCACATTTTGCCGGAACTTGCGGACGTTTGCAACAAAATCGGGATCATTGAACGCGGAAAACTCCTCGTGAACGCGAACGTGGAAGAAGTTCTGCGTCAGGTGCGTCGGGCGGGGCGCCTTCACCTGACCATGGCGGAGAATCAGCCGAAAGAAGAATTCCGAAAAAATCCGGCCGAGCACGCGGCGCGTCTGGTGGAAAGTCTGGAAATCGTGGAAAAAGCCGAGGTTTCCGACGCGACGCACTTTGCGGTCCAGCTCAAAGAAGGGGTGGAGGACTACTCGGAGATCCCGGCCCTTCTCGCTTCCGCGGGGATCCGTTTCCTCGCCCTCCACGAGGACGAGATCAATCTGGAAACCGCGTTCATGACGCTCACGAAGGGAATAACTTCCTGATGTTTGATGGGTGGGTGTTTTTCACTTCAAGGGGCTGATAGTGAGCAATTTCAATTCCATCGAACCGAATTCATTCATAAAAGAAATTGTGCGAGCTTCTTCCTTCATGACGTGAAAAGTGGCAGTTTTCTCGCCGTTCACGCAAATATCAAGGACTTCATCCTTGAAAATCACGTCGATCGTTACGGTTCCTTTCGAGAAATCGATCTGCTCCAGACGGATCCCGCCGATTGCAGCCGCCCGCTGGACTGGTGAAATCGCGAGTTCCAGGTCATTCGCGAGCAGAAATTTGCACTTGGGCAGGGCGTCGCAGCGGGCCGGGTCAAACGTCAATTCTGCCTGAATTCTCGCGTTTCCGGGAAGTTCTGCCCACGTTTTCTGAGCGTCTTTCACGTCCGTTTCGGCCACGACCGGGTTTTCTGTGGCCGGGATCATTTCCGGGACGAATTTCTCCCCCAAACGCCCATCTTTGTGCCGGATCAATTCATGAAAAACGAGCGTACCGGCCCAGCCGCCCAGCCCGACCCAGCCGGTGATGATTCGGCGCCCGTCTTTCCACGCCGCCGTTTTGGGGACTTTCGTCGCGCCCGGCATCAAAATGTTCTGCCACTGCGGAACCTCCCACGGCCCGACCGGGCTGGAAGAAACGCGGTAAAAACCGTTTCCGTGCCCCGCGATCACGTAGTACGTCCCGCCCCATTCGAACCAGTCCGGGCATTCGGGCTGACCGGCGCGGTCCGTGTACACCGGGTCGAGAATTTCCCAGTCTTTCAGGTCTTTCGACTTTGCGTGGAGCCAGCACCCGCGGCCCTGGTACGAGTCCGTGGCGTAAAGGTGGAACTCTTTCGTCAGCGGGTTTTGGAAAACGACCGGGTCGCGCGTCCCGTGGCCGTAGCCTTCCGGCGTCGGGAAGAGCGGCTTGAGCGTCTTCGTGAAGTGGATCCCGTCGTCGCTCACGGAGCACGAAAGCAGGCCCTCCTGCGGAACTTCGGTCACGTTTTCGCTGAAGCCGTTCGACCAGCGGTTTCCGTAAAAAGCGTAATATTTGCCGTCATGGAAGAAGACGGAACCGGTGCAGATCGAGCCTTCCTGCTGGTACTCGATCGGGACGATGAACGGCTGGTGCTCCCAATGGACCAGGTCGCGGGACGTGATCTGCATCCACTGGTGCGCGCCAAAGCCGTTTTTGGAGCCGTGGTGCCGTTTGTCAAGCAGGTAGCCGGCGTGAAAAACTCCATCGTGGCTGAATGGGAACGTATCGCCGACGAAGTACCCGTTTGGCGGCGTCCAGTACTGCGGGCTTTCCCCGTTTCCGCGGTCCACGCGGCTCCGGGAATCCGCACGTTCAGGCCCGCCCGAAAGCTGAAGTATCTCGGCCTCGCTGAGCGTCCGGTTCCAGACCGCCGCCGTATCGATCTCGCCCTCAAACCGCGCGTCGATCCGGGAACTTCCGCCGCCCGTTTGCGCTCCGATGAGGACCGGCTCGTCGTTCTGCCATAGGTCCCCAAGAATGAAATCTTCATCGACGCACCGGCCGTCCACGAAGAATTCCAGCTTCCCTTCATTCACACGTACCACGATGTCGTGCCAAGTGGTCAGGGCGTTCGCAGGGGCACGCATTTCGGCAAACGGCGCGCGGCCGCTGAGCATCTGCAGGTTCCTCGTCGTGTTGACCTCCACCCCGAAAAAGTCACGGTAGGCAAAAATATTGTACGCGCATTTTGCGCCGCGCTTCGCGAAAATCGGGCAGTCGTTGGCACCCTCCGAAAGGTTCAGGCGGAGCCGGAGGTAGATCGAGAGCCGATTCTTTCCAACGTTCAGCTCGCCATTTGCGCCCTGATTCGCATTCAGAAAACCGCCGCGCTGGATCTTCGCCACCCGGCCGTCGCCGCCGCGGAGTTTCGATTCCGCCGTTTCAGACTCGGAAAGCTCGACCCCAAGCTGGACTTTTCCGTCCCCGCCTCCGATTTCCAGCACGCTGTTCGTGCCGTTCGCGTCGTTCAAGTCGTTAAAATGCCAGAGCGCCACCGCGTCGTCGGTCGGGAACGCGGCCCAAAGGGGGGAAGCGACGAGCAACGCTGCGAGAAGGAACCATTTTTTCATGAGCAAAGTCCTGAAAACGGGGAGGAAGGAACGGCCTCTTTCTTTGGTCAGAGTCGGGAAAGAGGTCGGAAGGAACTTTTCAGTTAATTAATTATATACCAGAAAGATTTTACGTTTCTTTTTTTTATTTTCGGCCCGCGATCATCCCGGCGAGGTAGCCGCCTTTAAATCCCGCGTCGATATTCACGACCGCGACGTTGGAAGCGCAGCTGTTCAGCATTCCAAGCAAGGCCGAAAGACCACCAAAATTCGCACCATAGCCGACGCTCGTCGGGACCGCGATCACGGGAAAATCGACGTAACCGCCCACGACGCTCGGCAGAGCGCCCTCCATCCCCGCGATGACGATGGCGGCGACGCAGCCTTCAAAATCGCCGAGGCGTTCCTGAAGCCGATGCGGTCCGGCAACTCCAACGTCATGGATCATCACGGGTTCCACGCCCATCCAGAGGAGTGTTTCTTTCGCCTCTTCCGCGACAGGCAAATCACTGGTCCCGGCGGTCACGATGGCGACTTTTCCACGCTTGGCTCTGGTCTTTTTCGTCGGGAAACGGAACGTCCGGGCCATGGGGTTCAGGAGCCCTTCCGGGAAACGTGCTTTCAGAGGCTCCATCTGGTCCGCCCGTAAACGGGTCGCAAAAGGCACGATTCCTGCAGCGAGCTGCTCCTCCAAAATCGCAATGACAGTTTCCGTCGCTTTGCCTTCAGCATACACGACTTCCGGAAAGCCACAGCGTTTTGCGCGGGCCAAATCGATGCTTGCAGTTTCAAGATGTGCGGTGGCCTGAGTGTTCATGACGTAAATTCCTCTCCACACTCATTCAGAAAGTCGGACGTTCACCGCCAACAAAACCAGACATAGTGGAAGGGTCTGAATCTTTTTTGCGAATGACCTGCGCCCGGTTCCCGATTTCATCGTTCTTGTTCTTGCCGTGGAAAGCCTTACAGCCGCTGATTCCCGGAGCAAGAAATGAAGCCATCAGGAACAAAACGAGCCATTTTCGAAATTCGTGCATAGTAATTTCCTTTCTTGATTTTGTAAAGGATTATACCGGAAATCCATCGCGGGCGCAAGACTAATTTGCCAGATTTTCAAATTTTTCTCACTCATTCGGATTTTTCTGGCTTTCCAGATTCTTCAGATATTGCTCACGCAATACTCGTTTCAGGATTTTTCCCGTAGGTCCCTTCGGCAATTCCTCCAGAATCAAAATCTTTTGTGGGCATTTGTATGCAGCCAAGCGGGTACGGCAGTACTTGCTCAGGATCAACTCATCCACGTTGCCAAATCCTTCATTCATGGTCACGAAGCTAATGACATCCTCACCGTGAATTGGGTGCGGAATACCTACGACCGAGGCCATTTGAACGGCTGGGTGCGCCTGAAGCACTTCCTCAATTTCACGAGGGTAAATATTCATCCCGGCGCGGATGATGATGTCTTTGAGACGGTCAACGAGGTAAAAGAAACCTTCATCGTCGCAATAACCCAAATCGCCGGAAAGGAACCAGGAATTCACGAAAACCTTTTCGGTCGCGAGCTGGTTTTTGTGGTAACCTTTCATCACGTTATGCCCACGTATGACGATTTCGCCGATTTCTCCCGGTTTCGCGAAAGTGTGGTCGGGACGCATAATTCGGACCTGAACGCCAGCGATTTCTTTGCCGATCGAGCCGGGATGAGGCCCCATGGCGGGAATCACGGCCGTAGCTAGCGGACTCGTCTCGGAAAGACCGTAGCCTTCCAGGATCATGCTGTCCGGAAAAGCCGCATGGAGGTCATTGTAGGCCGCGAGTGAAAGCGAGGAGCCGCCCGAAATAAACTGATCCACGCAGCTCACGTCCAGACCCAGTTTCGCCTGCATCCGTGCCAGATGGATCAGCATGGTCGGAACGCCTGCGACCACGTTGACCTTCTGCTCGACGATGGTCTGAAGGACCCGTTTCGGGTCGAAGCGCGGAACCATGACGACCGTCGCGCCGGAAAACAGAGCGGCATTTTGCGTGAACGTCTGCCCGAATGAATGGAAAAAAGGCAAAATGGCGAGCGTCCGTTTTCCGGGCTGGTAGCCGGTCATGCACTCGCGAACAAAATGAGCGTTGGAGTAAAGGTTAAAGTGGGTAAGAGTCGCGCCCTTCGGAAAGCCGGTCGTGCCGGACGTGTACAAAATTATGGCCGGGTCGGACGGGGAGGTCTGCGCCAGGGCCGGGCCCCACGTCGTAAGAAGCTGGCCGTCTGCTGAAGGCACGGATTCCCAAGCGGTGCCAAAATCGGCATTGGTGCGCAAAGGGCCCGGAAATGACGTCTCTTCGTAAGGAATATTTTCCAGTACTCCGGGTAAAACCCCCATCATGAATTCATTGGAGTTCGGGCGGGTCCCAATGGGGATCGTTGAGGCGATCGGCTGGTAATATGCGTCTTCAAGAGGTACACCGGTCGGCCAGGGCGAAGCCGATAAATCGTCGCAGGAACCATCATCGGTCGTGCTGAGCCAATGGGCGGCGTTCTCGTGTCGGGCAGTCACCGTAAGCGTTTCCATCGCAAAAGGAAAACGCTCTTTTAAAAGTGCGATTTCATCTTCGACCCAAAAAATGCCATCCTGACGATCATTTTCTGGAAGGTTACGCAAACCCGCTTCTTTGGAACCCAAAACAATAACGCCCGTGCAGGAATCAACCTGACGCATCGCTTCAATACAGGCGGCCATGCAACTCGTGCAAGTCAAAACAAAGCGCGAATCCGCGTGCGAGAACTGGTACGCCAGCTCGCAGCTCGTCAGAAGAGTATTGCAAGGAACGACTACCGCACCCAAATGAAGAATCGCAAAATAAGCAATCGTAAATTCGGGGATGTTCGGCATCACCATGCAGACAGTATCGCCCTGGGAGATCCCGAGGCGTGAAAGAAGAACCGTCCAGTAGCGAACAGAGTTCGCAAGCTCCGCGTAGGTTATTTCCAAACCGTTATAAATGATAGCAGTGTGGTCGCGGTATTTCTCGGCGGCAATATGAAAATCAAGGGCAAGATTCAGACTCATGGGCGATTCCGTTCTCTCGGGCCTGTTTTATTCCAATTTATAATGCGAAGAATCTCCATTTCTTCTACATATATTATAAGGATTTTGCCGTTTCTGTAAAGAGGGAAAGAGTCTAAAACCCGAAAGATTTACGCGATTTTTACAATATTTTCTCAAATGAAAATTTTGTGAAATTTTCTATTTTAGCCTGATAATAAACTGCGTAAAATGGGTCAATGCAAAAAGGGCAGAAAAGCTGATGTTTCCTGCCCCCATCTGAAACGGAATCTTCGCCTTACATCAGGCCCGCGATTGACTCAAACTGCGGGATCTTCATCAGTTCGCCGTCTTTAAGTGCCGACTGGTGAGCAACATAACCCGGAACCGTAAGATTCAAAGCCATGGTGATGTCCACCAACGGCAAACGTTTACGCAGAATGGCATCAATGAAATCGTTTCCAAGATATCCGTGGGATCCACCGTGACCTCCTGGCTCAACGCCCGGTGGGAGAGCAGGCTTCAGAATGTTCACGTTCTGGGCGATTTCTTTCCCTTCGGGCGTTCCCTCGTAGCGGTCGTAGTAGCCGCCGAGCTGACCGCGGCAGCGGCCCATTTCACCGTAATTGCCGAGCGAATCCCAGCTCACGATCATACGCGCGGAGCCGCCTTCCGACGTGCGGAAGATCGCGTTTTCCGTCCCGAACGGATTTTTGTATCGGTTCCGGTCCGGCTGGTAACGTTCCTGAATGGATGGGCCGCCCATGCAGCAGACCTCGGTGAATGAACCGCCCGTCACGCAGACGTAGAAGCCGTTCGAGTGCGTGGGGTAGAACTGCGGCGGAAGACCATCCCGCCAGCCATTCCAGGAGCCGATCGACCCAACGCCGTAGTGGTAATATTCGCCCTCGGTGTAGAGGAGTTTCCCAAGCGAGCCCGCCCGGTACAACTGGCGCATGGCGTAGCAGGAATCCCGATACGCCGTCGTTTCGAACATCGTATAGACCAGCTCGGGATGGGCCTTCACCGTTTCGTAAAGCTCGTACGCGTCGTCCAGGTTCCCCATGAAAGCCGGCACGGCCGACGCGACGTGCTTCCCGGCCTTGAGACACTGGATCGCCTGTTGGGCGTGCGACGGGGCGTCGGTCGCGAGGAAAACCGCCTCGACCGAATCGTCTTTCAGAAGCTCAGCAAGTGACGGGTACTGCTTCGCGCACCGGGCCACTTGCGCGAGCTGGTCGCAGCGCTCGGGGACCAGGTCGCTCACCGCCACGACTTCTGCGTTCGGGTGGTTTTGGAGGCTGAACTGGACGGAAAACTGGCAGACGCCGAAACCGACCAGACCGACACGGACTTTGCGGTCCGTGTACTTTTCCCAAGGTTTCGTCTCGTCGAAAGTCGTTTTGGTCTCGTCAAAACCAGCGATCTGGGGTGGGGTAGGGTTCTGCGCCCGAGCATTCAGCCCTGCGAAAGAAAGAACCCCAGCAGCGGTAGAAGAAGCAAGAAAATTTCGGCGGGTAAGCATGATCTCTCCTTTGAGTTAATTATGAATCATGAATTTTGAATGATGAATTGACCAAAGGTCATACTTTATAATATAACTTTTTCCCTTGCGTTGTAAAGGGGGGAGAAAAAAGTGCCGAACAGATTTTTTTTCGCTCCCCCTTTTCTCCCTCGCCTGAATGTGGTAAAATGAAGTTTCAGAAAGTCAGGCCAGCCATGAAAAAAAGGAGCAGGGTATGCATCCGAAACGAATTCAAGAGTGCAAAAGGATAGAATGCCGTGTCAGGTCACGCGCCGGTATGGGTCTGCGCCTTTTTCTCATTCTTCTTTTCGTCACCCACGTCCCGATCTTCTGCGCTGCCGGCGAGTACCTCGGCCCTGAACAAATGGCGTTCGTTTCTGACGATGAATTGTGCATTCTCGAAATTGATGCAAAACGCCTTGATTTCTTCTCTCTCAGTCAAAAAAAAGTCGTCGGTTCACTCCCGCTTGAACAGACCCCCAACCGGATGTGCCTCAGCGGAGATCGCCTCTTTGTGACTTGCGGCACTTTGAATGGTGAAGTTCTGGAAATTGACCTTCCGAGTCAAACCATCTCAAGGCGTTGGACGGGCATTCACTCCCCTTGGGGTGTGGTGTGCGCTGAAAAGCGAAATCTGCTATGTGTTGGCCGTCGGTTTCACGGCGACGTTCTTCTTTTCGATCTGAATCAAAATCAAGATAAAACAGAAATTCATTGGGAACAAGGTGTAAAGAAATGTCTCACGGTCGTCCGCGAGCCTGTTGCAATGTGCGTCACCCCCGACGAAAAGGAGATTTACATTGCAAACCACCTCCCGCTCATCCCTTCAAATGGCTCCACCGTCTCTTGCTGTTTCAGTATTTTGGACCTCGACTCCGAAACGGTTCAGAATCATCAGCTCCCGGACGGCTGCTGCAATGTACGCGATATTACGGTTTCCCCTGACGGGAAATATGTCTTCATGGTGCATACACACGGGAACCACCGCACGATCACGACCCAGTTGTTCGGCGGTTGGACCAACCGCAACGGGTTCACGATTTACGACCGCGAGCGAAACGGGACGTGTACCTATTTGATCGACTCCTACGAAGAGGGCCTTACGAATCCGTGGAGTATTCGCGTTTCTCCCGATGGAAAACTACTTGCCATTGCAATCGGCGGGAATCGTGAGATCGGCTTCATTAGCACGGAGGAACTCGTCGAACGGATGTACCGCGACATGAACCACATTAATCCGCAGTACGTCTTCTTCTTCGGAGTCGGCTCCTTCACGCCGACCATCACACGGGTCAAAATGCCTGAGCTTTCGGGGATCCACGCGCTGGCGATGAACGAAAAAGTGACCGTCACGGCCGGTTATTTCAGCGAAAATCTGGCCGTTTTTCCCCGTATCAACGACCCGAGCAGAATTCAGGTCTCCCAGACCGGGATCCGCTGGCAAATGGCACGGAGCCTCACCGAAACCCAGCCGGAAATTCTTCCCCTTGGCGAAAAACCGCCTGTGCTGGATGCGAAACGCCGGGGGATGAAGGACTTTTTCGACGGTGAACGCGCTTTGGACCACTGGCATTCGTGCGTGACGTGCCACCCGGACGCCCGCGTCGATGGGTTCAACTGGGACCTTCTGAACGATGGCGTTGAAAACCCGAAAAACACGAAGAGCATGCTGTACGCGCACGTGACCCCGCCGAACATGATCACGGGCGTGCGTGCTACCGGCGAAGCCGCGACCCGGGCGGGTTTCGTGCACATTCATTTCAAACGGATGACCGAGCCGGAATACTGCGACGTGGACGAATATTTGAAATCCCTGCGCCCGATCCCCGGCATCGCGCTGAACCCGGACGGGACCCTGACTGACTCGGCCAAACGAGGCAAGCGGCTCTTTTTCGGCCCGAAAACCGGTTGCTCCGCGTGCCATCACGGCGAGTATTTCACCGACATGAAAATGCACGACGTGGGGACTCAGAATGATGTGGATTTCGACGGGATGTTCGACACGCCGACGCTCATCGAGACGTACCGCACGGCCCCGTACCTGCATGACGGCCGGTACACGACGCTCGAGGAACTCCTCTGGGTCGGGCGCCACGGAGAAACAGAGGGGAATTTCGGGAAACTCACGGAACAGGAAAAGAAGGATCTGATCGAGTACCTGCTTTCGCTTTGACCCCTGTATTGACAAAAAACGCATTAAATGTTAAAATATTCGGAGCGGTTGCCGGGGACTGCCACTTCCAGATCAAACCATCCCCTTCCCTAATTCATAATTCAAAATTCGTAATTATAATTATTTCCACCCCCTTTAATAAAGGAATCAACCATGGATAAATACCCGATTGGTGTTTTTGCAAGCATTGGCGCAGGGCTTGGCGTGCGTCTGGAAGTCGTGAAGGAGCTGGGGATCCACACGGTCCAGCTCTGTTGCCCACACAAGGAAATGCGAACGGAAGAAAACGCGAAAAAGTTCATCGAGAAACTGAATGAAATCGGCGTGAAAATCACCGTCGTGTTCTGCGATTTCAAAGGCGAAAGCTACGCCACCATCCAGAAAACCCGCGAAACGATCGGTCTGGTTCCGCCTGATCTTCGGGCCGAACGCAAGCAGGAGATCCGCGAGATCGCCGACTTCGCCAAAGTCCTCGGCTGCGACCGGATCGGGATCCACATCGGGTTCATCCCTCACGAAACCGACTCGGACGACTACCGTGACCTGGTCGCGACGCTGGCTGAGCTGGCCGACTACCTGAAAGCCCAGGGCCAGGCGTTCCATCTGGAAACCGGTCAGGAAAAAGCCGACGGTCTGCTCCAGTTCCTTCAGGACGTTGGCCGCGATAATATTTTCATCAATTTCGACCCGGCCAACATGATCCTGTACGGCTCCGGCGAACCGATCCCGGCCCTGAAAAAACTCGGGAAATACGTGCGCAGCTGCCACTGCAAAGACGCGAAATGGTCCGACAAACCGGGCGACACTTGGGGCTGCGAGGTTCCGTTCGGGACGGGCGACGTGAACGCGAAAGCCTTCCTTGAAACCCTGAAGGAGATCGGCTACGAAGGCCCGCTCACGATCGAGCGCGAAATCCCGGCCGAACCGGAACGCCAGAAAGCCGAGATCTCCCAGGCGATGGAACTGATCGAGAGTCTGAAAAAGGAAGTCTGGGGATGATTTTTTGATTATGAATTATGAATTGTGAATTATGAACTGGTTCTCTGGTTCGTAATTCACGATTCGTAATTCAGAATTCATGAGTTTATGGAAAACATCATCTGCATGAAGTGGGGCACGAAGTTCGGCCCGGAATACGTAAACCGACTGGCAGCCATGGTCCGGCGCAATATGCACCGCGATTATCAGCTCGTTTGTTTTACGGATGATCCGCGGGGGATTGAGCCTTCTGTACGGACTGAGCCTCTGCCAACGCTGGACCTGGATCCCAGTCTCCCCGAACGAGGCTGGAGAAAACTGACCGTCTATCAAAAAGAACTGGCAGATTTGAAAGGAAACGCGCTGTTTCTCGACCTGGATCTGGTCATAATGGGACCTCTCGATGATTTTTTTGATGTGCCGGGGAAGTTTCGTATCATCAACGATTGGAACCTGAACAACTACATTGGCAATTCCAGCGTTTTCCGCTTCGAGATCGGCCAGTTTACCGGGATTCTGGATTACTATTTGACCCATACTCGGGAAGTATATGCCTCGCACCGGAATGAACAGGCTTATCTTTCGTGGTGGCTGAAAGAACACGGTTTGCTTGAATATTGGGACGAAAACTGGTGCAAGAGTTTCAAATGCCACTGCCTTCCGACTTTCCCGCTCGGCTACTTCCAACCAGCAAAGCACCCGGGAGCGGAAACGCGCGTTCTGGTCTTTCACGGCCGGCCCAATCCCGACGAAATCGTGAACGGCTGGCACTCGCCGAATTTCCTGCGCTCGGTTCGTCCGACCCCCTGGTTCCGTGAGGTTTGGAATGAAAACTGATTTCGTGACGCGCCAGCCTGAGTTTCTCGAAACCCTGCGCCTTTTGGAGTTCGCAGCCCAGGAGACGCTCGACCCGATTTTACTCATCGGTGCTGCAGGAACAGGGAAGAGTACGCTCGCCCGGAAATTGGGGACAGAAAAAGCGCTTTTCTTTGAAATCAACTGCGCGGCAGATCCTTTCTTTGAAAAATTTTCTGAAAAACCGCCCGAAAAGCAAAAAAGGAAAAGAGTCCTTTTTTTGCGAGGAATTGAAAGTCTTTCAACCGTTTCGCAAGCCAAACTGATTTCTTTCCTGGACGCAAATCCAACCATGAAGGTATGGGTGTCCCTGACAGAAAATCAGTCGGATGAAAAGCCCGTTTTTCTGCCGGATCTTCAGGCCACGCTGAGCGTCTGGACATTTCACATCCCGGCGTTGGCGCATCGTCCGGAAGATTTGCCCGAGTTGATCGAGCAGGAACTGAATTTTTGGTCTGAAAAAGCGGGAAAGACTGCCATTTTTACAGAAGCGGGCTTTCAAAAATATTTGCGTTTCGCGGAGTCTCCGGAAGCCGTTTGGACTGGGAATTTCCGGGACCTGCGCGCGTCCATTTCACGCATGTCAGGACTGGCTTTTCTTGAGTCATCAGATGGAAAGATCACTCCTGAAATCGCAGCGGCGGAGATCGCTCGTCTGAAACTTCGTTGGGCTGGTCAGCCACCTGTCATTCGTCTCCCTGAAAATCTTGAGAGCACGGCTCAAGTCTTCGCACAAAATGTCTTGGGTAAAGAACCCTGGAACGCATTGGACCGTTTCGACCGTTCCCAGCTCGCCGACGTTCTGTGGGTTTGCCGGCACGTCCAGAATTTCTCGGAAGCAGGGCGCATTCTCTTTTCCGCGTCGCGTCTGGAAAAGACCACGACGAACGACTCAGACCGGCTCCGCAAATACCTCAAAAAATTCGGCATCGGTTGGGATGATATTCAGTCGGCGGCGGATAAAGACCTGCATTAGCGACAAAACCATGCCTTCATCGAGTCAAGCACTTGTACAAGCTCCCGTTCTTCGATGATGTACGGGACCATCGCGTACATGTATTTCAGGAACGGCCGGCTCAGCACGCCCCGTTCCATCGCGAACTGGCGGAAGCCCTGGAGGGTTTTGGAGTCGTGGACCTCGACGCAGACGCAGCCCCCCATGATGCGCACTTCTTTGATTTCCGGCGAGGTGAAACCGCTCATTTCGAGCTTCGTGATCTCTTCGATCCGGCGGATCTTTTCGAGGTAGTTTCCCTTCTCGAACAGCTCGATCGATTTCAGGGCCGCGGTGCAGGCGAGGGCGTTCCCCATAAACGTCGGGCCGTGCATGAGGGCATGCGTTGGATCGTCACTCCAGAAACCTTTCCAGACCCGCTGATTTGCGACCGTGACGGCGTGGCCGATGTAGCCGCCGGTCAGCGCCTTTCCAAGCACCAGAATATCGGGCAGGACCAGGTCGGCCACGAAGCGGTTTCCGGTCCTTCCGAAGCCCGTCGCCACCTCGTCAAAGATGAGCAGAACGTCGTTTTCGTCGCAAAGGGTCCGGGCCCGTTCGAGGAACGAAACGTCGTACATGCGCATCCCGCCCGCGCCCTGGAGCAGCGGCTCGACAATGAAGCAGCTCAACTGCCGGCCGTACCGCTCGAAAGCGTCCTCAAGGGCCGAAATTTCGGTCGGAATGTGAACGACGCCACTCTTTTTCTCGTTGGAGTTTCCGAAGGCGAAGTGGTAGTCCTCGTCGTCGCCGACCTCCATCGCCTTGAACGTGTCGCCGTGGTAGGCGTGCTTGAGGGCGAGGATAACGTTTCGGTCCGACCCCCGGTTAAAGTTGAACTGCTGGGCCATTTTCAGGGCGACTTCGACCGCGACGCTGCCCGAGTCGGAGAAAAAGCAGTAGTCGAGGTCCCCTGGAAGCCACGCCGCCAGTTTTTCGGAGAGCTTTTGCACGGGTTCATGCGTCAGGCCGCCGAGCATCACGTGGGCGAATTTGCCGAGCTGCTCCGTGATGGCCTGGTTGATTTCGGGGTGGTTGTAGCCGTGAATGACGCACCACCACGACGAGATCGAGTCGATCAGGTCCAGACCGTCCTCAGTGTAAAGATGAACGCCCTGAGCCGAGCGGATCTTGATGGGCGGTTCCAGTGTTTTCATCTGGGCGTATGGGTACCAGATCATTCTTTTCTCCTATTCACAAAGTGCTGCCAGAAACGCGGCGTCGAGGTTCAGGTCCGCGGCGTTTTCCTCCACGCAGGCCAGTACGGGCAGGCCGGTCAGTTCCTCGCACATGATTTTATTATCCTCCTCCATGACGTCTCCCGGATGGAAGTGGTTGAAAATGATTCCCTTGACCACCAGACCTCGGGCTTTCATGTATTCGACGGTCAGGACCACGCTGTTGATCGTCCCCAGCCCGGCGTCGGCGACGATCAGGCACGGCATTTTCAGCGCGGAGATCACGTCTTCGAGGAAAATCTTCTTCTCGTCGTAACGCAGCGGGCAGACGATTCCGCCGCTTCCCTCCGCAATGATGTAATCGTACCGGGTCGTGAGGCGGTCAAAGCCGGCTTTTACGGTTTCCAGCTCGAACGGATTTCCCTCCAGCCGGGCCGCGAGATGCGGCGAGACCGCCGTTTCGTAAACAAACGGGCACATCGTCTCCAGCGGCTGGGAAATGCCCGAAACCTGCCGGACGTGCCGTGCGTCGCCAGGGATCAGTGTGCCGTCCGGGGCGCGGTCGTTGCCGCTCATCGCCGCTTTGAAGTAGGCGCAGCGGAAGCCGCTTTCGTGGAGTTTTTTCAGCAGCAGGGCGGTGATGTAGGTTTTACCCACCTCCGTGCCCGTGCCGGTGACGAATAAACTTTTGCTCATGAATCTTTCTTCTTTTCCACCTCAAAGCCGAGGTTTTTCAGCATTTGCACGTCCCCCTGAATGTCGTTTCCGGTAGTCGTGAGCATGTCGCCGGTGATCGTCGAGTTCGCGCCGGAAAGAAACGCTTCTTCCCCGCAGTTCGTCATGAAATTGCGGCCGGCCGCCAGGCGAATGTCCGCTTCCGGGACGATGAACCGGAAAATCGCGACCGTGCGCAAAACCTCCTCTTCGGTCAGGCGCGGAAGATTCTCCAGCGGTGTGCCCTTGATCGGCGTTAGCGTGTTGATCGGGATGGAACTCACCCCGATTTCTGCTAGACTTACCGCCATATCGATCCGGTCCTCCCACGTCTCGCCCATGCCGATGATCCCGCCGGAGCAAAGCTCAAAGCCCACCGCTTTAGCGCGTTTGAGGCACGCAATTTTGTCGTCGTACGTGTGGGTCGTGCAGATGTTCGGGAAATTGCGGCGTGACGTCTCGATGTTACAGTGGAACCGGCTGACCCCGGCCGCACGAAGCCGGCGGAACTGTTCGTCCGTGAGCAGGCCGAGGGACCCGCAGAGTTGCATTTTCGTCTCACGGCTCAGCAGGGTGAACGCTTGGACCGTTTTTTCAAAATCGGCGGCGCTGAGCGTGCGGCCCGCGGTGACGATCGAAAAGCGGTGGACCCCGCGCTCCTCGTTGTGCCGGCACTCGTTCAGGATGGTTTCGGGGGCTAAAAACGGGTACTCGCTGATGCCCGTGCAGTTGTGAGCCGACTGGGCGCAGAAACGGCAATTTTCGGAGCATTTCCCGCTTTTGGCGTTGATGATGCTGCAAAGATCGACCCTATTTCCGCAAAAATGTTTTCGGATCCGGTTCGCGCCGTCACAAAGATTTTTCAGGTCGGCCGTAATAAAAAAATCCATCTCTTCACCGCGGCTTATTCGTCTGCCTGCGATGATCTCGTCTGCAAGTTTCAAAATATCCATCGGAACCTCAATTTTAAAAATGCCACCGGATTCAGTGCCTTTTTCGTGTTCTTCTCATTCGGTGAACGTCATATCGATACATCTGCCACGCGTTCCAGCAGTTGTGCCAGAATATGTAGAAAATCGGGCCCAGCGCCACGAACGGGTTGGCATACGTTAAAGCAAGGTAGAGCGTAAACGTCGTGTTTTTCTGTCCCAACAACTGACTGCACTCGCGGCAATACCGACGCCGCGACAGGAAACTCCCGATGAAAAAATTCAGGACACAAATCGAAAATGAAATCACTGCGACCAGAGCGACACTCAAGGCCGAAATATGAGGATGGTCAATGAAATACTGCCGGGCTGTTGCGGCAAGAACGAAAAGGGTAAATGACCATAGCGAAAATGAAAACATTTTAAGCCGTTTGGGAATCCCACGGACCGCCGGCCAAAGGTTCCGCACGAGGATCGCCAGCGCAAACGGGCAGGCGATGATGATCAATAAAGTCCTCACCACGTGCCAGATGAAATCCAGTGTGAAAGTACCAGTCACCCATGGGAGCAGGAAAACAAGGGCCAGCGAGATAAAACAGTTCGTAATCGTGAACCCGGTCAGTGCAAACCCGAGTCGGCCGTGCAGAAAGGAAATGACGACCGGCGCGGCTGTTGCCGTTGGAGTAATTCCAACGAAAAAAGCCGTCAGAGCATAATCGGGATTTTGCGGATAGAAGGTCTTCAGTACGATGTAAGGAACAATTCCCATCAGAAGGTTCACGGCCAAAATGAACCAGTGCTCTTTCTGCGGCTTCAGGTCCCGAAAATCGAGCTGAATGCACGAAAGAAAGATCATCGTGCAAAGCGACCAGCGCACAAAATTTAGCGGCGGTTCATTCAATACGTGCGCCCACGGGCATAATAACCCGAGAAAGAACGGGATGAAAATCATCGCCGGCCGAGTCAGAGTCCTTACCATAGTAAAATGAATAATGAATAACGAATAAAGAATAATGAAAAATCACGAAAAACTCATTATTCGTTGTTCATTATTCATTATTCGTTAATTTTTTAGTCTTCGTATCCGTTCGGGTGTTTCACGTGCCAGTTCCAGGCGCTCTGGATGATCGAGCGGAGGTCCGGGTACTGCGGGACCCAACCGAGTTCCTTGCGGATCGTTTCACTTCCGGCAATCAAAACGTCCGGGTCACCTGGACGACGTGGGGTCACTTCCGTGGGAATCGGATGCCCCGTCACTTCTCGGGCGGTTTCAATGACCTGCTTCACCGAGTAACCCTGGCCGTTTCCGAGATTATACTTGCAGCTCGCGCCGCCTTTCAGGAGCTTCTCCAGCGCGAGAATGTGCGCCTGCGCCAAGTCCGCGATGTGAATATAGTCGCGGATACACGTACCATCGGGCGTATCATAATCGTCGCCGAAGATTTTGATGTCGGCCCGTTTGCCCTGAGCGACCTGCAGAACGAGCGGGATCAGGTGGCACTCGGGGTGGTGGTCCTCGCCGCGTTCCAGACTGGCGCCTGCCGCATTAAAGTAACGAAGTGCAACATAACGGAAACCTTTGATCCGGTCCAGCCAGTAGAGGTAACGTTCGATCATCGCCTTGGATTCGCCGTACGGACTACCCGGCACAATGCGTTCTTTCTCGGTGATCGGCATGGATTCCGGATCGTCAAAGAGATTGGCGGTACTTGAAAGGATGAATTTGTTCACACCTGTTTCCAGCATGGCCGAAAGCAGATTGGCCGCATTGGAAACGTTGTCACCCATATATTTGAAGGGATTTTCAACCGACTCACCCACGAGCGAGTAGGCGGCAAAATGCAGGACCGCAGCAGGCTTGTAGGTCTCAAGCGCGGATTTGATCTCGTCCTTCTTCGCGAGGTCCCCCAGAACAAACGTCGCTTTCGGATGCACGGCGGCACGATGTCCCTGATACAAATTATCGAACACGACCACGTCGTAACCCGCCTCGATCAACTTTTCAACGGTTACACTTCCAATATATCCGGCACCACCGGTGACGAGTACTTGCATGATTTCAACTCCAGTAATAATTGGGCTTAAACAACTCCGTGTTTTCCTGAAAACACATTACTTTATTTTACTCTTTTCTGGTTTTTATTCAAGACCCGGTGAAGAAATTTTCACAAATTTCCCTGAAACATTGCAAATCCGTCTTGCTACTCACTGGTATTTATGTTATAATTATCATAACCGTCAATAAAATCGGTGGGATTTCCAAAACTTTTCAGGATTTCACCCCCTTCCCTTGGCATTTGGTGGGTTTTCTGGTATAATAGTTTAATGGAAATTGTATTTTGTGAATACTCAATCTCATGGAGATTCCAATGGCAGAAGAAAAAAACGAAAATTACGAAGAAGAAATCGAATACGTTGACGAAAATGGAAATCCGATAGAGTACGAGTACGAGGAGGAAGTTCCGGCTGAAGAAGCCATTGAGTACGTTGATGAGGATGGAAACCCGGTAGAGTACGAGTACGAAGAAGAAGCTCCCGCCGAAGAAACTGTCGAGTACGTCGATGAGGATGGAAACCCGGTTGAATACGAAGAAGAAGTTCCCGCCGAAGAAACTGTCGAGTATGTTGACGAGGATGGAAATCCGGTCGAGTATGACGCGGAAACCGCCGAAGAACCCGTTGAGTATGAAACGGATGCAATGGATGTTCTTCCTGACGGCGTGAGTGCCGATTCGGAAGAAACGCCGGAGAGTGAATACAGCGGCGAAGAAGGGGAAGAAGACGAGGATTCCGATGATAACGATGCTGAAAAGCCGAAATCCTTCTTCGGGAAACTGGGCGAAACCTCTCCCTATGAAGTCATGATTTGGCTCGCGTTCTTCATCCTCCTCGCCGGTGTGATTCTTATGCTGGTCAAGTGGATGAGTTATGATATGATCGTCTATCCCAAGTACCCGAGCTGAGTAAATGAAGGGTGAATAAGTGAGCAGAAATACAGACATTCAACTGAAATCACTCACCTCCTGGACAGAACATTTCGCTTACCGTTCTCCGATGAAATTCGGCGGGCGCGTCGTGACGGACGTCACCGTCCTGAACGTCAAGGCGGAGGTGGAAACCCGTGACGGGCGCCTCGGGACCGGCTGCGGCTCCATGACCATGGGAAACGCCTGGGCCTGGATTTCCCCGAATCTGACGAATGACCAGACGCTCGACTGTATGGTCACTTTCGGGACCAAAATCACGGAAGCGGCTAATTCGTACATGGAAATCGGGCACCCCATGGATCTCTGTCGGGGGATATCTGTTTTTTATGCTCCCACGGCAGATTCGGTCATGCGGGAAAAGGGCCTCGCCGAAGTCGAAGCCTTCCCGAAACTTGCCCAGCTGGTGGCCGCGAGTCCGCTGGAGGCCGCGATCTTCGACGCCTACGGGAAAGTACACGGCACCGATGTCTGCGCACTTTTAGGTCCCGAGTTTATGAACTACGATCTGGCTCACTACCTGAACGATGATTTTCGTGGTGAGTATCTCGACCGGTACACGCTTCCCAAACCGAAAGAATGGCTTCCGCTCTATCACCTGGTCGGCGGTCTTGACCCGCTAACAGAGGCCGATATTCCGCAGAGGCTCAACGATGGTTTTCCAGAAACTCTTGCCGAGTGGATCCAGGCCGATGGGTTGACGCATCTGAAAGTAAAACTTAATGGTGAGAATCTCGAGGCTGACGTCGCTCGTATGGCCGCAGTCGAAACAGTCGCGGCAGAAGCTCAGGCCCGGCGTAGGTGCAGCTCGTGGGTTTATTCCGCCGATTTTAACGAAAAATGCTACGGTGAACAGTACGTCATTGACTGGCTCCACCTCGTGCAGGAGCGTTCTCCCAGCGCAATAGAACGTCTGCAGTACATCGAACAGCCGACAAACCGTGATCTGAACCGTGAACCCATCATAGAAATGTTTGAGGCCGCAAAGATTCGACCGGTCGTGATTGACGAATCTTTGACCGATTTTGAGGCTTTGCTCCTGAGTCGGGAACGAGGTTATTCCGGAGTGGCCCTTAAAGCATGTAAGGGTGAACATGAGGCTCTTCTGATGGGGGCCGCAGCGCAAAAGTACAAAATGTTCCTATGTGTTCAGGACCTTACGTGTGTCGGCGCGTCGTTCCTGCACAGCGCGTCGCTGGCGGCGCACATTCCGGCCGTTCAGGCGATCGAGGGAAACGGCCGTCAGTACTGCCCGGCGGCAAACACGGCTTTGGCCCCGAGTTACCCCGACGTTTTCGCGGTCACAAATGGCCAAATCCGAACCGGCGCGCTCTGTGAGCCGGGACTCGGTTTTCACTGGTAAGGAATTCTTATTCGGAAAACGGGCATAATGGTATGGTTTCCCTAAAATCAAAAAGATTTCTTGCCGTACTCGCCGTTCTTCTGGTTTTCGTGACGCAGTGTTGGTTTCTTTATCCGGTAGTGCGTCACCCGAAACTGCACTACTGGACCTTTTTGAATTTCTGGTCAGAATCTTCAGAACACACTCCCAGGACCTTTTGTGCCTGCTTTCATCAAGCTGTCAAGCAGGTTGATGCTGAACTGGTACGAGACAGTAATTTTTTCATTGACTTGTGTGGTTTGTCGCAGAAACTCATGGGGAAACGGAGTTTCGGAGCGTTCTGGCGGTTGAAAAATGGATATTTGGCCATGAAAACTCCCGATTTTCCCTCAATGGAACGGGCGGAATCGGACGTACTGGAACTGAACGATTTTCTCCGTGAACAACACATTCCTCTTTTGTATGTCCAGCCCCCACGGGAAATTCATCCAGATGAAGCGGAACTGCCAGACGGTGCACGGGATTATGCCAATCAGAGTATAGACTCTTTTCTGGAATTCCTTCATCAAAACCAAATCAATTATACAGACTGCCGCGAAATTTTTCGTGATGATCCCAAACGTCATTACGACCTTTTCTTCAAATCTGACCATCACTGGCTTCCCGAATACGCTTTTTACTCGTTCCGGAAAACCGCTAACGTTTTGAAAAGTCAATATGGATTTGAAATCGATTCCAGCTTTTTGGATCCGTATAATTACAAGCGCCGGGAGGCCCCCTTGATTTGTGGGATTTACGTGGGTCAGGGGAATAATTCTGAAAGAAAACAAACAGGGCGTTTTTTTTCACAGACAGATCATTACCAACTTTTTGAACCAACGTTTCAAACGAAACAGGAGTTTGACGTCCCGACACTGAATATTCACAAAACAGGAAACTGGACGGAAACCTGGGGGCTAAGCGGTGTATATGGTCTTCAAACCATGAAAAACCTGCAAATACCAGAGAAAAAGATATTTTTGATTAAAGATTCTTATGGGATTCCTTTTTTTGACTATTTATCGCTCATCTGTCATGAATTAATTGCAGTGGATCCACGAAATAACCACGAAAGTCTGAAAAAACAGATTTTGGAAAACCGGCCGGACATTGTAATTGTACTTTTTTCTGATCCTGACACTATCTCTCTGACTTTGGAGTAGATTTCAGCCACTTTTCAAAAGACCTCCTCTTGACAAAAAACTACAGGGAAAGTAAAATGACAAAATGTTCTGTTTTTTTCCTTTTTTTACCTATGTTTGATATATGCCTGCTTTCCTCCGTCAAATCCTGCTCCTTCTTTTGCTCGGTGTTTTTTGCTTTACAGGCTTTTCACCTGCATTGGCCGCCGAGAAAAGTACGGCTCAAAAAAAGGCAGAATACCGCGCCAAAGTTCGGGCTGAAGCCAAAGAGAAAGCGATGCAGGCCGCTCGTGAAAGCGTGATGGGCGTCACACCGGCCATGGTTCAGAACGCAATCACGGGCGGGATAGAGTTTCTTAAATCCTCACAAGGTAAATCCGGTGGCTGGAAGGAGGAGGACATTCACATCGGCGGCATTTCCTCCCTCTGCACGCTCGCGCTTCTGAATGCTGGTGTCCCGGCCGACGACCCGTCGATGGTACGTGCTTTGAATTTTCTGCGCGAAATTGACCCCACGACTGGTCCGATCGAAAGCAACTACGTCTGTGCACTGCAAACAATGGTCTTTTGTCTGGCCGACCCCCAAAAGGATGCGGGATTGATTCGCAGGAATGTTCACTGGCTCATGAAAACCCAGAAAACCCAAGGCTCAAAGCCGGGAGCGTGGGGTTACCCGTACGGAGACGGGGACCCCTCGAATTCCCAGTTCGCGCTTCTGGCGCTTTACGAAGCGGACCAGATTGGGCTTACGATTCTGCCGGAGGTTTGGCAGCGCGCTTCGGGTTACTGGGAAAAGACTCAAAACATGGACGGCTCCTGGTCCTATTATTACCTCCCGCCCAATGTGGAGCACACACCGCTTGGCTCCGGCTCGATGACCTGCGCGGGCATCGTCTCTCTTCTGATTTCCGCTGAGAAATCGAAAATGCTCGACGCGGCCATCGAAGATGATGTTTTTATCCCGTGTCAGAGACAAACGAACAAATTGACCAAGCGGCTCAATCAGGCTTGCGGCTGGATGGCGAACCACTTCAGCGTGGCGCGAAATCCCGGTAACAAGGACTGGCTTCTGTATTACCTGTATGGTTTGGAACGTATGGGCCGCATGACAGAGCAGCGATTCATCGGCGGTCACGACTGGTACCGGGAAGGAACCGCTCATTTGCTTCGTATGGCGAAAACCGTCGCAACAGAAGATCGTCTTCTCGTTTTCTGGGAGGGGACGACCGCAAGCGAGCGAATTCAACCCATCGCCACATCGCTGGCACTTCTTTTTCTCTCGAAAGGCCGCTACCCGGTTATGATGACCAAGGCGCAGTTTACGACGGAATCGGAAGATTGGAATTGGCATCGACACGACATTTCGCACCTTGCCCGCTACGTCGAAAAGCAATGGAAAAAGCACATGACAACGCAAAGCGTTGATTTGAATGAATCAAGCGTGGAAGATCTGCTCCTCTCGCCGGTCCTTTTCATCTCGGGGAAGGATTCACCCTGTCCGAAAGATACGGTGAAGCGTCAGGAATTGGGCCGCAAACTGCGCGACTACATCGACCGCGGTGGCTTTATCGTCGCTGAAGGTGTCTGTCCCGGTGGAACTTTTGACGCTGGAATGAAGACACTTTTGAAGGAAATTTTCCCGGAAGAGGAACACCATTTTTATCCCATGCCGCCGGAACATCCGATTTGGACTGCGGAAGTCGCTATTCCTTCGGATTATGTGCGTCCGGTTTATTGCCTTGATTATGGGTGCAGAACGTGTATGCTTTTCATGCCCGGCCAGCCTAAAGACCCGAAAAAACCGACTCCTTCCCTTTCGTGTCTCTGGGAACTCGCGCCTGAAATGCGTCCCGAAACGATCCACTCGATGAAAGTCAAAAGGGAAATTAAGGCCGGGCTGGATTTGGGCCTGAATATTCTGGCCTACGTAACGGAACGCAAGCTGAAGGGAAAAGAAGAAAGTTTCGCCTCTTCAACCGAATTGATGGGAGACGATATTTTGAATGATGGGGAAAAGGAGGGTGGTTCCATCCGAGGAAAGCTCGCTGTCGCGAATTTGCGTCACGGGGGAGGCTGCGACGCTGCGCCGAAAGCGCTCCGGAACCTCCTGATGCGCACTGCGCCTGAAATCGGGATCACGTCTGGCGTACTGGACGATTCCATCACGCTCACATCGCCGCGGCTTTTTGAGTTTCCGGTCGTGTTCATGCAGGGGCGTTACGCGTTCAGGTTCACCCCGGCGGAACGTCAGCGGCTTCACCTGTGGCTCGAACGTGGCGGCCTGCTTTTCGTGAATTCGATTTGCGGCTCCGAGGCGTTTGACGCGGCGTTCCGGAAAGAACTCGAGGAGATTTTCGAAGGTTCCGAGGTGAAACTGGAGGAGATCCCGCTTGGCGACGTGCTTTACTCACGGGAACTCGGAGGGTTTGACCTCACGAAGATCCAGACCCGGCCGGAGCGAAACGCCCCGCCTCAGCCGCTGCGGCTTTGGGGTCTGCGCGTCAACGGACGCTGGGCCGTAGTTTATTCCCCGCTCGATTTGAGTTGCGCGCTGGAGGAGCATCCGTCTGCGGGCTGCCGTGGTTACACGCCCGAGGATGCTGCGAAAATCGGCGTGAACGTCATTTTGTATTCCATGCAGTGACCCGCCATTTCAGGAGGTTTTGCCATGAAAAGGACCGTTTTTCCCCTTTTTTTGTTTTTCTTTCTTTTGACTTCAATGGTTTTACCGACGAACGCCCAGATCAAAAGCTGGGAGGACCCACTTCCTTCCGGTCCGTGCAGTGATGACTACCCGCTTGGCCCCGATTCTTTGTTTCAGGAAGGCGTGCCGCAAGGGGAGGTTTTCTCCTTCCAGATCAACGATTCGAAGATTTTCCCCGGCTCGGTGAACTCCATTTCGGTTTACGTGCCGGATCAGTACGACGCCTCGAAACCCGCGTGCGTGTACGTCGGGTTGGACGGCCTCGGGTACAACTGCCCGACCGTTTTCAATAATTTGATCCACAAAAACGAAATGCCGGTCACGATCGCAATCGGAATTTCCCCCGGTTTCGTGCCAGGAGCCGATCCGGAAATGGAGGATCCGCGCTGGAACCGGAGCGTCGAGTTTGACGGGGTGAGCGATTCGTTCTGCCGGTTCCTCATCGAGGAAGTTTTCCCGGCCGTGGAGAAACAAAAGACGAAAAAAGGGCTGGAAATCAAACTTTCCAAAGACCCCAATGACCGGTGCGCCGGCGGCGGAAGCACGGGCGGCGTCGGCTCGTTCTCGCTCGCATGGCAGAGGCCCGACCAGTTCCGGCGGGTCTTTTCGGCCGTGGGGACTTACGTCGCCATGCGCGGCGCGGAGGAATATCACGTTCTCGTGCGCAAAACCGAGCCGAAACCGATCCGGATCTTCATGCAGGACGGCCACTCGGACCAGTGCTTTGGCGACGTGGGGGACTGGTGGATGAGCAATCTTTCGCTGAAACGCTCGCTCGAATTCGCCGGGTACGATGTAAACTGGGTCTGGGGGACCGGTCCTCATTCCGGAAAGCACGGAGCGCAGGTTTTCCCGGACGCGATGCGCTGGCTCTGGCGCGACTACCCGGCCCCGGTGACGGCCAAGCCGAATCCGAATTTCAGCCCGTTTTTCAATGAAGTCATTCTGGAAGATTCGCAGTGGACCCGAACGGCGGAGACACTCGGGAAACCCGAGGCCATTTTCGCGGCTCCGGGAAATGCCGTTTACTGCGTGGATCGGGAAACGGGGGCTCTGTGGAAGCTCACGGAAAACGCTCAGCCGGAGAAGCTCGCGGACTTGCCGCCCGAGGCGAAGTCGGCCGAGGCGTTTTGCGGTGCGGCTGGAGCGGACGGGACGGTTTTTCTGGGCGGGAGTTTCGGAATTTTCTGCCTGAAAAATGGGGCCGCGTGGCAGAAATTCGCGGACGGTCTGAACGTTTCCGGCCTGACGGTCCTGGCGAACGGAAACCTTTACGCGACGGAAGCCACGACCGGAAAACTTTGGTTTTTCAGGGCGGACGGTTCCCGCCAGCTGGTGGCTGAAAACCTCTCAGCGCCGGTCGGGGTCGGGGTCCTTCCGGATGGTCAATGGCTCAGCGTGATGGAATCCGGCTCGCACTTCGGAACGTCGTTCAGGCTGGAAGCCGATGGAAAACCGACCGTGGGCCAGCGGATCTTCTGGTTCCACGTTCCTGCCTCGGAGGACGGTTTAGGCTCGGGAAAATGCGCGTTTGACGCCGATGGGAAACTCTACGCCGCGACGAAACTAGGCGTTTCGGTGCTGGACCGGAACGGGCGGACGCGCCTGATCCTTCCCAGCCCCTTGCGCGGCGGCCAGGCGTTCATCGACGATCTATGCTTTGGCGGGCCGGAAATGCGTTCGCTCTTCATCCTGACGGAAGGTCAAATCTTCACGCGGAAAGTGAAACCGGCCGGCGTGCCGAATTTCGCCCCGGCTCAGAAACTTCCGAAATGGGGCGCCGGGTGAACAAGCCATGCGGGGACGACGCTTCCAGCGTCGTTTTTTGGAGTGCGATGATACAGTCGCGCAAGCGACATTCATCGCTTTTCCTTGCGGCAATACAGTCGCACAAGCGACATTTGCCGCTGAAGTGAGCTGGACTTTCACCACGTGAAAAAATCCTTTTTATCACTACGATTTTTGGTCGCTAAAGTGAAAGCGGCAAATGAAGCCTTCAGCTTCTGTATTGCCGCACTCCGACAGACGACGCTGGAAGCATCGTCCCCGCAATCTATTACCCGGTTATTTCTTCGCCGGATCGATCTCGTCGAGTTTGAAGCGTGTGCAGACGACCGAGTGTTTCCGAGTGTCCGGCCAGTGCCTCGTGTACGTCGTCGCCAGAATATTTCCGTCGGCGAGCAACTCCATGCCGGAGTAGCCCGTGTCGCAGCTGGGCCAGCCTTTCTTTTCGCCGTGGTGCTGAAGCAGGTGGATGCGGAACTGGCCCGGTTTTCCGTTTCGGATCTCGTCGTAAGTCCCCACCCAGGCGACGAACTGACCGTAGGTCGAGCTTCCGGGCGCACGGTCACGGAAAGCGATCACCCAACGCCCGTCAGGGGCCTGGATCCCTTCATGACGGTCGCCGCTCAGCCCCCAGCACGTGTTCACCGGCTCGGTCCAGGTTTTGCCCTCGTCCCGGCTGAAGCACATCATGCTGCGGTCGGTGTGGCGGTTTTCGCGCATGAGCAGGCAAAGCTCGTTTCCGTCGTCGGAGCGCAGAACGAACGGCTCGCAGAGGTTTTTCTGGTCGGCCGCGGCCACGATGCGCGGCTCGCTCCACGTGAACCCACCGTCAGACGTGATGGCCATCCAGATCGCCTGGTCGTCCTGGGCGCGGTCGGTTTTCACTTTCGGGTCCTTGCGTACCTGGCCGAACAGGGCGGTCGTTCCGTCCTTCAGGCGGATCAACCCCGTCGGCGGCATTCCGGAGGAAAGATTGGCCGGTTCCACCTCGCGCCAGGTTTTCCCCTGGTCCTCGCTCACCATCGAGCCGAGTTTTCCGCCCTTACTGCTGAAAATGAAAAACCGTTCGGTCTTCCCGTCCGGAGAAATGATCCTCTGGAGCGTCGGGCAGTTACGGTGGGTTTTGGCGTAAACTTCCGGAAGAATTTCATCCTGACGGACCCAGGTTTTCCCGCCGTCGGTGGATTTGGCCATCGGTCCACACGGGCCGCCGTGCTGGAAGGTCCAGACGCAGAAGAGGGTCTGGCCGTCGTTGAGGAGCAGGGTGGTCGGGTGGCCCTGATAAACCTCGGGCGTGCCCTCTGCGATGACGGTCTGACGCCACGCGTCCCCCGAAATGTCCACGATCGGAAGCTCGTCTTTCGGCGCCGCTTTCTCTTCGGCCAAAGCGGGTGCGACCACGCCGCAAAAGAGCAAAAGCGCAAAGAAAAGGCGGGTAAATATGAAATGGTTGGTCATAAAATGCCTCATTCTTGATTAAATCAGTCTGAAAATTCAACGCACGTGCACCACGCAATCGGCGCGGAGGAAAGCCTCGTGAGCGTCCCATCGGTCAGATCCACCCGAAAAACCGTGATGTTGTGCGACTTTTTATTGGCGGCGAGGAAGAATTTCCCGCTCGGGTCCAGCCCGGCGTAACGCGGCAATTCACCGCCCGAGGGGATGAACTGGACGGGGGCGAGGACCACGCCGGCCTCCATGCGTGAGCCGTCCACCGGGGTGGGATCGACCTGGAAGACCGTGATCAGATCCGCGCCGCGATTCGTGACGTACAGGAATTTCCCGTCTTTGGAAAGGTCGATGGCTGCGCCGCGATTAATGCCCCGGAAGCGCTGTGGGAGCGTCGGGGCCGAGGTCACTAGAGTCAGCGAGCCGATTTCGGGATCCCACGCGAACGCGTCCAGCGTGCAGGAAAGCTCATTAATGACGTAAACCCAACGGCCGTCCGGCGAGAAAACCAGATGGCGCGGGCCGCTCCCCGAGGCGCTTTGAGCGTAAGGGAAATCCGGCGCCGTTTTCCAGCGGTTTTCGTCCTCGGAATAGCGGAACGAATGGATCCGGTCCGCGCCCAAATTGCACGCCAGCAGGAATTTTCCGGTCGGGTCGGTTTGCGCGAAGTGGGCGTGAGCGCTGGCTTGACGCACAGGATTCGGCCCCCGGCCTTTCAGTTGGACCGTTTCCAGCGGGGCAAGCGAGCCGTCGGACTGAACCTCAAAAAACGCCAGCGTTCCGTTCCGGTAGTTGGAGACGAACAGAAATTTCCCGTCGGGCGAAAGGGATGCGTGGCACGCCGCGATTCCGCCGGACGGGTACACGCCGATCCGGGAGAGCGTTCCGTCGGCTTCCTGACGCAAAGCCAGCACGACGTCCTCCTGAGCGGCTTCCGCCTCACCGGAGGCGACGGCGTACCAGATCCCCGGCGCCGTGGGGTGCTTCGTGACCCAGGACGGACCATTGGCCCGCGCGGCCAGGCCGCATTTTCGCAACGCGCCGGTTTCCGGGTCCATCTCGAACCGGTAAATTCCCTCACTCGGGGGAATGGACGGATCTTCGGTTGGATTGGCGAGCGTGCCGGCGTAAAATTTCAGCATTTTATTTTCTCTGGAAGGATGAATCGAAAGCGAAATCGCTGGCCGAGAAATCGAGCCCGCGGACGAAGCGCAGCGCGTCCTGAGCTCCAAATTCGCGGTTCATGCCGCAGTCTTCCCACTCGACCGAGAGGGGGCCCTGGTAGTTCAAAACGTTCAGCATGCGGAAAATCGCTTCGAAATCGACCTCGCCATGGCCAGGGCTCCGGAAATCCCAGCCGCGGCGGCAGTCGCCGAAATTCAGGTGGGAACCGAGGATCCCCGCCTCATCGTCGTCGTTTCGCAGCACGTCCTTCACGTGTACGTGGAAGATCCGGTCCGGGAATGCCTTCAGGAATTTGACCGGATTGACCCCCTGCCAGAGCAAATGGCTCGGGTCGAAATTGAACCCGAAAGCCGGGTGAAAATTCAGTGCCACGAGTGCCCGGCGAGCGCTCCAAATGTCAAACGCGATCTCGGTCGGGTGGACTTCCAGCGCGAACTTGACGCCGCATCGCTCGAACTCGTCCAGGATCGGGATCCAGTACTCGGCGAGCATTTTGAACCCGTCGTCGATCCAGGCCTGCGGGACCGGCGGGAAGGAATAGAAGTACTTCCAGATGGAAGAACCGGTGAAGCCGTTCACGACCGAAACACCGAATTTCTTCGCGGCGTGGGCGGTCAGTTTCAACTCTTCTGCGGCACGGGCGCGGACTCCGGCCGGGTCACCGTCTCCCCAGATGTACTCCGGGACCATTTTGCGGTGACGCTCGTCCAGATCGTCGAGGATCAGCTGGCCGTAACTGTGGGCCGAAAGCGCCCAGCAGCCGAGCCCCAGTTCGTCGAGCAGTGCTCTTTTGCGCTCGCAGTACGAATCATCGTCAAGCGCGGCCCGAACATTGAAATGGTCGTTGGGACGGTCGAGCGTGCACTTGAGTTCCAGCCCGTCGTAGCCGAACTGGCTCATTTTTTTGGCGAAAACTTCGAAATCCAAATCGCCCCACTGGGCGGAATACATGGTGATTTTGCGGGACATTGTGTTTCTCCGGGGGGTTAAAATGATGGCTTTCAGAAGCCTGAGATTTCCAAAAAGACTCTTTTGGACTCCATCTTACCCGAAAACCGGCGGAGTTTCAACCCCCCCCTGCGCGTTTTTTTGGTTTTTCTTTCTTTTTCGATTCCTGGGGAGGAACGAGTGATTGTAGTTTTGGGGATAAAATTTTGAAAAGCCGCGGGAGTCCTTGACATTCCCGGGGAGTTTGTATATAATTGGATCCAGAATTCAATCCTCAAAACTGGAATTTACTTCATCAGGGCAGAATTTTGAAATGACTAAAAACTGGAAACTCGGCGGCATCGTTCCGCCTGTAATTACGCCGCTTCTGGCAAACGATCGACTGGACGTTCAGGGCTTTGAAAACGTGCTGGAACGGATGATCGCCGCGGGCGTCTCGGCCATTTTCGTCCTTGGAACGACAGGTGAGGCGCAAAGCCTGAATTACGCGCTGCGGCGTGAGGTCGTACGCGAAGCCGCGCGGATCATTAACGGCCGCGTGCCGATGCTCGTGGGAATCACCGACACGGTTTTCGAAGAATCGCTCGCGCAGGCGAATTTTGCCGCGGAGCAGGGGGCCGACGCGTTGGTCGTCGCGCCGCCATACTACTTCCCGCCCAGCGGCGACGACCTGAAACTTTATTACGCGCACGTGGTGAAGTGCGTCCCGCTGCCGGTCGTCGTGTACCACATGCCGGAGCTGACGAAAGTCTGGTTCAGTTACGATTTCGTCCGTTTTGCCGTCCAAACGCCTGAAATCATCGGGATGAAGGACAGTTCCGGGAACATGGACTTCTTCTGGCGCTCGTGCCAGATCGCGCGTGAGACCGAAAGTTTCCCCATCCTCGTCGGGCCGGAACATTTGCTCCAGGCGTCGTTCAGCCTCGGTGGGTCCGGCGGCGTGAGCGGCGGCGCGAATCTTTTCCCCGAGTTTTACGTCGGAATGTGCAAAGCAGTCGCGGAGGGAAACGTCCCACTGATGGATGAATTTCAGCGCAAAATCGACCGCGTGAACGACATTTACGCGGTGGCGTCCGGCGGAATGGGCGTTTGCCGCGGGATCAAGTGCGCTCTGCACTATATGGGTTTCTGCTCCGATCTGACCGCCGAACCGTTCCATCCTCTGAAGGAGGAAGAAAGGCTGAAAATCGAGCAGATCACGGAGGAACTCAGGCATTAATCATTTGATCATTAATCAAAAAATTCTGGCGGGGAATCACGATGGCGCTCCCATTCCTTGACATTTGCGTGATTTTGGTTTACATGCTCGGCACGGTAGGGCTGGGCTGCTGGTTCTACTTCAAAAGCCGAAGTCCGGAGGGGTTCACCTCGGCGGGCGGTGACATTCCGTCGATCGTGGTCGGGCTTTCGATTTTCGGGACGTACGTCAGTAGCATCAGCTTTCTGGCGCTCCCGGGCAAGGCTTTCGTTTCCAACTGGAACGTTTTCGCCCTGAGCATCACGACTCCCCTGGCCGCCTGGATCGCGGTGAAGTGGTTCGTGCCGTTCTACCGCAAGGTCGGAGCGATTTCCGCCTACTCGCATCTGGAGGACCGCTTCGGAACGTGGGCGCGGGTTTACGCCTCGCTCTGCTACATGCTCACGCAGGTGGCGAGGATGGGGTCGGTCCTCTTCCTTCTCGCGCTTCCTCTTCACCATCTGCTCGGCTGGGACGTTCGCCTGATCATCATCGTGGTGGGCGGCCTGACCGCGCTGTACTCGATGATCGGAGGGATTGCCGGGGTCATTTGGACCGACGCGGTGCAGTCCGTGATCCTGATCGCGGGGGCCGTCACGTGCGCCGTCCTGCTTCTGTGCAACATGCCGGAGGGACCGGGGCAGATTTTCCGGATTGCGGCCGAAAACCAGAAATTCAGCTGGGGGAGCTGGTCGCTGACGGACCTGCAGAGCTCGACGTTCTGGGTCGTTTTTTGGTACGGGATGGCGATCAACCTCCAGAATTTCGGGATCGACCAGAATTACGTCCAGCGCTACCACACGGCCCGGTCCGATGCTGAGGCCAAGAAATCGGTCTGGCTCGGCGCGATCCTTTACCTTCCGATCTCGGCTTTTTTCCTTTTCATCGGAACGGCCCTTTTCGCGTTTTACACGGCCCAGCCTGAACTCATTACGGACCCGCAGCTGGCGGCCGACATTGCGGCGGGGAAAGGGGACGGCGTCTTCCCGTTCTTCATCGTTCATCAGCTCCCGGTTGGAGTGACGGGCCTTTTGATCGCGGCGATCCTTGCGGCGGCCATGAGTACCATTGGGACGAGCATGAACGGCTGTGCGACGCTGACGCTTTCGGACTTTTACACGCGGTTTTTCCGGAAAAACGCCTCCCAGCGCGAGCAAATGCTGGTCCTTCACGTGGGTTCCATCGCCTGGGGCCTCGTGGGAATGGGCTGCGCGCTGCTCATGATCCGGGCGAAAGGAATTTTGGACGCGTACTGGCTTCTGGCCGGGATCTTCAGCGGCGGCATGGTCGGGCTTTTCCTCCTGGGATTTTTGTCTCGCGGCGCGACCAAGGCGTCGGCACTGACCGGGGCGATCGTCGGGATTTTGGTGATCACATGGATGACGCTTTCCATGCCGAAGGTGGGGCTGATCCCCGAGCCGTTCCGCTGCCCGCTCAATGAACTTTTGATCACCGTCTGCGGTACACTGGCCATCCTCCTGACCGGGTTTGGCGTGACGGCTGCGCTGGGAATAATGAAGAAAAAAGAATACTAAAAGTAAATCACCCACACCTCGCTTTAAATCACAAGGACCATCCAATGAAAAAACTGCTTTCAACTCTCCTGTTTCTTCTGGTTTTCTGTGTTCCGGCTTTCGCCCAGACGCGGCTTCTGAGTGACTTCCAGCCGGGCGGTCTCCAGTGGGTCCGCGATTCGGGCCTTCCCATGAGCTACATCCCGGAAGGGCTTCGCGCGACCATTTCCGCCTCCGACGTGAAAGGACTGGCCCGCCTGAATATCGACGCGGCCTGCAAGCTCGATCTGAGCCGTGAAAACCTGTTCCGGCTGGAAACCTCCATCACAAACACCGGGGCGTTTTCGGACGTCTCGCTCTACTTCCACAGCGGAAACGGCTGGTTCGGGTGCAGGATCTCGGCCCCCGGAAAGGACGGCGTGGTCAAATTCACCAAAGGCGATTTCAAGCCCGAGGACGAACCGGGCGACTGGGACCAGATCGACGGGATCCGGATCTCCTTCTGGAGGCTCGGAGTCGCTGATTCCGAGGTCGTGTTCCACTCTCTGAAATGCGTTACGGAGCCGATCCTTTTCGCCTCGGCAAAGACCCCGAACGGAATTGAGTCCTGGTTCGGGATCAATAATACGGAGATCATTCAGAGAACATTTGCCGAGATGAACATCGGGTCAGAACGGGTCGCGATGGCGCACGATGCGTCCGAGGCTGAGTGGCTTGAGGTTTTGAAAAATCGTCAGGCCTGCATCGTGAACTTCACCAGATTCCTGAAACCCGAAACCCGGGAATTTCTCAAAAAATGGGCGCGCGAAAATCAGAAGCCGATCTTCTTCATCGAGGGCGACCTGCGGGAGGAACCCCTGGAAATGGGGACTTTGATGGAAACTCTGGCTGGTTCTGAGCAGCTGCGCGAGATGATCGAAACGCAGTCACTCACGTATCTGGAAACCGTCATGGGTGAGCAAATCCCGGAAATGGCCCAGGCCAAAGAGAAGGCGAAGGCGATTTTCGAAACCCAAGGCGTAAAAGCCGGCTTTGAATTCTGCGAGAAAACCCACGCGGAAAACCTGAAAAAAGCCTCGCTCGACCTGAAAATCGCCGACTCGTTCGAGTTCCGCGGCTGGTGGAATCACGACGGTCTGGGCGTGTACCCTGGCGACTGGGCCCGAACTGCGCGGGAACTGAAAGCGGCCGGTTTCAACGCCGTCGTTCCGAATATGCTGTGGGTCGGTGAGGCCCTTTTCCCGAGCCAGTACGCTCCGGTGAGCGAAAACTACAGAAAGTACGGCGATCAGCTCGCCCAGTGCCTCGAAGCGTGCCACGCCCAGGGGATCCAGGTACACATCTGGCGCGTCTGCTTCCGCGGAAACTGGCACATCTCGGACGCTAAACGGGCCGAGCTCACGAAATCGGGACGCTTCCAAAGAGGCCCGAACGGGGAAGTGGTCGAATGGATCTGCCCGTCTGACCCGGAAAATATCGCGCTGGAAGTGAACACGATGCTCGAAATGGCCGACAAATACCCGATCGACGGCGTGCATTTCGACTACATCCGGTACGACGGGGTGCATGGCTGCTTCTGCGACGGCTGCCGCGAGCGGTTTGAAAAGTCACTCGGGCGGAAAGTCGAAAACTGGCCGGAAGACGTGATGCAGGACGGAAAACTTTGGTCTGAATATTCCGCCTGGCGTGCGGGCCTGATCACGAACATCGTGAAGACCGTTCACGACCAGATGAAAGTCCGCCACCCGAACGTGAAGATTTCCGCGGCGGTTTTCAACACGTACCCGCACTGCAAGGAAGTGTACGGCCAGGACTGGGTGAAATGGGCGAACGAGGGCTTCGTGGATTTCCTCTGCCCGATGAACTACACGCAGAAGACCGAAACGTTTGAAAAAATGACGAAGAATCAGCAGGTGCTCGTCCGCCCGGATTTCCCGCTCTACTTCGGGATCGGCGAGTACAAACTGACGGCCGACGGAACGCTGGATCAGGTGAAATCCGCAAAGAAACTCGGCGGAAAAGGCTTCACGATCTACAATCTGGAAGGTCCTGCCGCGAAGAAGATTTTGCCGCCGCTGACCAAGTGACGGTGATTCGGAGGGCCGGCGTCCCGCCGGTCAAGTTAATACTTTTATGCCTTTTTCACTTTCCAATTTATTAACTTGACCGGCGAGGACGCCGGCCCTCCGGATCTTTCGGTCCTCCGAATCTTAGTTCCCCATCCGAAATTTTATTCAAGGAACCATCCAAATGCAAAAGCTCCTCCCTTCCTTCCTCCTTTTTTTGACGTTCAGCCTCCTTTGTGCCTCTGCGCCGGCGGGTGATTTCACCTTCGAAAACGACCTCCTCCTGATCCGCGGCCAAAACTGCGAAAAAGGCGTCCTCGGGAACGGCGAGCTGGCGTACTCGAACCGGGCGTACGTCTGGCAAAACGTTCCGAAGGAACTCCAGGGCGTTTACTTCACCAAATTCGGCGGCGGTGTGGCGGGGACGGTCGAAGTGACCGCCAAAGCCGACTTCACGGTTTTTGCAGTTCTGGCTTCCGGGAACCACTTCGAACTCCCCGTCCCGTGGGTTTTGCGCAGCGAAAACGCCTACTACTACACCGACGGGGGAAAAATGTCGATGAAGGCCTACTCCCGCGGTCTGAAAAAGGGCGAAACCATTTCGATCCCCCAGAACGGCTGGACCGGAACTCAGCTCCTTTTCTCCGACTCGCCGATCCAGTGGAACCCGCCGAAACCGCTCGAAGTCCGCACGATCCGGATGCTCTACAACAATCCGGGCCTGATCGACGATTTGGCGGTCGGTCTTTGGGTCTGGCCCGTTCCGATGGACTGCGACGGCGATGGAAATATGGACCTCGTCCTTTCGTGCGAGTGCGGCCCGTACAACGGAACGTTTCGGTTCATGAATCCCGGGATCCCCGAAGGAAAAACCGGTCTGGGCGTCCGACCGGCAGAGAGCGAGCCGATCCCGAACCCGTTCATGCCGGTTTTCAGGCCGGGGGAGAAGCTGAGCCAGGGGAGCATTAATGTTCAGGCGAGTTTCGTCGATGGGAAAACGCGGGTCCTTTGCATGAACGCCGAGTTTCCCGATTTCGGAAAGACGGGCCTGAACGCTCCGGTGCCACTTCCGCTTCCGCAAAACGTCCACTCAAACGGCGTCCGCGGGAACATGTGGAAGTACGTCGATTTTGACGGCGACGGCGTTCTGGACCTCGCGATCGGGATCGACGACTGGAAACCCTACGGCTGGGATGACGCCTGGGATGAAAACGGCGTCTGGAAGAATCAACCGACGCTCGGCGCGGTGTACATCGTCCGTAACTCCGGGACGAATGAGGAACCGAAATACGAAACCCCCGTCCTTCTGGCCGACGTGAACGGGAATACGGCCCTCACTTACGGCTGGCCTTCACCGAGTTTCGAGGACCTGGACGCCGACGGCGATCTGGACCTCCTCTGCGGCGAGTTCCGCGACAAATTCACGTACTTTGAAAACGTCGGGACCCGCCAGAAGCCGGAATATGCCCCGGGGGTCCTGCTCGAGGACGAAAACGGCGAGATCCTGCGCATGGATCTGGCGATGATGACGCCCGTTTTGTTCGACTGGACGAAAGACGGGAAGACCGACATTTTGTGCGGGGACGAGGACGGCCGCGTCGCGCTGCTCGAAAACACGGGAAAGTTCTATAAAAAGGCGCTCCCCGACGACGTGAACCAGAAGGTGAAAGAAGTGAACGTTCCGCTTTTCAAGGCCCCGCTTTACTTCCAGCAGGAAGCGTACGAGCTGAAGGCGGGCGCGCTGGTGACCCCGTCGTGCGCGGACCTGAACGGCGACGGGGCGCTTGATCTGGTCTGCGGGACCTCCGCCGGCTACATCATGTTCTTCGAAAACCTCTCAAAACCGGGCGAGGAATTCCCGAAATGGGCCAAGCCGGTTTACATGAAGGCAGGCGGAAAAACGGCCCACATTAACGCGCGTCCGAACGGCTCGATCCAGGGGCCAATCGAGGAAAAATGGGGCTACACGACGCTCACCGTGGCGGACTGGGACGGCGACGGTCTGCTCGATATTATGTGGAGCCACATCTGGGGGAAACCCGCCTGGTTCAAGAACATCGGGACGAAAACCGCCCCGGAATTTGCGGCTCCGCAGGACGTGGAGGTGGAATGGGACGGCCCACAGCCGGAACTCGCGTGGGGCTGGATGAAGCCGGTGGGGAAGAAACTCCTGACGCAGTGGCGCACCACACCGGTCATGGTGGACTGGAACGCCGACGGCCTGATGGACCTCTGCATGCTCGATCAGGAGGGGTACTTCGCGTTCTTCGAGCGGTTCCGTGACGCGGACGGAAATCTGAAACTCAAAGCCCCGCAGCGGATCTTCTGCTGGGAAAACGGCGACCCGATGCGCCTGAACGCGAACCGGGCCGGCGGAAGCGGGCGGAGAAAAATCTGCGTCGTGGACTGGGACGATGACGGGAAAATGGACGTGGTGGTGAACGGTAAAAACGCCGATTTCCTGCGGCAAATCAAGGCCGAAAACGGGAAATACTACTTCAAAAACCTCGGCCCGATGGACGGCGCGCGCCTGAGCAATCACTCGACCAGCCCGACCCCGGTGGATTTCAACGCCGACGGCGTGCCCGACCTGGTGATCGGCGCGGAGGACGGCCGGCTCTACTACCTGCGCAACCCACGCAGCGGCGAGTAATATCGATGTGGAAACGGGGCTAAACGCTCCGTTTCATCCCTTCCTCGACCACTTTTCGGTGCATCGCGGGGATATTGATTTTCTGCGGGCATTTCGGGAGGCACTGCTTGCACGAAACGCAAAGGGCCGCCTGCTGGAGCGCCTCCTGCTCCGCCTGGCGGGTCCCGGGCGTGCGCTGGCGTACGTTTTCGGTCCTTTTGAAGTAATTGTACAGCGCAAAGACCGAGGGAATATTGATCTCCAGCGGGCACGGAATGCAGTACTTGCAGTCGGTGCAGGGGATCGTTCCGGACGCGCCGTAGGCTTCCAGCGCCAGCCGGATCGTCTCCCGGTCTGCGTCTGTGAGGGGGTGAAAATCGGAAAAAGTCTGAATGTTTTCGAGCAGGTGCTCTTTGCAGGCCATTCCGCTCAAAACCGTCACGACTCCCGGAAGTGACGCGACGAAACGAAACGCCCAGGACGCGACGCTCGCGTTCGGGTCGGCCTTTTTGAAGACTTCATTTCCTTTTTCGCCGAGGTCCGCCAAAAGCCCGCCCCGAAGCGGCTCCATGACCATGATCGGAATGTTCCGTTTGCGCAGAATTTCGTACTGTTCGTTGCAGTGGTACGGGATCCAGTCGAAGTAATTCAGTTGGATCATCGCAAAGTCCCACGCGTGAAAATCGGCGATCTCCTCCAGAATGGCCGGCACGTCGTGGAACGAAAAGCCGAGATTCCTGATCTTGCCCTCCTCCTTCTTCTTTTGGAGAAAATCGACCATCCCGAGGCGTTTCGCGTCGGCCCAGGAATTGATCTGCAGATTGTGCAGGAGGTAAAAGTCGAAGTACTCCACGTTGCTTTTCTTGAGCTGATCGTCGAAGATCCGGACCAGGCCGGCCGGGTCTTTGGCCATGAACGGCGGCATTTTCGTCACGAAGAAATACGACTCTCGCGGGTACTTGGCGAGCGTTCGGGCGCAGAGTTCCTCCGCGTGGCCGCCGAGGTACGTGTATGCCGTGTCGAAGTAATTCACGCCGGACGCCATCGCAATATCGACCAGTTCCTGCGAGCTTTTCTCGTCGGTTGGCATTCGGAAGATCCCGTAGCCCAGCGAAGGAAGGGAAAGTCCGCCTTTAAACGGACGCCGGAAGACCTGCGGCGGTTTCGGCTCGACCGGGGGAGCGTCCTCGGAACGAACCACGTTCGCAGAAGCCGCGGCGCTGAGCGTGACGGCGTTTTGAAGAAAATCACGTCGATTCATTTTGGAAGGTCCTGAGGAGGGGAGGGGAAATTGAAATCCTGGAACAGAAAACTCCGTCACGCTTCACGTTCCGGGTCGTACTTCTTGGTGGTCCTCATGCTGAAAGCCGGGACGTTCGGAAAATCGTCGGTCTGCTTGGGGGACGATGCCTCACGCGCTTGCAGATCCCAGCCGCGCAGTGTGCTCATGTACTCGGTGTACGTCACGTCAAGGCGGAGCGGCGTGACGACGATTTTCCCGGCGCCCAGCTCGTTCATATCGGTCGGGCAGTCGGGGCGATGATCGCGGGGATTCGGCGTGAGCCAGTAGTACATCCGCCCGAAAGTGTCGGAGCAGGCGGCCATTCCCGTCGCGTACGGCGTCGTGTCCATTGGGGCGATGACGATTGGGGGATTTTCCTCCTTCACCGCCTCGCGGGAAATATTAATGTTGAAGATCCGCGCGTCCGGGTTCCCACATGGGTCGGGAGTCGCCGGTTCCTCCTGAATTTTGGCGAAGATCTGCTCGATGATCCCCACGGCCAGCGCGGCCGCCCGGTCGAAATTGGGGGCTTTATCGTCCTGGATCGAGACCGCAAACGAGGGAATGTGGTAAAGCCCCCCCTCAAACGCTGCCCCGAGCGTGCCGGAGTACAGAATATTCGTCCCGCAATTCTGGCCCCAGTTGATCCCGCTGACGACCAGATCGGGTTTTTCCGGGCAGACCACGTTCACGCCGACTTTCACGCAGTCGGTCGGAGTCCCTTCCACGCCCCAGCCCCAGCGCTCGCCGCCGACGAAAACGTCTTTGACGAGCAGCGGGATCCGAAACGTGACGGACTGCGCCACGCCGCTCTGTTCAGCCGCGGGAGCCACCACCCAGACTTTCCCCAGCCGGGTCAATTCACGGTAAAGCGCCGCCAGACCGGGGCTGAAGATCCCATCGTCGTTGGTGAGTAAAATATTTTTCATCTGAGGGCCTCGTTCAAAGGTGGTTGGGCTGAGCGGGAAAATCTTATTGGTCATTCGATCACGAACTGGTACTCCGTCAGGTCGAAGTGCTTCTTGTTCCCGTCGGGAAGCGTCACATCGACCGGGACCGCTTTATTCCGCACGTTGATCACGACGAGCGTCTGACGGTCACCCAGCTTGCGCAGGAACGTGATCACGTCGGCGTCGCTCGAGTTTTCGAGCCAGACGATTTCGCCGGCGGTCATTTCCGGGCGGTCTTTACGCATTTTCGCGAGGCTGCGAATGAGTTCCTGACGGCGTTTCCCTTCGTCCGAGGAGCCGTTGGCCCAATCGACTTTGCAGCCGAATTTGGAGCCGAAAATTGAGTGGCGGTTTTTGTCGCAAACCTCCTGACCGCAGTAAAGCATCGGCGTGCCGTCCATCGTGAAAATGAGGGCCAGCATCGCGTTCATTCCTTTTTCGCCCCAGCGTTTTTCGCTGCGGTTTTCGTAGTCGTCGTTGCTCAGGTCGTGATTTTCGACGTAATGGATCACACGGTCGCCGCCGATCGGACGATTGCTCTTGAACAAAAGTTTTAACTTGCTGAATTCCTTGGCGGAAAGCCCATGGTCCATGATTTTACGCAGTGTACCCGTCTGCGGGAAACCGTAATCGAGATCAAACGCTTTGAGCTGGTCGGCCATGCGCGTTCCTTCGGAGAGCATTCCCACCTCCGGGTTGATTTTTTCGAGCCGTACGCGAGCGTCTTCCCAGAAATCAAGCGGGATCAAGTCCCCGACGTCCATGCGGAAACCATCAACGCCGTAGTCGCGGACCCACATTTCCATGTTCTGGTGCAGGTACTCACGCAGTTCCGGGCACTTGTAATTCAGGGTCGGGTACTTCCACGCCCCCGTGATGATTTTCCCGTCTTTGTCGCGATTCACAAAATTGGGGTTTTTGTCGATCAAAACCGCCGTCGGGCCACAATGGAAGAACACCATGTCGAGCATGACCTTCATGCCGAGTTTATGCGCCGTAGCGACGTAATCCTTCAGGTCCGCGTCCGTTCCGTATTCCGGATCGACGTGGTAAAAGTCCTTCATCCGGTAGGGGTTCAGGGGGCTTTCCATTTTCGAGGCTTTCTGGCGTGGGCTCCAGAAATCACGGTTCATGTCGTCGTCCGCCACGAAAACCGGGCAAAGATAGACGATCGTAACTCCAAGATCGGCCAGATCCGGGAGTTTCTTCTCGGCGGCTTTGAGCGTTCCTTCCGGCGTGAAGGCGCGCGGGTTGATCTGATACATGACCCCTTCCGTGACCCATTTGGGCGAGGGCTTGGCATGACGCTGGTTCAGAGGAAGGGAATCGTTCTGTGCCAAAGCGAAAGCACAGAAAAATAAAGAAAATAGGCAAATAAGGGTGGGCAGTAGTTTTTTCATGAAAACCTCCTAAATTAAAGGGTTGAAAAATTTTATTCATTTTACACGATTCACCCTGAACTTGCAAGGGGTTTTTCCCGTTTTTTTGGAAAAATTTTCCCTCCCCCCCTTCTTTTTTAATGATTTGGAACGTATAATAATTGAATGGATTATGAGTTGAAAAGTTTCCTCCGGCTTGGATGATTTGCAGCTTTCAGTTCATAATTTGTAATTTGAATTTGAAATTTAACGGAAAGGATTCCACTATGATGCACTACGCTCAAGTTATAGTACAAGCGAAATCCCTCGGCCTGAATGATAAAGAGGCCACAGATTTTGCCCGTCGTGTGGTCACCGCAGCCGCAATGATGGCTGTTTTGCCCGAGGACGTTCTGCAGGCCTGGAACCAACGGAATGAAAACCAGTCTGAAAATCATCCATTGGTGGAAGCCATGGAAGGACTGGAAATCGGAACGAATCAGGAAGCCAGTCCTGTCCTTGCTGAATAGAAAAAAAGGGAGAAATGAAACCAGGTCCTCAATCCCTGAGGCATTCGTTCTGTTTCTCCCATAATTTTCCTTATAATTATTTCATCGATGATTTCATTTTCTGATTAAGAAAGGATGTTCCCGTGAATATTTCCCGCCGTCAATTTCTTGGTTCTTCCGCTCTGGCTCTTTGCATTCCTTCCGTCCTTTTCGCTCAGGACAAAAATGCCGACGTAGTTCTGCGTTTTGCCGCCTGCAGCGACGTACATTTCGACCAGTCACATAACGAAAAGTCCGCACAGCGGGTTCGTTTTGCCAAAATGATGCAATTCATGAACGCCTACAGCGCGTCCCAGCCGTACGATCGTTTCGATGCGCTGGCGGTCGCGGGAGACTTCTCCAACCACGGCCTCATCTCGGAGATAGGCCCATTCCGTCAGTCGATGGATGAAAATCTGAAGCCGGAAACAAAACGCGTCCTTTGCATGGGGAACCACGAGTATTACGGTGGAAACCGCGAACTGTGGGAAAAGACTTTTGAAACGCCGGCAAATAATCATCAGGTGATCAACGGCTTCCACTTCATCACGATCTCACCGGAACGTGGAACGTGCGCTGAAAATGACTACGTGTACGCGCTGGACTGGTTCAAAAAGGAACTGGCGGCTGCGTGCGCGGACGATCCCAAACGTCCGGTTTTCGTCGTTCAGCACTACCACGTCCATTCGACGGTCTGGGGGAGCTGGAACCTTCCCGGAGCGTTCCCGGCGGGTGTTCACGATTTGAAAGAGACGATCGAGCAGTACCCGCAGGTCGTTCACATTTCCGGGCATTCGCACGCCCCGTCGATCGACCCGCGCGTGATGTGGCAGGGGAATTTCAATGCGATCGGGACCGGGTCGTTGAGCTACTATGGCCTGTACTACTACGATGAGGTGAACGACTACCACCATGAAATGCTTCAGCCGCATCAGGCTGGCACGTTCCTCATTTTCGAGGTGCATCGCGACTTTACGATCCGGATCCGGCTTTACGACGTGATCAGCGACTCGTTCCACGATCGTGAATATTTGATCGTCGATCCGTCCAATATTGAAAAGTACGTGTACACGAACAAGCGGCTCGATCTGGCAAAAGAACCGTTCTGGCCGGCGGAGAAAAAGGCGGAAGTTCTGGAAACGACCGAAAACGGCGCGGTGCTTGAGTTCACCCAGGCCGGGGACGCGGAGTGCCTCACGTGTTACCGGGTCGATCTGGAACGTCTCCAGGAGAAAGAAAACCAGTGGGTCCCCGACTGTACGGAATTCATCTGGTCGGACTTCTTCATGAAAAATCCCGCGCCGATTTGTAAAGGGAAGGTCGGCTGCCTGCGCAGCGGGACGAAATACCGCGCCAAAGTTTTCGCCCAAAACGCCTTCTGCAAAACGACTGCGAACTTCCTCGAAGTTGAATTTGAGACGAAACCCGCGCCAGCCTCGATCGACCGGACGGGTATGAAGCCGAAAGCGGACTTCCTCGACGTGAGTTTCTCGAAGGACGGCGCGAAAAACGACCCGGCCGACCCGCGGTACACCTCGGAGGTGAAAACGTTTGGAAACCCGCAGTTCCTGGACGCTTCAGTCAAACTCGACGGCAAAGAAGACGCGTTCCACGTGCCGGTCAAGAGCGGAAACTACCAGGCCCTGCGCGCGGAAGTGACGATCGGCACGAAATTCCGTCTGAATTTGCCCGAGGACCGCAAGGAAACCGTCTGCATTTTCGGAAACACGGAAAGCGGCGGGCTGGGGTTTGAGTATGCGCCGCAAAAGAAAACGCTTCTCTTCATCGTGTTTTTCGCCGGAAAATACGAACGCGTAGAGGTCCCGTACGATGTCGCTGCTGGCGGAGAGATCACTCTTTTCGGAACGTACGACGGCGTGAACATGAATTTGTACGTGAACGGCGAGCTGGCCGGTTCCAAACCACAGAAAGGAAGAGTACGCTACACGAAGACCAAGCCGGCGCAGGCGTTCTGCATCGGCGGCGACGTGACGCACGAAGGAAAGACCCGGCTGTACGTCCCGGGCGAGATTTCCTGGGCGAAAGTCTATTCCTGGGCCTTGACGCCAGAGCAGGTCGCGAGTTTCCAGAAAAACGACTGACATGAAACGATTTTTTCATTTTTGAGTGAAATTTTTCCAGATTGGTCTGGACTTCAAAGGAACAATTTGTTAAAATGTCAAAAACGTTCCGTTTCACTCAGAAATTGAAAAGTTGGAGAAAGTAATGGCCCAGGGAAGTGCCGTTCAAGCCGTGGAAAGCGGAAAAGGTTTGGCGTGGTGGAAGAGTCTGCTTCTGCCGGGTGCGCTCATCGCAGCGATTGGAATCATTTTGATCCCAATGCCCGCGCCGGTCATGGACTTTCTGCTCGCGTTCAACCTGACACTTTCCGTGCTGATCCTTCTCACGACGGTTTTTATTCGCAAGCCGCTCGATTTCAGTTCATTTCCCACGGTCCTTCTGGCGGTCGTGATGTTTCGTCTGGGGCTGAATATTGCCTCGACCCGATTGATCCTTTCGCGGGCGGAGACCAACGGAACGGAAGCCGCTGGGCGCATCATTCAGGCGTTCAGTGATTTCGTCACGGCCGGAAATCTCGTCGTGGGGATCATTCTGTTTCTGATCATTCTGATCATTCAATTCGTCGTGATCACGAAAGGCGCGGGCCGAATCAGCGAGGTGAGTGCGCGTTTTACTCTGGACGGTCTCCCCGGGAAGCAAATGGCCATTGACGCGGAACTTCAATCCGGCGCGATCACGCAGGAGGAAGCCAAAGAACGACGCCTGGCCCTCGGCGATGAAGTCGATTTTTACGGCGCGATGGACGGCGCGAGCAAATTCGTCCGCGGGGACGCCGTCGCCGGTCTCGCCATCACGTTCATCAATATCGTGGCCGGAATGGCGATCGGTCTGACTTCCGGCGGTCATACGGTCGCGGAAACGGCCGAGATCTACACGCGCCTGACCATTGGTGACGGTCTGGTTAGTCAACTCCCGGCTTTCCTCGTCGCGATCGGGGCGGCTTTGCTCGTCACGAGAAGCAATCGGGAGAAAAAACTCGCTCAGGACGTTCAGCGCCAGCTTTTCTCACGTCCCGCGGCCCTCATGGTGACGGGCGGGATGCTCGCGATGCTGGCCCTTACGCCGCTTCCCAAACTTCCGCTTCTGATCCTCGCCGTTGGGTGCGAAATTCTGGCGTTTATGCTTTGGAACGATGAGAAAAAAGCGGCGGACCTGCAGGCCGCTCAGGACGAACTTGCTGCCAACGCCGCGGCCAAAGAGCAGTCCAAAAAAGCCGCCGAGGTTCAGCTCGCCGAGGCGATCCAGACCGAAGCGATCCAGCTCGAATTGGGGGGTGATTTGATCCCGTGGCTTGATTCGGGAACGACGAATACGGGAACGACGAATACGGGGACGACGCTTCCAGCGTCGTTAAATGGAAAGGGGCCAGAAATTTCTTCCGCGCAGCCCAATCTTCTGGACGAAATCCAAAACGTGCGGCGGAAACTGGCGCAGGAGTTTGGCTTCCTCATGCCGGCGGTCCGGGTGACGGGCGGCGAGGAACTGGACGGAAACGCGTATCGGATCCGGGTCCACGGCTCCGTGGCGGCCGAGCAGGTGCTTCGGCTTGACTCGCTTCTAGCGGTCGAGGGACTTTACGCGGGCGGTGAGCTGGAAGGGCTGAAAACGTCCGAGCCGATCCAAAAACGCGCGGCGGTCTGGATTTCGCCGGACCTGAAAGATGACGCCGAGGCGGACGGCTACGAGGTCTGGACGCCGGGTGAGGTTTTGACGAGGCATTTGGCGGAACTCGCGACCCAATTCGCGCCGGAACTCCTGACGCACGATGACGTGCAGAATCTGCTCGACGAGCTGGCGAAAACCTCGCCGGCGGCAGTGCGCGACGTCGTGCCGGAAACGCTCAGCGTTCAGGAAATCCAGCGAGTACTTCAGCGTCTTCTTGCTGAGCGGGTCCCGATCCGTTCGTTGGGACGGATCCTTGAAACGCTTGGCCGGGCGGCGCATCGCACGAAGAATCCGGTCCTTCTGACCGAGGCGGTCCGAGCGGCTTTGGGGAGGCTCATTACGTCCCGGAATCTGGACGCGGACGGCCTTTTGCGAGCGCTGACGCTTTCGCCGGATTTTGAGGCCAAGATCGCCGCTTCGTCGGAGATCTCGGACGATTCCGTGACGCTTTTCCCGACGCCGGCGGAGCAGGGGAATTGGGTCAAATTGCTGACGCGCCAGTGCCAGAAGATGGAAATGCTCGGCGTCGCGCCCGTGCTTCTCGTTTCACCGGCAGTTCGTCCGGCGGTTCGTGAACTGACGACCGGGATCACGCCCCAACCCGTGGTGGTTTCGTACGCCGAAATCCCGAAAAACGTGAAGGTCCAGCAGCAGGAAATGCTGGGCCTGGAGTCTTGATTCCGTGATTTTCTGAAAAAAGCGGGATTTTCCCCCCGTCCCCTGCTTGACTTTCACGGGTAGAAGGGGTAAAATCTCTGAATAAAGTCCCGCCTCAAGTCACGCTTACGGAATCCCCCATGAAATATCTGCGTTTTTTACGGATTTTTGCCGCCGCTTTGTTCTTCTGCGGCTTCGTCGCCGCCTGCTTCGGGTGGGAGCCCACGATGAAACTGCTTCACCTCCAGCTCGGCCCGAGCCTGGTGCGTCTCATTTCGTCGTTTTCGTTCGGGATCCTGACGTGCGTCCTGACGTTTTTCCTCCTGACGCTGATTTTCGGCCGGATTTACTGTTCCGTTTTCTGCCCGCTCGGGATTTTGCAGGACGTTCTGAACGTGCGCCTGAAGAAGAAATTCCGCTACTCGCGCGCCCTGAAGTTTCTGCGCTACCCGGTCCTGATCCTGGTCTGCGTTTTGGCGTTTTCAGGGACGCTTTTTCCCGCGACGTGGCTTCTTCCGTCCTCGAATTTCGTCATGATGCTGAATCATTTGTGGCGGCCTGAAACCGCGGCGTTCGCGGCGGCGTGGGGCTTATTCATCCTCCTTTTGATCCTGGTCCGCTGGAAGGGGCGCGTGTACTGCAATTCCCTCTGCCCGGTCGGCGCGATCCTCTCGATCTTCTCGCGCGTCTCGCTTTTCCGGGTCCGCGTCCGTTCGAACTGTGTCCACTGCGGTCTTTGTGAAAAAGTCTGTAAGGCCGGGTGCATTGACTCGAAAACCGGAATGATCGACGCTGCCGACTGCGTGGGGTGCATGGACTGCCTCGGCGCCTGCAAAACGAACGCCCTGACGCTTCTTCCCATTTCGCGTAAAAAGAAACTCCAGGCGAAGCAGCCCGCCCGGATGAGGCGCCGCGTCCTGATTACTCTCGGTTCCCTCGTGACTTTTCCCATCGCGAAGCGTTTGGAGAAGAAAATAGCCGCGGGCCGAAAACCGGACGAACTCAAGGCAGATGTGGAGCGCAAAGTTCTCCCGCCGGGAGCGTGGTCGTACGAGAAATTCCGCACGCGCTGCGTTGGCTGCGGCCTGTGTGCCGGCGTCTGCAAGGGGCACGCGATCGAGCTTTCCATGGGCGAGCACGGCGTTTTGGGGACACTCCAGCCGTTCCTGAACTACGACCACGGAAAATGCCTCGTGGACTGCTGCGAGTGCATGAATATCTGCCCGACTGGGGCCATTCAGAATATTGACCTGAAGGCGAAGCAGTCGCTCCGTTTGGGGATCGGCGGCTACGACCCGCTGCGCTGCCGGGCGTTCACGGGCGAGGATCCCTGCGGCGAGTGCGAAAAGGCGTGCCCGGTCAAGGCGATTTCGCTCATCGAGTTCAAGGGGAAAATGATCCCGAAATTCGACGACGATTTGTGCATCGGCTGCGGGGCGTGCCAGTTCGCGTGCCCGGTGGAGCCCAAAGTGATGCGCGTCATCCCGGCCGTCGAGCAGACTTTTTCATCCAGTTCTTTTTTAGATGATTTATTCAGTCTGGATGTAAGATTGGTGAATCCCATGATTAAACATAGTCTCTTTTTTGTTTTTTGTCTTTTGAGCTTTTCGTTTTCACTTTCCGCCTCCGAGTTCAGGCCAGCCTCGATCTGGACGCCCTGCGAGTGCGCGTCCGAGGAAACGTCCATCGAAAAAATGGCAGACGGAAATCTCGCAACTTACGCCGATCTGCTCGACGATACGCGGACGGGGACGAAGGACTCGACCGTCCCGCCGAAAGGTTCTGCACCGGTGACTTGCTCGTTCGTGCTCGATCTGGGCGAAACCCGCGAAGTGTGCGGCCTGCGTTTCGTTTCGGCCAATAACTGGATCCTCGCCCTTCCGGAAAACGTTTCGGTTTACTCCTGCGGCGACGCGCACGGCGAGACGGACCTCCGTCCGATCGTCGAGAATTACGCGCTCCCCAGCCTCTTTTCCGGGTTGAGCTCTTTCGTGAAATGGGAAAAGACGCCGGCCCGGTTTTTGAAGGTCCAGGTGAACGACTCGTACGGGAAGGACTACAAATTCTGGTGGTCCGGCGGGATCTGGAAGGGGATCCTGGCGAAAACGCCGTACCCGTTCTACGGCGACGGGAGCCGCTGGGAGACCCGGATCGCCGAGGTCCGGGCCTTTGACGCGATCCCCGAGGACTGCACGGGCAATAATCCGCCGGACGTCGCGTTTCCCAAGTGGCGCATGGAGCGCGATTGGCTCTACCAGGACCACGGGCTGGACGTTTCGGACGTTTTCGTCTCGCGGGAAAATGCGGACGCCGAGCGCGCGATGGTCGAAAAGGCCCTCCGCGAGTTGGGCGCGACTTCCGATTCGGCCCGATTCCAGGAAACTCTCCGGACGTTGATCTCCGAAAAGGTCCCCGGGGCGGATCCTCGCTGGAAGGCGCTTTACTTTGAGGTCTGCGCCGCGCGCCGGCTCGTTCGTCTGGCCTGGCTGCGCGAAAGATCGACCCAGTTCATTTACACCAAGCACTTCCTCGGCGGGAACGAGCACAGCGAGGACGAGGTGGATTTCGACGTCACGGACGAGCAGTTCTGGGACCTGAAACCGATCCACTCGAACGGCGCGCAGCTCTGCCGGATCACGATCAATGAAGATCTTTCGCTCACGCACGAGGTCCTGCTCGAGCAGCCGGAAGGGATGATTTGCGACGCAAGCGTTTCGGACGATGGAAAAACCGTGGTCTTCGCGATGAGGAAAAACTTTACCGACGACAATCTGTACATTTACACGATGGAATTGCCGAATACGGGGACGACGCTTCCAGCGTCGTCAAAATCTTCCGAGGGAAATGATTCTGGAAACGATGTTTCCAGTGTCGTCCCCTCAATCCGCCAGATCACTTTTCCGCTCAAAGCGAATGGAACGGTTTACCCGAACGGCCACCGCTACCCGGTTTTCACGCCGGAGGGGAAAATCATTTTCGCCGCGACGCGGTGCGTGCAGATCAACGACTGCTGGCCGCGGCAGAACTGGGACCTTTATTCCTGCGATCCGGACGGCTCTCACATCGTGCGGCTGACGTTCGACCAGCTCAAGACCGACTCGCCGAAAGTGATGCCGGACGGGAAGATCGTGTTCTGCCGGTGGGAGTATAACGACCGGAACGCGTACTACCCGCACCTGCTCATGACGATGAACCCGGACGGAACGTCGCAGATGGAATACTACGGCGGCGGGAGCGTGTACCCGTGCAACATGATCCAGCCGTGCGGCGTGCCGGGAACGTCGAAAGTGCTGGCGGTCATTTCGGGCCACCATACGCACAATCGCGGGAAGCTGGCGCTGATCGACCGCACGAAGGGGACTCAGCACGGCGTGGGGATCGAGTACGTGGCGGGCGCGTCGCCGCTGGAATTTCCGCCGCAGTTCTCCGCACCGATGAAACCCTGCGCGGGCCGGCAGGAGTCGTACGTCTGGAAGCCCGGCAGTCTGTTCACGCACTGGGAATGGGACTTTTTCGGCCAGTCCGGCCCGCAGTACCACTCGCCATACGCGTTCGACGAGACGCACTACCTGTGCAGTTTCCACCCGGAAGGCTGGCTGAGGCTCAAAGGGCCGTACAGCGTCCCATTCGGCGCGTACTTCATGACGGCGGACGGCGAGCGGGAATTGCTCGCATTTGACTGGAAAAACCCGTGCCTGAACCTGACACCTGTCACGCCGGCGTTCCGCGCTCCGGCGATCGCGAAAAACTGCGACTACACACAGAATTTCGGGACGTACTACATTCAGAACGTTTACATCGGCCCGGGTCTGAAGGGCATTCCGCAAGGGACGGTGAAGCGTCTGCGCGTCTGTGCAATGGCGTACCGTCACGCAAAAATGGGCCAGGGGAATAATGCGGGCGAAGCGGGTCAGGGGCCGAGCCAGACCGCCATTTCGCTCCTGAACGGAAGTTGGGACGTTAAACACGTGCTCGGTGAAGTGGACGTGGAGGAAGACGGAAGCGCCTGCTTCTTCGTCCCGGTGCGTCAGCCGGTCTTCTTCCAGCTCCTCGACGAACGCGGGTACATCGTGCAGACGATGCGCAGCTGGTCCACGCTCCAGGGGGGCGAACGGCTCGCGTGCCTCGGCTGCCACGAGAACAAAAACGACGCGCTGACGACCGACCAGCGCAAGGCTACGATCGCGATGCGCAAGCCGATCCAGATGCCGCGCGGCCCGTTCGGAAAAGAGCATCCGCTGATGGTCCGGCTCCAGACCCAGAACGGCCTGGACTCGGTGGAGAATTACCTGGGGGTGAACGCTTCGTACTCACTCGACCCGAACGCCCGCGCTGACGGTTTCAACTATATGGACGACGTGCAGCCGATCTGGGACCGGCATTGCGTCACGTGCCATCGCGGAAACGTGAACGATCCGGATCCGTTGCGGCGGTCGAAGCTCAGCCTCACGAGCGAACTGCTCGACCCCAAGGGGAAAGTTCGCCAGACTTACGGCTACGACTACAAAAAACTCTTCGCCCAGTCATACTGCGCTCTGACCTGCTGGGGCGAGGATGTCGGAAACCCGTACCTGAACTGGCTCAACGCCCGGGCACGTTCCGAGATGATCCCGCCGTACTTCTACGGCTCAAGTAAAAGCCCGCTGATGAAATTCCTGGAGCCGAGCCACTACGGCGTGCAGGTTTCTGACGAGGAAAAACACGCGGTCGCGTGCTGGATCGACCTGAACGTCCCGTACTGCGGCACGCACTCCCAGTCGAACACGTGGACTCCGGAGGAAAAGAAGGAGTTCCAGTACTTCCTCGATAAACGGGACGCGTTCGCGCGGCAGGAGATCGAGTATTTGAAAGAATGACCTCTTTTAACTTGACCGGCGAGGACGCCGGCCTTCCGGATCTTCGAATCACTCGCCCAAAACCCGATAAAACGCGGGCTTCGGGTTTCCGTCCCGGTCAAAAAGGAACGGGTGGTCCGTGCGTCCGCGCTGGGGGTAACCGTTCAGCCAGGTGAAACGGTCCGAAATGCCCCAAAACGTGACGCACGAGATTTTGTCGGCGTTCCGGTTCAAAACCTCGAAGATCTGCGCGTACTTTTCGGTCTGCAGGTCGCTGATCTCCTGCGTATATTCCAGCTTTTCGGCCGGTTTGCTCCGGTCAAATCGAGGCGGGTAAACAGAAAGATCCATCTCAGTGATCTGAACTTGAAGCCCCAACTCGGTGAAAGCGTCGATCGACTTCTGCAGTTCTTCCGGGTGGAATGTGTACATATTCCAGTGTCCTTGCATTCCCACGCCGTCGATCGGAACGTTTTGTTCTTTCAGCCATTTGAGCATCTTCACGGCCTTTTCGCGTTTTTCAGGGTTGATCAGACCGTAATCATTGTAAATAAGCAGGGCGTTGGGCGCGATTTTCCTGGCGGTACGGAACGCCTGGGCGATAAAATCCTCGCCACAAATCTCGTACCAGGGGCTTTTCTTCCGGTACATGTCGTCGCCCCAGTCGGCGAGCGCTTCGTTCACCACGTCCCAGCACCAGACGTCGTCACCGAAATGGTTCATCACGGCCGTCATGTACTCTTCCATCCGCGCGTATAGAGCTTCTTTTTCGAGAGGATTCCCGGCCTCGTCCTGGAAAAACGCCCGGGGAGTTTGCGAGTGCCAGACGAGCGTATGGCCGCGTAGCTTCAGACCGTTTTCCCTTGCGAAACGCACGAGCGTGTCCGCCTGTTCGAAGTGGAACGTCCCGTCGGGCCGCCAGAGGGCTTCCGGCTTCATGCAGTTTTCGGCCGTCAGCGCGCTGTAGTGCCGCGCGATGAACTCGCCCGTCTCGCCGCGAAGCTGAAAGGGATTCACGGCCGCGCCGATTTCGAATTTTCCCTGAAAATGGGCCTTCAGGGAAGGAACTTCCTGAGGCGGCTCCTGCGCTTTGACCTGAAGGGCAAGCAAAGCGCAAAGAATTACAAAAGTGAAAGCGGTTTTCTTCATGATTTTCTCCAATTTTTTATGAATTAATCCTCGATCCAGTTCATCGCGTGTTTCACGGCACGGCACCAGCCACGGTAAAGGGCAGACGCCCGGTCGGGATCCATTTTGGGCGTGAAGAGCGCGTCGGACTTGCGGACGTGACGCAGTTCGTCCCGGTTTTTCCAGACTCCAACCGCCAGCCCCGCGAGGTACGCTGCGCCCAGAGCCGTGGTTTCGAGCGTGGCGGAACGGTCCACCGGAACGCCCAGAACGTCGGCCTGAAACTGCATGAGCAAATTGTTCGCCGCCGCGCCGCCGTCCACGTTCAGAGCCGCCAGATGAATTCCAGAATCCGCTTCGATCGCGCCTAAAACGTCCTTCGTCTGATAGGCGAGCGATTCCAGAGTCGCGCGGACCAGGTGCTCTTTGGTCGTTCCTCGGGTCAGGCCGATGATCATTCCCCGCGCGCTTTCGTCCCAGTACGGCGCGCCAAGGCCCGTAAACGCCGGGACGAAATAAACTCCGCCCGAGTCCTCGACCTTCTTCGCGGCCCACTCCGACTCGGGTGCCGAATCGATCGTCCGCAGGGAATCGCGAAGCCACTGAACGGCGGAACCCGCCACGAAAACGGAACCTTCAAGAGCGTACTCTACTTTGACTTTTTTAACGACGCTGGAAGCGTCGTCCCCGCAGAGGCTGGTTTTTGAAACGACGCTGGAAGCGTCGTCCCCGCAAGAATCGTCCCCGCAAAGGCCCCACGCGATCGTCGTGGCGAGGCCGTGGCGGGATTCTACGATTTTCGTCCCGGTGTTCATCAGGAGGAAGCAGCCGGTCCCGTACGTGTTCTTGGCCATTCCCGGCTCGAAGCAGTTCTGGCCGAAAAGGGCCGCCTGCTGGTCGCCCGCCGCGCCGGAAACCGGGACGGGAGCGCCGAGGATCGCGGGGTCCGTCTCGCCATAAACGCATGAAGAGGGACGGACTTCCGGGAGGATCGACGCTGGAATGTTCAAATGCCCGAGCAGTTCCGCGTCCCATTTCAGCTCATGAATATTAAAAATCAGCGTCCTTGAAGCGTTCGAGAAATCCGTGACGTGGACTTTTCCTCCGGTGAGCTTCCAGATGAGCCACGAATCGATCGTCCCGAAAAGCAGGTCGCCCGCCTCGGCCAGCTCCCGGGTCCCGGGCACATGCTCCAGGATCCAGGCGATTTTCGTCCCGGAAAAGTACGCGTCGATCGGGAGGCCGGTCTTGCGGCGGAACTCGTCGGAAAGGCCGCGTTTTTTCAGGGACTCGGAAATCGGCGTGGTCTGGCGCGACTGCCACACGATGGCGTGGTACACCGGTCGCCCGGTCGTTCGGTTCCAGAGGACCGTCGTTTCGCGTTGGTTGGTGATCCCGATGGCGGAAAGGTCGGAGGCGGAAAGGCCGCTTTGTTTCAGCGCATCACGCATGACGGCGCAAATCCCCGCCCAGATTTCCTCCGCGTCGTGTTCCACCCACCCCGGCTCGGGGAAGATTTGAGTGAATTCCCTTTGGGAAAGGGCCACGATTTGAGATTTTTCGTCAAAAATGATCGCCCGGTTCGAGGTCGTGCCGGCATCCAGGGCCATAATGTATTTTTTTGGCATAGCGGTTAAAAACGACTAATGGAAAATGAAAAACGAATGATAATTTTTTCAGGCGTGGCTTTTTATTAAACCGCACACGCCCAGAATGTAAACGACCGGCATAAGCGGGAGGCGGTAGCGCGCGCAGCAGTCCATGCCCGAAAGCATCATCGTGAGGAGGAAATACGCCGCCACGCCGAGGACCGCAAGCGTGAACGCGGGATTTTGCCTTGCGAAACGCCAAAGCGTCGGAACTCTGAAAAGCACGAAAGCCGCAGCGAGCAGAAGCAAGGCTCCCTGAAAAACCAGCGACCAGACAAAGATCGGCCGAAGCCCCGAGCAGTGCGTGATTTCCTCAAGCGTCCGCGTTTCGTGCGCCGCCAGCGACTTGACCACTCCGATCCCCGACGAAAGAACAAGGGCTTTCGGGTAGCGCAGCAGAACCTTCCGCTTCGCCGCCGCCAGCCGAGAATCGATTTCGGCCGGGTCCGCGCCGAACGCCTCCGGATTATGGCACACGACGCACGGCGGAAGGTGAAATTCCTCCTCGATCCGCTTCTGGGCCTCGTCGAGTGTCCCCCCTTCGGCCATCTGCCACGCGCCGCCGCCGGTGTAATAGACCATCACGATGTTCTGGTTCCCGGAGAGGGCGAACTTCCCGAAAACCGCCGCGTTTCTCGCCATCCAACCCGCCACGGGGAGCGCGGCCCCGACGAGCATCACCCCCACGGCGCCCCAGCTCGGTTTTTGCCGGAAAAGCCACCCACCCAGCGCGGCCAGCAGAAGCACGACCGGCACGTAAAGCCCCGTCGGTCGCGTCAGAATCGCCAGAGCAAAGGCCAGGCCCCCGGCAAACGCGGAAAGTTTCGGCTTTTTCGGCTCACAGGACGACTCGGTCGGGAAAAGGGCCGGAAACGTCCAGAAAGCGCCGAGACTCAGGAAAAACAGGAACGTAACGTCCGACATAGCCTGGAGGTTCAGAGACCAAACGAGCGGGTCGAGCAGAAGGCAGAGGAAAACGAGAAACGCAGACCAGTACGACCGCGTGTAAAACCAGACCAACCGGGCGAGCAGCCCCGCCGAGGCGAGCGTCAAAACGACATTCAGGGCCAATATGGACCCCACTCCCCCGCAGCACGACGCGGTTCCGGCCAGAACGGGAAAGACCGGCGTCCACTTGAAATCGGGCCGAAACGGCGGGTTCGGATTCCTTGAGTACACCCCCTCCCGCCAGATGTTCTCGCCGAGCTGGACGTAGGTCTGCGCGTCAGGGTTCACCGCGGCGTGAAAATCCCTCAAATACTCGGGATTCCCCCGGCCAATGGCAAAGAACCACCCCGCGAAAAAAAGGAGGTACAAACACACACTCAGGTAAAAAACGAAACGGTAAAAAGGGGAGGAATTCATAGGACAAATTTTTGGTTAGTAGTAAAGTAACCAACTTAATGATTCGTAGTTTATATTATACACCAGTCCTCAAAAAAGGCAAGCCCTTTGACTCCGTAAATCCTTGCAGCTTTTGAATCACAATTTAAAGAATTTTAGGGGAATGACCGATTAAAAAGAGACTGCTGATTATTCATTTGAGTCAATGTGTTCACGGAGTTTATTATGAATGAGGCCTTAAATTCTCATCCGATTTTTTCCCACGGGTGGTATCAGTCCATTTGTGCGCTGCTCGGAGAAACAACGGTGAAGGAATTGGGACTCTTCGAAATTCCTGATGATTTTCTTTTAAGCGTCGTCATTCCGGTTTACAATGAAGAAAAAACCATTTTCGAAATCGTGGATCTGGTCGCCAACGTACCGATTCGGAAGGAGATCCTGCTGATCGACGATTGCAGCAGGGATAATACGCGCCAGTCGCTCGAGGAGATCCGCGCCTCTTATGAGGGGAACGAGATGAACTCCGTCAGGGTCTTTTTCCATGAAAAAAATCAGGGAAAAGGCGCCGCGCTGCGTACCGGTTTTGCGGAAGTCAAAGGAGACGTGGTCATCATTCAGGATGCCGATCTCGAGTACGACCCGAACGAATACCCGAAGCTCGTCAAGCCGATCCTGGAAGGGAAAGCGGACGTCGTCTATGGAAGCCGTTACATCCAGAGCGACCTGCACCGCGTTGTGTATTTCTGGCACACGATGGGGAACAAATTCCTGACGTTTCTCTCGAACTGCTTCACGAACTTGCGCCTGACCGATATGGAAACGTGCTACAAAGTCTTCCGACGTGAGTGCCTGGAAGAGATCCTCCCGAAACTGCAACAGAACCGGTTCGGTTTTGAGCCGGAGGTGACGACGTACATCGCCCGTGCCAAACTGCGGGTTTACGAGATCGCCATCAGCTACGAGGGGCGGTCCTATGCCGAGGGCAAGAAAATCGGCTGGCGTGACGGCTGCAAAGCGATCTGGTGTATCGTTAAATATGGCCTTTTCGCGAAATAATCCTGTATTGAACCGGGTTGCCAGTCGCTCCAGTGTTTACTCGTCAGCCGGAAACGGAGCGGGTTGGTTCTGAAGAATGCACAAAGCGTTTTCCGCTGCGTGTTGCTCTGCTTCTTTCTTGTTTTTCCCCCACGCGGGAGTGAAGGTCTTTTTTCCCGCACGAACCCGGCATTTAAAGCATTTCCGATGGTCAGGTCCTTTTTGCTCCAAAACCTCATAGGTTGGAGTTTTGTGCAAATTCCTCTGAACGTACTGCTGGAGTAGCATTTTGAAGTTTTTCAGCGGTCCTTCACCATGAATCGCGTCCTGAATTTCACCCTCAAAAACTCTCAAAATATAATCTCTGGCTGAGTCAAACCCACCATCCAGATAGATCGCGCCGATGATGGATTCCTGCATATTCGCCAACAGGGACGGTGGAATCTGGCGTTTCTCCATTCCTTTCCCCAGAAAAAGATACTCTTCAATGCCCAAATCCCGGCTGACACGCGTACAAGACGCCCGACTCACGATTGCGGACTTCATCTGAGTCATTTCCCCTTCCATTTGGTGCTCACACGTGTGGTACAAATAGTCCACAATCACGAAACCAAGCACAGCGTCGCCGAGAAATTCCAGACGTTCGTTAGAAACCAGGCGCGTGACCGCTCCGGAGGTATGCGTCAAAGCCGCTGCCAGAAGTGTCAAATCGTGAAAATGATACTCGATCGCCTCCTCACACGCGTGAAGCCGTGGCAGGGATTCCTCATCAAGATGAAGCTCTAACGGAGTCGCTTCCATTTTGTTCCTTTTTTTCGTAAAATGACAGATTTAAATGATTTCTAACGCACTTTTTATTATAACAGATTTTTATTTCTTTGCAAGAGAGAAATGGGTGGTTTCTTTAATTTCCCCTAATCGCCAAAGAGGAACGCCTTGTTTTTTTACAAATTTTTTCTAAAATTTTCAATATTCTATCGATTTTAACCCTTGGGTGATATGGCAATTCCTGGCAATTTGTGGTATAATTTAGGAGAATTAGTGAAATTTTTTAAGCCCAGAGTATCCCGTGAAAATTTTAAAGTTCCTGCACGCATCGAATTTCCAGCTTCACATCCCTGTAACCTGCTGGCCTACACCGTATGAGGGAAATCGTGGAGTTTCCACTTCGGCGACCGATTCCGAGAGCGACCAGCCCCGGAACGCAGGAGATCCTATGCCTCTTTTTTTGGAACGAACAGAAAGCTGGCTCTTTGGTGGGGCCTTCCCAGAGCTTCCAACAGCTGTGAGTGAGGATTGCCTCTCAGCCCCCTGGAAGAGCGCAGAACGGGTTTTCGACCTCGCGCTGGAACAAAATGTGGATTTTCTGCTTCTCACCGGTGACGTTCTTCAGCCGGATCTGACCGGATTACGCGGAGTGGTTTTTCTCATTGATCAATTTAAACGCCTGCAGGAACGTGGGATTTCGGTTTACTGGAGACTCGAACGTCCTATCGAAGAATGGATGCTTCCCAATTTTCACTTTCCAGAAAACGTTTTTCTCTTTCCGTCCGAAGAACCTCACATCAAAAAGTTTCGTCTGGCCGATTCACCGAAGAATATTTTCATCGCAAGCTGGAACTCCTCTAAACCGGATTTCAGCCGTTACGATTTTTCCCGACTTTCAGACGGTAAACTCCCCCCATCCCAAACGATCGCGCTGTGCCCGGACGAAAAAACTTTCCTGAGTGTCACGGAATTCCATCATCAAAAATCGGCAAAAGAAAAGTCAGGAAAAGAAACATTCCTTGCTTCTCAAAACCTGACAGAAACCCCCATTTCCACGGTTTCCTATGTGGCTTTGACTCAAAATCAGGAACGCCTGACTCTGAAGCGTGATTTTCCGAAAAATATTTTGTCCGACGAAACCTTCCCTACGATTCTGCACACTCCTGGTCCCATACAGCATCGATCGCCAGATATTTGGGAAGCCCATAAACCACTGCAACCTGCCGGAGTTTCCATCGTTCAGCTGGATTTGGACGGTGATTTACCCCCTTCCCTTCAGTTTTTCCCGACGGAAACGCTAGCATGGCGTTTTCTTGAACGTAAAATTCCTGTCGATGTTCAGACTTGGGAGTCGCTTCGAAACTGGCTCGTTTCAGCTTTGAAGACAGAGTTTCCCGCAACTGTTCCAACTGAGGGACATACCCCTTCCCGGACGCTGGTTTATTGGCGTTTAACCGGTGAAAAACGTGAGCAAACGCGATTTTTGCGTCAGCTTTTTCAGGAAACAATGGAATCGCTTGGGGTCCAGACGAAGGTCGAAAATCAACAAATGCCGTCCCTGCTCAAACCCCTCCGGGACATTGGAAAGAATCTTCCCGCACGTCCGTGGACGGTATGCGTCACACCGAATCGTGAGGGGTTGATTCCCTATTCGTGGGGGCATGGTGAATCGATGCTCAGCGATTTCCTGCGTTTGAGCCAATTTCACCTCAAAAATCTCTCGAACAAAGAGGGTACTAATACTGCTGTACCGGAAAATTTTGTCCCGCACTCGCTCAACCTGAACGAAACGCTTACGGACGCGCAGATTGCCGCCGGTCTGGAAATCATGGGACAGATTAATACCCGGCAGGAAACGGCCGCTCTGGAACTCGCCTCGATTTTGGGAGCACAAGCCTTCGCGGAAACCCAGGAAGGAGGCCGGAAGAAATGATCATCGAGTCTCTGTACGTCGATCGATTCGGAAAGTGGAAAGGCCTGAAGCTGAAGAACCTTGGGACCGGGGTGAATCTTTTTTACGGGCCAAACGAAGCCGGGAAAACGACCTTGATGCAGTTTCTGAGGACGATTTTTTACGGTTTCTCCGAGGATAGGCTCGTTTACGTTTTCCCGAATGAACCCGAACAAACAGGCGGTAAAATTCAGGCAAAAACTCCCTTTGGCCTTCTTACGGTCGCGCGGCACGTAACGGCACTTCCAGACATTGAGCCAGAAAACTCTTCACAGAACCGGGGTTCCAGAGAAAATCGTTCCCAACTGGAAAATGCCGAAATTCCTTTTTACGCGCAAGATCCTTTCCGGAATCGCTACACAACGCGTAATCTTGAGGACGGTCTGATCATTACCAACTCAAGAGGGATACGCCAGGATATAAACCAGTGGCGTAACCTTATCAATTTAACCGATGAGGTTGAATCTGGAAGTGTAACCGGACTAAATCCGCTCGAAAATGATGAAACACTTTACAATAATATTTTTGCACTGGGGCTTCAGGAGCTTCAAAAACTTTCCGTCCTGAACTCGACAGAAGCATCCAAACGACTTTATGATTTAAGTACGGGACTTGCTCGTTATTCCTCTGCACGAATTTTGGCGGAACTAATTCGAAACCGACAGAGAATATTAGGCGAAAATGCTTTTCCTGAACCCCTGAAAACAGAAGACCTCCAATGGTGTGATGACCTTTCGACTCCTGTATTTCTGAATGAAACGAATGGTCTCCAGAGAATTCCTCCCTACGAGATCGTTTCCCTTTTGAATTACTGCCAAATTCTGAAGAAGCAGCAGAGAAGTATTCAATCACAAAACAAAAAGTACGGGAAAATCAATTCGGAGAAGTCGGCAATTTCCGGATCTATTACGAAACTGAAAGACGAGATCCAGCAACAAAAGCACAAAATCCATATTCTGGAAATCGCCCGGGATGTTCAGGGAGTTTGGGAACAGAGGGCGGAATTGGATTCGCAAATTGTAGCATTTGGAGAACAGAATCCTGATCTGATCGATACCTCTGACAGGGAAATCGAACAACTTCATGAAAACCTTAAAAAGCTTTCGAGAATTCATCAGGAAGTTCGAACCATCAAAGAAAATCGTTCGCAGTTCCAAACCCTTTTGAAAGCCCTGGACACCAAATACTCCGAAGTTGCACTAAACACGGAACTTCTCTCGTCGGTCCAGGCCATTGAATCTTTTATCCAGCGTCAGGAGTGGATCGAAAATCTGCGCGGCCGTCTTGAAGACCTGCACCGTCAACAATTGGATTCAGAGGCACAACTGGCTATCGATTACCGTCGGCTTGGTCTTTCGCTCCCGGATTTCGATTCAGTTTCCACCCCTGAAAAGGCATTTCCTTACGATGTTCGCACCCTGCGGCCTCTTCGGTCTCCCAACCGAGAAATGCGTCGTCTTCGTAATCAAATCGAGTCTGAAAGAAAAAAACGCGAGGAATTACTTCATCAAGCCTCTGAAAATACACAAAAAATCGCCGGGTATTTTGAGGCTTGCCGTACTCGTGTAGAATGTTTCCCACAAATTCGTCAGCTTTCAGGAATGGAAAGTTTTCCTGAAGTATTCCTTCGAGGTGAGTCCCCTGCCTTGAAAAGTCCTGAAACGTCTGGCAAGGCTCAGGATCCCTCTGTATCCTCCCAAAGGAATGCTCTTAAAGCCCTGAATTTCAGCATCGTGAATGAAATCCCGCAGGAAATTCTTACCCCTGACGCTACGCAGAAAAAGACCACCAACGAAACCAGTCTGGTCAAGGAAAAGACCTCTGCACGGATTGACGTGAACGCTCTTTCAGCTCTCCTGGGGGAGGTCCTGGCTAACGTACGCCGAAGGGAGATACAAGTCTCTCAGCTAACCTCGACACTGAAAAAATTAGAACCTCTGGAGAATGAACGGGCAGAGACGCTCCTGAAGCGTATTTTACCAAAGAGGGAACTTTTCGTGATGGGCGGAACATTCACGCTTGGTCTCGCTTTGACACTTTTCGCGATGTTCCGTCTCTCCGGATTTTTAACGTCCTCATCTTCCGGATCTACCGGAGTCCTGGGGAATCTCTTTTTAATGTTTTTGGGGTTCGCGTTTTGTTTGGCCAGCATCGCATTCCGGGTCGTTTATTCGCAAAAAATAGAACGTAAACTTGCCGGGCTGGAAGACGAACTGAGTACCGCACTGCAACAGCGCGCACGATTAATCCGCCTCGGTTTCGGGCCTCGTGAAGAAGAAATAATCGGCCTTTCCGACCAGGAAATTCTCGACCTTTGCAATCATGAAAGCGAAAAAATTACCTCACAATCCGCTTTCCTTGAAAAAGAAATCACAGAAGCGGAAAATACGGGAATAAACGTTTCGCAACGTTCAGCGCTTCTATCCGAGGCAAGGTTCCATAATGTACGTCTGGGTAATCTCAAACGGGCACTTGTACAGGCAAAAGAACGCAGAACCGAGATTTTGAAATCCCTGAACCTTCCCGAAAACTGGAAAGCTTCAAACATCCGGCTCCTGATGGATGCGTCCGACCGAATCCGCGAGCTATGGCGACGCAGAAGTCGGGACATGGAAGACTTGAAGCTCTACGAAAACGAGCTGAAACTCTTGACAGATCGTCTGCGGAAACTGCTTCCTGTATTTGGCCCCGACTTTGGAAGGGAAATGCAGGGCGGTGACTCCCGTTTTCCTTTCGCACCTGGCATCTTTTCCGAAATGCAAACGAGAATCCAGAAAGAGCGGGAGCGGGAACAGGCACAAAAAAGTCTCGAACAAAAAATCCGCACCAATCGTCAGGAACTCAGAAAATTGAAAGCCGAATACCGGAAAAAATCCCAGATTCGTACCCAGTTCCTTGAGAATTCCGGAGTCGAAGATGAAAAAAGCCTTAAACTTAAACTCAAGCGTTTGACCCAGTTGAAAGAACTTCGTGAAAAACGCCGTGAACTTCAGAAGGAAATTGATTCTGTTGTACAATTCGCATGCACAGAATCGATGCTTTGGGAAGTGTACGAAAATAATTCACCCGAGCAAATCGAGGAAAAACGTAAGGTTCTCCTGAACTCTCTCGAAGAAAACGAGTTTCAGCTCACGTCAGCCCAAAAACGGGCAGCGGAATGTGAGACGATTCTCGGAAAAATCATCTCTGATGATTCACCGACCCGGATCCAGTATGAACTGATGAAAACCCAAGCCCAAATCGGGCATGCAATCAATTCGTGGCGAATTTTCGCGCTGGCGGAGCGTTTGGTGGAGACGATCCAGCGGACGTATCGGCTTAAACGCCAACCCAAAACACTGGAATGCGCCTCGGCTTTTCTTCAGGAAATGACGGAAGGAAAGTACAATCGTGTTTGGACGCCAGTCGATGAAGACCTTTTATTCGTTCAGCGTACCGATGGAACGGTTTTCTCTACCGAGCAGCTTTCAATGGGAACACGTGAATTGCTTTATCTTGCCATTCGCCTGGCCTTGATCGACGAGTACCGCAAGCGAAATATTAACCTGCCGATCATTCTGGATGATGTTCTGGTGAATTTTGACCGCACACGGGCCGCTTCCGCTGCACGAGTTTTGACTAAATTTGCCGGTAAGCAGACACAAATCTTATTTTTCACAAGCCACGAACACATTCGTGAGATTTTCGCCCGAGAAAACGCTGTCATTTGCGACATGACGAAATAAGTAATTCTCAGGGAGGGGAACTTTTCGAGAGATTCCCCACTCTTTGCCCCTAAAAGATCAAACTCCTCAAGCCTCTTGAATTCTTTTCACTCTCTCAAAATCTTTAATTTTTCAAAAAATTTTCAATTCTTTTCCCAAAAAAGGGTTTTTCATCTTGATTTTTTCTGGAAAAATACTATATTATATTCATGGGAGTAAATTATTCATTTTAATATTGATAAAAACCTGGAGTGAAAAATGTCTCAAGAGACAGAACGGCCGAAACTTAAAGTTCCGGAATTCAAGAAAGACGATGCAGAGGTTACCTGGTGGGTCAATGGACGCGACACCAAACCAAAATCAACCCTTCGGCGTGAGAGACGCCGGCGTCTCATCTACACAATTATTTTTGTGTTTATGATTATAATTTTCGGTGGAGCCGTTTTGACCGCCGCGATTTATGGCATTATTTTTTCCTTGCGTCCCGTTGGTCGAGATGTTCTGACACCGAAAGCTGAGATTGTCAAGACGTTCAGCTCCGGCCATGAAGAAGCCGTGCAGGACCTTGTTTACTCTCCGGATGGTTTGTTTCTTGTAACAGCTTCCGAGGATTGCACATCCCTGGTTTTAGACGCATTTTCCGGAGATGTTGTCCGCCGACTTGAAGGTCACAAGCAGGGTGTAACCTCTGTTGCGGCTGTTTCTTTGCTCCGGGAACCGACGGAAGACAGTGACAGAGCACTCGCTGCACTTAGAATTTTGACCGGGAGCAAAGACATTCGCGCGATTTTCTGGAATCCCGAAATGAACCCACCAATTCAGCAAAGACTTGGTGATTCAGAGGATTCGAGCGATGAAGAAACACTTCTCTTTGAACTTCCTCCCGGACACACCAAGGCGATTATGGACGTTGCGTTGAGTGCAGATGGCCGGTACGCCCTAACCGGAAGCCTCGATAACAGGTTTTTGCTTTGGGATACGGGAAACCATTCTCTGATTCGAACGGGTGAGGAAGGAGAAGATGGCGGCGACACACTAACTTCTGATTTGAAACAGCCTCATAAGGGGCCGGTACTCGCAGTCGCCTTCAGTCCGAATGGAAATTCTTATGCCTCAGGAAGTGAGGACTGCTCCGTTAAGCTTTGGGACAGTAATACGGACCGATTGATCTACTCACTGGAAGGTCATAACTCCGCCATAACATCCCTGCAATATGGAAGTTCAGGGAATATTCTTCTTTCCGGGAGCCGTGACCAACGCGCTACTATCTGGAGCGTCCTGAACGGCGCACAGCTCCAGATATTCCAGGCTGAAAATGAAATTATCGACGCGGAAATCAGCCAAAACGAACGTTATGTTCTCACTAATATGTATGAGAACACGGCAGTTCTTTGGGATGCGAAAACAGCCAAAAAACTGGTTCAATTCGAGGCACCGGAGCGCATTACTGCCCTGGCTCTCAGTCCGATCCAGGTCGATGGATTCCCGCTTTATGTCGCGGTGGCTACCGTCGAAAACCAAATTGTCATTTTCAGCACCAAAAAACTGATTGAAAAGAAACTTAAAAACTAAGAACGAACTTTCAGATTGGTTCGTTCAATGAGTTTATTTGTAAAGTAAAGGCCGGCATAAATGTCGGCCTTTATCTTTTTTGGATCAATCACACCCTTCCCAATCGAGGGAGATATTCCTTACCATTTGTAGGAAAGCCCCAGATTTCCGGTATGGATCGTGGCACGGTTATTTGTCATGACATCATACCCTCCAAAGAACGTCCAATGGCTTGAAGTGTCTGCCGTCAGACCAAGCCCGAGCCATGCGTAGTCACGTCCAAGGTTCGTGCTCGTAACAAAGAAGCTCGCCGCCTCATCATTGAACGCGTTATCGGACGGATTATTGTAGGCTGTCTGACCAGGAAGGGCAGACGCTGCGTAGTTCGGATTGCTGAACCGGTTTTCGATCGTCGTCTGCGTGTCGCAGAATTCGTGGACCCATGAACCACGGAAATTAAATCCGAAGACCGCTCTTTCGGTTCTGTGGCAGCAACTCAGACGGGCGCCAATTTCAGGACGCAAGGAGCTCAGGTCACCTCCCGAGGAACGCAGGGCCGTTACATATTCGTCCCCTCCGGACTCGATCATATCATCCAAATCCATGTGGATATAAGTCAAACCGAGGAACGGACGCAAAAGGAGCCGGTCTTGAGCGAAGCTCAAAGTCGCTGCGGTTTCAAGGCGCATGGACTGCTGGAAGCTGCCGCGTTCACCTTCATGCTGACGGGCGACTTGGGCGTGTTCACCTCCAAAGGCAACATAACGTGAGGACTGGTAGTTACCATACGAAATGTTTCCGCTCGCCATAATGTAGCCGTACTCGTTGTGGAACAAACCGTACAAACCCAAGTCATAATAGTCCGTTTTCGCGCTGGCAGGGATATCTTTTTCCGAAACCCTGACATTCTGGTATTGGAAATACGCTCCGGCACGAACATTGAACTCGTAGATGTAGTCATAACCGACGATCACACCAGCCGAGTCGTAGGTATGCGCCTGACCATTTCCATCGGATTCAAATTTTCCAGTGTTACCAACAAATCCGCCCCACAGATTCTTTCCGCGTTCTTCTGAAGTGTCATAAATATCGTACACGCAATCGAGCGGACGAATGAAGTTGGCGAGATTCTGGTGCGCAAACCACGTGTTCTGCATACCGAGCAACCCCTGATTCGAGTAAATCGCTCCGGAAAGCTGGTCGAGGTTTCCGAGGGAATCGCCGCCCGCTTCGCGCGAATCGTCCAGCGCTTCCAGTACTTTGAAGAGGTCACCTTCGTCGTAGGAGTCGTTCGTCGTGTTGATGGAGTAGGCAATTCGGTCAACGTACTTGCCGATCGCCTGCTGATCTTCTGATGCGCCTTCCAAATCGCCGTACGTGTAATCGCGGCGCAGGGAGACCCAGTACTCGTTCTGATTGTAGAAACCTTCCGCGTGGAAGAGTTTCGGGATCGCCGAGGAAATGGTCGGGGAGGTGATCGAGGAGTTTTCTCCGTAGGGCGAATTCGTGGAGGTGATGGTCAGCGGACTGTTCACGGTCAGACCGTGCGTCTGTTCCTGAGGCTCACTCCACGTAGGATCGTGATTCAGGGCGCCGGCTTCCGACCCTTCCACGAGCAGGAACGCGTAGTCTTTGCCGACTTCCAGACGTTCACCGTAGAAATTGATCGTTCCGCCGTTCAGTGTCGCTGCGCCATTGACGGAGATTTTGCTCGTTTTGCCATCGTAAACCTGGACGTTGATCGTACCGGTCGATTCGTTCGTGAAGTCCTCGTCCACGATGATGTCCTTGAAGCCCGTGAGCGTACCGGCGTTGGTGAAGCTCCCGCTGACCGTCGTTTTGGTCACGTCGGCGACCAGGCCGCTTTCCGCGTTCGTCATGTCTCCGGTCACCTGGAAGTGCGTGCCGGCCGGGTTCCCGAGAATCTGGCCTTCGTTCTGAACGTCGCCGTTGGAGGCTATGGAATTGAACGCCTGGATCGTGCTGTCGGCCGAGTTCTGGATCCCGTTCGCGGTCAGGGTGGAGTTGGTCTCCGTGCCCGAAATGAGGTTTTCGTTTTGAAGTTCACCCGCCACGTTGACCGTCTGGAAGTTGGAAAGTTCGCTCTGGTTCGTGAGCTTGCCGTTCTGGTTCAAAACCGAGTTGGCCCCGGTTCCCTGGATCAGGCCGGCGTTGATGAGGTCCGCGTCGTTTGTGACGGTTCCGAAGCCCGCAATCGTGCCGCTGAAGGCCCCGCCGTCGCCGGTGAGTTCCCCGGTTTTCAGGCTGGCGGTCGGGGTCCCGGTCCCCAGGATGGAGCCGGAAACGTTGGCCGTTCCCGCCACATCGAGAGCCTCGAGGTTTTGAATGGTCCCGGCATTTTCGAGTTCTCCGAACGTATATTTCGAGCCGGCGCCGGAAGCGGTGATCGTCGCATCCGCTTCGTTGGTGACTTTGCCGGTCACGTCCGCGTTCTCAAAGTTGGAGATCTGACCATTCCCCTGGTTTCTCAGCTCGTTACGGACCGAAAGGCTGGAATTTTTACCGGTGCTTGCAAGGGTCCCTGAGTTGGTCAGGTTTTCATCCACGGCCAGCTTTTCAACGCCTCCAACCGTCCCGGCATTTTCGAGTTCCCCGAACGTGTAGTTCGAGCCGGCCCCGGAAGCGATGATCGTCCCGTCGGCCGAGTTGGTGGCTTTGCCGGTCACGTCCGCACTCTCAAAGTTGTAAATGGTGGACTCGTTGTTCAGGTCTCCGCCAACCGAGAGTTTGGAATCTTTGCCGGTGCTTTCGAGGGTCCCGGAGTTGGTCAGGTCTTCTTTCACGATGAATTTCTCAACGCCGCCGATCTCCCCGGCATTTTCCAGACTGCTCATGAACTTGAAGAGTGAGCCTTCACCCGTGCCGAGCATCGTGCCGGAGTTCGTGACCGGGCCTTCCGAAAGGAACGTGGTCGTTTCGAGCTGGCCGATGTTGGTCAGACTACCGACCGAAACCGATTCGAAATTTTTGATCTCGCCCTGGTTTTCAACGGCTCCGAACGCGAGGAAGGACGAGGCGAAACCTTTGCCGTAAATCAAAGCGCCCTGAGCGTTGGTCACATCCTGATCCACTTCGATGAAGCGGGCGTCAAGAATCGACCCCGAGTTCACGAGATTGCTTTTCGCCTTGATCCCCGACGAGACGGCGAGGGCTTCCATCGTGCCGGAGTTGGTCAGGTCGTCCGTGACCGTGACCTGGCTCCCGAAGTTGAAGGTTCCGGTGTTCTGCAAATCGGCCGTAATATTGGCGTCTCCCACGAGCGTCACGGCCCCGGCATTTTCCAGGCCGTTCACTTCGGAGTTTCCTCCGACTGCCAAGGCCCCGTTTTCACTGACCGTCGTGCGGCCGGCCTTCACGTTTCCGGAAACGATGGCTTCACCGCTGGTTTCCAGGGTGCTGGAAAGTTCGGCATTTCCGCCAACGGCGAGTTTACCGGTTTCGCTGATTTTCGCAGAGTTCGCCTTGACATTTCCACCGATGGCCGTTTCGCCGTCGGCTTCCAGATCGCCGGAGAGTTCCGCATTTCCGCCGACCGCTAGGGTCCCGGTTTCAGCGATTTTCGCGGTGTTCGCCTTCACATTCCCCACGATGGCCGTTTCGCCGTCGGCTTTCAGATCGCCGGTGAGTTCCGCGTTTCCGCCGACCGCGAGTTTCCCGGTTTCAGCGACTTTTGCGTCTTTGGCCTTCACGTTTCCCACGATGGCCGTTTCGCCGTTCGCTTCCAGATCGCCGGTGAGTTCCGCGTTTCCACCGACCGCTAGGGTCCCGGTTTCAGCGATTTTCGCGGTGTTGGCCTTCACGTTTCCCACGATGGCCGTTTCGCCGTTGGCTTCCAGATTGCCGGAAAGTTCCGCGTTTCCGCCGACTGTCATTTTGGCGTTTTCGCTGTTCGTGACGTTCTGGGCCGTCAGATTGCTCAGAATGTTCGTCGTTCCTTCGTTCTTCAGGTCACCGGTCAGGGCCACGTTCCCTTTGATGTTGAGCGCGGCATCGGAGCCGGAAACGTTCACGTTCACCGCCGTCAGAGTACCCAGCGCGGTGAAGGTTCCCGTGTTTTCCAGGTCGTTCGTGAGTTTCACGTTTCCGAGCGATTCAAACGTGCCGGAGTTATTCGCGGAAAGGGCCTGAAGGTTTCCCGTGACGGACGCGGTGCCGTTATTCTGGAACTCGCCGCCCGCTGTAATGTCACCCGTAACGGCGAAAGTGCCTGAGGCCGTAATGTTTCCCGCTGTGATGATCGAGTCGTGACTGACCCAGGAATTGGTGGTGGTGATCGAGTTGGCTTCCGTCACGCCTTTAATGAAAACGGAACCGTCGTTTGTGATGTCGGTCGCCATCACGTTACTGTTCACCACGAACACGACGTCACTGCCGTCGATGTTCAGATTGCCGGTTTCCACTCCCGTGGCGGCATAAAACTTTCCGCCGCTGACCTGAATGTTGGCGGCTTTGACCATCCCCTGCGTGTAAATGAGGCAGGAATCACCCGAGCCGGTAGAGGTCAGGTCTCCGGCGGCCTCGATCCCTTTGATCGTGATCAGGGAACCCGTGTTGCTGATGGCTCCTTCGGTCGATCTGAAGTAACCGGAGGAATAAATGACGCCGTTGTTGACCAGGTTACTCGTCAAGGTCACGTCGGAAAGATTCATCGTGCCGGTATTGCTCAAATTCGTAGCCGTCATTTGACCGTGGACCGTCATTCCACTGTTATTTTCGACGGCGCCCGCGATCAGATTATCACCGATGAAAACGACGCAGGAATCACCGCTCCCGTTGGAGGTGAACTCGCCGGTTTCCACGGAGCCCTTGGTAATGAGCGACCCGGTGTTTTGAACCGAGGTGGAGGTCATCGAGCCATAAACCTTGGTGGTTCCGGAGTTCGTAAGAGCGCCGGTGAGGTTTATCTGATTCACCGTCAAAAAATTGGAGTTGGTCACCGAAGCGGCAGTCAGGTGATTGACGTTCGATATGGTGCCGGTATTGGTGAGGTCTCCAGTGACCGTGAAAGAATCGACCCCTTCGATTTTGCCGGCGTTGGTGAGGTTCTGGCTCACGCTGATATTGTTCACGGCGAAAATATTCCCGTTCTCGGTCACAGTAAGATTTCCCTGCGCTTCGAGAAGGTCCGTCGTGAAAACCTGCTTGGAAATCGTATAGTCATTCGCGTCGAGCGACATGGTATTCAGGTTCTGATATGTACCCGCCAGAGTACCTCCGCCCGTAACGATGAAGTCGCCGTTGTAACTGATCGCTCCTACATAATGGGCAGTGTATGTATCAACGCCTGCCGCCTGAGTGATGAGGTTCAGGGCGTTGGCGGTTGATCCAACGGCTAATGCCGCTGCGACCGCCGCTGCGGTTCCGTTCGGGAAAGGAATATTCAAAGCCTGCGCCGCGATGGTCGCCGCAGCCTGTGTTGAGGCAATGGTCGAGGCGGCTACAAGGTGGTTTTTAGTGAATGCGCTCTGTTCCGAAGTATCCACGAAATAATAATGTAAGGAGGAACCGTTCCAGCCCGCGGTATCGGTCCCGCCATTCAATTTAATGACCCCTGACTTGTGTTGACCATCGGCCGTCGGATCGATCGGGTCATTCCAGACTGGTTTCATGTATGCGTCATGGAAATGCAGATCGGTCGGGTCTGTAGGAACATACGGTTGAAGATCCGAAGCGGGGATCGTTGCGACTTCATTGCCCTGGATATCGTATATGATCCGGTTCCCATTCGCATCCAGCTTCGAGGAGGGCTGCTCATTGCAGTAATAAAAGACCAGCGGGTCGTTCGGATCGATCAGTCTCTGGTTTGTTGACGCGTCCATGACAAAATTGCTGATCTGATCGAGCCAATAGCCTTCGCCATCCGTTTTTTGATTGGCAAACTTGCCGGTTTCATAGACCGGGCTGGGCATTTTGTAGGTGCTTCCGCCATGGGTGATTTCAACCTCAAACATCAGGACCTTGCCATCTTTGTCCTTGAGCATCCCGTAGGAGTTCTTGTTGTGCAAAACCTCGTCCGTCGAGGGATCCTGTTCGCTGCCCGACTGATAAAAAACGGCCCGATCTCCCGAGTCGTATTCATAAACATAGTATTTCCCGTTCGTCGCGATAATGTCGGCCGAACAAACAGAAACCAGGTTCATCATGAGCATGAACATCAGACAGGTGATCCCGGCAAATCCTCTTACGTAATTCCGCATCCTTGCGTCCTTTCGTGGTTTGGCTATACAATATATGCATAGTTCTACTATTATCCCGTCATTTTTATCGGTCGAAAAGAGTGGCGAAAACAAAAAGAATTTGCAAAAAATGATGAAATTAACAAATTTGCCACTTTTAATGATTGTACGTCATTGACTTTCCTGGTCCACAGTGTATAATAAAAGAATGGTTTTTATTCGGGCTCTTGCTCTTTCATTCCCTCCTGACCTGGAGAATCCCCATGAAACGTTTCCTTTTTCTCTTGGTTTTGTGTTCCTTGTTCCTTGCTGTGGCCGGTACTGTAAAAGCCGACGAAAATGAGCCTTTCCTCAAACCGTGGGCGGATGGCGTACCGTACCCGACGGTCTCTGAGATCGTTTTCCCGCACGGCGCGCAGCACGTCATCGTGCAGGACTGCGACACCGACCCGGAATACGGCTTTCTCCATGAAACCTCCATTGGGCAGCTGGACGGCGAGCTGATCGTCGGGTGGTACAATAATCCCCGGACCGAGCTTACCGGCAAAACCATTCAGCGGGCCCGCCGCTCAAAAGATTTCTTCCACTGGTCCGGCCTGGAAACCGTTCAGGACCGCGGAAACGACGACGGCTGGATGTACGTCGGGCTGCAATTCCTCACGCTCGATGCTAAACTCTACTGCTTCACCAATCAGGAATTCGGGGCGGAAAAACCGACCGAGTGCCTCCTGCAGGTCTGGAAACCCGAAACAAAAACGTGGGAGATTCTCGGCCCGATCGCGGAAAAGTTCCTCTCGATGCAGCCGCCGATCCTCATGGAGAACGGAAACTATTGCATGTCCGGGAGCCTGATGCCCCCATCGCGCAATATTAACGGCACGACGCCGGTCGTGGTCATTTCGCAGGGAAAAGAGATCGAAAAGCCGTGGCAGATGGTTCGGCTCGACCCGGAAGATTACGTGAACGTTTTCGCCGAGACGGCGGTCCTCGCGAACGGGCCGAAGCTGCTGGCCGTCACGCGGCGGGAAAACACGCCGTTCCCGAATTTCTACGAAAGCCGAGACTATGGCGAGACATGGCGCAAAATCGAAAACCGCGTCTTTGCCGCCAGCAATTCCAAGTTCGCCGCCGGGACGTTCTCGAACGGGTACCGCTACATCGTGTACAATCTGCCGGGCTTCAAGAGGACCGCGGACGGAAAGATCGATTACAAGACCGACTCGGACGGAAACCCGACGACCCAAGGGATCGGCATGGGCCGCGGAACGCTAGTCATGGCCGTGGCGAAACCGGGAGAAACGGCCTTTTCGACCATCTGGAAGGTGAGCGACCGAACCGGCTCGACGGAGCAGGGCGCTTCACACTACCCGACCGTTCTGGAACACGACGGATTTGTGTACGTTTCTTACACGGGAAACCACAAACTGCGCAACTGCGGCGTGACGCGGTTCCCGCTCAAGTCGCTGGAAAAGTGAGCATCGGAAGGCAGAAAAAAAGCGATGGGACTCCGTTTCCCGCAAAAGGGGCCCCATCGCCAATCAAGTTCGGCTTTTCTTCTGAAAGCTTTTAATGCTTCTGCATGAACTCCACGAACGCCTTGAGCATGTTGCGGCCGAGTTCCCGCGCATTGTCCGGCGTGACCTCGACGTTCGAGGCGTTGGAGTAGGGCAGCTCGATCGTCCCGGCCAGGATGGTATTCGGGAGCTTGCCCGCCCACATTTTGGAGCCGGTGGTCAAAATCCCGTTCTCGTACTTGAAGTAGTTCTTCTCGGTGTTCCAGTCTTTGCCAAACGGCAGATTGTTCTCGACCTTGTAGGGGATCTGGCCGGATTTCTGGTACTTCTCGAAGATTTTGAAGTACTCGTCACAGGCGGCGGTCATTTTCTCGTTCGGCCCCATCGGTGAGTAAAAATATTCGTTCATCCCGGAACGGATCCACGGGCAGTGATTATCGAAGAAGACCAGTTTTTTGTCACTGAAATTGGCCTGGATCTGGTCTTCAAGACTTCGGATCTCCGGGTACAGCCGATGGTTATAGTCGCGGTTGTGGTCGTGCGGGGCGCGGTTCTTGCCCTGGTCGCCGTCTTCCACGCCGTCTTTGTCGATGAACGGGACGACAAAAATTTCCGCGTTAGCCAGAAGCCAGTTTCCAGCCTCGGAACCGGAAAGCGTCTCCGTGATCATCCCCTCCACGGCCCAGCTCGCGGTCATCTCGCAGCAGTGGTGCCGGCAGGTCAGGACCAGCGCGAATTTGGCGTCCGGATTCCCCTCGCCAATGCGCAGCAGCTCGACGTCACGCCCCTTGCGGCTTTTGCAGAGCGTCGTGAAGTTCAGGCCCGGGTGGTCCTTGATCTTTTCCCGAAATTCCTCCCAGTTTTTCTGGGTGTAAAGGGGGGCGAGCGCGAACAGGACCGACTTTTCTTCCGGGCCGAACTCGTAGGTGAATTCCCGGTCGCTGTGGTTGGGAGTTTTGCTCGTGTAGAACCAGGTTTTTCCTCCGTCCGTGCTTACGGCCGGGCCGCGCGAACCGACCCGGTTTGGTCCCTGAAAGTCGAAGCGGATCTTCTGCCCCTGCGCGTTCCGGACCCGGAAAGCGTAGTAGAACCACTCGCTCGTCGTATCGCGAAGGTCCGGCCGCACGCGCGCCACGCCGTCTTTGATGGAATCGACCAGGATGTTTCCGCCGGGGAAATTGCAGTCGATTGTAATTGGCTCCTCCGCCCGAACGAAGGAACAGAGAGTCAAAAGCAAAGCAAAAATCACGAATTTTTTCATGGTGAAACCTTTCTAAAGAGGGGTTGGATGATGGGTGGAGCCGCGCCTCGGGGAAAATGAAATCCAGAAAGACTCCCAAGTTCAGGCTTCGCGTTTTAAAGCGATTCCTCAATGACTTCATTACCGGAGCGGGTAGCGAGGGCTTTGTACGTTTCGAGCTGGATCCCGTTGGTGATGAACGTCACGTGGCCGTCCCCGTAAACGAAGTTCCCGCCGCCGACGTGCAGCGAGCCAAACGCGCCGTTGTAGGTCGTATTGGAGGGCGAGCCGGAATGGGAAATTCCCTGGCCGAGCTTCGTGTTCAGGGGGTTTTCGCACGCGCGCATCCCACTGCGCAGAACCTGCGTGTAGCCCCAGCAGCAGCGGGACCAGTCCTGATCAGAGTCGTAAACCTCACCGGCGAAGAAAGTGTTGGAAAGGCCGTCGCGGAATTCCTGCGCCTTGCGTTTGATGCGGTAAATGAAGGCGCCGTTGTTCTTGTGCTTGACCGAGGTGTAATCCTTGATTTTCAGGTACGAGACCCCGTTTGTCCCGCAGCACAGCGCGTAGCTGCACGTCCCGCAGGTGATCCCGACCGCCGCGCTGTTTCCGAGCCCCGTGTCGGACTGGGTCTGGTCCTGAGAAATTTCGGACGGGCACTTGAAAACGGACGGCCTCATGGCGATCGCCGCGGTCATTTGCGAGGTTTTCCAGCCGCTCGTACTCGAGTCTTCCTGGAACGGCATGATTTTGCCTTCGTTCATCGCGATGTAGGCGCTCGTCAGTTCCAGGTACGGCGCCACGGCAAGGAATCCGCTTCCGGCGTAACGCTGATCACACTTCACGCTGGTCCCCAATTCCGCCGGAATGTCCGCGTCAATCCCGTAGCGCGTCGCGGGAAAAGCCCCCTGAAGACTTTCGTGGTTCATCAGGGCCAGGCCAATATTCTTCATGTTATTGGAACACTGCATTTTCCGCGCGGCCTCTCGAGCCTGCTGGACGGCCGGAAGCAGCAAGCCGACCAGCATCCCAATGATGGCGATGACGACCAAAAGCTCGACTAATGTGAAAGCGCGACGCATCATTATTAATTATGAATGATGGGTCAGGTGCAAGCATAAAGCCCCCACCTAAGTGCAAGCATAAAGCCCCCAC
>JAUMVK010000047.1:0-32623 GCA_030530205.1 Thermoguttaceae bacterium | reverse complement strand
CTCCGGTCGCTCAGCCCACTCCGGTCGCTCAGTCTGCTCCGGTCTCCCATGACCCATGGGAATCAGCTTCCAGGCAAAATACACTGCAATTTGAAAAGCAGACACTGCGATCTAATGAAAAAAGCAGTTCCGTAAAGGAATTGACGATCCAGTCCTGCCAGGGGATGGTTTTGAACATCAAGAGCCAAGTCCGTCAGATTTCGATCGAAAACACCAAATTCTGCGATTACGTGGAACTCGGCCGGAATCAGATCGCGGTCATTGGAAAGTGCGAAGGAAAGACCATGGTTAAAATTGAATTCCATGACGCAAACATCAAGCCGATGCTTTTCCTTGTGACGGTTCAGGCGAATGACCCGAACGCGAAGATCCTCACAGATTGGGGGCACACGCTGGAATCCAAACTGAACCAGAACGCCGGGAATGAAAACCTTTCCATTTTCCTGTTCCAGAATCGGATTTTTGTGAAAGGCAAACTGCAGTCCCCGCTTCATTCGGATGAACTGATGAATATCGTTCAGAAGGACTTTGTTCGTATGAAAAACGAGCAGCAGAACCTGAAAGTTCCAGGGATTTCCGAGAAAAACAACAAAATGATTCTCGTCAATATGTTGACGTCCAATTGAGTAACAACCCCTGGGAATCAACCTTAAAAAAACACAACCCTATTTTAACAGCCTGAAAAGGAGAGGATAAAAATGAGCAAAAATGAAAACCAGAATTCCTTGAAAAAATCTCTCGGATTGGTGGGAATTTTATGCCTCGTTTTAGTGATGATTTGTTCGGTTGGATGCAAGTCCGTCGATTTGGAAGGAAACCCAAAGAAACACACGAATCCTTTCTCCTCCAAAGAACGGAAACTGAACGAGCTGGAAAAGCAGATCGAGATGCTTTTCGGAGAGGCTGAAAAAGCCCAGAGAAGCGGAAAAGTACACGAAGCCCGGAAAGCCTACGAGCAGATTCTGGTCATTTACGACAAAAATAAGGATAACAAAGAACTTAAAAAAGAAGCCGAACCGTATTGCCGCCTCGGAATGATCATGGAAACCTTCGGGCAGTACGACATGGCCGAAAAGTATTACCGTGAAGGAATGGCCGTCGCTCCAAACAATCCTGCGCCGGTGAACAGCATGGGATACTGCTACCTGAATCAGCACCGTCTGGATGAAGCGATCGAGTACTTCCACAAAGCCATTGAGCTGGCTCCGATGGAACCCAAGTATAACAATAACCTGGCGCTCGCTTACGGATTGAAGAAGGATTACGGACAGGCTTTCAAATACTTCCGCCGTGTTTCTTCCGAGGACGAAACCTACTATAACATGTCCGCAGTTTTCGCGATGAATAATGATGAGGAACGGGCGAAATCCGCTCTGCAGCAGGTTGTCGCGATCAATCCGAATCACCGTGAGGCGCAGCGTATGCTGGCAACCTACTCCGAAGCGGAGCAGAATCCCGACATCTACGGTGAACAGATGATGGCTGGCGGATTCACAGGAAACACAGTTCCCTACCAGCCGGCCCAAACTTCCGGAGCCATCGGGAACTACGCGGCTCCCAATTTGCCGCCCGTCAACAGTGCCCCCGCCGCGGGAAATTACGCGACCGCCGCGACCGCCGCGACCGCCACGTCTGAGTCCGCTCCTGCAGCCTCATCCATGCCCGGTACGGCAGGAACGCCCTCGTTCACAAAGACCTACGGCTCGATCCATCATCTGAAGTAAGAATTGATCCTGACTCAACACAGGGGCGGCGTTTCCAAAAGAACGCCGTCCTTTTTTTATCCTTTAACTATCTGATTTGCAAGTTTTTCCAAAAAATTCCTCTTTTTTCCCTGGAAATCACTTGCAATTTCCCCATCCCCGCGTACAATATTAATTAAAAGTGAAATAAAATCTTCATGATTTCAGGGGAGATCATGAACCCGATCCTTTTAATATCACGCACAATTCAATGATCCGATTCCACTCCTTGCTGACGTCCTTTTTCCTCCTCGCGGGGACCTTGCTCCCGTTGGCTACAGCCTCCGCGGCAACCTACGACAACCTCGATCTGACAGATCAGGGCGAACAGTTCACGATCGATGGTTCCAGCGAAAAGGCTTACTTGAAGGGGACTCTGACCGGCGGCGCGGACCAGGAGATTTACTTTACGTCCGTCCGCGGGAATTTCCTGTACATGCAGTGCACCGACGTGAGCGGTTTCTCCGGTACCCTCACGGCCGGCCCGTCCACGAACACCTCCTACGGAACCTGGATCTCGCTTGACGGCTCGACGACCGATTTCTCCACCGTCACGTTCAACCCCAATCCCGGTAAAGTCAACGATGGAGGCGCCAACCAGGGCAAGTCCATCGACGCGGGCATCCTCGTTAATTTCGATGTAACGAACAAGACCCTGAAAATCGGCGCGATCTCCGGCGATGGCGTTTTCCGAACAGACGGATCGGGCAATGGGAAAACGGTCTCGATCCAGGTCGGCGCCAAGAACATCGACACGGAATTTTCCGGCAGTTTCTCCCGCTACCAGAATTCCAATTTCACCATCGAGAAAATCGGGACCGGCACGTGGACCATCACCTCCGACTACACGACATACTACAGTAACGCGCCTGTTGGAGCCGTCACCAAAAACAACTACACCGGAAACACGACCATCACCGAAGGCACGATCCAGCTCGGCAACGGCGGAACGGTCGGCCATCTGGGTACGTCAACCGCCCCCAACAGTCTGACGAAAATCATCATCGGCGAAAATGGCACGCTGGCCTTCAACCGCTCCGACGTGGTGCAGTTCTACAATAACATCCAGTCTTCCGGCACGATAAACGTCATTGGCGGTGAAGTCGCTCTACGCGGCTCCGTGACCGGTTCGATCATCAAGACCGGCTCCGGTATTCTCGCGATCGGAAGCGACAACGGGACCAATCTGACGAAAATCACCATCAAGGAAGGGACGCTGGATAATTACGCGGCATCCCGTCTTGGAGACGGCAAGACGGCAATCGTTCTGGACGGCGGAACATTCAGAGAAAAGGACGATAACGTCACACTTTCGAATAAATTCACCTTCCAGTCCGCCAGCACGATCGACATCCCGGAGAACGTTACAACCTACATCTCGAGCAGGATCGACAACGTATCCGGTCAAACCGGCAAACTGACCAAAACCGGCAAGGGGACCCTCGTTTTCACAGGCGCCAACGAGTACACCGGCGGTTACATCATCAATCAGGGCACGATCCAGTGCGGCAATAATGATGACGGTCACATCCACAACTCCGCCTCGGTGACGGTCAACTCCGGCGCCGCATTTGGTTACAATCGCGCGGCAAACCCGGCGGTGGTTCCTCCGACCAACGTTTTCACGGTCAACGGCGGCAAACTCTTCAACTCCGGCGCACGGGCCATCGAGTTCCAGAACGTCACGATGCAGTCCGGCGGCCTGACGCTCGAAAACACCGGCACCTCAACGCTCGGCGCCAAGGTGAAGGCCACCGAAGGCGGCGTCCTGAAGTTCAGCGGCACCACCGACGGCGACATCACGGCAAGCCTGAACGGCTCGTCCACCGCGCAGAAAGTCGGCGGTCTGGTCTCGACCAACGGCGTAAAATCCACGCTGAATTACACTTCCACGAACCGCGCCAATTTCCTGAATCTGAACGGAGACCTCAGCACGTTCACCGGTGACATCAACGTCACGGGAAACTGCTGGATCGCGTTTAACTCCGGCACGGCCCTCGGAAGCGAGAAAGCGTCGTTCAACCTCGACATGAACAATAATTCCGGCTTTTTGTTTGAGTCGGCTGGGTTGGACAACAAAACGATCAAAATGGGTGACCTGACCGGAACCGGCTGGGTCCGCTCGGGAAACGGCGGGCAAAATGTGACGCTGGAAGTTGGCGCGCTCGGCAACGACAGCACGTTCTCCGGCGCCGTCCGAAACTGGGAGAACCGTGGGATCACGGTCAAGAAAGTCGGCGATGGAAACTGGGCCCTCGCCAGTGATAATCAGGTCAACAGTGTCGATTATAATATTAACGCTAACGTGGTCGTTGACTCTGGAACCCTGACGCTGAACCGCAAGGCAAATCAAGCCTCCGCGTATGATCTGACGGTCAACAACGGAGCCACCCTCGTCGTCACGGGCAACAGCCAGAAAGTTTCCAATCTGGTGACACTGAATTCCGGCTCCGTGATGAACCTGACCGTAACGGGCACCGACAATTTTTCCAGCCTGACGGCCAAGACGATGAACCTGAACGACGGCTCGAAAGTCGAGATTGCGTTTAACGACTCCATCGACCCGTTCGCGATTGGAACGCTCGAACTTCTCACGGCCGACAAATTCCAGGTCAATGGCACTCTGATCTCGACCGACGACGAAATGAAAGCGTTCCTGCAGAATTACGTAAAATTGAACTCCAGCTGGGCGCAGCTCAGTTACATCCCGAACGGCACAACGGGCTACACCGTTTTGCTTCAGACCAACTACAACGCCATCCCGGAACCCGCCACGTGGCTCCTCACCCTGCTCGGCTTTGCCGGACTGGGCTTTTTACGGGGACGACGCTTCCAGCGTCGTTAAAAGGCTGCCCTGAAAGGGGGGCTGGCTCGCGAAGCGAGACTGGGGGGTTCCGACCAAGGAACATTTTCTCCCATTTCTAAACCCCTCCGGCCCTTCGGGCCACCTCCCCTTTCAGGGGAGGCCTTAAATTGGTATGGCCGGCCCCGCCGCATGATTTTAGTTAAACTTTTTTGGGAGTAATCATGACTCAACTCCTTTCCAAACGATACGAAAATTTACTCACCGCGCTCTTTTTGCTCGCCGTGGTATTCGCGTGCATGAACGCCAAAGCGGAAACCGTCTGGTCCACCGGCGGAACATACGGTGACACGACATCCATCACCAACGGTTTGACCATTAATTCCCCGGACGCGGTCGATATTACCGGGAAATACACGGTCTCCGGCGTTGTGGACCCTGGCAATGACGCGGCAGCCATTCGTCTTTACGGCGCGGGAACCGTCACGGTAAAATCCGGCGGAGAACTTTCCATCAACGCAGCGGGGACAAAGGCCGGGCTGGTCGCCTACCCGGGCATCCGCCTTAATGTGGAGAGCGGAGCCACGATGAACATCACGACCTTGACCGAGCGCGTCCGGTTCTCCCGCGGTTCCACAAAGCTCAACGACAAAAACACCATCGTGAACTGGGCCGGTACCGGCACCTGGGACCTCGGGGGAGGAAACTCTTTCTTCTTTTCACTGACCACCCCCGACGACAATAATTCCGCGACGTTCAACATCACCGACGGCTCCCTGAACATCAAAAACGGCAAGATCTCCATGGCCTTTGGTTCCACGACCAACTGGAACATCACGGGCGGTACGCTGACCGTCGGCGAAGGTGATTTGGCTTTGAATTTTGGGGGCGGTGAATACAACGCCAGCGCCACGACCGTCGGCAACATCACGGTCAACGGCGGAACGTTCAACGTCCGCGGCTCCGGTAACTGGCAGTGGGGACAGCGCAGCGGCACCAATCCCTCAAACCTCACGCTGGACCTGAACATCCAGTCGGGCACATTCTCCACGTCACGCTCCATCACGCAGGACACCGGCATCACCACGTACAATGAAAACATCACGCTGGCGGGCGGAACGTTTGAGGCGGTCAAACCGGGAACCGCCGACGTAACGCTGAACGTCGAGGCCGGGATCGCCACCAAACTGACCGCCTCGAGCGCGTTCAACGTCGATGAGGGCGTCACGCTCAACTACAACAGCCCGATCACGCGCACAGCCGGCGACCTCACAAAAACCGGAAGCGGGACGCTGAATCTGACCGCGGAAAACACACTCACCGACGCATCGATCCAGATTTCCGGCGGAACACTCGCGGTCACCGACCCCAATCAGCTGGGTGGCGCGTCAAAAATCACGATTGGCCAGAATGGCACGCTGGGGATCAAATCCTCGGAGGGTGGGGAGTACCCCCAAACGATCGAATCCACCGGCACACTGAAAATCACGAGCGCCGCAGCAAACGACTTCACGACGCTGACCGGCACCGTGACGGGCACCATCAACAAAACCGGCAACGGGACGCTTCTGGTAACGGACAATAATCTGACCGGCGTGACCAAATTCACCATGACGGAAGGCAAGATCCAGTTCGGAAATGGTGGGGCTTCCAGCACCTGCGCCTACACGAGCGACGCGCGCAGTTTCGACCTGAAATCCGGCGGAACGCTGACGTTCAATTACGCCATCGCCAACGATTTGAACATCTATGGAGCTCTGACCTCGGAAAACGGAACCATTGAAGTGACGGGCTCCGGCGGCGGCCACTTGGCTCTGCGCGGCGCGGTTTCCGGCTCCTTCATCAAAACCGGTTCCGGCAATCTGGCGATGGGAAGCGATAACGGGGCCAACCTGACGAAAATCACCATCAAGCAAGGCGTTTTGCGTAACTACTCCGCCAGCCGGCTCGGGAACGGCGCGACGGAAATCGAATTGAACGGTGGCATTTTTTCTGCGCCGGAAACGCAGTCCCTTTCCAACCCCTTCACCGTCACCGCCAATTCCTCGATTTCGGTTCACCCGAACAAAACCCTGACCCTCACCGGATCATTAACCGCGGCAAGCGGCAAAAACATTGAGAAAACCGGCGACGGGACCCTCGTCCTTTCCAACTCATCCACCAGTCTGGAAGGCACGATCCTTAACATAAATAGCGGAAAGCTGAAAATCACTGAAAACATGAGCCTCAAGGCGATCGGAGCGAATACGACCGGCGCCACGCTGGAGATCGCGGCAGGAAAAACCGTCGATCTGAACGAAGGGATCAACAACTACCAGACTGGCAAGATGCACAAAACCGGCGAAGGAACGCTAATCATCGCGCATGGTGAAGGCACGGGCGCGCTTCCTCTTGAGTTTTACCTCGATGAAGGCACGCTGGTCCTGAACCGCGGCGCCACCATGACGGACGCTAAAACCCTTTACATGGCCGACGGAACGACGTTCCGTTTCCAGGGGTCCAAACCGACCTACAGCCCCATCAAAGTGACGGGCACCGCCACGCTGGACATTCCGAACGACAAGACGATGGACCACTCCGGCACGTTCACCGGCGGGACGCTGAACAAGACGAGCGCGGGAACGCTGAAACTCACCGGAAGTGCCACCAACACGACGAACTTCAACGTTCAGGCCGGTACGCTGGAACTCGCGACCACGGGCGGCGCCGCTGCTGCGAATGACCTGACGATCAACGACGGAGCGACCCTCAACATATCGGGCCAGAACCAGAACGTCACCAACCTGGTGACGATGAATTCCGGCTCCGTGATGAACCTGAACGTGACGGGAGCCGACGTTTTTTCCAGTCTGACGGCTGGCGGGCTGGACCTGAACGACGGCGCAAAGATCCAAATTTCGTTTAATGACTCGATCGACCCGGCCTCACTGGGAACGCTTGAGCTTCTCACCGCGGACGAGTTCAAGGTCAACGGCAATTTGATCACGTCGGACGACGCCATGAGAGCGCTCCTGGAGAATTACGTCGATTTCAGCTCAAGCTGGGCGCAGCTCAATTTCACCCCATACGGAGAAACGGGTTACACCGTTTTCGTCCAGGGCGACTATAGTTCCGTCCCGGAACCCTCCACGTGGCTCCTCGCCCTGCTCGGCTTTGTCAGTTTGGGAGTTTTGAAACGACGCTTCCCGCGTCATTAATTCGGAGGGACGACGCTGGAAGCGTCGTCTCCGTAATTGACGCACGTACCACCCCTGAAATCTTTTTTGCCGGGGGTGGTGTTTTTTTTCTGAAAATCGTGTATAATAGTCTCGTTTATTTATATTCCGATACGAGATCAGTCTATCAGAACGAGTTTATTATGGCAAAAGATTACCAGGCAATCACGTGGTGCAGCGCGGTGGAGGACGACTTTCGGACGCTTCTGGACATCGCGATCCGTGAAGACGTGGAATCGATCGGTGACCTGACGTCCCTTTCCCTGATTCCCGAAACAGCGGTCGGACGCGCCGCCGTCGTGACTCGTGACGAAGGGATCATTGCCGGAATGCCCACGGTTCAAATCATCTGCGAGGCCATTTCTCCCGGTTTGAAGTGGGAACCGCTCGTTGAGGACGGCGCTAAAGTCAGCAAAAAACAACGGATCGGAATCCTTTCCGGCCCCGCCCGGGCCATGATGCAGGCGGAACGGCTCATTCTGAATTTTGTCGCGCGCCTTTCGGGGATCGCCACCACGACGAACCAGTACGTCCAGCTCATCGCAGACACAAAATCCAAGGTTTATGACACTCGAAAGACCACGCCCGGCTGGCGTCTGCTCGAGAAGTACGCGACCTGCTGCGGCGGCGCCCAGAACCATCGGGCCGGTCTTTATGATGCGATCCTGATCAAGGATAATCACCTCGCTCTGGCGGCAGGCCGCGCCGGTCTTGGTGCGTTGGAGTATGACCCAGCCCTGGCGGTGCGCAAGGTGCGGCGTTTTCTGGAAGAGCAGGATGAACTGGGGCCGCGCCCGCCGATACACTGCCACGGGAATCTGATCGCGACGTGCAAAATGCGTACCTCCCTGCTGGCCGCAGTAGCCGAAGTGACCGGTTCCGCCGTTCTAAGCCAAATCATCGCCAAGACCCCGTGCCATGAGCTGGAAATCGCGCACAAGGAAAACCAGCAGGTCCCGCGCAAGCCGGCAGACAATTTCCCGGCAAAAGACGTGATCGTCGAGGTGGAAGTCGATACTTTCCAGCAGTTTGAAGAGGTTCTTTCGGCCGATCCCGATATAATTATGCTCGATAATATGTCGTGCGAGATGATGCGCCGTGCCGTGGAACTTCGCAACCAGCGCAAGCCGGAAATCGAGCTGGAAGCCTCGGGAGGGATCACGCTCCGCACGATCCACGACGTCGCGATGACCGGCGTGGAGCGTATCAGCGTCGGCGCATTGACCCACTCGTTCCAGATGTTCGATCTTGGACTGGACTGGCTCGAGACCTAATTAAGAATTATGTATTATGTATTATGAATTGACTCCCCTTTTTAACTGTTCTTCATCAAATGAACCCTTTTAATTCATAATTCATAATTCTTAATTCATAATTTAATTACCTCCGCGCCATTTTCCACATTTGACGCAATTATCTTTCTTGTTTCCGAAGCCGCAGTTGTTGCAGATACAGGCCGGGACGCCGCTTCCTCCGATCCATCGGCCGCACAGGATGCAATTATCTTTTTTGGAACCGAAACCGCAGTTGCTGCAAAGATACGCGGGAATGCGGGTGGAACCCATCCATCTGCCGCAAATGACGCAATTATCTTTTTTGGAACCAAAACCACAGTTGGAGCAAAGCATTGCGCGGACACTTCCGGTAAGCCAGATGTCATTTTCCAGACAGTCGCAATTCTCCTGATGCTCGCAGTCGCATTCTTCATGCTCGTGCGCGAAAAGTGCGGAGGAACAGAAGCACAGCGCTAACAGGGCAAGGGAAAAAACAAGTGTTTGCTTCATCGTAAATCCTTCTGAAACCTGGGTTTCATTAATGGTTAAAACGGTCGTGGTGATCAATTTTTCAAACCGAAAAACTTCTGCAGCGAGTCGGGGATCTCGTCCATTTTGAGTTTCGGATTCTTCCGGTACGGCGTGTACAGCGGGTCACCAACGAAAACCTGCGCCCACGAGACGTACGGCAGCGTGTAGTAGTAACACTCGATCATCGAAAACTGCCCGGTCAAAACGAGCGAGCCGAATTCCTCCGTCGCCGGGAAAGAGGTCAGGTAGGGTTCAAACGTTGGTCCAAGCGTTGCCGCAACACCGTGCTCCAGGAGATTCGGGCACCAGGACGGTCCCGTCCGAAGGGAAGCTGCCTCGAAACTGGCGATGTGGTAGGCGACCGCACCCGGAACAAACGTGAAAATATCCCGGAAATTGTTCACCGAATACCAGCCGCAGTAGAACGCACACGGGTCAGCGCAGTCCTCTTTTTTGAACAAATCGCCGTTCGTGTCGAGCCGAACATCCAGATCCGTGAATTTTTTCAGCCGAATCGCCAGGTCATTGATCGCCTGTTCAGTCTGATCGTAAGACCCGGGAGCCGCCTGAACGGGGCGCGGTTTTCGGGCGTCAAGGTAAATCACCCCTTCCAGCCCGGTTTTCTCGGCTTCGATGGAGGCGTCGATCTGCTTCAACACCAGATCAACAGACGGGGCCTCCAGACGCGCCACCATCAAAACACGGCGCTGAGGTTCCGGGACACGAAAGACACGTGCAGCTTCGTCATTTTCCCCGGCGGAAGCAGTTTTAACGTCCATTGAGATCGTTTCTTCTTCATCTTCCTCGCCGAGCAATGCCGGCGGAGCCATTTCTACCTCAGCCCCAATTGGCGGAGCGGGAAGCGCTTCCGTTTCATCGTCCGAAGCTGGTTTTTCAAGGTCTTTCATCTGATCCGGCTTTATGCCCAAATCTGTTTTTTTCTGAATATTTACCTTGATTTTCGGCGGTTGATTGTACTGGAACGCCAACATATTTGGGGTCCAGCCGACCAGCGGGTACGCCTCTGTTTCATAAATCAGGGAAAGTTCCGAGTCGAACGCGCTCGCCAGTTCATTGCGGTTCAAACGTTCCAACATAAATTTTGTGTACTGGATCGCTGCATACGGACCATTCAAAAGACGGATCGTTTTCAGGACTTCCGCATCGCGTTCATTGGAATCCGCTTTAAAGTTCAATTCTATTGCGTGTTTTTCAAGGAGTTCAACCCCTTTCAGGACTTTCAGAATGATTTCCGGCTTAACATTCGATTGCTTATTGACGGCCCTCGCGACAAGCAGATTCCGCAGAATTTCCAGCCCCATCATCGGCTGAAGAAACTGATCGAGTTTCTGTGCTTCCGCTTTTTGGGTTTCAACACTTACGCCCTGAAGTCTCTGTCTCGCGTCATTAACTGTCTTTTGCAGAATTTGCATCCATTGAGCCTGATCTATTTTCACAAAATCAATCTCAAATTTCTCCGCCTCAGCCCGACTTTCATCTGTCGGCGCAATTTCCTGATAGATTTTTTTCAGAGCCTCCAATGAAGCTTTCTGAAGCTCTTTTTGGGCGGTTTCATAGAACGCTCTCTGTTCCTTCTGGCGGGGAGTGTCGAACGATGGCGCCTCAATCGTCAGAGGGAGCGACCACGCGCAAACCACACACTTCACGTTCGGATGCTCAGCGAGCCAACGCCGGATCTGAGGCCGAAGCTCCGAATCCCAAATGTCCCGCGAGATTTTACCCGGGTAAGATTTTTCCAGCGCGAGCAGATTTTCTGCCGGAATCTCCCGCGCCTGCATATAATGATCGGCGATTTTCATCGAATCCGCGTCCGGTTTCACTGCAAGGACAGCGACTTCGGAAGGTTCCAGGCCAGGCAGGACCTCCGAAGCGCAAATCAATGCGAGAAAAAACAGGGCACAACGGCTCAGCGCGGCAATTACCGAATCAAAGCGACTCGGGGAGTTCCACTGGAATGTCTTCATTGGATTCTTCGGATTCCTTGAGGGAAACGTTTTCTTCAGATTTGGCATTTTCTTCTCCATTTTCAGCGACAGGCTCACCAGTTTCTGCAGCCGGTTCGGTTTCTGCAGCTGGTTCGACAGTTTCCTCAGCAGAATTTTCTGATTCCGCGCCTTTTTCCTGAGCCTCGGCGGCCTCCGCATTAATCTTTTCAATTTCTTTATCGAGTTCAGCAAGCTGCTGTTTCGTTTCCTCCAGGTCCTCAAAATTGATGAGAATCGGTGGGTATTTCGGGTCCAGAACCGAAACCATTCCCGCGACCAGCCAGGCATCGTCCTCAAAACGGAAAACCCAGGCAATATTTTCCTGAATAATTCCCTCTTCCGTTTTCACTGTCCAGGTCGTTCCCACACGTGCGCCAACGATTTTGTTTTCGTCCTCCTCATCGGAGAGGTACTGTACGTTCCCGAGCTGAACATCCGAGTTCTGGATGAATTCCGGACAAGGCACGGATGCGCTCTGAGACATTTCCCGATACGCGTCTTGGGTCAACATTCCGAGCATCGCATCCTTATTATTCTTCTGAAGGGCACGAATAAAATAATAGGTCATTTGGATTGGCGCCTCGGCCTTCTCCAACTCCGGATTTTCTTTACGAAGCTCCGCCGCCAGTTCTTCGGCTGCCTTTTCAAGCTCAGCGGGTTTCGTAATTTTCACTTCTTCCTTCTGTTCGGATATTTCAGTATTCGAAGCGGGTGACCCGGTTTCTTCGCTTTGTGTTTCCTTGGGGCCGCAGCCAGTCAAACAGAGCGCCAGAATCAAAGACAAAGCAATCAACAGACGGGAAAACGGTGATTTCATGAAACACTCCTCTTTCAATAATTAAACCAAGTAAAAGTTCCGTATTTTCCCCAAATTTTAATTTTTTGTCAAGAGCATTTTTTAAGAAGTGCTTTTTTTGTCCATCCTTTTCAAAAACTTTTTAATATTAAAGAATGGACCCGATTTTCCTGAGAGATAAAATTTCTGACTTTTTTTCTAAAAAAGGCGTCGGGGGGGCTTGAAAAAAACGTTCTTTGTGCTATACTTTTTTTGTTGTTACGGCAACGAATGCCCTGATAGCTCAGTTGGTTAGAGCGGTTGACTGTTAATCAATAGGTCCAAGGTTCAAGTCCTTGTTGGGGCGCTTCCCTTTACGAAAGTAAAGTTTTATATTCATCGTACATTTGCCCTGATAGCTCAGTTGGTTAGAGCGGTTGACTGTTAATCAATAGGTCCAAGGTTCAAGTCCTTGTTGGGGCGCTTAAAGCTGCTGGTTATCCGGTGGCTTTTTCTTTTTATGCGAGTTCTGCCGATTGCAACATCTTGAATTTTTGAAATTTTGTCAGACTTTTTGATTTAACCCTTGCAAGAAAACCATTTTTTGTTAAAATTAATACAGTTGGAAAACTATTGGAGGTGAGTATGGCCCGCCGGTTTGATTTTTTCGTTTTTTTGTTTCTGATTGGAACCTGGAACGCTTTCATTTCAGCCTCAGAACTGAGTGAATACAGGGAAAAGAATGCCGATTTCCAGAAACGATATGAGACGGAAATTCTCCGGCTCATGGAATGGGCAAAAGAGCAGGGACTCGAGGAGGACGCGGAGGAAACGCGGTCGCTTAACCATACTCCCGCTAATGAAGACCAGTTCTGTTTCGGGATTCTTCCTCAGGAAGTACAAAATCCTGATCTGATCCAGTCAAACGTTTCCAACTCCAGGAAATCGGGCAAAACGGGTAAATCGGAAAAGAGCAAGTCCTCAAAAAAGGAAAACAGGACGGTTTCTCCGCATGAAGAATGGACACGGCGTTTCTCAAAACTCCGTCTTCAGGCGTCGAATCAGCTCTTCCGACTGGCTCAGGCCGCGGTCCAGGATGGCCACTGCGCGCTCGGTTTCGATTTTTTGATGCGCACTCTGGAAGAAAATCCGGATCATCTCGCCGCACGGGAAATTTTGGGCTATGAACTGGTCGAAAATCACTGGCTTTCCCCTTTTGAGAAAAAGCAGGCGCGGACGATGGTTTACCATCCCCGTTTCGGCTGGATGCTCCCGAAAAACGTCGAACGCTATGAAGCGGGCGAGCGTCTTTACAAAGGAAAGTGGATCACCGAAAAACAGGACGCCGCAGCCCATTTCAACATTGAAAACGGCTGGACTGTCGAAACGCCGCATTTCACGATCGTGACGAACCACTCGCTCCCCGCCGCGGTCAAAATCGGCGAGGAAGTGGAAGTTTTGTACCGTGTCTGGAAGCAAATGTTCCTGCGCTACTTCGCGACGGATGCGCAGATCCAGGCCCTTTTTGCCGGCAAACCCTTCCAGGCGGCAGGCGGTCCGCGCGGCACGGGCACGAACGGCAAGCACCGGCTCTTTTTCTTCCGGAATCAGGAAAATTACGTCGAGTTTCTGTCGCCGCGCTACCCGCAAGTCCGGGGTTCACGCGGAATTTACATCATGGAGGACCGCACGAGTTACTTCTTCGCCGGCCAGGAATTTGACCGCGCGACGATGCTCCACGAAGTGACCCACCAGCTTTTCGCCGAGCTTGCGCCGCTGGCTGGGCGTCGGTCGTTTGAGCTGGTCGAAAGCCCGAATTTCTGGATGATCGAGGGGATCGCGACGTATATGGAATCGCTTCACGACGAGGAAAACTGCCACGTGGTCGGGGGATTTGATACGCCGCGCCTTTTGGCTGCCCGCGTACGTTTCGTCAAGAATAATTTTTACATTCCGCTCGAAGAATTTTCGGCCATGAACACCGCCCAGTTCCAGGGTCACCCGCAAATGGTACGGCTCTACTCGCAGGCCTCCGGACTGATGCAGTTCCTCCTTCACTCCGGCAGCGGTCAGTACCGTGACGGCGTGACGGACATTCTGCGCGACATTTACACCGGAAAAGCCACGCCCGACTCCATCCCCAACCGCCTCGGCAAATCTTTCAGTGAACTGGATGACGAGTACCGCGTATATATATCAAGAAACAAAGAAGAATTGGAAAAGTGGGAACTGGATTAAAAAACCGGATCAAAGAGTTTTAACGCAGGGAAAGCCATGAAAATCGAATCGTTACGATTAAAGAATTTTAAAACCTTCCGAGACGCCGAAATGACGGACATTCCGCGCTTCTGTGTCCTCGTGGGCGCAAATGGAACCGGAAAGAGCACGATTTTCTCCCTTTTCGGTTTTTTGAAGGATGCTCTGACCGGAAACATTCAAACGGCACTAATGAAAATGGGTGGAAGCCGTGGTTTTCGTGAAGTACGAAGCCGCGGAGCTGACGGGCCGATCGAGATTGAACTCAAATTCCGTGAAAAAGCGGATTCCCCGCTCATTACGTACCTGCTTGCAATCAATGAAAACGAAAAGGGCCGGGTCGTCATTGAACGTGAACTTCTTCAGTACCGGCGCGGCAGTCACGGCAAGCCGTGGAGGTTTCTGGATTTCGCGAATGGCAAAGGAGATGCCGTTACCAATGAGTTGGATGCCGTAACTGACATAAACCAGCTTGTTCGCGAGAAACAAATACTTCGTTCCCCGGACATTCTGGCGATCAAGGGCCTTGCACAATATGAGCGTTTCCCGGCGGTCGTAGCTTTAGCGACTCTCATCGAGAACTGGTACGTCTCCGATTTTCATATCAGTAAAGCCCGACCGGAACAGGAAGCCGGTTTTGCCGACCATCTCTCACGTGAGGGGGAAAACCTCGCATTGGTGATCGAGTACCTGCATAATAATCACCCGGACGTTTTTCAGAAGATTCTGAAACGTCTCGCAGCCAGCGTACCTGGGATTTCCAAAGTCGAAGCCAAAACGACCGAGGAGGGCCGGGTATTGCTGAAGTTCCAGGATGGGGCTTTTCAGGACCCGTTTTTGGCGCGTTACGTTTCTGACGGAACGATTAAAATGCTGGCGTACCTGACGCTCCTTTACGACCCGCAGCCGCACCCGCTCTTGTGCGTGGAAGAACCTGAAAATCAGCTTTACCCTGCCCTGCTCTACCGCCTGGCGGAAGAATTTCGTCTTTACTCACAGCACGGCGAGCAGGTTTTTGTTTCGACGCACAGTCCGGATTTCCTCAACGCAGCCCGGCTTGAGGAGGTTTTTTGGCTTGAAAAACAGAACGGTTCGACGAAAATTCTCCGCGCTTCCCAGAACAAACAGTTGGCCGCGTACGTTCAGGAAGGCGATCAGATGGGGTACTTGTGGAAAGAGGGTCTTTTCGGAAAGGTGGACCCGCAATGACCTCGCTCGTCTGCCTTCTCGAGGAACCTTCAGCCGCAGAAATGCTCAAGGGGGTTTTGCCGCGTTTATTGCCGGAAATCACTACCACTTTCATCACTTTTGAGGGAAAGCAGGACCTGGAAAAGAGATTCGTGAAGCGAATCAAATTCTGGCAGGACCCTAAAGCGGTTTTCCTGGTAATGCGCGACCAGGATTCCGGCAACTGCAAAACCATCAAGAAACGGCTGATGACAATGGTTCAGGAAACCGGAAAAGCCGACCGCGTACTGATCCGCATCGCGTGCCGCGAGCTGGAAAGTTTTTACCTAGGAGACCTCGCGGCGGTCGAAGCCGGGCTGGAAATCAAGGGCCTGAAAAAACTTCAGAAAAAAGAAAAATTCCGGGATCCTGACCACCTGGAAAACCCCTCAAAAATCCTGAATTCATTGACGGCTGGTTACTACCAGAAAGTTTCCGGATCGGAAACAATCGCGCCTTTTATGGATCTGGAGCCGGAAATAAACCGTTCCGTCAGTTTTCAGGTTCTGTTGAGTGGCCTCAAGCGTTTGTGCAAGAGTGTTTGAAGATGAACGTCCTATTAATTTGAAAACTGGTTAAAATGCCTCAGGAATTTGTTCAAATCCGTCACAAAGACCCGCTCGAGCTCGAGCATCCGCGCGAGCTGGTCGTTGCGGTCCCGCCAATGCACAGCAATGTGAACCTTTCGCGAATCGTCCGGGCGGCCGGGTGCTGCGGCGTTAGGAAGATCATTTGCTGCGGAAACGCCAGCGTCAATGCCAAAATCGCACGTGAAACGGGCATCGACCTGGAAATCGAGCAGCACCGGACGCTCGCCCCGGAACTTTTGAAAAAATGGAAGGAAAAAGGCTGGCGTATCGTGGGCCTCGAGCAGACGAACGATTCGTACTGGCTCCACGAGTACGCCTTCCCGGAAAAAACCCTTCTGGTCGTCGGAAACGAGCGGCTGGGGATCGAGCCGGAGATCCTCAAGTGCCTCGACGACGTGGTGGAGATCCCGATGTACGGCCTCCCCTTCTCGCACAACGCGGCGACCGCCACGGCCATCGCGATGTACGAGTACTGCCGACAGCATCTGCGGTAATTTAATTATGAATTATGAATTTTGAATTATGAATTGAAGAAAGGGCGAGAGGAAAAACTCCTTTCCCGATGTATATCGTGTCACTATTCAGGCCTTTTTACCGTTTTGGGCTAGTCGTTTTATGGTTTGCAGCGATCAGCATCAGTTTGTACGCCGCGGAGCGCGAGGTTCCGACGACATACAGTTCGTGGCTGGAAACCGTGAACGCGCCGTACGCCTGGAATCTCGGGTTTACCGGTAAGAACGTCGTCGTGGGCGTCATTGACGACAGCATTGACATGACGCACCCGTTCTTCGGTTCCAATATTGACACCTCTTTGGCGTACAATACCGGAGTGGTTTACAACAATGAAATTTACAAACAGTTCATGCCGAATTTGCCAACGCAGTCGCCAAACGACACGTCGGCCGTGTGGGACAAAGCGAACGTCAAAAACCCCCAATCCGGGTTGACGTCGCCCAGCCAGGACGATCACCACGGCACCTGCGTCACGGGCTGCATTGCCGCCTACGACGCCGAGTCGAACACCTACGGCCCGGCCTACGATGCGACGATCGCTCCCATACGGGTGGATTTTCCGTGCCAGGCTTTTGACCTCAAGCTTGACGGCCCCCGAGCCGGAGAGTTAGCCGTCGCTCAGGCGATCTCACTTCACAACAGCAAGATCGACATCAAAAACAACAGTTACGGCATGGGAGTCGGATTCTACGTCCTTACGGCTGATGAAAAACTGGTCGCACTCGCGGATGCCAAAGCGAACAATACGATTATGCTGTACTCCTCGGGGAACGAGCGCAACGTACTCCTTTACCCCAACGGCAAAAACTGCACCAAGAAATTATTCACGTCTCATCCGTACACCATCACAGTGGCCGCGACGGGAGCAAACAAGACGACCGATTACACCAGTTTCGCGCCGTTCAGCAACTACGGATCAAGCGTTTTCATTACGGCCCCCGGCGTTGGAATTCAGACCGCTGACCGGGAAGACGTCCGGACCGGGAACGTATTCACCTACCGTGAAGAATTCGAGTCCGATTACGAATACCAGGGGGCTGCCCTCGGTAACGTGAACGAAGCCTTTAGTGGAACATCTGCGTCCAGCCCTATCGCGGTCGGCGTTTTGGCGCTGGCGTTGGACGCCTATAAAACCACCTACCCGGGCCAGGTTTGCGACGTCCGGTTCATCAAGCACCTGCTCGCCAGAACATCCACGAAAATCGACACCGAGACGACCAAACTGTCGGCGGTCTGGAGAACCAATGCCGCTGGTCTTTCGTTCTCGCACTCCTACGGGTTTGGGCAGATCAACGCCAAGGGACTGATCGACGCCATTCTCGACCCGGAAACGGTCCTGGGCGGGCGGTTCGACACGGTAACACCGCAGACCGTCGCCACCCTGGACTGGTCCACGATGGACATGACGGCGGAAGAAGTGCTGGCTTTCCGTTCGACGGTCCTTTCCCTCAACAATACCGGCGGGTCCGGCGGAACCGGTTATTATACCATGCTTGAAGAATACCAGCCCGGTCAAATCACCCTCCAGCCTGATGAAATTACCCTGCCCCCCATGGCGGCGGACGGCGATGAACAGGTTTATTTCGAAACTAAAACGTTCACCGACCAAATGTTCCTCAACGCCGGAATTACCAAGCAGCCCCTGGAGGAAGTGGTCGTTACGTTTTCGGCCAAGGCCGACGACCCCGAAATCGGTTTTGACGCGCGTTATATGGAAGTCATTCTGGACCACAACGGTCTGCAAAGCTATTTGGTTTTTTCCGATAAAAACAGCATCCAGGACAACATCGACGACTTATCGTGGTCGTTTTCCTCGAACTCCTTCTGGGGTGAAGACCCGACGGGAGACTGGACCTTAAAAATCGCCAACCTCGGTACCACAGACACGTTTCAGGTTTTCGACATTTTCAGCACGTTCTACATGGGAGCGCTGCAAAACTCCGTTCCGGAACCGGCGGCGTGGGTGCTGATGATCTTCGGCTCGTTCGGGCTGTTGTACTTGCGAAAACGCGCCTGATTCCCATTTTCGGCCTGGTATGGGTCGTAACGGTCGTACCTTGCGCTCACTTTAAATCAGTAAATTGAATAAAAACTGGTTTTCCGTCACGAAAAAAATTTTTTCAAAATGGAAAAATTGCCGCCGATAATAAGATAGGTCAATTTTTGCCATTGAACGAAACGAACCCGGTATCGTTTTCCGCTCTGGCAGGAGTTTTTTCAAGGTAAAGTCAAATCATGGAAAGAGAAATTTACCGAATTGTCACACAGGATTCAAAAGGTCAGCTTGTGACCAAGGATTTCGAATCTTTGGATGAAATTCGCGCAAATTATCATCAAATTGGGACAGATAATTGCAGCACGAAAAAAGAATTGAGAGATTTACCGCTCTTTCGCGGCCTGATTGGCCCAATGAAAGAAGGGGCCTCCATCATCCGGTACGAATCGCCTGAAGTTTTCGAAAAACTCACCCAGGAATGGTTTGCCGCGGTGCCCATCAAAAGCCGCCGCATGAAGCTGAATTCGAAGTCCCCAGTAGCAAATTCCTGAAATTTTACAACTCCCAAATCCTGAGAAAAGGCTCCCCAATATTCGCGGGAGCTTTTTGTTTAAATCTGAATATTTCAACTTTCGATGAAATCTGTTCCACCCTCTTGACGCGCTGTTTTTTTTGTGATATAATTTTAAAAGTTACCCGCCAGTTTCCTCTTTCCGCACAAAAATCATGGACCTTATTCGTTTTTCCATCAATAATCCGGTCAAAATTGCCGTTTTTATTATTCTGATTCTGGTTTTTGGTGTCATCGCGCTGGATCAGATCCCCATTCAGCTTACGCCTGACGTGGACCGCCCGACGATCACCGTTTTCACCCAGTGGTCCGGTCGAAGCCCCGAAGAAGTCGAAGAGTCCATCATTCTGGAGCAGGAAGAAAAGCTCAAATCGATCCAGGGCCTCTGGAAAATGACCTCGTACGCCCGGCTTGGGCGCAGTTTCATCAAGCTCGAGTTCAACGTCGGGACCGACAAAACCCGCGCCCTGCAGGAAGTCGCGAACAGCTTGGACGAGGTGAAATCTTACCCGGAAAACGTGGACAGGCCGGTGATCCGTATGCAGGACTCCGCCAGCGACGACGCGGTGGTTTACATGATGCTCACCGCAAAAGACACGTCGTTCGAAGTGGCCGAAATCTACGACTTTGCTGACCGTTACATCAAGCCGCCGCTGGAACGAATCGTTGGCGTCTCCGAGGTCGATATTCGAGGGGGACGCGAGCACGAGCTTCATGTGCGTTTCAACCCGTACAAACTGGCGCAGTACGAAATCAGCCCGGTAGAACTTCTCAACGCGCTCCGGTCGGATAACGTGAACGAATCGGCGGGCGATATGCCGGGCGGACGTCTTGATTACCGATACAGGATCCTCGGCCAGTACCGCTCGCTGGAGCCGATTCTCAAAACCGTCATCAAACGCGATAAAAACGGTGTACCAATTTACGTCGAGGACGTCGCTATCCCAGAGCTGGTGCTCGAAAAAAGCATTCACTTCGACCAGAGTAAAGGCCAGACCTCCATGTCGGTCTTTGTGAAGCGTGAGACCGGCTCGAATGTGCTCGACATCGTAAAGCAGGTCAAGGAACGCATCGCCGAGATGAACGCCCCCGGCGGGATGCTGAAACGTTTTCATCACGACCGTTACGGTCTTCAGCTGCACATCACGTATGAAGACGCGAACTACATCAACCTCGCCATCGCCAACGTGCTCCAAAGCCTCTACACGGGCGGATTCCTCGCGGTGCTCTGCCTGATCCTTTTCCTTCGGAGTCCCCGCCCGACGGCGATCATCGCGGTCGCGATCCCACTTTCGGTCATTGGGACGTTTGTCGTTCTGTGGTTCTGCAACCGAAACCTGAACGTGATCTCGCTCGCCGGCCTGAGTTTCGCAGTCGGGATGGTGGTCGATAATGCGATCGTGGTGCTCGAAAATACCGACCGCCACCTCTCGGAAGGCGAACCTCTGCACAAAGCGGCGTACAACGCGGTGCGTGAAGTGTGGGGGGCCGTGCTTTCCTCGACCCTGACGACCATCGGCGTTTTCGCCCCGATTTTGACGATCCAGGAAGAAGCCGGCCAGCTCTTCTACGACCTGGCGCTGGCGATCTGTTCGTCGGTCGGAATTTCGCTCATCGTCGCCTTCACGATCATTCCGTGCGCCTGCTCACTCTTCATGAAACCGCACAAAGAAGTCACAGGCTGGAAAAAATGGTTCAGCGATTTCTTCGGGATCGTCCCCTTCTTCGGCTGGATCTGCGACAAATACGCGGACTTCATTTACATGTTGACGGCCAAAAACTTCATTGGCGTCTGGTGCCGGCTCGTCATCGTGGTCACGATCACCGTCGCGTCAGTCTCGCTTAGCGTGATTTTAATTCCGCCGGCCAGTTACCTGCCGAACGGGAACAAAAACTTCACGTCCGCGAGCCTCGTGGTTCCGCCGAGTTACTCCCTGATGCAGAGTTACACCGTGGGCCAGCGTCTTGAAGACGCGATCCGCCCGTTCTGGGAGGCTAAATCGACCGAAGAGGTCCAGAAGTACCTGGAATCCAAAAACATGAAGATCCGCGACTTCCAGACCGGCCAGGTTTACGAAAAGGTTCCGAATCTGAAGGACTTTTTCTTCGTCGTGGCGAATAACTCGGTCTTTATGATCGGGATGAGCGGCGACCCGGAAAACGTCAAGCCCGTGGCGAGTATTTTCTCGTACGCGATGCGTGAGATCCCCGGCGCGACCGGCATGGCGCGGCAGGCGTCCATCTTCGGAAAAACCGGCGGCGGGTCCAATGCCGTGACGATCGAAATGTTCTGCGACGAACTGGAAAAACTGCGTCCCAGCGCATCCGCCCTCCAGAAACGTCTGCGCGACATTTTCTCCAAGTTTTCCGTGACCTCATATCCCGCCAACTTCGACGAGGCCGGGCCGGAGATCCACCTGAACGTGAATCAGGTCCGCGCGAAGGACCTGGGGCTGAGCATCAACGACCTGGCCGTCGCAAGCCGGGCGTTCATCGACGGCGCGTACGTCGGCGACTTCAACTACGAGGGGATCAACATCGACCTGATCCTGATCCGTGACCCGCGCGTCAAGATGGACCCGGCCATGTTCCGCGACCTACCCCTTTCCGTAGTCGATGAAAAAGGCCAGCGTTCCATCATCCCGATCGGTCAGGTTCTTGACGAAGAATTGACCGACTCGACCCAGCAGATCATGCGCATCGAGCAGCAGAGAAGCATTTCCCTGACCGTTTCTCCGCCGCCGACCATGGCGCTGGAAGAAGCGGAGCGAATCATTTCGGAAGAGATCGAAAAAGCGATCGAAGAAGGGGACATTATGCCGGGGGTCCACTACCGGTACTCCGGAAGTTCGGACCGCCTGACGCAAGTCCGCACCGCCCTGATGGGGAAATGGACGGGCTGGAACCTGGAATCCGTCAAGAGCGTGTTCCTGAGCCGGTTCTTCATCGCCCTGCTCCTGACGTACCTGCTGATGGCCGCGCTTTTTGAAGATTTCGTGTACCCGTTCGTCATCATGTTCAGCGTGCCGCTGGCGTGCGTCGGCGGGTTCATCGGCCTGTACTTCATGCACAAGATCGACCCGAGTCAGTCGCTGGACGTCCTGACGATGCTCGGCTTCGTGATCCTCATCGGCGTGGTGGTGAATAACGCGATCCTGCTCGTGTACCAGGCCCTGAACTATATGCGGGGCTTCGGAGAGAGCGCAGAAGACCGCATCGAGCCGCTCCCGCCGCGCGAAGCGATCCGGCAGTCGGTCCGGACCCGAATGAGGCCGATCTTCATGACGACCAGCACGAGTCTGGCCGGTATGTGGCCGCTGGTCGCCGCAAGTTCCTCGGGAAGTGAGCTTTACCGTGGGCTTGGCTCGGTCGTTCTGGGGGGGCTGGCCTGCGCGACGATCTTCACGCTCGTGGTCGTCCCGCTGCTTTTCAGTCTCGTAATCGACCTGAAAGGCGCTCCAAAGCCAATCGAGTTCGATTAAGTGAATCATATAAAACGAATAATGAGGAGCAAAACTTTAACCTCATTATTCGTTTTTTTCGATCAGGAACAAAAATTCCTGGTTCTTTTTCTCCTCCTCCCGCAGCCACTCATTGGTCCACTTCATGCTGGCCATGACGTTCTTCCGGTGGTCGATCTTCAGCATTTGACGCAGTTTTCCAACGGAGTGGATCACCTCTTCCAGCTCCGCAGCCGTGGCGCGTCCGCCGGAGCTGTACGAGAGCAAAAGCCACCGCGCGTTGGTCCCCTCCAAGAGTTTCTGGATTGCCTCGACCGCCAGAAACCGGTTCGTCTCCGGGTCACGGCGAAACTCCTCAAAAACCGAAGCGGCCTGCACGTCCGAAGTGTCCGCGCGCCGGTTCACCTTTCCGAAAAGTTCCGGCTCGTCGTTCAGAATGACCGATGTCCAGAAATGGTAGTACGACGCATACCGGACCCGCGACGGGGGCATCTTTTCGTTGTTCGAGCCGTAAGGGGGGTCAAAGTACGCCAGATCCGCGTGGATTTTCGGCATCAGCTCGAACACATCGCCACGGAAAACCTCGTTTTTCTGGCGGTTCACCCAGAGATGGGGGAGTGTGAGGTTCAGGTCCTGGAACGACCGCGGCGACCACTCCCGCAAGTACGACGAAAAGTGCCCCAGCGTGCTATCGACCCGATCCAGCGCGAGGATCAGCGACGTCAGCGCCACCGCCCGCGGCACGGGGTCCAGCTTCAGACGGTCGATCTCCTCGCGGATCCCGTCCAGCCGCTGCGTGTTTTTAAGCTGGAACGGTTTTTTCGCGTCGGGAAGTTCCCACACCGGCCGTTCTTTTTCGTCCGGGTCGCGACCGTAATGAATGGAAAACCAGCCGTCACGGGGTGGGACGTGGTTCAGGTGGTCGATCAGCTCCGCGTATTCCTGCGGCTCGCGGTCGTTCAGAAGCCAGCACGTGCCAAAGACCTCGGACCAGACCGCAATGTCGCTGGCAACGACGCGAAAATCCCGCTGGGCGAGGGCCTGCGAGACCCGCGTCGTCCCGGAAAAAGCGTCCCAAACGGTCCGCGCGCCGGTCGATTCCACCAGCGAAAGGATCTGGGGAAGAAGCTCTTTTTTCGAACCGGCGTACTTGATGCCTTGCGTCTGAATTTCCATTCTGTTCGCGAAAAAACGTAAAAAATCGGGCCAAATTACGAGTCGGGAAAACCTGGTGTACGCGGTGGGATTTCCAGAAACCGCCATTTCTAAACTCCAGGCCCGTCCCACTTCAACCCTTTTATTTAAACACGGATTTCCACGGATTCAAGGGATTAAAAGGATTTGATTTTCAGGGGTCAAAACCAGGAAAAAGACTGGAATCTCCTTTTAAAAAATCCGTGAAAATCCTTTTAATCCGCGAAAATCCGTGTTTAAATTGAGGTTTGAACCACGCTGCGCTCACCCTTTGGTGAACTCTAGCGGGGCGTTACTGCAGGCTCTTCACGCTCCACTTCTTCTCCGACGGCGTGTCGGTCCAGTCTTCCCGCACACGGAGTTTCAGCTCACGCGTTTCACCTGCGTCGAGGAAGAAGAAATCATCCTCGGCGACAAACTTGCACTCCTCCGGCTCCAGGTCAAACCACGTGATGACCGACGGGACCGCCGCCGTGTTCCGGATCCGGACCGCGTACTCCGTCAGCCGGTACGAACCGTCGCGGGTCGTTTTTTCGCCCAGAATCTCCAGCTTTACGGCCGATTTCGGGGCTTTTTTCATCGCTTCGGTCAACGGCGCGAACCCTTCCGCAGCCGCCGGCCAGTTCACCGGAGAAGTCGTGTATCTCCCGTAAAATTCGGGCGTTTCCATCTGCGGGATCGTCCGCGGCCAATAGACGCTCCGCGAGACCAGCTTTCCGTCCGCCCAAAGTTCCGCGACCGGGAAGAAGAAGCGGCTCTTGTAATCGGCCGGGATCTGGAAATCCGGAAGATCTATCGCCGAATCCTCTACACTCCACGCTTTTTTCTGCTCGTAAACGGTCTGGAACGAGTCGTTCAGCACACGCACGCGCAAATACGGGGAAGACGCTTCCAGCGTCTTCTTAACAATGCTGGAAGCATCGTCTCCGCAAGAATCCAGATTCAGGACTTTCGCCTTCATCGGGACCGCCTCGCCGGCCTTCCAGAGTATCCGCGGAAGGTCGAGCATCACGTGCGTCGGCTCGTACGCACGCCGCACGAAGTAGTACGGCCCGACCGGCTGCCCGGTCCCGTCCACGAGCTGGATCGCCGCGATGGTCGGCCACGAGCGCGAGAAAACCCACGGCATCATACCGGTCGTGACGGGGTAATTCGCCTGCACGCCCTCGCACATCGCCTGGTAAAACTCCCCTGCTCCCATCTGGGAACCGAACGCGAGAGCCTCCAGATCCATCGTCTCGGCCGTCACAAAATGCGAGGCACGGGTCAGCATGCGCGGAACCCGGGACGGGTAATATTCAACGTAGTGGTGAACCGATTCCGGCGCCAGCTTGCGGTACTCCTCGGCGTACATTTTGTTGGCGTACTGGTACTCCTCGGGATTGATGTACGGACGAAGCGACCGCGGCGAAACGACCGAGTGGATCCCGCTCTCCGCCAGGTACGGGTAATCCGCGAAGCTCCGCTTGTACCAGTTCGCGTCCCAGTCCGGGTAAACGTGGTAGCAGCCGTCATCCGGCGTGGTGCGCAGGAACTTGCGCGTTCCATCGAATTCGTTCAAATCACGCTCGATGATCCCGATTTTGGCCGTATTTCCCGTGCCGTACGGGTTGAACTCGTTCCCGCCGCACCAGACGGCCAGCGAGGTGCGATTCCTCAGCCGGTAAATCGTCTGAAGGACTTCCGACTCAAAAACGTCGTGCGGCCAGCCGTCGGAGGACTGGTTCCCGATCGAAAAGTCCTGCCAGACCAAAATCCCAAACTCGTCGCAGGCGTCGTAGAACGCTTCCTCTTCACGGAAACCCGGCCCCCAGATGCGCATGATTCGGATCCCGGCGTCCCGGGCGAGGCTCAAGTACCAGCGGTACTTTTCCGGCTTCAGGTCGCGCAAAACGTCGATCGGCATCCAGTTCACGCCCTTGAGGAAAACCGGCTTCCCGTTCATGACGCACTGCCATTTTCCCCAGCGGTCGCCGAGTTTCGGCCCGGCCGAGTCGGTCCACTCGATCGTTCGGATCCCGAAGCGGAAGCAAATTTCGTCCTGCGTCTTTCCATCGGCCAGAAGTTCCACTTTGGCGTCGTAAAGCGGCTGCGCGCCGAGGCCGTTCGGCCACCAGAGCGCCGGATTTTCCAGCGTCACTTCACCCCGGACCCAGCTTCGGCGGGTTTTCGGCTGAATGGGGAATTCACGCTCAAATTTCTGACCGTCCCGGCTGAGCGTCAGGCGCACCGAGTACTGCTTCCCGCCGAGTTCATTTTGCGGAAGTCCTCCATACGCCGGCGTTTTCGCGTCCATCTGGTAATTCTGTATTTTGTACTGCTCGACGGCCAGCGACTGCACGCCCGAAAGGACTTCCGTCTCAAATTTCACCACGGCCTGTTTTCCGTCCGGTGAGATCGACTGGGTCGTGAGGAACGGCCGCTCAATGTGCGTTCTGGGAGCGAAATCCAGCCGGGCGCTGCGCCAGAACCCCAGCGTATAGAACGGTTCCACGCCGCTTCCCGCCGCGGTGGACCAGGGTTTGATGTGGTACGAGTCGCTCCGCCCACCGTCATGGCCCGGACGATTCACGTTGGCCGAGCCGACCGCGACCGTGATCTCGTTCTCGCCGTCCATTTTCAGGAACTTCGAAATCTCGAATTCCGGCCCGCCGAACATTCCCTCGTGCCGACCCATGTGTACGCCATTGAACCAGACGCGGGAGTAATAATCCAGACCGTCAAACGAAAGAAAGACGTAATCCCCCCGCTGCACCCGGGCTTTTTCCTCGGGAGAAAGGGTAAAGGTCTTTTTGAAGTACCAGATTTTCCCCTCGATCCATTCGTACTGTTTCGAGTTCAGCCCGACGTACGGTTCCGGCAGAACGCCCGCCTCGCAAAGCGCGCGGTGAAGGGTGGTCGGACGGCGCATCACGTGCCATTCCTTCACGTCTTTCGTGTCCTGGTAGGTCCGGGCGGAAGTATCCCGAAAACCGAAATTCCAGTCAAGACTCAAATCGTGATGTGCGTCTCCCAGACGCGGCGTGATGCGGAAATGGTGTTGGGTCCGCACGTCTTTATCATACGGAGGAGCGTCACCCGGCGCAATCTCCGGAGCCGGAGCATCTGCCGCAAACAGAACCAGGGTGGGAAGGATACAAAAACAGAAAAACAAAAGTCCCAAAAATCGTTTCATGATAAAATCTCCCAAGGAAGTGGTAAAGTCAGTGATTTAAGACTAGTATAACAGATTTTCCGCAAAGAACAAGGCGGTAGAAAAAATTTTATTTTCTGGCAGAATAAACCATTTCCGGGACGATGCCGGGCACATCGCCCCCACTCATTAATCTTTCTTCCGTGGTTTCATCAGTTTGGGGATCCCCACATTGACAAACCACCACCCGGCACCGCCAAAAAACAGGCCCTGCAGATCCTCAATAAAGTCGAAAATGTCGCAGTACCGGCCAAACCACGGATTCAGCAGGCCCTGAAGGATTTCCGTCACGCCCGCATACGCGATCATTCCGAGAAACAGCCAGCCTGGGTGACGGAATCGGGCACAAAACCCCAGGACTGCCAGAACAAGGAACGCGAGAACATGGGGCGTCAGACCGACTCCAAACCCGCTTTCTGCCATTTCTTCATCTACCGGAACGATGGCAAACGGGTTATGCACGACGAGCAGAAACGTCAGGAAAATGACGTACAAAACGAATGTGATCCGAAGCCATTTTCTCATTTCAGCGGTCTCCTTTCCACCCCTTCCCGGGTCGGTTCCACGACGCGGATGGAGCCGTCCTCATTGAAGAAAAGCCGATCGATACAAACCTCGCGGTCCCACGATCCGGGCCGAAGAGGCGTACAGAGCCGATGGTAAAAAATGTACCACTCGTCGGTTCCCGGGATCTGGAGGACCGAGTGGTGCCCCGGCCCGAAAATCCCCTTTTCCGGCCGTTTCGAGAGGATCCGGTTTTCCTCAGGAACGTTCCACGGCCCGTTGATCGACCGCGCCCATGCGTAACGGACTTGATACTCGACGCTCCGCGTGTCGTTTTTCGACCACGTGAGGTAGTAGATCCCAGCCCGGTAAAAGACGTGCGCGCCCTCGAAAAAACCCGGAATTTCAAGCACGCGGACGGTCTCGGGCTTCAGCGAGATCATGTCGTCGCCCAGTTCCGCCATGGCGAGGTAACTGTTCCCCCAGAACAGGTAATACTTCCCGGTTTTCGGGTCCTGAAAGACGTCCGGGTCGATTTCCACACCGCGGTTTACGCCGTCTGGATGGCAGTCGATGAGCGGCCGCCCCGAATCCCGAAACGGCCCGGCTGGTGAGTCTCCGACCGCGACGCCGATCTTCAGGTTGCAGCAGAAGTAGAAGAAGTACTGAAATTTCCCGTCCGGCCCTTTTTTCTCGAGGATGGAGGGCGCCCAACCCAGCGTGTGGTCCCACGAAACATCGCGGAGGTTCAGAACGATCCCCTCCGGCCGCCAATGGACCAGATCATCCGACGAGTACGTGCCGAAACAATCACGTACCTGCCCGAACGGCCCCGTGGCGTACACGTACACGCGCCCGGTCTGCTCCGAAAGCAAAACCTCCGGGTCCGCCAGGATCCTGCCCGGAAGGAACGGATTGTGCTCCGTTTTTTCCTGAGCCAGGGTGGAAAGAGTGAGGGAAATCAGAACGAAAAAGGAAAAAATTCGGTGAGTCATAAAAATACGGGGACGACGCTTCCAGCGTCGTTTCAAAATCTAAAATCTACGGGGACGACGCTTCCAGCGTCGTTTCTAATTATGAATTGTGAATTATGAATTATAATGGAAGACGACGCTGGAAGCGTCGTCCCCGTAATTTACGGTGGCATTACTGCCACCGCTCGCCTATTATTTCATGAACCCGTCCAGAACCCGAGCCACGATCTCGATGTTCCCGAATGGGGCGGAAACCTGGATCCCAGCCATGCGGTGGCGGATCTTTTCGATCATTTCCCGCGCGATGGCGATCCCTTCGGTCTGCTGGTCCTCTTTTTTCTCCCAGCGTTCCATGCGTTCCATGATGGAATCCGGCACGGTCACGCCCGGGACTTCGGTCTTCATGAAGTACGCGTTCCGGTAACTCGCCAGCGGCCAGATCCCCGCCATGATCGGCACTCCGGCCGGCTCGATCTCGTCGAGCGTTCGCAGAAGAACGTCCGGGTCGAAAACCGGTTGGGTGATGGCGAACTCGGCGCCCGCTTCCGCCTTCCGGAAGAAACGGGAGATTTCCCGCTCATGATTCAGCGCGTTCGGATCGATCCCGACTCCGGTCACGGCCGAGGTTGGCTGCGGGAGCGGATTCCCGGCCAGGTCCACGCCGCGGTTCATGCGCTGCTGGATGCGCGTCATGCCGACTGAATCCGTATCGAACACGCCGGTCGCGTCGGGGTAGTCCCCCAGTTTGGGCGGGTCGCCCGTGATGAACAGAATGTTCTGGATCCCGCACGCTGCCGCGCCAAGCAGGTCGGCCATCGAACCGATCAGGTTTTTGTCACGGCTGCAAAAGTGCAGAATCGTTTCGATTCCCGCATCCCGCTGGATCCGATCGGCCGTGATGATCGACGAGATTTTACAACTGGCCCGCGGCCCGTCGGGAATGTTCACGCAGTCCACGCCCATCGCCTTGAGCTTCTGGCACTTTGCGACCGTACCGGAAAGGTCAAACCCGCGCGGGGGGACCAGTTCCACGCTCGTGATCCAGCTTTTTTCAGCCAGTTTTTTGCCCAGGGCCGAGCGCTCGGCGAGTGGTTTCGGTTCGAGAAGGGTGGCCTTTTCCGAAAGTGCACCTTCCTTCACGTCGTGCATTCGTGCGTTGGCCAGAGGTTTGACCGACCGAGCCATTTCCAGAATGTGTTCCGGACCGATGCCGCAGCAGCCGCCGACGCCGCGAACGCCCAGATCGATGTACCGTTTCGCGTACTCGGTGAAGAACTCGGGAGAGGTCATGGAGATCGACCGCACTTCCACCTTGCGCGGAACGCCGGCTTCGGGCTGAACTACCATCGGGAGGTCCACCAGAGGAAGGATCTCCTGCACGGCCGTGAGCATTTCATCCGGCCCGACGCCGCAGTTCATCCCGATTGCAAGAGGCTTGGGAAGTTTGTGCAACACGCATGCGGACTGGAAGTCACGAAGCATTTCCACCAACGGCATCGCGTTCGGATTATCTCGCTGCATGTTCGGACGGAATGAAAGGATGAACGGCACATCTTCGCCCGACGTTTCCTTCAGGCGCTGGATCGCGTACTCGGCGGCCATTAAATCTTCCGGTGAGCCAAGCGTCTCAAACATGATGAAATCCGCGCCGGCGTTCATGAGGGCCTGGATCTGCTGGGTCTGGATCGCAACGACCTGGTCGAATGTCAGAACCTTTTGCTCATCCATGACCGGCCCGACGGAACCGGCGATGAAAATAGGCTTTTCCGCGTCTTTCGGATGAGCCTCACGGTAGTCGGCGATCGCTTTTCGGGCGTTTTGGACTGCCGCCTCGTTGATCAGATCCACACGATCCGAGAAGCCGAATTTCTGGAGGTAAAAAGCGTTCGCGCTCGTCGTGTTGGTCGTGAGGACCTCTGCGCCGGCAGCAAGGTACGAGGCGTGGATCCGAACCACCAGATCGGCCCGCGAAACGTTCAGTTCATCGAAGCAGGCGTTGGTGAAAATGTGATTCCGGTACAGTTCCGTACCCATGGCACCGTCGAAAATGACGACCGAGTTTTTAAAAGCTTCCTGCAGAAGCGCGATTTGGCTGTTGGTGTTGGACATATTTTCAAGACCTGAAACAAAAATATTACCGCATTTTCAGACATTTTACCTGATTCAGAAGAAAAGTCAAGGTTTCCCCGGGAGTTTTTTTCATTTTTTGGAAAGTTCCCAATGCTCGAATTCTCTGAGAAAGAAGATAAAAAAAACAGACCAACCCGAAGATTGGCCTGCAAAGGACAAGAGTACAAAATCAAACGGAACTGATGCGACGCTCGGCCCCGAAACCGGAACCGTTTCCCCAAAAAGGCGTTGTTTTCCCCATCCATCTATCCCCGTGGTATAAATCCCGCTTCGTACTGAAATCGTCGCTAAAACCCCCAAGCTGAATTTGTGGACGTCAGGACCAAACGAGGAAAATCATCATCCCTTATGACTACTATTATTTTAGCATATAATTTAATAATTGCAAGTGTCAAAACCACAAAAAAACAAAAAAAGATTAAAAAAGTTAAACTTTTACAAACTTTTGACGATCTGATTTTTTGTGCGAAATCCTTACAGAAATTTTTCCTCTTTTTTTTGCAAAAGTTTCTTAAAAATGGGGGGGATGGGCTGGACAAAAATGGTTTTTTCTGTTAGGCTATTATAATACATTTTATAATTTGGAAAGTTATTGGCTGGACAACTATGACTCCTTTTCTTCACACTGCCGAAGAAGCCGTCACCATTTTCCTGAGAGCTGCAGAGCTGAATATTCAGACCCAATGCCGAGAAGGAAATTTGCTTATCCTGAACCAGGAGAACGCTGCGGATGTTCTGCTGACTGGGGACCTGCACGGCCACGTGGAGAACTACCTTGCCATTCTGAAACTGGCGAACATGGAAAAATATACTGGGCGTCATCTGGTTTTCCAGGAAATTTGCCATGGGGGCCCTCAACTGCCCGACTGTGGCGGTTGTTGTTCCCATCGAATGTTGACCGAAGTAGCGAACATGAAGGTGCGCTACCCGCAGCGCGTGCACCACATCATGAGCAATCACGAGTTGGCCGAGCTGACCCGCTACCCGATCCAAAAGAACCGACAGTTTCTTAATTCTGCCTTCGCTGCTGGTATGCGTCACGATTATGGGGTCCATGCTGAAGACGTGCGCATCGCGATGCTTTACTACCTGGAAACCTGCCCTCTGGCGGTGAAGATTTCCGGGAACGTCTTTTTCTCACATAGCATTCCCAATTTGCACCTGGATCCGCTGCATCCGTTTGACGATTCCATCTTTTATCGTTCACTGGACCCTGGATCGGATTTCATTCGGGACGGTTCTGTTTACCGACTTGTTTGGGGGCGCGAGTACAGCCAGGCCAATGCTGACGAGTTTGCGAAGATGGTCAGCGCGGAGATCCTTGTCTGCGGTCATGAGCCGTGCGCGGAAGGGTATAAATTCCCGAATTCACGCCAGGTGATCATCGACTGTAGCGGAAACGTGTCTTGCTGTATGCTGATCCCCACAAACCAGAAGCTGATGCTGTGGAATTTCCGCACGTTTGTCGTTCCGTTGGAAAGTGAGACCAGCGCGGAATAAAATATGACAATAGAAATATTTCTCAACAGACTTTTTTGTAAATCGTCATAAGAACTGGCAAGACATCGCATACGGGGATGACGCTTCCAGCGTCGCCTCAAAAATAAAACTTGCGGGGATGACGCTTCCAGCGTCATCAAATATTTTTAAGACGACGCTGGAAGCGTC
>JAUMVK010000085.1:0-5823 GCA_030530205.1 Thermoguttaceae bacterium | reverse complement strand
GAGCGCAGGCGCCCGGAGCCGGAGCGCAGTCGCACGGGCAGGCCGGATGGAACAGTTCAAGGAAGAAACCGTTGAACGGGGTGCAAATCGTTTTCGGACCGCAAGTGTCACAAATCGGAGCGCAGGAATCGCAAGCCGGGGCCGGAGCCGGGGCACAGGAACCGCAGTTCTGAGCCAGCGAAATGCCACACATGCAAAGGGAAACAAGAACGGCAGCAAACAAACGTTTCATAGGAAGTACCTCCAAAAAATTGATGATTTGAACCTAATCCCTGGTTCAAAATTAGGATTTTTTACGAAAGGAAATTCATCTCCTTTGATGGTGAAAATATCGGACGGGAAAATTTGGAATCTTTGGAATTTTTGGAATAATCGGTAAATTTGACACCTTTTTAGCCTGTAGTGTTCCGGTTGGTTAAAATACGTAAAGTTTAACGCCGGTTTTCCTGACCGAAACATAAGAAAAAGTTTCCAGAATCGTATTAACCGTTTTGAAATTGAATGGAAAAGGAAGAAAATTTAGAAAAAACGGTCTGAATTACTTGCCAAGTACAGGATTATGGGGTAAAATATGAGAGGAAGATTAGGGAATGAGGTTTCCACGGGACTATGTACCGTTTAACGTTTTGCCCAATACAATTTGTGTTTTTAAATCAGGAGTAAAAAAATGAAAAAGATCGTTGCTTTCACTCTGGCGCTTTCCATGGTGGTTCTGTTTGCAGGGTGCAAAAACTGCCAGAACAACTGCCGCTGGACGCCTTTCAAAAAAGATCAGACGGTTTGCTATACCCCGTGCAACAGCTGCGACATCCCGGTCGTCGATGACTATTGCCCGTGCTCGGGTGGCGGTGCTCCGGTCGTGACCTCTGGCTGCAGCTCCTGCGCCTTGGGCGGTACCGTGTCCACTTCCGCACCGATTGTGGAGCCGATTCCGGGAAACTGAGATTTGATCAGGAATTAGAAATGCGTAATTACACTGCTTGCGCGTAATACTGCGTTCAGAAAGCTTTCGGCCCATAAAAGCCGAAGGCTTTTTCAATTCCTCATTCCTGACTCCTGATTCCTCATTTAGACGGCACTGGAAGCATCGTCCCAGTACTACCTTGGTCGTGTTCGCCGGTTTTCCGGGTTTGCTTCCCCGCGCAGGATTTTTATATAGTTCGGATTCTCGGCGTGCCCGGTCATTTCGTACAGGAATCGGCTTGGAATCGTCTTTCTCTTTACGCCCCATTTCATTCTTTCGAGGGCCAGTGAGAGCGTGAGCCGTTCTTTCGCGCGAGTCATTCCGACGTAACACAAACGCCGTTCCTCTGCAATATCCTCTTCACGAAGACTGTCAACCGATTTCTTGTGAGGCAGCAGCCCTTCTTCCATTCCTACCATATAAACCTCAGGAAATTCCAGCCCTTTGGCCGAGTGCAGCGTCATGAGAATGACCGAGCCGTTTTTGAGCTGTTCCTCTTTTTCGCTTCCCGAATCATCCCGATCCATGAGTGAAAGCTGCTGAACGAACGTTCCCAGCCGCGGCCGTTCCTCCTTCTGAACGAACGTGGCGGCCGAGTTCACGAACTCCTCGACCAGATTCCAGCGCAGTTCCCGATCCGTGGGTTTTTCGTTGAGCCGTTCGATTTCACTGTAATAATTGATCGTCTCGATCAGTTCCCGAATCAATCCATCCACCGGGAGCGTATGCGCTTTGATCTGAAGAGTTCGGATGAGGTCTCGAAAATCGCTGATGGCTGAAATTGCTTTGGGCTGTATCCTCGCGGCCGCCAGCCCAGCTTCGTTTCCGAGCATTTCCCAGAGGGTTTTATGCCGGGCCAGCGCCGTTTCCATGCACCGGATCATCGTCGTCTGCCCGATCCCTCGCGGCGGCGTGTTGATGGCCCGCAGGAGCGAAACCTCGTCTTTCGGGTTCAGAATGACCCGCAGGTACGCGAGCAGGTCACGGATCTCCTTCCTGTCAAAGAAAGACATGCTCCCGATCAACGTGTAAGGAACATTTTGGCGCTTGAACTCCACCTCGAAAAGACGCGACTGCTCGTTCGTACGGAAGAGGACCGCGATCTCGTTGGGTTTGCGGACTTTGATCTGGATCCGCCGTCGGATCTCCGCGACGACTTTTTCCGCCTCATCGTCCGGGTCCTGGCATTGAAGAACGCGCGGCATTTCCCCGCCTCGGGTCGCTCGCAGGGTTTTGGGGTGACGCTGACGGTTGAACGCCACGACCCGATTCGACCATTTGATGATCTCGTGCGTGGAGCGGTAATTGGTTTCGAGCTTCACGACTTTCGCGTCTGGCCAGTCATTCCGGAAGCGCAGAATGTGCGTGACTTCCGCGCCTCGCCAGGCGTAAATCGATTGGTCGTCGTCCCCCACGACACACAGATTGCGGTGTTTTTCAGCCAGAGTCTTGATAATACGGTATTGGCTCTGGTTGGTGTCCTGGTACTCATCGACCAGAATGTGGTCGTAACGTCCGCGCTCCTCCGCCCGAACCTCAGGGAAATCCCTGAAAAGATCCTCAGTCAAAAGAAGAATATCATCGAAATCGACCGCGCCGCACGCTTTCAGGGCCGTCTGGTACCGCCCGTAAATGCACGACGCGGCATACTCGTGGTCATTCTCTGCGTGTCGGTCCGCTTCGTTCGGCCGGATCGATTGAGTTTTCCACTTGCTTATAATATTCAGAAAATCGCTCGGTCGGAGTTTCCCGCTTGGCATGGCGTCCTTGATGACGCGCCCCGCGAGGCTTTCCTGGTCGCTGCGGTCGTAGATGGCAAACTGTTCCGGGAAGCCGAGCTTCGTGATGTGGCGGTGCAGGATCTGAACGCACAGAGCGTGGAATGTCGCGACGAACGGCGTGGGGACCCCCTGCGGCACACGCTGCCCCGGGTAGAGGATCTGCATGACGCGCTCGCGCATCTCGGCCGCAGCCTTGTTCGTGAACGTCACGGCAAGGATCCGGTCAGGAGCGACTCCATTCCGGATCAGCTCGGCGATCCGCATCGTCACGACGCGCGTCTTCCCCGACCCAGCGCCCGCAAGCACTAGCAAAGGCCCGCGAAGCGTATGCACGGCAGCAGATTGTTCCGGATTCAGACCCATGGCGACTCTCTTGGGAAATGAATAATGAATAGCGAATAACGAATAATGAAAGGAAAGAGTTCCGTCTCAAGCGGGTTTGGAACCGGCAAAGGGAAAAGTCTTTCGTTCGATTGTTCGTTAATTTACCACATTCTCCCAAAAAGGGAAGGGGGTGAAAAACGTTTACACCGAAAAAATCGCAAACCTTTCCCGTTGCAACGCGCCCATTTTCTCCATTTTGCAGAGTTTAAAAGTATCCCATCACCTTCATCCACTCCAGTCCGCGGCTGCGCCACGTTTTCGTATTCTCCGCGTCGTTCCAGAACATGAACCCATGCACTGCGTCGGCGAAAATGTGCAGCTCGCACGGAATGTTGTGCTTTCGCAGTTCCGCGTAAACCTTTACGGACCCCATCGGCGAGTAGATGTCTTTGTCGCCGTGCAGGAGGCACATCGGCGGCGTTTTCGCGTCGAAGTTCAGCCCCGGGGCGAAATCCGCCTCGTTCCCCTTGGCCGTGTTGGGTCCCTCCGCGCCGTCCTCAAGCACATACGCCGGGTAAACGGGCATCGCGAAGTTGACGTGGCACGGGATCTCGTCCAGTTCGTCGATCGGCTCGTACGCCAGAGTCTGGCTGTTGCACGCGGTCAAAAGCGTCAGATGGCCGCCCGCGGAGTACCCCTGAACGCCGATTTTCTCGGGATCCAGGCCCCATTCTTTGGCCCTGGAGCGTAAGATCCTCACCGCCCGCTGCGCGTCCTGCCACGCCGGAGTGAAGATCGGCTTCCCGACGGGCCGCGGACCCGGTACACCAGCACGGCCGCCGTGACGCCCTGTTCGTTCCACCACTGCGCGTTCGGGATCCCCTCATTATAATAGAAGCACGTGCTGTACCCGCCGCCCGGCAAAATGAGCATCAGCGCGTCCGTCTTGACCTCTTTGGCCCGATAAACGAGCAAAAATGGCGTCGTGACCCGCGTCGCCCTATTCCCGTCCGGCTCGACGTTCGGTTCCCGGACCGACTCCCCCGGTGCCAGCCCCGGCCAAAGCTCGATTTTCTCCTGCGCGGGCAGGGCAGCGGTGAGGGCAAAAAGGGCAGTAAATAAAAATAAAGTACGCAGCATAGCAGTCTCCAAATACTCTGATGATTACCTCGTTTTCCCACCGGTGAAGAAAATCCTCAGCGGCGCGATCAACGGCCCGGACATCACACGCGCGATGACCCGGTAAAAAAAGGTCGGAATGAAAACCACCCGGTGGCAGAAGCGTCTCTGCGCGGCCCGGAGCGACTTCCGCACGACCCGTGGCGCGGAATCCCACATAAAGCCGGGGACCTGCTCTTTCAGCGGGCTGCTCTTCATCGTTTCCGAGTCGTGAAAACCCGTCCGGACGAACCCCGGGCAGAACGCCTGCGCCAGCACTCCCGTCCCCACGCAGTCACACTGCAAGGAGCGCGAAAACGTGATGAGGAACGCCTTGGTGGCGGCATAATCGACGGCCCCCCGCGAGGCGAGAAATCCCGCGACGGACGCCACGTTGATGATGAAACCGCGGTGATTCTCCCGCATCGGAACGAGCGCGGCCCGGCAAAACCGCATCGGGGCCATGTTATGCACCATCAGCATCGCGGTTTCGAGCTGAACATTCACGTCCGGGAAAACGCCGTCGCCCGCCCCGAAACCTGCGCAGTTCACCATCCAGAGGAGGTTCCGGGCCGATTCGATTTTCTGCTCGATCCTCTGAATGTCCTCGAATCGCGAAAGGTCGGCGGTGAGGACCTCGACGCAAACCCCGAACTGGGCTTCCAGCTCGGTTTTCAGCTCGTTAAGCCGGGCCTCACGTCGGGCGATGATCCACAGATCGCACCCCATTTCGGCCAAAGCGCGGGCGTATTCGCGTCCCATTCCATCGGAAGCCCCCGTTACGACTGCCAGCGGGCGTTCGGTCATGATTTTCTCCTTCACAAAATTCGGATTCAATTCTGTTTTTTCCGATTCAATTCCTTTTCCACGATCTCCACGAGAGCCGTTCCCCGTACATCTCTCGATACGATTTTTCCGTTCCGTCCAACCACGATGATATACGGCACGTAACCATACATGTAATAATCGGAGACCGTATCCCTCTTTGAAATGACCTCCTCGGAACTCATTACTTTCCAGGGCTGATTGTTTTGAGCGGCATATTTTTTGACATCTTGAGTGTCAGACCAACACGAAACGCCGATGATTTCCAGCCCTTGACCGTGATATTGCTGATAAAGATCAAGAAGCGTTTGCTGGATTTCGTCCTGTACGGAACCAGCCCAGACAGCATAAAAGTATAAAAGAACGACTTTTCCGTCAAAATCCTCGGGTCTGCAGGGGCTTCCATCCATAAAATTTCCGGCAAAAACCGCTTGCGTTGGATATTCTTTTCTGGGAAACCTCGAGATCTCATGCCAGACCAGAAATCGTATAGTCAGAGGTATCATAAGTGCCAATAATAAAAGGATTTTTCTGTCGGTTTCCATAGATTCCACTTGAAATAATGCTTGGGTCGTTTTCAACATCATTACTATTATAAAGAGGGATTCGTTTTATTTCAAGAGGCCGAGGAAAAAAATAGTGAAAAAATTTCCGTATCTCCCCCTTGAAAGAATTTTAAAATGTGCTAGAATACACATCCACTTGAGTGAAGTGATTCACCGAGTTAATCTTTGACAAGAAGTAAAACAATTTGGATAAGTGACATCTTAA
>JAUMVK010000046.1:0-32829 GCA_030530205.1 Thermoguttaceae bacterium | reverse complement strand
CGCTCCTGAAGCTGCTCCGGCTGAACCCGCCGCGCAGAACTGAATTAAATCGAAGTAGAGGGCCTGCGCCACCTCAGGCCCTCAATTCATCATTCATCATTCATAATTCATAATTGAGTGAACCTCCGTTTCGGGGGCTTTTTTTATGACCGAGCCGCAAGATTTTACCGACGAGCTAATTTTTCCGGACGAGACAGACGGAGCAGGGGACACTGCGCACGAGATCCCGACCGGGACTCAGACCGTAGTTACGGCGCTGGACGAGTCTGGGTGGCGGCTCGATAAATTCCTCGTGTACCATTTCCCGGATTTCAGTCGCGTGATGATGCGCAACGCGATCACAGACGGAAACGTTTTTGTGGACGGGAAAACTGCGAAGCCGGCATATAAACTGAACCCGGGTCAAACGGTCACGATCACGCTCCCGGAACTTCCGCGGGAATGTCCGCACGCCGAGGATATTCCGCTCGAAATTCTATACGAGGACGAGTGGGTCGCAGCCGTGAACAAACCGTCGGGAATGGTCGTTCATCCGGCTCGTGGCCATTGGTCCGGTACACTCGCCAGCGCTCTGCAATTCCGTTACGGCGACGATTTAAGCCAGTCCGGCGGCCCGCAGCGCCCAGGGATCGTTCACCGTCTTGACCGCGATACCAGCGGCGTGATCCTGGTTGCGCGCAACGATTTTTCCCATGCGAAACTTGCCGCGCAGTTCGAGCAGCGCCTCGTTCAGAAGCAATATTTTGCGGTTTCTTACGGCCGGCCGGTCCGTGACTGCGACTGGATCGACGCGCCGATCGGTGACCATTCCGGCGGTCAGCGTGAGAAGAAAATGATTCGGTTCGATGACCCCGACGCCCGTGCCGCACGGACGTTTTACGAAGTCGCGGAGCATTTCAACGGTTTCACGGCTTTTCGGTGTTTCCCGAAAACGGGCCGCACGCACCAGATCCGCCTTCATCTGACGCACATCGGATGCCCGATCGCGGGTGATCTGCTTTACAGTACGCACCCACGGCTTTTGCTCGGTGAACTTCGGCGCGACCGGTCTCTCTCAGGGATTTCGCTTGATTCGGCGCTTTCGCTTCCACCGGAGGCGGACGACTACGAAAACACGGACTGGAATGCGCTTTCGGCCGGCACTCTGGTTTTAGAGCGTCAGGCATTGCACGCCCAACGGATCGAGTTTTTCCATCCGAAGACGGGCGAGAAAATGCAGCTTGAGGCTCCACTTCCGCTTGATATTCGTCGTTTTTTGTATTTATTGGGAAAGTACAGAAAATAATTCCCTGTACCCCCTTGACAATTTGTTCTTTCCGGTTTATACTTAATTTCTAATGCGTGTTTTTTCTGACAAATTTCCATGCAACTTCCGGAAAGGCCTTTTTATGAAAACGTTTTTATCCGCTCGCCTGCTTTTGAGTCTTGCGCTGATTTTTATTTCCAGCGCAGTTTCCGCCCAGTATTTTCAGGGCAGTCCCCAAGTGATTTGGGGAAAACCACTCACGGACGCTGATCTGAGTGGCAAAGTCGTTTATATCGAATATTGGGGAATCTTTTGCGGTCCATGCCGGGCTGCGTTTCCTCACCTGATCGAGTGCCAGTCCAAGTACGGCTCCACCGGGAGCTTTGTTTTAATTGGAAGTCATTTGCAGGATTTGGGGCAGGAAGTGACGGATTTCCTCAAACAGAGCAACTGCAACTTTACGAATTACCAAGGCTATAATTGCCCATTGGCTCCGCCGAAAGATGGTGGAATCCCGCAGGCGTATCTCCTCAACTGCCGCGGGGAATTGGTCGCTGCAGGGACTCCCAAAGACGTTCTCCCTCAAGTCGAATTTCATGTAAAAGAGGCGCTTCAGCGTAACCGTCTTGTGAACGGTTTTAACCCGATTCTGGACCTGAATGTGCCGAAGTCGCAGGCGAAAGTCGCGATGAAGTTTACTTCCGACAAAGCGTGGGCTCCGTTAATGAAGCAGATGGAGAAAAAAGCCAGTAAAGACGATGAGGTGAAGACATTCATCGACGAAATCAACGTATCGATCAATACGGAACTTCAATCGCTTAAAGACCTGTTGGCGGAAAGACCGTCAGAAGCGCTGTATCGCTTGAACGCAATGATGAAGTGCCTGAAGGGATTGCCGCAGGAAGAAAAAGCGGCTAAAATCATCAAAAAAGCCAAAAAAATGGAAGGGATCGATGAGATGCAGAAAGTTTGGTCCCAAATGCAGGCTTCCCGGAAAAAGATGCAGAGTGGTAAAATGAATCCCTCCGCCGCTGGGAAAGAAATCGCAAAAAACGTCAAAGCCCTGAAGAAGATCGCTGAAAACGACGCGTATGACGAGATCGTTCGCCAGGAAGCCGAGACCCTGATGAAAAAAATGACCGGTTCGGAAGAATGAGGTCCTCCCTTTTTCCTTCCTGATTTTCAATTCCAAATTCCTAATTCCTCATTCCTGATTGAATCATGCGCCACATTACCTTATTTTTGTTTTTTGTCTTCACAAGTTTCATCGCTCTTGCACAAGAGCCAATTCGTCTGACAGTTTATCCGTCGGAGGTCCTCAACCCCGTGGATACAAAGGTTTACGGCCATTTTCTCGAGCATATTTACAATTCCTGCAACGGCGGTCTTTGGGGTGAGTTGGTCTGGAACCGCTCCTTTGAGGCCGGCAAAGGTGGAACGTTTCAGTATGAAAACGGTGTTTTTAAGCAGACTTCCCGCCAGGGCAATCCCGTGATCCGTCTCATCGAAGGGGATTTTACCGATTACGAAGTCACGCTTGAAGCCAAAAAGTTTTCCGGAGCAGAAGGTTTTCTCATCCTTTTCCGGTCACACGGCAAAGAGACGTACTGGGCCAATCTCGGCGGTTGGAAGAATCGTGAAAATGCCGTTGAGAGGATGGACGGGGACGCCAAATATAGCGTCGGACGTCACATTCCATGCGAGCCTTTTGAGCCGCAGCGCACCTACGCCATTCGTTTAGTAGTCAAGGGCGGGCATTTCCAGGTCTTTGTGGATGGGAAATCCGTGCTTGACGTGACCGATGAAAAGCCGATCCCTGCCGGAGGTATTGGTCTGGGAACGTGGGAGACCGCGGCGGAATTCCGGAATGTCCTGATGAAAACTCTGGACGGGAAGATCCTCTACGATGGAAATCAGCCCGGGAAAATGGCGCAGAAAGCCGACGTGCGTTTCTGGACCATCGAGGACGGTTTCCCCGTCACCTCGGAAAATGCCGCCCGAAACGGCGAGAAATTCATCCGTTTCACTCAGAACGGCACGCTCTCGCAGGGGCATTTCGCGCTGAAACCGGGCGAAACGTACGACTTTTCCTACTGGGCCAAGGGGGAAGGAACCGTCACGTTCCAGAATCAGGCCGCGCAGGTTAAAAGCGCAGAATGGACGAAAGTCACGGGCTCATTCACCGTCCCGGCCGCCCAGGATTCGATCCTTTTCCAGGTCGAGCCGGCCACGCAGGTCGATTTGGACCAGGTATCCATCATGCCGCGCAGCTGGAAGGAAAAAACGGGCGGTTTGCGTCCGGATCTCCTCGGCGCGATTCGGGACATTAAGCCCGCAGTGATTCGTTGGCCGGGCGGGTGCTACGCCTCCGCTTACCGCTGGAAGGATGGGATCGGCCCGCAGGATGACCGCGGCAGTTTTCCCGTGGAACTTTGGAACGACCGGGACGTGAACTCGTTCGGAATCGATGAATTCATGACCCTTTGCCGTGCGGTTGGAGCCGAGCCGATCATGGTGGTGGACATCGGAACGAAGCAGTGGGAATGGACCCGCAAACCCGGCGAGAAGATCGATTTGCAGGAAGCTGTGGACTGGGTCGAGTACTGCAACGGTCCGGCCGACTCGAAGTGGGGCGCCGTCCGTGCGAAAAACGGCCACCCGGAACCCTACGGCGTCAAATTCTGGGAGATCGATAATGAGGTGCATCCGCAGCACACGCCGGTCGATGAGTACGTCGCGGTCTGCAACGAACTGATCCCGCGCATGAAGGCGGTGGACCCCTCGATCCACGTCATCGCGTGCGGCTCGTGGGCTGGCGGAGACCGCTTCGGCTGGGATGAAAACGTCGGGACCCGTGTGCCTGGCATCGCGTTCGTTTCGACCCACCAGTACGACAATCCGGATGGTTACGCGGTGAACCCGTACCGGAACCAGCAGTTCTTCGAGGCGCGCCGCCAAATCCTCGAAAAGTCCGGGAATCCTGAGCTTCGTTTCTTTGATTCGGAGTGGAACGCGCAGAGCACCGATTGGCGCACCGGCCTGCACGCTGGCGGGATTTTGAACTGCTTCGAGAAAGCAGGCGATGTCGTGGGAATGGCCTCTCCGGCCCTCTTCCTGCGCCACGTTTCCGCCACGGGATGGGATAATGCGTTCATCAACTTCGACGAAAACGGCTGGTTCCCCGCGCCGAATTACGTCGTGATGAAGCTCTGGCGCGAGCACTACGCACCGAATCGTGTGAGGCTTTCCTCCGACTCTCCGGCGATGCTTGGCGAAATGCCGCTGGTGAACGCCGTCGCGACGCGCTCGGAGGACGGGAAGCAGATCATCGTGAAGGTCATGAACAATCAAATGACTGACGCGCCGATCGAGCTGCGTCTTGAGGACTTGACCGTCTCGAGCGCCTCGGCCCAGTGCGTCACGCCACCGCTGGAGCAGGGCGAGGAACCAGCGGCAAAGCTGAAGAAGCGCAACACACTGGACCAGCCGGCGCTGATTAAGGCCGAGCCTCTGAACGTAGAGCTTTCGGAAGGCTGTGCCCGCGCGGTGCTTCCGTCGCTTTCTGCCTCGGTTTTCGTTTTGAAAGCGGGGGAAAAGTAATTTAAAGGCCCCCTCATTGAGGGGGCTGGCTCGCGCAGCGAGACTGGGGGAGTTTGGTGCCCGCTCAGTTCAACTCCCCCCGGCACTTCGTGCCACCCCCCTCAAAGAGGGGGGCTTTAAAAACGCAGGGGAAACCGCCCCAGCCATTTTGGAATTAATGCCCCTTTTTTATTTCTGATCGATCATGCGCAGAATCACCTTTTTTTTCATCTTCGTCCTTTCTCTCACTCTTGCGGCCTTGGCGGCGGAACCTGAAAAAACCTTCCAGCTTCGTTACAAGTGGCAGGCGGGTGACGTTTTGGAATGGGAAGTGACGCACAGTAATCGGACCGTCACGAAAGTCGGGGCCGTTACGGAAAACGTCGATACGTACACGCATTCGATGAAGTCCTGGAAGGTCGAAAAAGTCGCGGAAGACGGGACCGCCACGATCGTGAATTCCGTTCCGTGGGTCGATATGCGGGAACGCCGTGAAGATGGAACGACCCGGACGTTCGACAGTCGCAAGGAAATCGCTCCGAAAGAAGGTTTTGACACGGTGCCGGAATCACTCGGACGTGACCTTTCCCGGGTGCAGATATCTGCGCGTGGCGAGCAGGTTTCCCGCGAGGATTACCGGGCGACTACCATTGTTCAACAGGCTAATCAGGCGTACGTTTGTATCCAGTTCCCCGAGGAAGCGATTCCGGTCGGTCACTCCTGGACGCATCAGTACCCGATTTACGCGCAGAACAAGCAGGGCCAGCTCCAGCGAGTGGAGATGATTCAGCGATTCACGCTCGAAAGTGTTTCGGACGGCATCGCAAAAATCGCTTACTCGACGAAAATCCTTTCACCCATTCAGGACCGTGCGCTTCAGGCCCAGCTTCTGGATAGGCTTTATGAGGGGATCTTTCTCTTTGACGTGGAACGGGGCCGGGCGATTTTCCTCTCCGAACGCGTCGATGAGTCAGTCATGGGGTTTCGCGGTGAGGTCAGTTCGCTCAAGGTTTCCATTAATTTCACGGAGCGGCTGATCCTGAAATGAGACTTGGCATTTACGGTGGAACGTTCGACCCGATCCACTTCGGGCATTTGCTTCTTGCAGAAACGGCGCGTGAGACGCTGGGCTTGGACCGTGTTTTATTCGTTCCGGCCAAAATCCCGCCCCACAAGCAGGGAAAGTATTTGACGTCTGAAGAACACCGCGTTGCGATGATTCGGTTGGCTTTGCGCGGGAATCCTGCTTTTAAGCTGGAACTCTTCGAGTTGCGTCAGAACGCGGTCAGTTATACGGTTTACACACTGGAATATCTGCGCCGGAAGTACCCTAACGACGAGTTGTTCCTGCTTATGGGGGAGGATATGCTGCGGATCTTCCCGGACTGGTATGAGCCTAAACGCATTTGCGAACTGGCAACGCTGGCGCTGATAGGGCGAAGCGGGCAGGAAATCGGGAATCTTTCCTTTTTGAAGGGTCTTGCCACACGGGAACGGCTTCGTCAAATCCGTGCATCGCGTGTCCCTATGCCGGCGGTGGCGTTCAGCAGTACGGAAATTCGGGAACGTGTAAAAGCGGGAAAGAGCGTAAAATTCTGGCTCCCAGATAGCGTACGGAAGTACATCGAGAAAAACAATCTATACTAAATCCTGCAGGCCCAGCATCAAACCAAAGGTTACGTCCTGCCCGCTGCGAAATCCAGCGATGGCAGGCCTCGCGTGGCCTATAGCGATTTCAGACACCTGTTTTTATTTTCTTTCAATATTGCGCGCCGGTCCTACGTCTGCAGTCCCTTCGATCTCTACCAGAAGGTCAGGGCGGCAAATGTCCGCAATGGTGTAAATGCTCGGGACGTTGGGCAGGCGGCGTTCACATACCGCGCGAATCTTTTCGTAGTCTTCGGGACGTTTCACATACACGCGAACGCTCACTAATTCCGAGAGTTCACAGCCGAAACCGGGCTTCCCGTGTGCCGCGAGATTCTGCTCGTTGATCAGGACCTCAATATTATTAAGCGTCAGTTCGGTTTGCTTTTCCGGATCGTCTTTGTACCACGTTTCTTGCTCGATGATGCTGGCGGTTCCTGAGACAAAAATCATACCGGAGTCGTGATTTGCGAGCAGAAGAGCACGCGAAAATTTCGGGCTTTTGATGCTGTATTCCGTACCGTAGCAGAACGCTGAGGTTTGCTGTGGGTTTTCGAGCGGCAGGATCACACCGTGCTCAGGGTCGTCAAACTTGACGGCCAGGGCACTCATCACCACAGTGTCTCCATCCGCGCCGATTCCCGTACTGGCCGGATAAACCGCGTGGGTCCAAGGGGAATTCGTCACACCGTCGAAAAAACGAATGTCACGGAAGAAATCCGTCCTTGCGCGGTTTAGTTCCTTGTAGCGTTGAGTCTCCCCTTCCAGTTCGCTGTATGTCGGCTCCGTGATATTACCAAGGTAGAGCCACGTGCGAATGACGTTTTCGAACGGGATCTTCCGACTTTTGAAATTCTTCTCCAGTCCTTGGAACATTCCGACCGACTGCGCGTACATGCTGCGCGAATAGTCCTCGGGTTCCTGCTCACACGCAAAATAAAGCGTTACGCCGTCCTGCTTGAATGCGAGTAAATCCTCACTTCGGTGCAGAACCTGGGAATTTTCCGGCTCAAGAACAAGCACTTCGACCGCGAGAAGCTGGCCGTCGCATGGGGCCTGCGGGACGTACGTGTTTACTGGGATTTTTTCACCGTAATACTCACGCCAGATTTGCTGACAGACTTTTCGATCTTCGTAATTCTTCAGAAAAACCGTTTGCTGAATGACTTCCGCACCGGGAACGTATTCCTGAATCGCAGCGGAAATTTGGGCGTTTACCGAGTTGATCTGGATCTCCAGAGGTGTGCCCACAAGCTCCATCGGCGGGCAAACGGTCAACATTAGATGGACCGCATCACATGTTCTGGAAATGGTACCGTTTACTTTTGTAGTTACTTTTGTAGTCGATTTTACACTCATCACAAACGTTTCAATCTGGCTGGGGGCAGGCAGGCCTTCTAGGGAAACGGACTGATACTCGAATAAAAAAGGAATCAGGCTTTAATCCGTTTTCCCATAAAACTTTGTAAACCATCCTCCTGACGGTTTTCAGGGAAAGCCTTTTCCCCGGCGTTCATTCAATTTGACCGCCAGGGACGACGATCCATTTTCTGATTTTACACTAAAATCAAAAAATGCGCAAGAGCAGGAACCGCACAATATGCAGGATTTTTGCAAAAAAACGGTCTGAAAGCCGGAATAAACAAAACATAACGCACGGATTTACTCTTTGGATTATATTTTCTTACAATTCTATCCGATTTCGGATTTGAGAAAAGGGGGGAGGGGGAAATTTTACCGGATTTTATAAAGTATTAACGGATTCCGGCTGCATTTTATTGCGAAATAAAAAAGAAGGCCCTCAAAAGGACCCAAGCACACGGTAGTTCCACTTATGGCTGCTGGCGCAAACCCCTGACCAGGTTCATGACTTGCCGTTGCTTAAGCCCTTTTGAGGGCCATTCTTATGATTTGCTCATTATAACACATTTTTCTTTTTGGGAAAGGGGGGGATGAGAAATTTTTTTTGGTTCATCCGGCAGGTACGTACCTATACCTTTTGACACAGGATTTATGACTTAAAGTATTCGCAATCACGAAAACCATAAGCCTGACACAATCTTCTTCTACCCGCACAGAGGACACTGAAGCGAATCGGTTCTCTGAATACCCTTGATTACGATTTTGTGATCTTATTTCTGGAAATGTCAGAAGCGTGGTATTGACGAATCCCGTGCTTGTGGTATAATTTAAATTTGGATAAGGTTCTTCCTCGTGGATATGGTATGCAGTTTTTTTACATTATACACTGAACCTGTCCGCGTTTTAATTATTTTTCCGGTACGCGGTTGCCGGATGAGCTTTAAAATAAATGCCAAACTGGAAACGTTTCAAATCCCTTCTTGCTGATTCGAGCAAGATTTTGATTTCGGCGCATCGTGACCCGGACGGAGACGCTCTCGGGAGCGAGTTGGCGCTCTGTTTCGCGTTGGAAAAACTCGGTTACGAGGTGACGATCATGAACGCTGACCTCCCGAGCGCTCAGTTCGGTTTTTTCGGCCGTGACTTCGCCCGGTTCCGGCAGTTCGACGACGCCCCGGCCGGTTTTTTCGACGCGTTCGACACGTGGATCGTGGTCGATACTTCATCGCTCAGCCAGCTTGGTAAGATGGCGGCTCTCGTCGGGACGGGGATCAGGACGCTCGTGATCGACCACCACGCGGTCGGTGACCGGCTCACGGAGTACAATTTTTCGGACGCCAGGCAGCCGGCGGCAGCGTGCCTCGTGATGGAACTGATTCGGAAACTGGGCATTCCGTTTGATTTTCAACCTGAAGATTCTGATTTTTCGATCGCCAACTGCCTCTACTTTGGGATCGCGACCGATACAGGCTGGTTCCGTTTCCCCTCGGTCCTTCCCCGAACACTGCGCCAGGCGGCGGAACTCATAAAATGCGGCGCGTCCACTGCCGATCTGTACCGGTGGGCGTACGAGAATTACTCCCCCGAACGGCTCAAATTCATGGGGCAGGTCGCTCAAACCGCCACATTCGCGGCCGATGGAAAAGTGGCTTACGCGTGGCTGAAGAAGAACGACTTCCGGAGGATCGGCGGAACGCAGGCCGACACGAAAGACCTGGTGAACACGCTCCTGACGACGGCGGGCGTGAAAGCCGCGGTCCTGTTCACGGAGACCTCCGAGGGTATTCGCCTGAATTTCCGAAGCCGGGCAGACTACAACGTGGCGGAAATCGCGCGTCTTTTCGGCGGCGGCGGACACAAAAACGCCTCCGGCGCCACGGTCCATAAACCTCTGAAAGAGGCGATTCCGGAAGTGATCGAAAAGGTGATCGCGATGTTCTGAAAGACCGGCCAATTTGAACGAAGTTCAACACACCAGGCACGTTCCACTTCTACCTTTTATTTAAACACGGATTTTCACGGATTTAATGGATTAAATGGATTTCATTTTATTTGATCGGGAATCATCAAAAGCACTTGACAATCCCTTTAATAATCTGTGGAAATCCTTCTAATCCGTGAAAATCCGTGTTTAAATTGAAGTTTGAATCAGGCCGCGCTCACTCTTGGGAAAAGGGGTTCAGGTTTAGATCGATCGTAATGAGTTAAAAGTTGAACTTCGTTCAACTTGACCGACGAGGACGTCGGCCCTCCGGATCTTTTCTCCCCTCTTAAAAATTTTCTTTTTTCGCGCTTCCCCCCCTTGACGATGCTGGCGCGGTGGGGTAAAATTGTTTTTAGTGACCGGTCTTTACACTCTCGCTGGAAGTCTGGTTTTCACGTATTCATTCACCCTCCAACCCTCATACGAATCATGAACCGAATCTCACTCGCCCTTTTGTTTTTTCTGACGTTTTCCCTGACCGCCCTGGCCGACGTGCCGACGAAGAAATTCATCGAACTGGGCTGGGACATTCCGAACACCCAGTACATTCGCGACCACTGGCAGGAAATGGAAGCCAACGCGCCGTTTGCCGGGATCATGTATGAGATCCGCGCCGCGGCCGGCGGGACTTCCTCACAGCATTTCATGAGTCCCGACGACTGGAACCGTGAAGACTTTCAGTCCTGCATCGACGACATGAACTCGTGCAAGTTCCAGCAGTTCACGGACAATTTCATCCGCATCAACTTCAGTCCCGGAACGGTCGATTGGGACGACGACGCGGGCTGGGAGCGTCTCTGCAAGAAGGCCGCCATCTGCGCCTGGGTCGCCCGGGAGACCGGCTCGAAAGGCGTCGCACCCGATTTTGAGTCGTACGGAAGGACCCTCTTCCGCAACTGCACCGAGATCAACAAAGGGAAAAGTTACGCCGAGATGAAGAAACTCGTGCGCAGCCGCGGCGAGCAGTTCTGCAAGGCCCTGGCCAGTGAGTACCCGAACATGACGGTCCTAGCTCTGTGGCTCAACTCCATCAACTCCAGCGCGGGCCGGAGCGTCAACCCCGACTCGCTCCTGGCGTCCTCCGGTTACGGGCTTCTCCCGGCATTCGTCGAGGGGATGCTTGCTGCGGCTCCGGCCGAAATGGTCCTCGTGGACGGCTGCGAGACCGGCTACTACATCGAGGGCGACCAGTTCCGCAAACACGCCCTGGATATGGTCCTCTGGACGGGCGCCTGCGCCAGACTCGTCGCGCCGGAACTCCGCCAGAAGTACCGCTCCCAGGTCCAGTGCGGCTTCGGCATTTACCTCGACATGTACACGAATCCCGAGGGAAGCCACTACTACCGCGGCCCGAAGGAAGACGGCGGCTCACGGCTCGACCGCCTGTGTGACAATCTGCGCGACTCGCTCGCCGCCTCGGACCAGTACGTCTGGGTTTACGGCGAGAAAAACCGCTGGTGGAACATTCCGGAAAATCAGAATCCCGAAAAACCGTGCGTCCACTGGGAAACCGCTCTGCCGGGTCTTTCGGATCAGCTCGTTCAGATCGCCAATCCTGAAAAGGTCCTCGCCCGGATCGCCGAGCGCGTGAACGAAGGAAAAGAGGGCGAGAACCTCATCACCCCCGAGACGAAGTGGGGATTCTGGCAGGATGAAAAGTCCCACGGGACGAAGAGCCAGGGGGAAAACCTCCTCGAGATCAAGAAGTGTGAGAACGGCTGCTTCCTCTTCGAAAAAACGGTCCAGCCTGGCGAGCGATTCTACTTCGAGGTGGAAGTGCGCGCGACCGGTGCCGCTCTCCCCTACGCGAACACTTCCTGGAAAAACAAGGAGGGCTGGGTCTGGTCTTACTCAGCCAACTATGCCTCTGACCCGAACGATTCGTCGGAGTGGAAGAAGGTGAACGGCTGGGTCACCACGCCCCCGGGGATCTGCACCCTCGTCCTCATGCTTGGCGTACACAATCAGGTGGACGAAAGCGACGAGTGCCAGTTCCGCAACATGAAAGTGTACCAACTGAAGTAAACCCCCTTTTTATTGCCTGAGATTTCACGAAAGCCACGACTATGATGAAAAGAAGCGCGTTTACATTGGTGGAACTGCTGGTCGTCATCGCGATCATTGGAATGCTGGTCGGTCTGCTTTTGCCGGCCGTCCAGCAGGCACGTGAGGCCGCGCGGGTCATGCAGTGCAGCAACAATCTGAAGCAGCTTGGCCTCGGGGCGATGAACCATGAAGCCTCCAACAGATTTTACCCCTCCGGCGGCTGGATCCACCGTTGGGAGGGCGACCCGGATTTCGGAGCCGGCGACAAACAACCGGGGTCCTGGATGTACTCGCTGCTCCCGTACCTTGAACAGCAAACCCTCTGGTCGCTCGGAATGGACGGGAATCAGACCGTGGACGCGAACATCAAGGCGAACAACGCGACGCGCGCCCAGTTCCCCATGACGTTCCTTTCGTGCCCGTCCCGCCGGGCCTGCAAGCTCTACGCCAGCGGCGTGGGCGGGTTCAACTCGAACGGGATCAGCCAGAGCGCGAAAACCGAGTATAACGCCTGCACCGGCGACGGGTACTGCTCGCTTTCGACCTCCGTCTCGACCTACGCCGAGGCGTTGGCCACCAAACTCTCCGGCGGCAACACCGGCATCACCTACGGCAAGAGCAAAACGACCATCGGCGAAGTGCGCGACGGAACCTCCAACACGTTCCTGTACGGCGAGAAGTACCTCGACTCGAGCAAGTACGAAGTCTCGACGAACAGCGAGTCGGCGACCGGCGACAATCAGACGCCCTGGGCCGGCCCGGAAACGACTCGTTCCGGCAGACGCAGTACAGCGCGTCCAACCCGAGTAACCTGGCCCCGCGTCAGGACCGCCCCGGGTTCAACAACGGGTCGATTTTCGGAAGCGCCCACGCCGGTTCCTTCGGCATGACGATGGGCGACGCGTCGGTCCAGCGGATCTCGTACTCGATCGACCCCGAAATGTACAGTTTCCTCGGCAAAAAAGCGGACGGGCACGCCGTGACGCTTGACCTTTGATCGATCCGCGAAACTGAAAACCCTCACATTAACCCTTCCTTTACCCCTTCCATCGAGGCCCTCATGAAACGATTCCTTTTAACGGCGTGTTTGACCTTTTTCCTTGGTCTGATCTTCATTCAGTCCCCGGCTTCCGCAGAAGTCCCGGCATTTGCGGGGAACGTGACGCAGGAAGAGTGGGACGCCTACGCCCAATGGGTTGAAACGCTCCCGCCCGAACAGAAAGACTGGGAGGAACTCCTCCAGAAAAACCTCGGCCCGGGCTTCTACTTCCCGATCTACCTGAAAGGCCGCATTAAGGGGAACTACTCGCTCGAAAAACCCGGCGACTGGGGCTTCGTCGAGGATGACCCGGCCCTGCCGCGCGTTCTGCTCATCGGCGACTCGATCTCCCGCAGCTACACGGCCACGGTCCGGAATGAACTCAAAGGGGTCGCGAACGTTCACCGCGCTCCGGCCAACTGCGGCCCGGCCTCGTCCATCGCCAAAAACTTCGCGAACTGGCAGCCGGAAGCCGTCAAGAACGAAATCAAACGCTGGGACGTGATCTACTTCAACGCCGGGATCCACGACCGCGGCCAGTCGCCCGAGGACTACGAGAAAAACCTCCGCGAAGTGGTCCGGATCCTCAAAGACCAGGGCGCCGTTTTGATTTTCGCCCGCACGACCCCCTGTGGCGATAAACCGAACGCGGTCGAACTCTGGAAGCAGTACAACGAGATCGCGGAAAAGGTCATGGCCGAAAACGGGATCCAGGTCGATGATCTGGACTCGGCCGTTAAAGACCGGCTTGAGGAACTTCAGGCCGACGACCATGTGCACTACAAGCAGGAAGGGATCGAGCTGCTCGGGAAGCACGCCGCCGCGACGATCCGCAAGGCGGTGGAGGAACTGAACGCCGAAACGGCCAAATTCCAGCCGTGCCCGACCCCGCAGCGAATCACGCGCAAGGAGTGGATCGATTACATGAAACTCGTGGCCTCGCTTCCGGAAGACCAGCAGAAATGGGAGCAGCTGCACATCAAGTACGAGGGGTACCACGGCCTGCTCTGGTACATCCGTCCGCGCCTGAAAGGGGCCTACACGCCTGAAAATCCCGGCATCTGGGGAATGCTCACCGACGACCCGAACCTTCCGCGCGTCATGATCATCGGCGACTCGATCTCGCTCGGCTACACGATGCAGGTCCGGCAGGCGCTGGCAGGCAAAGCGAACGTTCACCGCCCGCCATGCAACTGCGGCCCGACGACCACCGGCCTGAACGGGATGGATGACTGGCTCGGCGACGGCAAATGGGCCGTGATCCACTTCAACTTCGGCCTCCACGACCGCCGCCGCCCGTTGGACGAATACCTCGGAAACCTCCAGAAACTGATCGACCGGATGAAACAGACCGGCGCGGTGCTGATTTTCGCCAATACGACGCCCTGCACCAACGAGGAACCACTCATCGGCAAAGTGGAAGAAATGAACAAAGCCGCGGAAGAACTGATGCGCAAAAACGGCGTTTTGATCGACGACTTCTACGGACTGCTCGCCCCGAACTACGAGACGCTCGTCGGCCCCGACAAATGCCACTACACGCCCGAGGGAAGCAAAATGATGGGAGAAGCCACCGCGAAAATGATCGAGGAGAATCTTCCCTTTGGAGTGCGGTGATACAGTCGCGCAAGCGACATTCACCGCTTTCCCTTGCGGCAATACCGCCTCGAAGAGGCATTTGCCGCGAAAGTGCGCTGGACGTTTCCCACGTGAAAACCCTTTATACCATTCCATTTTTCGGTCGCTAAGTGAAAGCGGCAAATGAAGCCTTCGGCTTCTGTATTGCCGCACTCCATATGAACCAACCCAAACCTTCACACGCGCTTACCGGCCTGCGTTTTCTCTGCGGAACCGACGTTCCAAAGGACGAAAAACAGGCCATCGAGTACTTCCGCCAGGCGGCCCAGGAGGAAGACCCGCTCGGGTTTTTCATGCTGGGAACCTGCTGGGGCGAGGGGATCGGTACGTGGAAAAATCCCGCAGCGGCGTTCACGAACTACGAGCGAGCCCGCTCGGAATTTCTCCCCGAGGCGATTTTCAACTGCGGCGTTTGCAAGCTGACGGGCGAGGGAACGAACCGAAACCCTTCCGCGGCCGTGGAGGATTTTCGCGAGGCGTCCCGTTTGGGCGTTCATCAGGCCGGGTTTAATCTGGCCGTTTGTTACGAGTTCGGGATCGGCGTGGAGAAAAACGAAAAGGAGGCCCAGGCGCTTTACGAGGAGCTGAGAGTCATTCAGCCCGAGACGGGGAGACGAGTCCATAGGCATTTGCTGCGGAACTCCTGCCTGAAACTGCTCATTGCGCTCGCGCTCATCCTTTTGCCGCCAATTCCGTTCATCCTGCAAATTCGAGGGGTAATTACTAAAGCGATTGTGCCCTGGTTCTTCTTTCTGGTAGTCGGTGGAACGATGCTTCTGGTGGAAACCCTGATGATGCTCTGGCTGAACCGTGGGTCGATCCGTGCGGAATGGGCCAGCCGCAGGCTAAAACCGGAGGAGTGTTTTTTGCCGACGCTGAAATTCCCGGTTTCCGCCGACTTTTTCGCCCCCCTTGGGCCCAAACCCAAGCCGTTGACGATCGGGCAGTACCAGGGCGGCGCCTACGTTTCGCAGGAATTGCTTCTTCAGTCCATTCCCGAGGAAGATTTCGGCCTGGAATTTACGAATTCTGGCGTGACCGATGACGTCCTGAAAGTTTTGGCCCGGAACGAACGGCTGAAAGCCATTTACATTAACGCCTGCCCGAAGGTCACCGTCGAGGGACTGCGGCATTTCGTCGAGTGCCCGAACCTGAAAACGCTGGCATTTTCTGGGGGGGCCGACTTGCGAGGGAAATCCCGGCACACATTCCAAGTGACGGACGAATGGCTGGAGCTCGCCGCTCAAATGCCGCAGCTGGAAGAACTGGCGATTCTCGGCTGCGCGAATGTGACGGACGCCGGCGTGGAGAAACTTCAGGCTTTGACGCAATTAAAACGGCTCAGTTTTTACGCCTGCCCACGGGTTACGGACGCAGCGCTTTCCCGGCTCGTTTCCGCCATGCCGCGTCTGAAGGAACTGGAAATTGGAACCCCCAGCTCTCAGGGCGGGTTTTTGAAGGCGGTCGCCAAACTGGTCCAGCTCCAATCCCTGACGCTGGTCGGGCTGAAACGGATCCGCCGGGAATTCGAGCGGGAACTCGCCGCTTTGCCGATGCTGGAGATTTTGCATTTTTACTTTTGCCGGAAGATTTCAGGCCGTCAGTCCCGTCGGCTGAACAAAGCCCTCCCCCGGTGCATGTTTTGGGAAACCTTCAAGACGCACTTCGATATTTGGCGCACATTTTGGACCGTGGTCCTCTTTTTTGTGCTCTCGATTTCGTTTGTTTGCCTTACCAGGTTTTAATCCGGAGGTACGGCGGCCCGCGTCCGCGGCCGGCCCGGCCGCTGAAGTACGCTGGACCTTCCCCCACGTGAAACCCTTTTAAATATTTAAAGATTTTTAGTCGCTAGTGAAAGCGGCAAATGAAGCCTCCGGCTTCTGTATTGCCGCACTCCGAAAGACCCACGCCCATGAAAAAGACCATCCTCCCCTTCCTTTTCGTGTTCCTGTTCGCCTCCGCGCTGGTTCAGGCCGGTGAGCTGAAGATCCTCGCCCCGCCGGAAAACCAGCCGAAAGCGTACGCCGTCGCCGCCGCAGAGCTTCAGAAATACTGGGCCGCCGTGACGGGTCAGACGCTTGAGATCACGCGCGAATCGAACGATTCCGACTCGTACCTGATCATCGGCTCCGACGCGGTGAACCCGTTCGTCCGTCAGCTGGTCGAGCGCAAGGCCATCCCCGACTTCGTCCTGCGGACCGCCTCCGACGACTACCGGATCCTCACGGTCCAGGACGGCGAGCGCACGCACCTGATCCTCGCCGGCGGCCGCGGCCGTTCCACGCTTTACGCCGTTTACGCCTTCCTCGAAGACCGCGCCGGCTGCCACTGGTTCTGGGACGGTGACGTCGTTCCGAAGCGGGAGTCGATCGACATTTCGGGCCTCGACGTGCAGGAATCCCCTCGGTTCCAGTACCGCGGCCAGCGCTACTTCGCCCACCGGAGCCTCCACCGGTTCCAGGCGGAACACTGGTCCTTTGAGGACTGGAAACAGGAAATCGACTGGCTCGTGAAAAAACGGCTCAACGTCTTCATGCTCCGCATCGGGATGGACGACGTTTTCCAGAAAGCGTTCCCCGAGATCGTGGACTACCCGGACCCGTCGAAACCCCTTCCGGAAGCCATGAGCGGGTACGACAATCGGTCGCTTTTCTGGTCGCTCCAGTTCCGCGGTCAGCTGCGCAAATCGATTTTGGCGTACGCTTTTGACCGCGACCTGATGCACCCGGAAGATTTCGGGACGATGAGTCACTGGTACTCGCGCACCCCGCAGCAGTTCCTCGACCGCGTGAAGCCCACGTTCGTGCCTCAATCCTCCGGCGGTTACGGCCAGCCGACTGGTCTGGTCTGGGACATTCGGAAGGACGAAAACCTCGAAAATTACTGGAAGCTGACCCAGGCGCACGTCGATAATTACGGGAAACCTGAGCTTTTCCACACGATCGGGATCGCGGAGCGCAACTGCTACAAAGACCGCGCCGAGAACCTGAAGATGAAACTCTACGCGTACCGCCGCCTGATCGATAATTTGCGGAAGCACTACCCGAACGCTCCGCTCTTGCTCGCCGGCTGGGACTTTTACTCCACGTGGACGGCGAAAGAAGTTCAGGAGTTCATCGGCCAGCTCGACCCTGAAAAAACGATCCTTTGGGACTACGAGGCGGACGCCGCTTACGACGTTTTCGGAAACGTGGGGAGCAATTTCACCCAGTGGGGCGTGATCGGGAAATTCCCCTACACGTTCGGGATCTTCCAGGCGTACGAAAACGGTCAGGACATTCGGACGCACTACCCCGTAATCGAGCAGCGCCAGAAACTGATCCTCGACGATCCGTACTGCCGCGGGTACATCCTCTGGCCGGAAAACTCGCACGCGGACATTTTCGTGCTTCACTACTTCACCTCGAACGCCTGGCGCCCCGGCGTCAAAACGCCCGAGGAGCTCCTGAGCGAGTTCTGCGCCCAGCGCTACGGCTCGCAGGCGGAAGCTCTGAACGCGATCTGGCTCGACGTGCTGCCCATTTCCCAAATGCTCGGCTGGGGCGGGAATTTCTGGTCCCAGGCCCACCGGATGCTCAACGGCACGACGAAGCTCAGCACGCCGGAAATCTGGCGGAACAATGCGAACGATCAGCGCGTCAGGCTCCAGAAAGCGCCGGAGATTTTCGACCGGCTGGCCGCTCTGGAGTGGAACGACCCGTTCATCCGCCGCGACTCGATCGACCTGGCGCGCACGACGTGCGACCGGCTCCTGACGCTTGCCCGCGTTTCTCTTATGGCGGCGATGCACGACTGGCGCGAGGGAAAAATCCCCGCCGAGGAAGTTCAAAAACGGGTCGATGCTTACGCCGAGCTTCTTGGCTCAATGCACGACATGCTGGCGCTTCATTCCGACTACTCGATGTACGAGACGCTGGAAGGGATGAACCGGGTCGAGAAGATCCAGAACCCGGACTTTGACCGCGTCCTGATCGATAATGCGTCGTGCGGCTACTGCGAGTCGCACCAGTACGAATTGATGGCGCACTGGTACGAGCCGAGCCTGAAAGTCTTCCTCGACTGGGTGAGCGACCGGCTGGACCGCGGCGACATTTCGGAATTCACCACGCCGCCCGAATTCCCCAAAACGGTCAACGGACTGCGCGGGAAACTGCTCGACTCGAAACTGGTTGACCTCCGACCCACGCTGGAACGCACACCCGAAAATTACCGTGCCGCGATGGAACGGGCCGCAAAGGCCGCACGAGTCGTAATCAGTGAGAGACCATAAACCCGAAATCATCAGGAACGAGAAATCATGCGTCTTCGAAGTTTTTCATTTTGTTTCGTTTTTACCGTTTCACTGGTTTTTGGGCCCTTCCTTCAGGCGCAGACGCCGGAAGAGATCCAGGCCCTGCGTGACCTTTGGACCCAGCGGTCCCAGGGGGAAAACCTCGTGCTGGGGAAGAAAGTCAAGCTGGTCCCGAAGCCGGACTACAGGCTGACGGTCGCAGGCGATTCCGATGAATTTGACCTGACCGACGGTGAAATCACCAAAGCCCACAAGGACCACGTATGGTTCGCCCCGAAAGCGGTCGGCTGGTACCTGGTCGAAGGGCTGGAACGCCTGATCATGATCGATCTGGAAAAGCCCGAGCCGATCGATCGGATCGTGATCCGGCTCCTGGGCGGCACGTCGCACACGTTCCAGTACCCGCAGGAATTTCAGGTCTGGCTTTCCGACGATGGGAAGCTCTTCCGTCAGGCTCTGGGAATGACGAAACTCATGCCGAACGAGGCGGAGCAATGCGACTGGAAAACCACGTACTACCTCGACGAAAGCGGGGCGATGTACGAGACGCGAATGTACCCGTTCGAGCTCCCCGTCCGCGCGACGGGCCGGTACGTGATCCTGAAGATCGTCGGCTCCACGGGAAGCGTTTTCTCGGACGAAATGGTGATTTTGAAGGCGCAGAAGCCCGGTCTGGTCAAGCGGAACGACGAGGAAATGAAGAAGCAGACGGCCGTTCCGTTCCCGCTCGAGGGAGTCGTGGCGACGGCGCGCTGGCCCGAGCTTGGCCTCGTCCGTGGGCTGACGCTTCCGCAGCATTTCAAGCTGAACGACCTGCGTGACCCCGGTTTCGACCCGAAAACCCCAATCGATTTGGGGCTTGAACTCCCCGAGGGGATCGAATTCGTGAACGCGGAGGAAGTCGCGAAGCCGGGCGAAAAGCCGAACCAGTGGATCATCCCGTCCCGAAAATCCGGCTCGAAAAACATCATCCCGCCGCTTTATTTCTTCACGAAGAAAGCGTGTTTTGAAAAGACCGCCGCGGCGAAGATTTATGCCCTGGTCGGCGGCGTGAAGCAGTTCGAGACGGCGCTTCCGATCCGTGTCGAGGAGCTGAAAGAGTTCCCGCCGTTCGAGAAAATCAAAATTTCGCTGGCTTGGATGGACGACCACTGGCAGAAAGAATGGCCGGACTTTTTCGAGAACTACCGGAAACTCGGGTTCAACGTCGTCCCGACCTTCCCGCGTAACTGGCCGAAAACGGACGAAGCGGCTGCCGCCCAGCGCGCAGAGCACCTGGATCAGGCCCGCAAGCATGGCTTCGGAATCGTGATGAACGAGTCCCCGCTCCACGTCATGATCTCCGGAAAACCGGATGGGCATGACATATTCTGCCAGGTCCCCGGCAAGCAGCTCCACGACCTCTGCCCGAGCTACAGAGGGGAGTTTTTCGAGGCCGAAATGCAGCGCGTCGCGCGGTGCGTCCGACTTTCCAAACCGGACGAGGTCTTTTTCGACATTGAATGTTGGGAGCATGCGATGTACAACGCGCAGACCTGTACCCGGTGCCAGGCCAAATTCAAAGAAGCGCAGAAAGCCGAGCCGGATCTGACGCTGGAAGAGTTCATCTTCCGTCAGGGTAAAGAAGTCATGCACGCATTGCATGAGGCGGTGGTTCAGGGCGCAAAAGAGGCCGGGATCCCCACGCCGAAAATCGGCTCTTACGGCCGTCACCCGAAATCTCCAACCCGCGCGATCGAGCGTTTCTCGGACATTTACCCAAGCGAGATCGACTTTAGCATGCCGTCACTTTACTGCATGGGCCGCGGTCAGGTCGTTCATGAAACGATCTCGGAAGACCACCAATTGCTCGGGAACCGTGAGATCGTCCCGTGGCTTTCCGCCGGCTGCTACGGCGAGTTCGATCCGGCCAAAGTGGAGGCGCTGGTCCTTGAATCGTTCCTGAACGGCGCGCGGGGGATCACGTATTACTGCTTCCAGGACTTCGACACGCCGTTGGATTTTTACTTCCACGCCAAGGCGCTCGCGGAGCTTCGACCCTACGAGAAACTCCTCCTTGAGGGCGAAAAGATCGAAACGGTGAAGTGCCTCCAGAAAGACTTCCTCGTCTCGGCTTGGGGTAACCAAAACGAAATGCTCCTTTTGCTCGGCAATTATGAGGGCGCGCCGCCCAAAACCTCGGTGCGTTTTCCATTCAAAAAAGGGTGCAAAGTGCGTGACCTCCAGAGCGGCGAAAGCCAAAAACTCGACGCGAATGAGCCGCTCAAGTGCGAGGTCCCGAAAGGCGGGATCCGGCTCTTCTACATCAAAGAGAAGAATTGACCCGTTGAATTTTGATTTAAAAAGGTTTCCCTCATGAAACGTTTCGTCCTTTTCGTCCTTTTTTCGCTCACGTTCCTCGCGTCCTCGATCGTTTCCGCCGCAACGTTCCGGCCGGAGATCACGAACGAGCCGCTGATCAACCCCGGAATGGGCCTGGTGAATTTTCACTACAGCAATCGGCCGTGGGCGTATGGCTCGCAGGTGAACGGCGAGCGCGTCGTGGGCGACACGCTGGACTGGTTTCCCGGCTGCTCGACCATTTACTTCCGTCTTCCGTGGGCGATCCTGGAGCCCGAGGAGGGCGTTTTCCGCTGGGACCTGATCGACTCGTGGGCCCAGCCCTGGATCCAGAGCGGGAAGCAGATTGCGTTCCGCATCACGTGCAGCGAAAACCGCTGGACCTACGCCACGCCAAAGTGGGTCCGTGATGCCGGAGCCAAGGGGACGGAGTACGTTTGGCCGGTGAACGACCCGGAGATCCCAAACGGCCAGACGCTTTGGGAGCCAGACTTTCTCGACCCGGTTTTCCTGGAGAAATTCGACCATTTCCTCGCCGCCTTTGCGAAAAAGTATGGCGGGAAACCCTACGTTGCCTTCATCGACATCGGGTCGATCGGAATGTGGGGTGAGGGGCACACCGGCCGCTCCTCGAAGCTCACGAAAGAGCAGACGTTTGAGGTGGTGAAAGCCCACGTTCAGCTCCACAAGAAGCACTTCCCCACGACTCTGCTGGTCATTAGTGACGACGTGGCGGGAACCAACCTCCCCGGACCACATTTCCCCGCGACGGATTACGCACTGGAAAACGGCGTCTCGCTTCGCGACGATTCCATCATGACGGCCAGCTCCGGGAAACCGTGGTACCACGCTGAAATGGCCGGCCTTTTCTGGCCCACCATGCCGGTCGTGGTGGAGACGGAACACTACGGCCTGGCCGAGCCCAGAGGGAACTGGTCGGAGCAGACGCTCGAAGAGTCGGTCGAGGCGTACCACGCCAGTTTCCTTTCGATCCACTGGTTCGCGCAGGACTACCTCGAGAAAAACCGCGCGGCCATCGAGCGGATAAACCTCCGTCTCGGCTACAGGCTGGAACTCCGTGAGGTCCAATTCCCCGAAAGCGTGAAGATGGACGAGCCGTTCCAGATCGAAACGCTCTGGGCGAACGTGGGCGTCGCGCCGTGCTACGGCGGGGGAAACGTCATTTTCACGCTTCTGAACGAAGAAGGAAAAGTCGCGTGGGTTTGGACTGACGAGTCATTCAACGTCCGCACGCTTCCCACGGCCGAGCCGGGCAAAGCGCCGGAAGTCCGCCGCGCCTCGATGGTCCGGATCGGCTGGGTCGCCGAAATCCCCGAAATGAACGACGGCGTGATCGTGAACCTCAAGCGGATGGACCAGTGGCCCTACACGGACGGGAAGGTCCCGATGCTCAAACCGGGCAAGTACACGCTTTGCGTTTCGGTCGGCGACGCGGACGGCACGCCCAAAATCGCGCTTCCGTTAAAGAACCAAATTGGCGAACGCCGATACAAAGTCGGTGAGATCGAGGTAGAATGACCATGAAAATCCCCCGCTTCCTTTTCGTCGTTTTCCTCGTCCTTCCGCTCGTCGTTTTCGCGGAAGACCGGGTTTCGACCGACTCCATGACCGGCAAAGTCCTGTGCGGCTACCAAGGCTGGTTTTCCACTCCTGGCGATGGTTTCAGCTGGGGTTGGTCCCACTACGGGAACGCCGGAAAATTTGAGCCGGGTTTCTGCGGGATCGACCTTTGGCCCGACGTCAGCGAACTGGATCCGGACGAAAAGTACGCGACGCCGTTCCGCCACGCCGACGGTTCCACGGCTTACGTTTTCAGCTCGGTCAATCCCAAGACGGTCCGCCGCCACTTCCGCTGGATGCGTGAGTACGGGCTGGACGGCGTGATGCTCCAGCGTTTTCCCTGCTCCCCCCGGAACGAACGCGGTACGGTCCGGCTGGACGCCGTCCTGAAGAACGTTCAAGCCGCTGCCAACGCGGAGGGCCGCTGCTGGGCCCTGATGTACGATCTGAGCGGGAAGAACGACGTGACGCTCGAAACGGAAGTGATCGCCGACTGGAAGCGCCTCCGTGACACGATGAACCTCGGCCGTGACCCGAGCGACGCGGCTTACCTCCACCACCGCGGAAAACCGGTCGTGGCGGTCTGGGGGATCGGCTTCAATGACGGCCGGCGGTACACGCTCGAAAAAACGCTCGAGCTGATCCGGTTCCTGAAAAACGACCCGAAGTATGGCGGTTTCACCGTCATGATAGGCGTCCCGTCGTACTGGCGTGAACTGAAAAACGATGCGGTTTCTGACCCGCTTCTCCACCAGATCATTCAGGAGGCGGACGTCATTTCCCCGTGGACGGTTGGACGTTTCGGTGATGATGCGGGCGTCGAGCGTTTCGTGAGGCATCAGACGATCCCCGACCTGGAATGGTGCCGCGAGCGCGGGCTGGATTACTTGCCTGTCGTTTTTCCGGGTTTTTCGTGGGAAAACCTTCAAAAAGGGCGGGGGCACTGGGCAAAATTCGACCAGATACCGCGTCGTGGCGGCGCATTTTTGGATGCGCAGTACCGGGCCCACCTGGAAGCTGGCGCAACGATGATTTACCAGGCCATGTTCGACGAAATGGACGAAGGGACGGCCATTTTCAAGGTGACGAGCGACCCGCCGTCTGACGATCAGAGCCGATTCCTGACGAACGACGGCCTCCCGAGTGACTTTTACCTGAAAAAAGTCGGCGCGTGGACGAAAGTCCTGCGTCTCAGTCAACAGGGAAATACCGATTAAATTATTCGTACAAACTTTCAATTTTCAATTAACCATTACACTAACCTAAAGATTAAAATGCTTACATTTGAGGAGATCGGAACGCTTCGTTCCAAAATTCAGGACCAGCTCTCGCAGGTGATCGTGGGGCAGGAAAACGTCATTGAGGAACTGATCATCGCACTGTTTTGCCAGTCGCACGCCATTTTGGAAGGCGTACCGGGCCTGGCCAAAACGCTTTTGATCAGCACACTCGCGAGGACGATGAACCTCAGTTTCAACCGCATCCAGTTTACGCCTGACCTGATGCCCGGCGACATCACGGGGGCGGAAATTATCGAGGAAGATCGGTCCACCGGCCGGCGCGACTACCGTTTCATCGAGGGGCCGCTTTTCGCGAACGTGGTTTTGGCTGACGAGATCAACCGTACGCCGCCGAAAACGCAGGCCGCGCTTCTGGAAGCGATGCAGGAACGCCAAGTGACTGTCGGGCGTGTACGTCATGAACTTCCCATCCCGTTCTTCGTCCTCGCCACGCAAAACCCGATCGAGCAGGAAGGCACGTACTCGCTGCCGGAAGCCCAGCAGGACCGTTTCATGTTCAAGATCCTGGTGAAGTACCCGAGCTGGAAAGAAGAGTTTGAGGTGGTTCGGCGCACGACCTCCACCACGCAAGCGGACATTCAGCCCGTTCTTGGCGCGCAGGAAATTCTAGAAATTCAACGGCTGGTCCGTGAGATCCCAGTCTCGGAGCACCTGATTCGTTACGCGCTTTCGCTCGTGCGTCAGACGCGTATTGGCGAAGAAGGAGTGCCAGAATTCATCGAAGAAAATCTTTCGTGGGGCGCCGGGCCACGTGCCGTTCAGAACCTGATTTTGGGAGCAAAAGCCCGCGCAATGATCCACGGCAGGAACCACGTAAACACGGACGATGTAAAATCGCTCGCGTACCCGATCTTGCGTCACCGTATCGCTCTGAACTTTACGGCCGAAAGCGAAGGCATGACGCCCGATCAAATCATAGAACGCCTGATCCAGGAAACGCCCGATCGTGAGGATGAATTGCTGAATCATCCGCGCTTCAAGCGTATGTTCGGGATTTGACCGATTTTTTATTTTTGAATTAAAACGAAACGCTGGAGGAACCTTTTGAATCGGCCCTTCCAGCGTTCATCTTTTAGAAATGTTCAGTCTTTAATGAATCAGACTAAACGTTGGTCTCTTCCATCGGGAGAGTTCTGGTCTTGCAGCCAATCGCGGCCAAAATGAAGTACAGAACGAAGCCAACGATGCACGCGAGCAGCGGCGGGCACGGCATTTCGAACTGCGGCAGGCACGGGCAAATGCTCGTGAAGAAACCGTAAGCTCCCACGACGAAACCGAAGAACCAGGAGATCCACCCGGCCGGGTTGAAACCGGCGCGCGGGCCGTTCCATTTGCAGCCGCTCAGGAAATAATCGGCGGCCATCGCACCGCAAATCGGGCCAAACGAAGCGCCGATGGTTCCGAAGACGACCGGAGCGTCACCCGCCAACTTGGTCACGATCAGGAGGATCGCGCCGAGAACGCCCAGTCCGCACGTGATGAAAGGCGGGACTTTCGGGAGCGTGGTCTTGAAACTATTCGCGGCAATCATCGAGCAGAAACACGCACTCGGGAAAGCGGCGATCGCCAGAGCGAACATGAAGACTTTGCCCCAAGTGTCGCCCATGATCGCGTTCATCAGGTTGGTCGTCCAGCCAATTGGACCAGAGCAAAGGCCCTGACCGTACGCGCCCGCGTAAATCGCCAGCGAAAGACCTCCCGCGAAGACCGTGGAACCGAGGATCCCGACCAGACCACCGAGCTGAATATCGGTCGAGTTACGGTTTGCCGACCCCATGTCGCAGCCAGCGGCGCCGGCAGTTGCGAAGAAGCCAAGAATATAAATTCCCATCAGGTTGAAAATCGCGAATTTGCTCAGAGGTTTGATTTCAGCCGGAGCTTCTACTGTTGTGATTTCGGATTTAGCGGCTTCGGTGATTTCGGCCACTTCCGTCTTGGCGGCTTCAACTGCTTCGGTAACTTCTGCCTTGGCCGTCTCAACCACTTCGGCGACTTCAGCCTTGGTGTCTTCGACTGCTTCCTTGGCGGCTTCCTTGACTTCGGCGATATCAGCCTTGGCGGTTTCTACGGCTTCAGAGACTTTTGACTGAATGGTTTCAAGGGGTGAAGCCGGGGCAGCGTCCTCCGCGACTTCATCGGCCGTGGCTTCCGAAGCGACCGGAGCTTCATCTGCGGGAGCTTCCACTGCCGCTGAAGCAGCGGGGGCCGCGCCCACTTTGGCCGGGTCGAAGTCTTTGATTCCGCCCATCGTTTTAACGAACAGGGCGATCAGGATCACGATCGGGATAATCGGGAACCAGGTCGCTACGCCAGCGACGTACTTGATGCCTTTCAGCCCAATGAAGGCGGCGGCGCAGGCCCACGCGATCGCGATCACGTAAAACATCGGCTGGGCCGTTGCTTCCGCGACGGTCGAACTGCCAGAAATCATGTTCGTGAACAGAATGCCAGACCCCCAGGCGTTGACGGCTAACCACCCGTACTGGAGGAGCCCCATCAGGAAGCCGGGCATCAGGAAACCGCCGTACACGCCGTATGTGCTCGTCCCGACGATGTAGAGTGGAAGGCCGGTTTTCATGCCGAGTTTTCCCGGTACGAGGTAAAACATGATGTGGCACAGAAGCGCCGAGAGGAACAGAGCCGCCAGTGCGGTTCCAAGGCCGCAAGCCAGAAGACCTGCGGGGTTAGAGGCGGTCGCATTTGAACCCGGGATCTGGGTCCAGAACATGAACCAGAGCATAATGCCGGCGTAGGTCTGCGCGGTGTTTTTCCACCACGGAGCGCGATTTTCCAGCGGATTTGGTTTCGCCATCGCGACATAATCAGGAAGCTTGGCCATTGAAGGATTCCTTATTAAATGAGGTAAATGAACTAAAAAAACCAGACGAAATGCCTGATCGTGACTTTATTTATTAATGGGTACGCTGCTCAACGTAATCGACGAGCTGAACCAAAAGCGACGGCTCCGCAAACGCTTTACCGGTGATTTCGCCTTTCGCCAAAGCCGCCAGACTGCTGACGTACTTTCTCGAATCGTCGATCCCAAGGTGATTGACCCACGTGACTTTTCCTTTTTTGTCGTCCTTTCCGACCTTTTTGCCCATCTGCTCGGCTGTACTCGTTGCGTCCAGCATGTCGTCCGTGATTTGAAACATCAAACCGAGGTACTGCCCGTAAAGCCCAAGCCGGAAAAGCTGCTCCTCGGTCGCACCTCCCACCACGCCGCCGAGCATCACGGAAGCGGTGATCAGCGCGCCGGTTTTACGGTCCTGCATCGATTCCAACGCACGAAGGTCAGGGTTCCATGAAGATATGCCGAAACGCTGAAGTTCCTCCTTTTCCAACTCTTCCGTAATGGAAGGGAAACAGCCGTAAAGTGTCAGTGGAAGCACGGGCCTCAGCGCGTCAGCCGTGAATTGAATGTCGTCCATCTGCCCGCCGACCATACCCGGGGCACCGGCCGCGCGGGAAAGGATACGGAATGCCCGGACAGCTCGTCGGGAACTGATCTCGCCGAGTTTACCGAGGATCTCGAACGCAAATGTCTGTAGCGCGTCGCCAGCCAGAATCGCCGTCGCTTCGTCGAACTGTTTGTGGTTGGTCAGCCTGCCGCGCCGGAAGTCATCATCGTCCATGGCGGGCAAATCGTCGTGAATGAGCGAGTAGGCGTGGATCATCTCGACCGCAAGCGCCGCGGGAGTCGCTTCCTGAAGAAGGTCAAGCGTCAGATTTTTCCCTTTTACCGTAGGGGCCGCGATACAAACCAGCAACGGGCGCAACCGTTTCCCCGGGGCGAGCAGACTGTAACTCATCGATTCCAGAAGCCGTGCTGGAACGTCGTGTTTCAGATTGGCGCACGCTTTTTGAAGTTCCGCATCGATATACGGGCGTAACGTCGAAAACCAAAGGGAAAGCGAATCTGTGAGTTTGAGGAAATCGGACATAATAATTTAATTATGAATGAAGAATTATGAATTATGAATTGAACGCTTCGCGTAATGTTGGCTTCAGAAAGAGTTCGACCTATTAAAAGCCCGAGGCTTTTTTAATTCATAATTCAAAATTCTTAATTCCTAATTCGAAAATCATCGTCCCTTTGTTTGGGATTTTTCTTCCAGTGAACGTTCATCTTCGGCCATTGGCTGCGTGATAGGGTTTCCATTGGAATCCAGGCCAGCAATTAACTCGATACGACGTCGTGCGCCCGTGAGTTTCTCGTGACAGGCACGAATCAGGCGAATTCCTTCTTCGTATAGCTGAAGCGATTCTTCGAGCGGCGTCTGACCATTTTCCAGCAATGCAACGACCTCTTGAAGGCGCTCGAACTGGTTTTCAAAGGTTTCTTCCATAATGGATCAAACAATTAATTCAGGATTTTCAAGACTCTATTATTAATTATAACCGAGAAGAGAAAAAAAACAAGTGATTCAGAAAAATATTTTCAAAGTTTCTGAACACTGAAACCTGATTCAATTAGCCCCTCCTTGATTCATGATGGGTTTTTCCTCCACATCGACGATGAGCCACTGACCGGGATCAAACTCGCGAAAAGTAATCTCAAGCCGGGTGACGTACCGTTCCAGGGGGAGATTCATATTTCCCTTGCGGGCCTGAAAATGAGCGCCGCCGATTAACAGGACCTTTACCACGGGCGGGACGGCCTTCGGGTCATAAGTGATTTTTACGTCATTGGCGAAAGCCTTGGTAAACTCAAGCACATCGAACACGCCCGTCAAGTCCCACTTCAGAGCCGTGCGCAGTTCCGGGGAGAGATTCTTGACGAGTTTTTCGGACTTGTTTTCCTGAAACGCCGTGACACATTCATCCACGGCGATCTTGACACGCTCCCTAGGCGTGAGGACCAGCCAGTCGGCCAGGAGTAACCCCCCGATACACAAAAGCGTCCCCAGCGCAGGCCAAAGCCACGCCTTTGCCCGGGAAATGGCAAACCCGGCGAGGAAAAAAGCAAGCGAAAGGCTCAAAATCACGACGGCGGTAGTTGGTTCTTCGAACATAATTCGTAATTTGTAATGCGTAATTACGCTGGCGGTAACGTTGCTTTCAGAAAGGCTTCAACCCATTAAAAGCCGAAGGCTTTTCGTAATTACGCATTCCTAATTCCTAATTCCTAATTATTTCATAAAGTACCCCTTAATGGCGTCAGCATTCTGGGAAATGTATTCCTGGTACTCGCGGTTAAGGGTTTCCCAAGTGGAGCCCGTGGCGTTTGTGAGGGTTTCGGGAGTGTCCCGACCGGAATACACGTCGAAGAGGACTTTCCCGAACGCGTCGCGGTATTTGCCGTGGTCATAGAAGACGAGGAAGTGCGCCATTCCACAGGCTTGCGCGTAATAGATTCCCACGTCGGGTGAACCCTGCCACATTGCGCGGTTGATTCGGGTGAATTCTTCAAACGGGATGAATTTCTTCTCATTCACGGCATAAATGCGAGAGGTTTTCAGACGTTGGTCGTCGAACCCGCCCACGGCATGGGAACCATCTTCCGCATCGTGGAACGATTCCATAAACGTGGAGGCTGCTTCAATCACCCAGAAGTTTTGCTTCTCACCGGTCTTCGGGCTGGTCTTGCAACTTTCCTCGAAGAGCTGATGGGTGACTTCGTGCCACATCGTCCGGTTTTCACCTTCACTTGCAACGAAACAGGCGACCCCCTCCCCGGTAGAGCGGTGAACGTAAAGCCCGATCGCTCCGGGATGGTACATGTTCTTGGAAGTCAGGTAGGAAACGTACTCGTCAAAGGTCTTGAAAAGAAGGACCCGATGACGCTTGGCCGGGCCGAATTTGGCCGTTCCGTTCTCGAAAAGGGAACGGATTTGCGCCTCGGTCGCGTAGTAATTCAGGAAAAGCTGCTTCCAGACGCGGTAGAGCTTTTCGAGTTGCTGGCCCGTCCGGACGCCGTCTTCCAGACTCGCGTCGGTGATGATCTCGAAGTGGCCGGTCAGCACGACCCAGCCCTTTTCAATGTTCGAGTGGAAAGCGGCATCCTGTTCGGCCGTGACCCACTGACCGTTGAGGAAACGCTGGCCGTCCTCGTACTTCTTCACGAATTTCCTGGGGATCCAGCCGTAAGTATCATGCCAAACGTTCCCCATCTTGGTCTGCATCTTCTCGAAGTCCGTGATCCAGCCGGTCTTGGTCTTGGTGTAGCCGAGGATCTTCCGGGCGTTTTCACAGTCCGGGTCTTCGCGCAGTGTGCGCATCAAGAGACCGAACCCGAACGTGACGTGACCCGACGAGACGGCTTTTTTCGCCAGCTTCAAGTAGTCCTTGGAAGAGTTGAGACGAATTTGACGGAACTGGGTCTCCCACTCCTGAACCAGTTTGGCTTTCTTCTCGCTCTTGCTTTTCGAGCCGTTTTTGCTGTTGGATTTGCTGCCACTGGAAGAAGAGTTTTTGTTCCTGGTTTTCCCCTTCTGATTCCATTCCTGGAACTCATCAGGAAGCGGGCTGACGTGGATTTCGTCGTCCGGTTCCACTGGCTTGGCCCAATTACGGGTGATTTCCGCCTGTTCCTCAAGGCCCTTCTCGTCACACCACTGGGCGAGTTCTTCCAGTTTATCGGCGTATTTCTTCTCGATGGTCTGGAAAATGGAATAAACTCTCGTGGAATCATCAGCAGCCTGGACTGGATGAAAGATTGTAAAAATATTTAAACAGAGTAAAACAGTGAAAATCATTGAAGGACGCATGGTAAGCCTCAGGTTATAGGGTCTTGGGAAAACGAACCAAGTTCAAACGTTAATAAAAAAAAGTCCGGCAGACGGAACAGCCGGACCAACTCAAGCCCCCCCTGGGGTTCGTTCGCAAGTAAACGGGAAGAGGACAACCCTTCCACGTACTTATTCATCGGTCGTTCCGTCGGAAAACTGTAGTCTTTTTTTAAAAAATCAGGAATTCGTAATTCGGAATTCTACTTTGCTCTCGGGTGTGCTTTCTGGTAAATGTCGAGTAGGGTGGCGGTGGTCAGGTGGGTATAAATCTGAGTGGTTTCCAGGCTTTTATGGCCCAAAAGTTCCTGAACACTTCGAATGTCGGCACCCCGGTCGAGCAGGTGTGTGGCGAAGCTATGCCGGAGGGTGTGAGGTGAGGTCCTCCTGTCCAGGCCCGTCTGCTTCAGGTACTTTTCCAGCATTCGGCCTATACTTCGAGTGGTGATTCGGGTACCGAAGCGGTTGGTGAAACACGGTTTTTCCGGGATTTTTTCCAGTTCAGGGGGTAAAACCCGAACGGCGAGCCACGCTTTCAGGGCATTAGCGGCATACGAACCGAGCAGGGCGAGGCGTTCCTTTTTGCCTTTTCCTCGAATGATCAGGACACCCTCGTCGAAATCCACATCGGAATCGTTCAGACCGACCAGTTCGCTGACACGCAGCCCGCCGGAGTATGTGACCTCCAAAATGGCCCGATCCCGCAGTCCCATCGGGTCGTCAAGCGGCGGCGCATTGAGAAGCGTTTCCATGTCGGTCGTGGTCAAAAAATGCGGCAAATTTCTGGCCTGACGCGGATTCCTCAGCGCTTTGGCCGGGTTGGTATCGGTGATCCCCTCACGCTGGCAGAACCGGAAAAAGCTTCTGAGCGACGCAAGACGCCTGGAAATCGTGGCGGGGGAATAGTCCGCCTCGTGTAAGGCCGAGACGTAAGCGCGCAGCTCAGGAATGGAAATCGATTCCGGCGGAGGAACCTTTCCACGGACCTGCATGAGGTACTCGATCAGTGCGGTCATATCCTCGCGGTAACTCTTCACCGTGTACTCCGACGCGTTGCGCTCAACGACGAGAAAACGCAAAAATTTGGTTAAAGTGGTAAGCAAAACCGTAAACTTAGTGAGGAGTGAGGAGTTAAAATGGAAGGCGGTAATGGAGCGCGAAGCGCGGAATTACGCATAGATGGGAGGCGGTAATGAAGGCCGAAGGCCGGAATTACGCGTTTGGGAGGGGGCGTGGCCATTCAACCGGCGCGTAATTCCGCTCTCCGCGCTCCATTACCGCCTCCCATTCGTCTGTGGTGGTTTCAACCGGCGCGTAATTCCGGCCTCCATTACCGCCTCCCATTCCAACTCCTAATTCCTAATCATCGAAAGTTCCAAACCTGTTCCATTTTGGGTTGGGCGCCGGTGACAGGGTCCATTTCCATAACCATGACGTCTTTCATGTACTCGTTCCAGCGGTCCACAACGGGACTGTTTTTCTGGACGGCAGCGGCAAAATCCGCGTCCTTTTCGCACTCGTAGTAGCCGAAAATCTCGTCTCCCACGATCCAGATGGAGTAGTTACGAATCCCCGCTGCTGTCAGGACTTCTACCATCTCAGGCCAAATCTCCCGGTGGCGGCGTTTGTATTCTTCCAGTTTCCCTTCAACGAGACGTGCTTTCCACGCGTACTTTTCCATGACAGTTCCTTTTTAAATTTACAGCAAAATCATTTCTTTCCTGATATTTTACCATAATTTTTGGTGAGTGCAAGGGAAAAAATGATTTTTTTTCACTTTTTTTTTCGTTTACCCCCTTGCAAAAATAAAATTGTTGCGTAATAATAAATAGTTAATGAATCGTAACTTTTTTACAAGGAGTTCTATCATGAAGCGAAATCAGAAAGTCATCCCCGGAGTGATCGCGGTGCTGATCAGCTCCCTCGTTTTGTGTTTTCCGGTCTGCGCTCAAGGTCCTCACGGAGGTCATGGCGGCCCGCACGGCGCTCCGCACGGAGGCCCGCCGCACGTTTCCCGTCCGAGTGCGCCGCCGCATATTTCCCGTCC
>JAUMVK010000008.1:0-115333 GCA_030530205.1 Thermoguttaceae bacterium | reverse complement strand
TTTTGTAATTATTCTGTAAAGATTCAGAAATATTCAGAAATTGTTTTGCCAAGCCTGGAAAACGGTCCCGCTTGTTTTCCTTTACCAATTTCTGGATTTTGCGGCCATTTCCAGATAGTTTGAGCCGGTTGGGGATTTTTTTGTGCCATATCGTGAAAATCATTTGGCCGTTTTTAGATGGGCACACTTCTTAACTCTCTTGCCAAACCAGAAAATCCCAAAACTTTCAGCGGGATGGAGTCAAACGATTTATGTTGTTTGGCGGCACCTGAGAACGGAAAAGGAAGTGGCGCTTGCGGAACGGAACTATCAGAAAATGCTTGCGCTGCGCGGCACGGTTCCAACTACCAAAAAGGTTGGCAAGGTGGAACCGCGACCGTTCATGAGCGCGGCCCTTGAAAAGAGCAGGGAAAAACTCGTGGAATTGTGGAAGGACGCGATTTATTAACGATTTCGATGTTCTTCTTCAGTTTCCTTTAGAGCATCCTTGACACCATCACTGATTATTTTTTGTCGTCCTTTCATTAATAGCCAACCGAACAAAAGAATGAATGGAATATGTTTCCATTTTAATCCTATAACAGTAGCTATTTTACCCAGAATTAAAAAAATCCCCACCAGAACCATAATAATTAATAAGAGAACCAATAAGGAACATGCACATCCTATAGTATAGGATTTTAACGTTTTTAACGTATGCATCGAGAAAAATTTGTTTTTATAAAGTTTAAATTGGGGTTTCTTTTTAAGATGGGTATTCGGACCATCAGGATAGTATTCCGGATGTTCAATCCAAAAAGGTTTATTAGATTTTTCGTTTTTCATTTTTTCCCTTTCAAAAAAATTTTTTATTAAATATAACATACAATTCAAAAAAACACAAGGGGGGGTATTATGAGTTCCCAAGCGATTCAGGCCGGCGAGGCATTTGTTAAGTTGAATGTACATGGTGATGAAGTACAAAAATCACTAATTAATATTGGTTCACAGATAGATGATTTTGGATCGAAAACTACCAGCTTTCTCTCTACTTTAAGATCGGCATTGGGAGGCGCAATTAATGATGGAAAACAGCTTGGTGATTCATTTTCTATTATTGGCAAGTCTTTAAAAATTTTTGGAACCGGATATCCTTATATTACTCAATTATCGACCTGGATGGAAAAGGCAGCACTTGCAAGTCGATTATTTACTTTTCAAATTATTCAAAATTCGATTGCAAATAAAATGAACACTGTTTTAGGTCAACAAAATATAGTGACCCAAACTGCTGCTACTATAGCAAGCTATGCCGGAGCCACTGCTGTGAAAACCCTTGGGGCAGCACAATGGCTACTCAATACTGCAATGTTTGGTTGCCCTCTAACTTGGTTTATTGCTGGTCTTGCAGCCGTTGGTGGGGCTGTTACCGGTGTCATGTGGTTATTTGGAGCATTTAAAGATAATGTGGCAGAAAATGCCAAAGCACTGGAAGAGTTATGCAAGAGACATGATTCCTACCGAGATTCAGCGAAAAAGAGCATTGGAATTTTGGAAGAATATAGCAACAAAACTTCTTTGTCTTCAGAACATTTGAATGCCTCAAAAGATGCATATCATGAACTTGAAAGAAAAGCGAAAGAGCTTGGTATCACCCTTAAGGATAACGCTGTTATCTTTGATGAAGAAAAAGGCAAAATCTTAGTTAATACTGAGGCAATGAAAGATTTTAAAAAAAAGATGCGGGCAAAAGAAATTGAAGAACTTAATAAAACGATTCAGGCACAGGAAGAACACCTTGACGATTTGAGTCGCAAACTCAAAGATGCAAAAACATGGTCCTGGCGTTCCTTTGGAACTTATGTCACTTTTGGATATGTTGACAATGCCGAGGAAATTCAGAAGCAAATTGACGAAGAAAGTCAGAAATTTCAGGAAAATCAGGAAAAGAGGAAAGTAGTCGTTGATTTTTCGGCTGAATACAAAGAAAATGAAGCCAAATTGCAAGAGATGTACGACAAAGAGGCCGAAGCCTCCAAAAACGCTCTGGCAGTTAAAATCGACAATATCAAGACCGAATTTTCAGAACGTGAAGCGATTTTAAAGCAGCTCATTGATGAAGCCGAAGTCAGAGATTCCCTTTCTTTTGAAGACATGGAAAAACTTCGTGAACGTCGTGCCGCCTTGGCTGGACTCAACGCGGAGCAGGAAAAAAGGATTCAACTTTTGAGAGATGAACAGGCGGAAAAGTACCCTCTTCAGGACGTCACCGCCTTGCTTGGGAACTCTCCCGCCGTCGCGCAAAAACATTATTTACAAGTAAAATCGACCAATTTCCAACTGGCTTCCGAGACCGAAACGGTAGGTCATTTCATAGGTCACAAGAAAGGTCAGCATTGCAATGCAGAAGCATGCAGAAACATGAACGAAAATGAGGAAGTGCCTTGTTTTACGACACAAAACTCACTTTTAAACATTAATCTACATGAATCTGCATGCCCCACGGAAAGCCCTTCCAGCGTCATCTCCGCAAGTTGACACGTATGGGGCCGGCGTCCCCGCCGGAAGCGAGACCCTTTTTTTCTTTCGATTTTTAATCATTTAATGCGGTAAAAACTCTGAACGATCGCGTCGCACGCCTGGTCACTGCCGTGCGTGCCTTTTCCATTTTCCAGATCGTGCGCGCCGTGGTCCGGGAGGAACGCCGTCAGGTGCTTCTGATCCGGCCAGACCGCATCTGCGACCGCGACCAGTTCCAGGTACCAGCGGATCGAATCCCGCATGGCCGCGATGGATTTCTCGTGAAAAACGCCGTTCGCGTGCATCGTCGAGTCGTAGTTCCCGTCGTAGCAGAGGACCAGGTCGTATTTCCCCTCACGCAGGATTTTCTTGGCCGTATCGACCGACTCCTGCGAATTGTTCGTAGTGATCTGGTCCACTTTATGCCCGCGGAAAATCAGGTCGATGCTGCAGTTCTTGCTCGAGATGATGATCGCCTTTTTCCCGGCGGCGGTAAAAGCGTCGAAAAGGGTTTCGACCTTGATCGGGTTCGGATTGTATTTGTCGTTATACTTCCGGATCCCGTGAATTTCCGGCGGGCAGCCCGTGAAAATCGCGCCGAAACAGACCGGCGTAACGCTCGGCAGGACGTTCGTCCCGACCGCCGAGAACGTCGAGGACTCGATCAGCGGCTTCCAGTCTTCCGGGTATTTATCGACGATGAATTTTCCCGTCGCGTCCGGGCAGAAAATCAGGACTTTCTCCACTTTCGGCTGGTCTTTCGCCAAAGCCACCGCTTCGTCCAGCGGCTTGGCGATGCACGGTTTCGGGGCTTCGATCCCGCAGAGCAGGCAAATCGTCGGCGTCGCCTGCGCGGTGCAGCAGTTCAGACCGTGCTTCTTCATCAGCGAGGTCAGGCCGTTTTCCGCCTGCGGCTCCTGTGCGCAAAGCGGAAGCGCGAAACAAAGAACGAACAAAAGGGGGAGGATCTTTTTCATGGGAGGGTGATGGGGTTAAAAGTGAAATGAGGTGGGGGTGAAGCGGGCAAATCAGGACGCAGCAGACTAAAGGCTAAACCCCACATCCAACCCGTCTCAACACACGATTTAAACACGGATTTCCACGGATTAAAAGGATTTGACGGATTTTTAAAGAAAAAAGGTTGAAGTCTTTACTGAAGAAATCTTTTAAAACCTATTTAATCAGTGTAAATACGTGTAAATCCGTGTTTAAATAAAACTCAAAGCGATATGCGTTTAATTTGGGGCCGTTTAGGGGGTTAGTGCATTTCCGCGCCGACGGTCTTGATAGCCGGGCGGTAGTAGTGGAAATGAACGTCCGGATGGTCTGCCAAAAGCGACATGGGGACGGCCGAGTCCGCGATCTTCTTACTGATCATCCACGCCGAAAGACGCATTCCGAACGGATTGTCGTGCATTCCCGCCTGCCAGATGGAGACGCGGTCCGCCTTCCACGTTTCGTACGGGCCGACCGTGCAGGCGTACTGCGGGACGTTTGCGACGTAACCGCCGCCGCTGGTGCGGGCGTTCTGCAAAATCGTGATCGGGTGCAGTTCCGTGACGCGGGCGCGTTTCTGGCGGTACTCCTCGGGGGTCGGCGGCGCATCGACGTACGCGCCTTCACGGCGGACCGGATCGTTGAACGCCCAGTGCTTCGTGTCGCCCTGGCCTCCCTGCATCGTCACGCAGTGGATTTCATCAAACGTTTTCGTGTAGGCGTCCAGATCGCCCGACGGGAAGTGAATGTTTTCCAGCGGCATACGCAGGTCTTCCCGGATGCGGCCGAAGCAGAGCTCATAGTCCGCCTTATAGAAAGAAAGCGGATGGTCCATTCCGACGGGCTGGCCGTTTTCCACCCACTCGTCCATTCCCCAGAAGTGCGCGTTTTTGAGGTTCAGTTCGAGCGAGTTCACGATCCGGGCGACGAGCGGAAGCTGCTCGGTGGGGCCGATCGGGCCGCAGATCCCGCACGGATTATCGGCCGTGGCCTTTTTCCACGCCTCGATGTATTCCAGAGCTTCGCAGAGATAAAAATCCTCAAGCGTTTCGTGGTAATGGACCGTGAAACCAGGCCGTGAGAGCTGGAAGAGCGTTTCTTCTGTGAGCTTGGCCGCGTCGTCGATGATTTCCTGATCCAGGGTCGTGTAGTCCCACCACTGCGGGGCGACTTTGCTTAATGGACGAGTCATGAGAGTTTCCTTTTTCAATGGGTAGGTGGATAAAAAAACATTAAAATTGATTTTAATCCATTCCCCAATAATTGTCAAGCGGCCCCCACTTGACTTTTAAAAGTTTTTGGGTTAAAATTAAAACGTTCGTCCCAACTCCCAAGCCCAATTCATAATTCATCATTCAGAATTCATAATTAAATGCCTACTCCTCCCCGCGCTTCCATCCTCGCTCATGAAGAGTACGTCGAACAGGAATATTTGTTCAAGACGCTCCGGGAGCGCATGAACGCCACCGCGACACAGGAGCTTTTGCGCTCCATCCGGTTCGAGATCCTCGCCACGACGCGCCTCCCAATCGCGATGGAATTTATGGAATCCTCTCTGAAACACACGGGCAGCATGGCCGAGGCGATGAGGCGCATGAGTCACTACTTCACGCCGTTCCAGACCTTCATCATGAGCGAAGCGGAGCGGGACGACGGGAAATTTGACTATCTGATCGCTCTCCAAATTCTCGAAAAGGAAGCGCACTGCCGCGCCGAAAATATGATCCCCCAGGGAATGTTCCTCTACCAGTTCGAGGCATTAAGCCGAAACCGGCTCAAGTACGACGAAGGACTGCGGGCGATTGCCCAGGACCCGGTTTTCGATGAGGCTTGGAGCGAGTGGATCCTGCTTCTGAGCCGTCAGTTGGGCCTGCTCGATTTCGCGGAAATGATTTTCGTCAGGAGCGCCTACTACCCGGTCATCCACGGCGAGGAGAACGGGAAAACGATCCTCTTCGGCGAAAAAGAGGGACGCATCGCGCTGGCGAACCGGCGGAAGGACCCGACGTACCTCTTCATGGCGTTCCAGCGTCACTTGAACTACCCGACCGTTCCCCGGCCGATCCATGAGGAGTCCGATGAGGGGCTGGTCCTGAAACTCCAGCGCATGGTAGATCATCTGCAGTCCCGTGTGAAAATTCTTGAGGACGAAATGCACGGCGGACTGGACATTACAAAGTATTACGTGAAGAAGTGACCCGGCAGGAGACTGGCCTCACATTTGTCACAACCCCTTTAATCTGAACTTTTAAAAAATAATCAAGTCTTTTTCTGGCCATTTTCTCAAAAAAGACTGGTCTTCAGATAAATTATATGGTTTACTTGAAGTGAAAGAAAACCAGGTTCTCAGCCAATTCCCACGGTGGGAAGAGGTGCTTTATGAGCAGCAGTATTTCCATCCTGTTCGTCGATGATGACCTGCAAATTCTGCGTTCCACGATCGAGTGGCTTGGCTCCTATGGTCACACGGTGCGTCCGGCCCGCAGTAAAGCAGAGGCAGAATCGATCCTCAAAGCGGAGGCGATTGATTTGGCGTTCGTCGATCTTCGTCTCGGCCCCGAGAGCGGTATGGACGTACTGCGGCTCATAAAGGAGAACTTCCCGGGAGTTCCGGTGGTTATGCTTTCCGGTCTCGCTTCCATCGAAGACGCGATGCAAGCCGTAAAAAACGGCGCTATTGATTTTCTTACCAAGCCTTTGATGGACGATCAGGTCCTGAAAATCATTGCTAATTTAAAAGAGCGACAGGGCTTTACACTTTCCACCCGAAGTGAACCCAATTCAACTCTTACGCCCGAAGATCTTTTGGAGGTTTCACCTTGCGAACCGAAACTCCAGGGAATCATCGGCGCCGAATCGTCTCTCCAGGGGATTTCCGAAATTGTGGACCGCATTGCCGACACACGGATGACGGTCCTCATTACAGGTGAAAGCGGAACGGGTAAATCCCTTCTCGCCCGTGCGATCCACAAGGCAAGTTCCCGCCGGGACAAGCCTTTCGTTGAAGTCTCGTGCGGAGTTCTTCCTGAAACACTCATCGAAAGCGAGCTTTTCGGGCACGAAGCCGGCGCGTTTACAGGCGCTGTTTCCAAAAAAATCGGTCGTTTCCTGCAGGCGGACGGAGGGACGATTTTCCTCGATGAGATTGGGACGGCTTCTCCAGCACTTCAGATCAAACTCCTCCGTGTTCTTCAGGATTTCGAGTTCGAACCTGTTGGCGGAACCAAAACCCAGCGTGTTAATACGCGGGTGATTCTCGCGACGAACGAAAACCTTTCCGAAGCGGTCGCTGCCGGGCGTTTCCGTCAGGACCTTTTTTACCGCATTAACGTCATCAATCTGGAGCTACCTCCGCTTCGAAGCAGAGTCTCCGATATTCCACAGCTTGCACAGTTTTTCCTTGAGAAAACGCGATTAGAATGCCATCGGGACGTACGTGGGTTTCGACCGGAAACACTCGCGCTTCTTCAGAATTACGCCTGGCCCGGAAATGTACGAGAATTGCAAAACGTGGTGGAACGTGTGGTCTTGCTCGGCAGTACACCGTGGATTCTGCCGCAGGACCTTCCCCCGCATCTGCGTGAGGATTTTGAGGAATCAGAATCGGCCTTGGAACTGGATTTTACGTTGACGCACGGTTCGGTCAATTCCCTGAAGAGTTCGCTGAACGTTCCCGAGCGTCAAATCATCCTGAACGCTCTGGAAGCGAATCAGTGGAGCCGAAATCTGACTGCCGAATCATTGGGGATCAACCGAACGACGCTCTACAAAAAGATGAAGAAATTCCAGCTAATTTAAGATTAAACCTGAAGGGAGGGATATTTTTTCTGAATACTCCTCTCCCTTCAAACTCCTCTAAGGCCCTGAAAAACGAATCACTGTTCCTCTTCTTCAAGCAGTTCTTCATTTAGCGTTTTGTGGACGGTTATTTCCATTTCCTGCAAATTTCGGCGTGAGTTAATGGTAGAAACCGGCGTGGCGGCTGTACTCTGAACGTCCGCGGGGATAAAAGTTTCTCCTGTTTCTGGCGTACTTTCAGCCACCGGCTGGTAATTAGCGGGAAACCTCAAAGCCTCGGAATTACCTGCCCGAAGTCCAAAGTTTCTGGCAAACCAAACCAGGTCCTGAATTTCCACACTACCGCTGAGGTTGAAATCGCCCGTCAGGAACATTCCCGGTTCCACGGATTGCTGCCCGAACTGTCTCGCGAAAACGACCAGGTCCTGAATATCGATTTGGCCATCCTCCACCATATCGTAGCAGACCCGCGTGACTTGCGGGGTGACGTCGGGTTCCGCTCCATCAATCAGAATCGGAAGACTCTGCGCCGGTTCCAGACTGTCGTGCTGCGCCGAAACTGGGGTGAAACTCACGGCGCCCAACCGAACGGCTGCGGCTCCCTGAAGGTTCAGATCCTCCAGAATCGTAAAGGTCAAAACGTAATCGTTCGACCCGGCTCCCTGCGTGACTTCGAGTGAAACGCCTTCCAGTGAGATTTGGGCTTCCGGTGAATCTGAAAGCAAGTATTTCTCGGCGTCCAGCGTCACGGTCATTTGGACCTGACTTCCCTCTGAAAGCTCATGTACGGATTCCGTCCAGACCTCTACGGTGAACGGATCCCATGAGTAGAAACCGCTTGCATTGGCGGGAATTCCTTCTTCCGAAACGGCGGAGGATTCAGGATCGACCGTTCCGACCGCCAAAACCCCCTTCAACTCGATCGGGAGTTTCTGGAAGACCACCGAAAAATCGGAATCCGCGTGGTTGGAATCCCCCGCATTCGCTCGGACACGCAGGAACCAGATTTCACCCGGATTCAAATCCAGAGTGGTTTCGCACGCATCCGTCACCCGCGTGTTCTGTGACTCTGAAAAATCCTCGGTCCGGCTAAATTCCAGCGTGAAATCGGAATCCGCAGAATTCCACGAGACCAGGACTTTGCCACCTCCAATTCCAACTGTCTGAAGATCCGTCGGCACGACTCGCTGAAGAGGCGTGATCGTGACCTGAACTGAATCATCGCACGTGAAGACGTAATTTTGCGCATCGTCCGGCAGATTCGCAGTCAACGTGTACGTTCCTGCATCCGAAAGCGTTTTGCCTTCCGAAACCGTGTAGGTCAGGGAAACCGGCTCGCCGTTCCAGTCGAGGAAAGTCGGCTGGAGCGTCCAAACCGGCTCCGTGTCGGAGTAAACCCGCGTAGTCGTGCCCCACTCGATCGCTCCGATTTGGAATGGCGTGACTTTGGCGGCGTGCGTGATTTCTTCCCCAAGCTCAAAATTCGGGTGCGTCAGACTGGCGGTCAGCGTGTAGTCACCGGCGTTTTGAATCGGCTCATTTGGCGTGACATCCAGAACGATCGCGGGGAACGGTTCACCCGAACGGAACGCCGTTGCGGTGACTTCGTGGGTCTGCCCATCGTAACTGAACTGCGTCCCGCTCCACGTCACGTCGCTGGGCCAGATTTTTGCCTTGGCGATGGTGACGGATTTCGGAGAAATATTCAGCTCAAAGTTTTGAGCTTCGGAATCCCGTAAACTGGCGGTCAGCGTGTACGTGCCGGCATTCATGAGTTCCTCGGCCGTCGCCGTGGAGTCCACCACGATGCTGAGATCCAGCGCGAAATTCTGCCCGTTGAACGTGAAATACGCCGCGGCTTCGTGGGCCGATCCGTTGTAAACCAGCCCATCGACACCCGTCCACGTGACGGCCGCATCAGTGACTACGAACGGGGCGATCTCCACGTTGGAAGTCGTTTCCAGAGCCTGGGCGAAAATGTAGTTGGAATCGTTCATCGCGGCCGTGACCGTGTAAACGCCGACGTTCAGAAGCGTTTTTCCGTCGTTCACCGTCACATCAAGCGGGTGGGCCTCACCCGTCACGTCCTGGAAAGAAGCCGTGACCGTCTGCACCTCCCCGGTGTAGGTCAGAGCGCAGTCACTCCACGTGATTTGCGTCACTTCGCGCGGGCTGACCGTCACGTCCTTCATAGTCGCCAGGCCGGAAGAAAACACGTAATTCCCGGCCCAGTCGCCCAGCGCGGCGGTCGCCGTGTAGTTTCCCGCATCATGCAGAGCCGTGCCCGACCCGGTAATTTGGACGTTCAGGGATTGGGAAACGCCCAGCGCGTCGGTAAAACTCGCCGTCACGACGTGGTCGGTTCCGTCGTAGGTCAGACCTTCCCAGCCGTCCCAAGTGATCGAGCCGATGATAAACGGCGTGATGGAAAGCGCCTTCGTGGTTTCGGCCCCTTCCGCGAATTTGTAGTTGGACCCCGGAACCGCGGCGGTAAAAGCGTAAGAGCCAACGTTGAGGAACGTTTTCCCTGAGTCCTCCGTAACGGTGAGGGCTTTCAACTGGCCGTCGCAGTCACGGAACATGGCCGAGATCGGTTTCACGGTCGCGGAGTACACAAGATTCGGAACGTTCCAAACGATTTCCGAAATTTCAAACTCCATGACCTGCGCGATATTCGTGGCGGCGGCGCTCAGTACGTAGTTTTGCGTCTGCGCCGGGGTCAAAATCGCCGTCAGGGCATACGTCCCGGCGTTTTGAATCGCGGTGGGGGAGGACGTGACTTTCAGCGCGTTCTGCTGACCGGTCTTCAGGTCCGTGAAAGTGGCTGAAACCGTGTGTACGCCGCCGTCGTACGTGAACTGGGTCGCGCTCCACGAAATTTCCGTCTGAACGTCAAGCGTTCTGTGGTCGATCGTGAGCGTTTTCGAGCTGGCCGAGGCATCGAGGCGGAAGTTTTGCTGGTCCAAAGTCCCCGTCAGCGCGGCAGTGAACACGTAATCGCCGGCATTTTCCGCTTGGGCGTTTTCAACCGAAACCTCGTGCGTCTGCCCGGCAAAAGTGAAACCAGCCGCTGCGGTATGCGTCTGACCGTCATACGTCCGATGGTCCGAGCCGTTCCACGTCACCGAGTCGATCGTCCAATCCAGAGCCTGAATGACCGCCGGAGTAATCGTAGCCTGATGACGGTTCACTCCGTTCTGGAAGACGTAATTCACGGAAGGAACCGCGGCGGTGAAGGCGTAAGTGCCGGCGTTAAGGAACGTTTTCCCTGAATCTTCCGTGACGACGAGGGCCTTTTGCTGGCCATCGCAGTCGCGGAATGTGGCCGAAACGAACTTTTCCGTGCCAGTGTAGGTCAAATTGGCCGGGTCGGTCCAGGTCACGCTCGTTATGACGAACGGGTTGATTTTCACCGTTCTGCTCAGAATGGCTCCTGAACCAAACTCAAAATTCACAGAATCGGCCAAACTCGCCGTCACAACGTAATTTCCGGCGCCCCAAAGCTCGGCAGGCAAGCCGTCTTTGGAAACCGAAGTATTCAGCGTGATTGCCGTCCCGTTGAACTGGAACGTGGGGCTGGTGATCGTCTGGGTCTGGCCTGTAAATGTCAGATCCGAATAGGCCGGCCAGTCGATCTGGTTCACCGTAAATTTCGCGATGGAAACGCCGGTACTGCGAGAATCATCGGCAAAAACGAAGTTTTGCGTATCTGTCAGAACCGCACGCGCCGTATATTGTCCCGCATCCCGGAGGATTTTGCCGCCGTCCACCGTGTACGTCAGAGCAATCGTCTGACCGTTGAAATCAAACATTGGGCTCAACGTCTGCACGGCCGAGTTGTACGTCAGTGAGGTCGTTCCCCAGTTGATCGACCGAACCTGGAACGGCGTGATGGAAACCGTGAGTGAAGTCAAGCCGGCAAGCGTGTAATTCGAGCCAAAACCGCTCTTGAGCGAGGCTGTGATCGTGTACGAGCCAACGTTTGTCCCCGTCGAATTCACAGACAGAATATTCTCTCCCGAATTCACCAGGTCCATGAACGCCGCCGTGACGGTGTGCGTCTGGCCGTCATACACAAAACTTCGCGCCGATCCCCAGTTCGCTTCGGTCAGCGTAACGACGTATTTCCCGATCGAAGCCGAAACCGTCCGATTCGCGACACTCGCAGCCCACTGGAAGTTCGCCGAATCGGTCAAATCCGCAGTCAGCGTGTAATTCCCTGCGTTTCGCAATTTCACGTCCGCACCCGAAACGGTAAAATTCAGGGCTTTCGACTCTCCATTAAACAAGAACGAGGCGGAAACCCGAGACTCCTGCGTCTCTCCTGTGTAGGTCAGCGTGGGGATCGACCACGAAACAGACGAAACCGTGTACTTGTTCATCGTCAACGTATGGGTCTGCGCGTTGGAGTTCAGCTTGTAGTTGGAATTACTGACCCCCACTGACGCGGTATAAGTCCCCGCGTTCCTAAAATCAGCGATCTGGGTCCCGGCACCATTCAAAACGGTGACGTTCAGAGCCATACCGCCGTAAGAGGCCGAAACGCTTTGCGTCTGGCCGTTATAGGTTGCCGAGTCATTCGACCACACGATTTCCGAAGCGTAAATCTCTCGTGGGGAGACGGTCACAGACGTAGAACCTGACCAGATTTCCAGCCCTCCACGTTCCACTTTGAGGAAGAGCGTATAATTGCCGACGTTCTTCCCGCTAAAATCCGGGGCAGATGTCGAGTAAACGCCATCGGATGTGAGGGAGTACTTTACCACATCGCCAGCCTGCCAACCACCGGTAAATGTCAGAGCGGGAAGCGCAGAGCCGTACATCATCGAAATCGGTGCCGGAACCGGAGCCGCGAGCGTCGATTGCGTACCAGAACCCGTCGAGGAGGAATACTGCATTTCATCCGGTGTGAGTGCCGTAACGGAAACCGTGTAGGAAGTATTCGCGTTCAAATTGCTGATCACGCAGCTAGTCACACTGGAAGAGAGAGTCTGATAAAGTGTTCCGTTAAGGTAAACCTCGTAACCGGTCGCATTCGTGATCTCCTGCCAGCCGACTGTCAAGCCGCTCGTAGTAACGTTGGTAAATTGCAGAACCGGCGTTTCAAGAGGATTGGTACAAATGACCGATCCGTAAATCGTGTAGTAACCGAGCGAGTCATAATCGGAATAGTATTTCAGACCATTCGAATCGTATTTCCCCACGCCGTCCACCACGAGATAATACATCCCGGCAGCCAAATCCGAAATTTGAATCTCCGCCTGAAGTGAAGCGAATTCATCCGATTCCAAAAGAGCGGTCTGGAGGTCTGAGTCGGCATACAGTGCGGCATAAACGTCCAGGTTCGCGAACGTGGAACCCTCAATATGCAGATCTATCGTAGAAGTATTGGCCAATTCCAGCACAAAAACGTCCGTATCGTTCTGCCTTGTAATGATGCCGCTGTATTGGAAATCCGAGTTTTCGAGAGTCACGTCACCGAGAGTCGAAACGGTACCATCCGCAGCGACGACCAGCGTCCCCGGTGTTCCGGTGATGGTTCCGGTGGAATAGTCACCGTAGTCGTCCGCCCTGTAGTCAAGATAGGCATTTATGACCGCCAGGTCGCCTCGATCAGTCCCACTTCCGTACCACTTCGCGTTATAATAACTCCCATCACTCCACTGGGTCATATCGGTATAATACGATGCTCCCATGATTGGACACCACACGAACGAATCCCAGTAACCACTAGCCGAAACGTATTGACCATTTGAGATCTTGACCCCAAACGTGTACTCTCCGCTCGAATAAGACCCGCCGCCACGGTGAAATAACCCAACGGAGTGACCAACCTCGTGCGAAGCGGCTTCCTTCGCCGCCTTCCATTCCAATTTGTCGGTACAAATGAAGCAGGGAACGTCAGATGAATTCTCGAAAGAACCTACATAAGCGATCCCCCCGAATTGCAACCCTAATTCCATAAATTGGACCGTTGCACCAACGGCAACCCGAATACCATATTCTTCATCCCGATAATTCGTCCTTTTCAGAGCGTCAAGTCCCAGAAACTCGGTCGTCACATCGACGTCAAATGGGGCGTAATCTTCCGCAACGCTCTTCCAGATTTTATACATTTCCGTCAGTTCGGACTGAGAAAAATTGACGGAACTGTCCCGGGAATAGGTTCGCGTAACGATGAGGTCTCCGCCATAATCCGCCCTGTTCCAGCTTGTACCAAACGTTAAGTGCCCCGTAAAATCGAGGTAGATTTTCCGTGTGGCCGTCGGATTGGAATGGAGATGAAGCACATTGACGGCTGTTCCGTTCACCACCAGGGTTTCCTGGAACGAAACGGCTGCCGTTGTCAGCTGTACCGTATCAGAAGGGGACGAATCACTGGACAATATATAGTCTCCGCACGCGATGACCTGAGTAGAAATCGTGGTATTTTCAATCAGTTCAAACTCCCAGCGCGTTGTCCCTGCAGTAAATGTTTTTTCAAGCCACGTACTGGTTTCACATTCAGGATGGGAAAGCTTGAACCGCACCTTGTACGATGCCGCGTTTTCCACAGGATCCCAGGCAACGGTCAGCTTGCTGCCATTGGAAGAATCAGGGGTAATCGTCACATTCGTCGGAGTTGCCAGAGGAGTGACAACGATCTGGCGTTCCACCGCACCTGCGTCGATAGCCGAACCACTTTTACGCGCGTTGCCATAAACGTCCTTTGTCAGTTTATTCCCATTTACGTCAAGGCTATTCGCATTATCCTGTACTGAGTTTAAGCCTACCGAGGTCGGTGTAAGTGAATAATCCGTTTCAAAGGTTGGAGTACCCCGCGTATAGGCAAAGGAACCAGAGGCTGAAATAGAACCATTCACAAAGTTCCCGCTGCCGTTCAGGGTTCCATCCGAGAACAAAATGATCATGTAGGCAGTGTCACCGGTCACGAGGGAATTGTAAAGATTCACCGTTCCGGTTTCGGCGTAAATAGTACTGCCCCCAGTTCCGGAAAACGTGCAGTGGTACAGCGTGGATGTACCCCCGGCAGAATAGAAGTGGACAGAAGAAATATCATAAGTCAGAATCTGCGAACCAACAAGTGTTCCCGTATTATAAACACCATAGGTACACGATTTGATAATGCAGCTCTGAACCTGAATCGAACCGATATTATGGATCCCATAGTTACACGATTCGATAACACAGTTCTGTATTTTGGCCGTTCCCCTGTTATAAACGGCAAACTGCGCACCGGAAATCGTGACGTTGGAAAGCGTCAGGTTCCCTCCCTCAGAATCGACCCAGAACAGCGGGTAATCACTGCTTCCGGTAAACGTAAAACCTGATTTTTCCGAAGTAATGGAAAGAGTTCTGCGTATCTGAATCTGCTCCGTGGAATACTGCAGGGAATTGTACGAACTGTCGATGATGATTTCCGAAACGTCCACGTTCAGCAAAGCGGATCGAAGCTGGGTTTCGTTCGTGACCCTGGAGGTTCCGGAAGCCTGAAGCGCAATTTCCGTGGAGTTCACACTTAAAACACCGGCATTCCCCGCATTGGAGAAAATCTGGTCCGTAACAGTTGCGTCAAAGGAAGAAGAAATCTGAACGGCGTTCTCAGGCACAAAGTCCGGCACAACACATTCCGGCTCATACAGCGCGACAAAGCGATCCTCATCATGGTCGTGGTCCTCCCCACTTTCGCACGTTCCGCAAATAAACGCCAAAGAATCGTCATCCGTACTGGTCGCAACGGCAGAAAGAAGGCGGCGGTCTTCCAGAACCTCGAGACGCAAGCGGCGGGAATGGGAAAAAACGGAACGGATTTTCTGATTCAACGTAGGTTTCGCGGCCATGAAAAAATCCCCATAAGTTATACCTCTCATCGAACGGTCCCCATAAAAAAGGTTCGACGATGTGTCTTTTGAAAGGCCTCACGTTCAAAAGACCTTTAAAATACTGCAAAATATTGAAGGAATGTTACCATTATAATATTTCATACGTAAAAAGTCAAGCAAATTTTCAGACCTTTTGAAAAAATTTTTTTGAAAATTTTTTAACCGAGGTATTTACCAAATGATGGAATCTGGTATAATTGGGTAAAGAGGCCCATTCGGTTTCGCCTTGCGTGAAGGCTCGCCCGGAAAATGTTCTTTTCCCCGTGAGTTTCCTCTAAAACGAGAGTCCTGTCCTTTCCTGCCTGAATAATGCGCTCCTTCAAACTCACCCTGATCCTTTTGTTCCTCTTTCTCACGGTTGGCTGCGAGAAGAAAAAGCCCGGTACACCCGCCGGCACTGACACAGCTGCGCGCCCCCAAGTGTCCAGTGCCAACGACCCACGATGGAGGAACGAGCTTTTCCAGTCCAACGTCGCCGCGATCCGGAACCGGGCAGAGTACCCCTCACTCCCCCAGTATCTCACTTCCCTGAACCTCGTTACCCAGCGTTTCAACAGTTGGCTCACCACCCGAGAGGCGTTCGAGGGCTGGAACGTGGACCCGCTCGTCCAGGCTGAGATTGAGCTTCTGGACAGTCTGGAACCGCTTGCCAAACAAACCTTCGATGCGTATGCCGCTCTGCGAAATATCCCTGACGAAACCCCTTGTTCCGACAAGCAGTTGGCCCAAATTACCGAACTGGAAAAAAAACTCCAGGACTTTTGCGCCGCGTGTGACGCCTGCAGTAATAAGGGGATTTTGCAGGGAACACTCGAGTTTCTTGCCGGAAAAATGGCCCAATTCCGCACGAACCTGATTGCCGGTTCAGCATTTAAAAAGATCACTCCACAACTCAAAAACCAGCTCCGCGCACAGAATCAGGTTCTTGCCGAGCTCGGCATTTTGTACGGCTCCAGGCGGATGAATTTTGACGGGACGGAAAACAGCGACGTCCAGCTGCAAAACATCGCCTATGAAAAAGATGTTTACGTCCTGTTCGAGCAGTTCCTCCTTCAGGATCTTTCGCAGTGGGCGCAGGGGACCCCACTCGGCGAGCTCGAAGAAGTCCGGCTGGAAAACCGCAACCAGTCCGACACGGTCGGCGCAAAGAACAAAGTCCGCGTTTCTGCCGAGGATTCGGACCGCATGACCGCGATTTTTCAGTGGGTCGTGACTAACATCCGGCTGGAAGAAAACTCCTCGCCCCGCCTTCCGCTGGAAATCCTCCTTTCCGGCTCGGGTTCCGTCACGGACCGCGCGTGGCTCACGATCCTGCTCGCCCGTCAGCAGGATTTGAACGCTTTCGTGCTCGAAGTCCCCACGCCAAGCGGGAACCGGCTCCTGATCGGATTCCTGCATAACGAGGAGATTTACGTTTTCGACCCGGAAATCGGCCGCCCGATCCTGAACGCCGAAAAACCGGCCACGTGGAGCGAGATTTCCGCGAATCCCGCGATTCTGGAAGAGTTCTGGAAGCGTGGCGGGGTGGACGTCCAGATTACGCCGGAAGACCTCCCGAAGTCACGGGGTTTCCTCGAGGTCTCACCCTGGTATCAGACGCAGCGCGGCATGATCCTCCAGGAGGCCCTGAAAAACGGTGAGAACCGCGTGATTTTGAGCCTCGACCCGGTAGAAGTCCTGACTGATGGATCGGTTTCGCCCGATTCACTCGAAACGGCGCATAATGCCCCGTCGACGCTAAAGGCCGAGATCCTGAAAAAGCGCCAGTTCGCCTCGGTCAGTGCGTGGAATTTCCCGGTGGATACGGTGGTTCGGCGAGCATTTACGCAGGATTTCCCCCAGATATTAGCCCCGTACCTGACGCAGTTCCCGGACGGCGAGTACCCCATTTGGCGCGGCCAGATGCTTTACCTCCAGGGCGTACTGACGGGCCCGATGAGCGCGGCCGGCGCCTTCCAGCAGGCCCGTCTGTCCGAGATGGAGCTTGAAGCCGCCTTCCAGAAAGCCGGGCCCGCCACGATGGACCATTTCCGCGTGATTCGGGCTTTGGCGAGTAACTCGCTCGCCCTGATTTCGTGTGTGATGGAGCGACCCGACGCAGCGATCGACACGTACGAGCGTCACGTACTCTCCACGCCCGTCACGTCCCTCCACGACGCGGCCCGTTGCAACGCCGGCCGAATGTGCGAGCAGAAAAACGACCCGGAAGCCGCGAAAAAGTTTTATTCCGAGGTCAAAGGCCCGATGAAACCCCAGGCGCAGTTTGGGCTTTGAACCCGTAAAATACACACATTTTTTATTCAACCCTTCCTTTTTTTACAGGAGATCAACCATGAAACGTCGTGATTTTCTCAAGAATGCCATGATCCTGACCGCTGCCGCGTCGTGCAGCCGCCTGCCCATTGCCGCCGCCGAGGAGAAGCAGTGGAAGACCAAGCTCAAGAAGGCCCTCATCTGCGGTTTCCCCACGAAGGACACGCTCGAAGGCTGGAAACGCAACGGTTTCGATGGCGCCGAAGCCAGCGACTGGAAATGCTCCGTCGAACAGGCCGCCGAAGCCCGCAAAATGGCCGAATCGATCGGTATGCCGATCCACTCCGTCCTGTTTGGCTGGGCCAACGTGAACAATCCAGACTCGTTCGACAAAGACATTGAAAACCTCACCCACGCGCTGGAAGTGACGGCGGCTTACGGCGGCACCGCGCTGCTCACCGTCCCGTGCCGTACGGGCGGCGTGATGCCGAAACCGCGTGAATTCAAAATCGAATTCGACCCGGACACGCTGATGGTTTCCAAGGTGGTGGACGGCGACAACACTCCGTACGCGGCCTACATCGAGGCGCAGAACGTCGCGACGAAAGCCAGCATCGAAGCCGTGAAGAAGCTGATCCCAGTCGCCGAAAAGACGGGCGTGAAAATCGCGCTGGAAAACGTCTGGAACAATCTGTGGGTCACGCCGGCCCTTTACGCCGCTTTCGTGAAGTACTTCGACAATCCGTGGGTCATGGCCTACTTTGACATCGGCAACCACGTGAAGTACGCGAAGCCGGAAGAGTACATCTACGCGCTGGGGAACAAGATCGCGAAGTTCCACGTGAAAGACTTCAAACTCAATCTGGATGACCCGGACTGCGGCGGTTTCGGCGGTTTCTGCGAGATCCGCTCCGGCAGCGTGAACTGGCCGGTCGTTCGTCAGGCGATCGAGGACATCGGTTACAATGGCTTCATGACGATCGAAGGCGGCAGCGACCCGATTGCGAAGAAGAGCGCCGATCTGGACCTGATCATCGCCGGCAAATGAGTTGATTATTAATAGGCGAGCGGAATCAGCAATGACCCCGTAAATCATACCTTTACGGGGACGACGCTTCCAGGGTCGTCCCCGTAGGGATTGGTTTTATCGTCCCCACTGGATAGTGAATCAGACGTCACAAATTGCGTAGGCTTCCGCAAGGCTCTTCAGACCGTCACGGCGCGGAACGAATTCCTGGCCGATCCAGCCCTTGTAGTTCGTCTCGGCAATTTCACGCATGATTTGCCCGTAGTCGAGCTGCTGGCTCGCCAGGTCGATCTCGGCGCGGCCCGGCCAGCCGCCGGTGTGGTAGTGGCCCCAGCAGTCGTGATGCTCGCGAATGTCCTTGATCGGGTCTTCGCCCATCTCGCGGGCGTGGTAAATATCGTACAGGATCTTGAAGCACGGCGAGTCGATCGCGTGAACCAGGTCCACGGCCCACTTGGTTTCGTCGCACATGTAATCTTTATGCCCGTGGCTGTTGAGCAGTTCCATGCAAAGGACGATCCCGTTTTTCTCGGCGTAGGGAACGACTTCTTTCAGGCCCTTGATGCAGTTGGCCAAGCCTTCTTCTTTGCCCATTCCCTCGCAGTTGCCGGACATGGTGATCACGTTCGGGAAACCCCATTTGACGGCCTGATCGACGCAGGCTTTCGTCTTGACGATCAGTTCTTCGTGGTACTGGGTGTGGTTAAATCCGCGGGTGATGCCCATTGGCGCGCTGATCATGGCGCAGCAGAGGCCGTACTTTTTCATCGTTTCCCACTGGCCCTCGCCGGTGAGTTCCAGAGATTTGATGCCGATTTTGGCGGCGGCTTCGCAGAACTGGTCGAGCGAAATGTTGTTCTTGTTCATCCAGCCGTTGTAGCACCAAAGGCACGCGGACTGCTTGAAACCGTATTTCTTCGCCTCGGCAAAAACGGACGGGATGGGCAGGGAGCCCGCCGCGGCCAACACGGCAAGCGATTTGAGGACGGTACGACGATTCATAAAAAACTCCTGATTTTTAAAGTGGGAATTAGGAATGAGGAAGGAGGAATTTTCCTCCTTGGGTTGATTTCTTCAAACTACCCGATTTTTGGAAAAACTTCAAGGGGGGCCCCGGTCATTTTACCTCTTTTTCCAAAATTTCTTCACCCCGGAGGATGGTCACGCGGATCGGATCCTCGAAGTCGATGTAATTCAGCTCGGAGTCCAGATCACTCAAGGACTGGATCAGGCGGCCGTTCACGTAGAGGATCAGGTCGTCCGCTTTCAGGTCCGCGCGAGCGGAGCGGGAGTCCGGCTGGACGAAATCGATGAACGCCGGCGTCCGTGCGACCAGTTCCGGGACCATGACCAGCCCGAGCATTTCCAGCGTGACAGACTTTTCGGGCTTCGGTCTGTCGCTTGCGTCCGCCAGGGCCAACGCCGCGGTGGTCTGCGCCTCGCCGGACTGGATCTTCTGGATCCCCTCCTGCAAAACGTAGGCGGGAAGCGCGAAATTAAGCCAGCAGCCGGTCCGGGAGTTTTGCAGCTCTTTGCCGAGGATCCCGAGGAGGTTTTTGCCGTCGGCCGAGACGAGTGCGCCGCCCGCCGCGCCGGGATTGTTCGTCGTCACGTCCAGAATGTAAACCGGGCCGTGGTACCGCACGGCAAACGCGCGCCGCGAGGCATCCAGACGGGTCGTGCCGGAAATGACCCCCGCCTGGACCGAGACCGGCTCGTTCCCGATGGCGACGTTGAAAAGGTTGCTCAGCGCCAGTATCGGCGTCCCGTCCAGCGTCTGGTCTTTGGTTCGGACCGTGGCCGCCGCCAGGTCGAAGAACGGGAACGGCGTGTTCCGCTCGATCTTCAAAAGCGCGATCTCCAGGATCGGCTCGACGCCCAGAAGCTCGGCCGTGTAGCGGGAACCGTCCGAAAGAACGCAGTCGATCGTGTCGGTGTTCAAAACCGGGCTGAAAACGGTGGCGATCAGGCCGTCCGCCGAGATCAGGAAGCCGGACTGGTACTCCTCCATCTCGGCGAAGCCGCCGGCGCCATAGATCTTGACCATGCACGGCAGAAGCTCCGCCGTACTCTGCGCGAAACAGACGGAAGCGAGGAACAAAAAAATCAAAGGGAAAATTCTCATTTCAGTCAAAAACGAATCAAAAGGTCCTGCGGCGGTCCCTCCTGATTCGTTTCAAAATGGGTTAAGGAAAACGACCTCATTCGTCCAGCGGCACGATCCAGATGTTCCGGAACCGGGTCGGATTTCCGTGGTCCTGGAGGAAGAGCGGGGCGAAACCGGTTTTTTTCTGGCGCTCCAGTTTCTGCTTAATGACGTCCGTCGGTTGGCGGCGTAAAGGAGTCCACTGGGAGCGCGGCTCCTCAAACTCAAACTCGTCCTGCACGAGGATCCCGTTCAGGTACGCGGTCATGCGGCCCTTTTCAACGATTTTGCCCGACTCATCCCGGCGCGGCGCGTGGTACGTCACGTCGTACGACTGCCACTCACCTCCACCGAGGCCCGCCAGCGTCTGCGGCGCGTTGAAAAGGTAAAATGCGCCGGCGTCGTGGCAGTTCACGTCGTGGGCGCCCTGGGAATTAATGACCTGCATCTCGTAAAGCCCGTGAATGTAAAGGCCCGAATTTCCGTCACGGCCCTTCGGCGTCTGAAATTCCACGTGGATCTGCGCGTCGCGGAAATCGACGTCGGAATGAACGTGGTTGATCCCGTTCTTTGCCGTGGAGATCAGCTCGTCGTTCTCGACCGCCCAGTTCGCGGGACCGCCGCTCATGTCGCGGAAGCGGTTCACGAAGTTCCCATCTGCGTCACGCCCGAGGAGCAGGATCCCGTTTTCCGGCATTTTGGCGAAATTCGGCTTCGGGACCGGCTTGCAGACCTCGTAGTGGGAGGAAACCATCAGGCCCTCCGCGGTCTGGACGTCCAGGTAAATGCGCAGCGGGTTTTTCGAGGCGATCTCCTGCGGGATCACGGCCGTCACGAGTTTCTTTTCGGGATCGACTGCCGCGGGGAGTTCCTGCCACTGGCGGACGGACCATTTTCCGTCGATGAACCCACCCAGGTCGGTCGAGTAGTGTAGTTTCGCGGTTTTGGCGGCCCCGGGGTTGGTCTTGATCGGGGCGGAAACCAGGATCGTCCCGTCCGCGGCGCGCTCCCATTTGAGCTGGCCGAGGCACGGAAGTTCCGGCCCGCCGCAAAGGGCCGAATTGATGTACGCCAGAACTTCCGGCGGATCGCCAGCCGGCGCGTGGCCGTGCGGCATGTGCACCTGAAGCCGGACGTCGGCGTTCTTCACCCGCGAGAAAGTGTCCCAGTGAATGTCGAGCGGGTATGCGAAATCATCGGTCCCGGCCACGAAAAAGACGCGGCATTTCGCCTTCCAGCAGTACCGAAGCGGGTCGAAAAAGTCGTTCCAATGCTGAACGCCCGGCCAGGGGATCGCTCCCATTCGCGGCGTCCAGACGCTGTTTTTCTCGAGGTTCCCGCAGCCGTACACGGGGACGATCACCTGGAAACGATCATCGATCCCGCCGAGCATGGAGGTCAGGTAGCCGCCCCAGCTGATCCCGGTCGCGGCCGTGCGGTCCGGATCGACGTAAGGCAGCGAGTCGAGCAGGGAATGCGCGCGCAAAATGTCCGCGATGGCGTGGTACGTCCACATTTCGCGGTAGTCTTTCTCTTCGAAGAAGCGGAATTTCGTGTCGTCGCTCTGATCCGGGCCGCCGTCTTCAAGCGGTTTTCGGGTGCCGTCGTCCTGCACTTCCATTCCGGCCAGGTCCATCGCGATGGCCGCGTAGCCGCGTTTCGCCCAGCTTTCTGCCCAGGTCCGGAACGCAGTTCCGCCGCCGCCATGCACCAGAACGATCCCCGGGAAGGGACCGTCACCCTTTGGATGCGCGACGAACGCAAAGACGCGGGTCGGGTGGCCCTGGTACGGCTCGCCGGCGTACCAGACTTTCTGCACGACGATCGATTCATCTGAGGGAAGATTTTCGCTCCACTGTGCCTCGGGGACTTTTTTGAGCGTTTCCAGGTCCCAAACCTCAGACGCTTCACGCGCCTGAAGGAATGGGACAAGCAAAAGAAGAAAAACAAATAAAAGGGGGGATCGTTTCATTTTTCAGTGATGAGTGGGCTGAATTTTAATTAACGTTTTTCAGCGGGCGCGGCGGACGTGAACCCCACGAAGCAGCATGAAGAACGTACCAAACGCGAGCATGATCCACGTTGCAGGTTCCGGAACGCCCAAACTTGCTGCGAGCACCATTCCATTACCCAAGCTCTCGATACTGTAAAACCACGACATAGAGGCCGGAAGCTCCGGAGAGATCGTCTGGAATGAGCTGAGGTCCAGATTGTTCATCGTGTTGTCCGTGCCGGAGAACAGGAAGTATGTCTCACCCTCCATGGGCGTGAAACCGTCCGCGAAAACCATGTTGATCGTGTTGCTGCCTGTGAAATTCAGGTCGTTCTCGAACGTCAGGCCCGGTGCCGTCGTGCTTTCATCGCTGAGCGTCACGTTGATCGTCGAGCCGGAGACCTGAATCGGGTTCGAAGCGTCCGCGACCGTGATCCGTTTGGAAACGTCGTCACTGATCTCGCCGGCGAGGACCAGCGTGCTGTTCTGGCCGACCTGGATCGAACCGAGCGTCGAGCCGAGTTTATTCGGGTCCACGGTGTAGGAGGCGGTGCCGTCGAAAATGACCGACCCGGTCCCGTCCAGTGCGTTAGAGATCGTCACGTCGCCCGAGCGGTTGAACTTCAGTTTGGCGTTCTGCGCCACAGTCACGTCGCCCGTGCCAAGCGTACCGGTGGAACCGTCGTACTCTTTGCCGTTGACGGTCCCGATCCAGCCGATGACCAGCGTGTCTTTGGCGTTCACTTTTGTTTCGCCGTACGTGTTGGTACCGGTCAGAATGACCGTTCCTGTTGGCGAGTTGGCATTTTTACCGGTCGAGTCAATCGTCAACGTGTAATTGCCACCGTCAATATTACCGGAAATCATTCCGTACACGCCTGTGTCCCCATGACGGGCACCGACGCTTGCGTCATCAAGGAGGTGTGTCGTTCCAGTGATGTTTACCATGGAGGTCGCATTCGAATTTCCGCCCGCGAATCGGATCGCGCCGAAGCGTTCAGTGGCACCCCAGCCTGTCCCTGCAATGTAAACGTTTGCCTGTTTATAATCCGCCAGGTTCAGCAGCCAGAGCTGACCATTGTCTGCAGCGCCGATGTCGTATGCCGTATTCGTTCCGGGATCCCAGCGGTATTCGGAGCCGATGAGGAGTGTGCCGGTAAAATTGTTCTGGCTAAATCCCGGGAAGTTGGCCGAACCCGTGTTCGGGTTATTAATTTGAATCGTGCCGGCTCCGGTAGTGGTCGCGGAGAAAGCCTTTTTCGTCGTGAGTTTGGCCCCATCAGCGATCTCGACCGTACCTCCCGACAGAGCTGCGTTCGTGGTGTAATTTCCGCCGCCGTCGAAAATGATTCGACCGCTGTTCGTGATCTCGTTGTTCAGCGTAACGTCACCTGACCGCATAAAGCGGAGTTTGGCGGAAGAACCGACCGTGACGGACCCGGTGCCGAGCGACCCCTGCGTTCCATCGTAGGCGACGCCGTTGAGCGTTCCCTGGTGACCGACCTGAAAAGTGGTGGCGTCCGCGAGGTTCAGGTTGACTTCGCTCGTACCCGTGAAGTAAAGAGTGCTTCCGTTGTAACTGTTCGCGACTTCCAGCGTGTAATCGCCGTCACCGTAGTTTTTCACGTCGGAGGCGATCAGAGCGACCGTCGCTCTGTCCGCGTGGAGCGTGACCCGGGTGTCGCCCATCAGGTAAATGTTACCATAGGTCGCCGCCATGTTGGTGACCGCAGGAAGCCCGCTCGCGTCGCCGTAATTCCCCGCAAAACGCAGCGCGCCACGGTATTCACTCGTGGACCAGCCGGTCCCTTTGAGGTACATGTCGCCGGAGTATTTCGCGGTGCCCTGGACCCAGATCTGGCCGAAATCCGTCGCGCCGAGGGAGTAGCCTTTGGAGGCCGTGTTCCAGTCTGCCGACAGATTGTAGCGGTAGCCGTCGGAAAAGACGTAAACTCCCGTAAAGTTGCTGATGGGGCGTGGATTTACGTCATTGTAGTAAAGGGTCGTTCGCGTGTTCGCCGACAAAATGTCGGTCTGATCCGAGTACCCGACCTGGTAGAAACCATCGCCGGAGACTGCGTGATCAAAGTCCCACGTGTTGGTGGTGGCGAAGTGCCGGTTATTCACGAGCGTCGCGCCCTTGTTGACCGTCACCGAATTCAGACCAGCGTCGAACGAGCCGGTCTCGCCGAGTTTGTAGGTCGCGGTGCCGTCAAACACGACTTTCCCGTTTCCGGTGATGGCGTTGTTGACGGTCACTTCGCCGGAACGCTGAAATTTGAGCGTCGGCAGATCGTTATTCACGTCGAAAACGGACGTAAGATTAATGGTCGGTGAAGCGATCGAGCCGGTGGAGCCGTCAAAGACGAACTGTTTGGAATTGTTTTGCTGGTACGTCTCGCCGCCGGCTCCGTCATCGACCCATTCCCAACCCTTGGCGGTGACGCTGCTGATGTAGCCGAGCTGGAGCGTGCCGGAACCGACGCGGATGGGGGCGATGAAGGAATCGCTGTCGGCCGTCAGGACCAAAATGCCGGTTTGGTCACTTGTTCCTGCTGTGGCCGCAGCGTATCTGCCGCGGTAAAGGAATTCGAACGCGGTGGTCAAAGCGCCTGTTTTAGGGTCGAGCAGCGAACTGTCGATCTTCAGCTGGCCGGTGATGATGCCCGTGGCGTTCGGGTTTGCGGTCTGTACGCCGATGGTGGCGTTACCGAGGAACGTGACGTCGCCCGTCAAAATCATCTCGTTCGTGTTATTCGTGCCGCCCTGGCCGAAACGCAGCGCGCCGCCCTGTTCCGAGTTGAAACCCGTGCCGAGGATGGAGACGTTGTTGCTCCAGTACGACGGGCCAATGTTATTGTTGAGGTAAAGCCACGCGCAGTTCGTGTTGGCCCGGATCTCCACGTCGTCACCATTGACGAAACTGCCTCCGTCGGAGGAACTGGGACGCTGGCCCGTTCCGTCATAGATCTGGACGCCACGCGCATTGGCGTGAGTCGTGAAAAGGGCGATTCCCACGAAAACCAGCAGGAAAGTGAAACTCAAAAGGCAGCTTGGACGTTTCATGATTCGTTGATTATAAAAAGGATGCGGTTATGGAGCCGCTGACTTGAAATTCGTTAAAATTCGCTAAAAAAGGTGGATCACTCGAAGGTGACCTGAACGTTGCTCCCGTTGTACATACCGCCGTCGCGCCGGTTGGCAAGGCAGTAATGGACCTCAAACGAGATCGAATAGGAAATTTTGTGAACGCTTGCATCGCCGAAAACCATATTCGTCGAGCCGGCGTGGACGCTTCCAAAGGCCAGGTGGCGCTGGTATCCCGCACGGTCCTGGTAAATCAGATTGTTGCTTTGGCCGGCAATCGCGCCGCGGTAATTGTCGTTTCCGTGGCCGGCGTAGCCCGATTCATTGTCGGAGCCTTCCGAGCCATCTTCGTAGCAGTTGGCGTTCATGCACTTTTCGCCGATGAGGTACGTGTTGGACATGCCGTCGCGGATCTCACCGTCCGTTACGGCACTCAGAGCGAAAATGAGCCCGGAGAAGAACTGCGAGGTGGAGGAGTTTTCGTTACGGACCGCGGTGTTGGTGACGGTCGTGACGTCCCCCTGGCTGAAGTAGTGGTCGTTGTTGGTGTTTTTGATTTCGGTTCCCATGCAGGCGGCGTAGTCGCTCTTGACGGTTTCCGTAACGGAGAGGGAACTCCCCTTTTTCGTCAGCGGGGCGCTCCCCTTGTGCGGGTAAACCTTGGGAGCGCGGCGTGACGGGCAGTACATGAAACTCAGCGGGGTCGCCAGACGGGTCTGGAGGGCAGTGCCATTGTCCGAGTCTCCGCTGCCGAGCTGGAAGAGGGCGTTTTGTTCCATGAACGGGAGCATGCTATACGTCCAGCCGCCGGGCTGATTCATTCCCAGGCCGTTTTCCGCAACGCCGGGATTTTTGTAGTTCCAGCCGCCGCTTGTGAAACACTTCATGGTGGAAAGATGGTTTTGCGCCCCCAGACCGTACTGCTTCAGATTGTTGGAACACTGCATATTGCGCGCCGCTTCACGAGCCTGCTGGACCGCCGGAAGCAAAAGTCCGACCAGCATCCCAATGATCGCGATGACGACAAGAAGCTCGACCAGTGTAAACCCCCGCCGGGTGTTGTGTGTTGGAACTCGGAACATACGAAACCTCCCCAAATCTAAAATATCATTTATTTTATTATACGTGAGTGAGGCCGTTTGTCAACGAAATTTTTCCGTAAAAAAGAAATTTTAAGAAAAAAAAGAGGAAAATTAAGAAAAATTTAATGGCCCCCTCATTGAGGGGGCTGGTTCGCGAAGCGAGACTGGGGGAGTTGGTGACCGTGCCGATCAACTTCCCCCGGCACTACGTGCCACCCCCTCAAGGAGGGAGGCTTTAAACGACGCTGGAAGCGTCGTCAAAGATTCGGAGGGCCGGCGTCCCGCCGATCAAGATAATAAAGATTTACCATCATCCCGCTTAGACTCCATATCAGCAAGAAATCGCAGACCGAAAAAGGCCTCGCTTTATCCGCGGGGCCTTATTCGGACGAGCTTTTTACAGGATTGGGCGCTTTAGGCGTGGATGAGGGAGCGCTCGGCTTGCGCCGAAGTTGACCGGCGAGGACGCCGGCCCTCCGGATTTTACGGCCGGTACGTCACCGTGACCGTCGCTTCTTTCACCTCGCCGTTGAGGACGATCCCCAGCCGGCGGGCGATTTTGTTCGCGGAAAAGTCGGCTTCGTACGTCCCCTCGGTCAGCGTCCAGTCGGCGGTGGGTTTGCCATCGGCCGTGACTTCGATTTCCGCGCGGACGGCGTCGTCACCCTCACCGAAGATCACGGCATTCCCTTCACGCTTCCAGCTCTCGATCGTGACCAGCGCGGTCTCGAACTTCTGCGGCGAGGTGAATTTCACCGCGTCCTTGACCACGAACTGTACCTTGTCGCGGGAATACACGAATTCGCGCGTCAGCGCCTCAACTTCCGGAAGGTCGTAAGCCGCCGCGATGTCGATTTTGAGCGACTCGGTTTCTGGCGTCGAGGTGACGTCCAAAACCGTGGCTTTGTACTTCGCGCCGGATTTCTGGAGCTTGCCCGCCACGACCGGGACGTTGTGCCCCCACGAGTTCAAAACGTCGCTGACGTAGCGGTCACGGCTGAACGTCCGGCGAGTGTAAACCTCACCGCCCAGGTCCAAGGCCGGGAAGGTCCGGTGGTAAACCACGACGTACGAGCCCACGTCGTTGTGGTTGTGCGCCTCACCGTTCGAGCCGCCCTTCATGGCGCAGGCGAAGCCGTCGAGGGCCTTCACCGAGGCCGCAGTCTCTTTCGCGTTCTGGAGGTTTCCGAGCGCCGCTTTCCAACCCTCGGGCCGGTAGATCATGATCCCGGCCGAGTCGAACCACGTGCGGTTTCCGATGGCGGGGGTACCGCCGCCGACGGTCGCCATGCCGCGTTCACCTGCAGCGGGGAGCGGTGGCAGATTCGTGCCGAAAATCCCGAAATCGTTCAGATTGTGAGTGAAGACCGGGAGCGCGTAGTCGTAGCCGTCCAGGTGGAAGCCGTAGTACCGGTTCAGGAACGCGAGGAGGTACGGGCTCGGGCTCGCGTTCATCCCGCAGTCGGCGAAACTCGGCGCGATGCCGGGCAGGATCGAGATCGTGAAGCCGTAAATGGCGACCGTGCGGAGTTTTTCCTGGTTCAGGATCTGGATCTTTCCGTTCGTCGCGCGGCGGACGGTCTCGGAGAGCCGAATGTGGTTTCCAAAGCCGTAGCACCAGTAACCCACGCCCTCGGTGCAGTAGCCGTCGGGGGTGTAGCCTTCGTTCGAGTTCTGGATGAACTTTTCCGCGGCGGCGAGGAACCACGCGCGTTCTTCTTTTGACTCAATGCCGGTCAATGCCGCGCCGGTGACTCCAGCCAGGCAGACCGCGTTCCAGTTGTTGACGTTGCGGACCCACCAGAATTTCGGCTGGCCGGTATTGATGTGCTGGCGGAACGGCTCGTAGCAGCGGTCCTCCAGCTGCGCTTTCAGCTCGGCGCGGACCTCCGGCGAGAGTTTGTCGCCCAGAATGGCCCCAACCGTGGCGAGGTGCCACGCGGTCGCGCTGGAAGCCAGGTCGATGATCGTTTCCTTGCCGTAGAAGTCATTCAGGCTGGAATCGTGGGCCGGGAGCGTCCAGCTTTTGTCGGCGAAATAGGCCCGCAGATGCTCCTCGATGCGCGGGATGAAGCGGCCTTTGTTCTCGTAGCACTCGGCCAGAACGAGCCGGCCAAGCGGTGCGTTGCGTTTACCCAAGGCGTTCTGGTAGTGCGAGCGGTTCCCGTTCTGGCTGAACTCGAGGTAAAGCTCGTCGGGAATCTGCATGACAGGCGATTGCAGTTCCTTCTCGGCCTGACGGACGAGATTGGGACCTTGGGCCGCCATCACGCCGCCTTCCCAGAAGGCGCGGTCCTCAATGCCGGGCAGAACGCAGAAATGGTCCGAAAGCATCGGAGCGAGTTCCTTCGCGCGGGCGGTCAGAGCAGCATCCAGTTCAGGCCCTGACGGCATCGTGGACGCTTGATCCGCCGAAGCGGGAAGAATGAACGAAAGGATAAAAAGCAGACAAAGGGAAAATTGGATGGAATGTTTCATTTTGATTCCTTGGAAAGGTTGGAGTGAAGGGAGGACTGGAGAAAGTCCTCCCGAAAAAGTTTTGATCACCAAATGAAAGAAATGTCGTCGAAGTATATCTTGATCACGTCGCCGTTTTCGTGGTTCGACTCGGTGATTGTCAGACGCACGGAGCGCGGGATCCCGTCCGCCTTCGGCATGCCCTCGTAGCCGGCGTTTTCAAGCGGGACGTAGATCGTGTGCCACTCGCCCTGCTTCAACTCGGCCGGGCAGTTGAAGGCGTAAGATCCCGGCTGGATCCCGACGTGGATCGGCGTTTTGTCGGGATTTTTCGTCCGGTTCGATTCGATGAACAGACGCAGGCGCATCCCCTTCACCGTGACGGGTTGGCCGCCGTTTTCGGCTTCCAGGTTTTTCCAGACTCCATCGGAAATGGATCCGCCCAGCGCAGGCCAGCCGGCCGGGTACATGTCTTTGTTTCCTGTGCCGTCGTGCGTTTTGTCGATCGTGATGGTCAAAAGCGCGAGTTTATCCGACTTCGCACCCGCGGGACGGTCGGCTCCCTCCACGACTTTGACTTCCGCTTCCTCCTCGGAACGGCCGCAGTTCTCCGGCGGGATCGGGGCGGTGCGAAGTGTGCCGTCCGCTTCCGCTTTCTTGCAGGCGGTCTGGAACGGATCTTCGTACGGGATCACGCGCGGCTCGATGATGACCGACGGCGCGACCGCGTTCGGGTTCACCGGCGGGTACTCGTAAAGTGCCACGATCTGCTTCGCCATCCGTTCACGGTATTCGTCAAAGCGAGGCGAATCCCAGAGGTCGCGGTTCAGGTACTTTTCCTTCACGATGATGGAGTCCCAAATCTCCTGGAGCAGGTCGCGGGACTTCTTGATCTCGGCGTTCAGTTTCTCGTTCTGCGAGCCTTCACGCTGAACGATCGCGTTTTCCAGAGTGTACAGGTAGCGCAGGTCGTAGATCCCTTCGCGGAAGCATTCCCAGTACGTTCCCATGATCATTTCGCCGGTTTCGGGGTGGAAAATGTTCGCGCCGCCGGAGCTCTCAAGGTTGAAATGGTCGGGGTTCCGGTTGCGCCAGATCCACGGGAGCAGGAAGTCGAAGCCGCTGCGCCACATTCCGAAGCCGTACGTCATGCGGCCGCCCTTGCACATGATCACCATGTCCTTGCGCTCGTATGAGTTATGGTTCGGGTAACACCAGTATTCCTGCTTGTGCCGCGTCTGGATCTCGTCGTAAAGCGGCAAATAGACCTGGCTCGCGAAAATGTCGATGCAGGAATCGTAGTCGGGGAAGGCCGGGTTCATCGGTTCCATCGTCGTGTAGGTGGTCAGACCCGCATCGTGGAACGCTTTGTAAACGCCCGTTCCGAATTCGGTGGAGTCCGGGGCGATCTCATCCAGCGGGCCGAAAACCATCTTGGGCGTGCCTTCCGGCAGTGCGTCCACTTTTTTCTTCAGCTTTTGGCAGAGGTCGGCGAGGTACGGCCAAAATTCCGGGCGCGGCATTTGCTCGACGTGAATGTGCTTCCCGAATTTGCCGCCGAATTTGGAGGACGCGAGCCACGTTGCGCCGCTCCCAATGACCGGAATGGGGCCTTCCATCCCGTTTTTCTTCATCAGACCGAGCCAGAAATCCAGTTCCGGGAAGATGAACGGATCGTCGTCATTTCCGGAATAATTCACGACATAGACCGGGCTGCGGGTGAAACCGTAGTCGCGCATCGTGGCGAACTCGCGTTCCATCGCTTCTTTATCCCACGTCCCGTCCGCTTTTCTCGGAGCGTAGTAGTACGCGCCGTAGTGTTTCTTCGGGTCTTTCAGAAGGTCGAAGCCGAGGACTTTCAGCTCGACCGGGACGTTCACGGATTTACCCGAATCATCGACCGAAACGGTCACGTTTCCGGCGTAAACGCCCGGTTTCGTCCCCTTCGGGACCTTGAACGTGATGAAGTACCGCTGGGGTTCGAGCGCCGGCGCGTCCGTGACCGTCACGTCCTGCATGTATTCGGGCAGAACGCGGTACTGCTTCGTCTTGGAGGAGTACTGCGGGTAGCGAATGTCGCGGTAGGTCACCAGGCGGATCTGAATGTTTTCAGGCGGAAAGATCGCGGAGGGATCGTTCTGCAGTGCGAATTTCCCGGCGTTGACGCGCAGGCCCTTGAGGTCCTGAAGCGGGTAAACCGCGAAATTCAGCGTCTGGAACTGGTCACCAGCGGCGAAAAACGCCAGCTTCTCGAAACGTTCATCCGCGCCGGGGCGGGATTCCGGGTACACGGCATCGACCAGCGGACGAGTGAAAAGAGCAAATCCCTGCGCCTTTTCGGCGTCGTTCGGGACGAATTCGGGGCGCCATTCCTGGAACGGGATGCGCGTCCAGTCCTCCGGGGCGGAGTCGGACGGCGGAACCGCCCGCCGCTCCTGGGCGAATGCGCTCACGGCACAAAACGCGAGCAAAAAAGTCAGAATTCTGAGTGATTTCAGGTGGGTCATGGGAAGTCCTTTTCCTAAAAAAGATGAAAGGGGGAAACAATTAATGAATTTTGATTTGTAAATCGTCGCCGATGAAATAGGAAATTCCGGGTTTGAATTCCATTCGGTCGGAGAACTGGATCGGGTCGCCGAGATAATTGTACGCTTCGGTAACGGTCCCGGCGAGGATCTTCACGCCGTATTCGCTCGGAAGGCCCGGCGTCCAGACGGCGTAACCGGTTTTTCCGTCGGGGCGTTTCCACGAAAGGACGCAAAGGCGGTTTTCGTCCTGGAAAAGTTCACCCGGAAGGTCCACCGACCCGGCGGGACGCGCCGCGGTCAGCGTCTTGTACGCGATGTAACCCGATTTGGGGGTGAGGTCGCGGTGGGTGATCCCGAAATGCGATTCCGGGTCCACGTCATCACGCTCTGGCGCCTGGAACTCGTAGCAGAAGTAACGCTCCACGCCGTTGGAAAGCGCGAGCAGGATCGCCTGGCTCAGGAAAACTCCCTGATTTTCGGGCACGCACCGGTTGGTGTTCGCAATCGAGTCGCCCATGACGGCGCTCACGACGATTTTCCCTTTCCAGTCGCTTCCGAAATGGTAAATCGCGGCGGCCGGAGCGTCGAATGCCGTGTCTTTCTTCGGGCCGTCCGTCCATTTCGCGTCGGTCGGGATGAGCAGCGGCTCGAACGAGTCGCCCTCTTTCAGTTTGGCGTCCGTGAAGAAACGTCCCCCTGGCGTCCTGGCGATCGGGTACGCGGCCAGAGCTTCCGCCGCGCCCGGGGCGAACGTCAGATCGGTCTTTTCCGGCGTGCCTTTTTGCGTCCACCACGCGATCCAGTGGACGCGGAACGAGTTGGCGAGCTGAATGTTCGAGTACGGATTTTTGGCCCGGTTCCAAATGCCCGCTTCGGTTGGCTCCATGGCATAGTAGAACGGCACGCCGCCCGTGAGGATCAGCGTTCCGCCGTCACGCACATACGCGCGCAGATCATCCGCCAGCGGGGTCGGAAAATCCTCACCCGGCGGCAAAATCAGAACCGGGCGGGTTTTCGGGTCCAGCCCCTTGAGCATGGGGAGCGTGAGAGTTTCCACCTGCGAGCCGGCCGGGAGGAGGTTTTTCCACGTCGGCGCGTCGATCCCGAAGGACGGTGGGTAATTCCCGTCGCACACGACGCAGATCGGGCCGTTTACGCCGTCCGGGAAGCACTTTTTCAGCGCGCCTCCCAGAAACGCCTTGAGACTTTTCCCCAAAACCGGGGGCGTGGCCCAACCCATTTCCGTGATCCAGCACGGTTTGTCCGCGCCGGTGTACTGGATCGTCAGGTCGTGGAACTTCTGAATGTCGCCGAGGAACTTTTGCACGGCCGAAAAGGACGTCAGCCCGCCACGGTACGGGTGAATATTAATGACGTCAAAGTACTTCCCGGCGCCGGCTTTCAGCGACTTTTCGTAATACTCGACCGGAACGCCCGCCAGACCACCATAGACGACGATCAGAGCCGGGTCGATTTTCTTGATCTCCTCGTACGTGATTTTGAGGAACTGCGCGTAATCCTCTGCGTTTGGCTCGACCCGCCAGAAACCTTTGAGATTTTCTTCGTTCCAGACCTCCCAGCAGCGGATGCGGTCTTTGTAGCGCGTCACGACCTGACGCACGTACTCGAGCCACTCTTTCGGGTGTTCATGGGATGGGGTGGCCCAAGCGGTCGTGTAGTCGAGAATGGGGAGGATCGTGATCCCGTGCTTCTCCGCCTGGTCCAGCAAGTAGTCCAAATGCTCGAAGTGCCACGTTCCCTGGGGATGCTCGATCCCGGACCACGAGAAGTCGGCGCGGGCCCACGTGATCCCCGCCTCGCGCATCTTGATCAGGTTGGTGGGGATGAGTTGATGTTCCTCTCCGCCAGCCAAATGGGCACAGACCCCGTAGGGTTCCGAGGCGATGCTTTTTGCGCAGAGTGGGAGGCAAAGGAGCGGGAAAATCAGAAAAAAGCGAAGGAAATGGTTCATGGTCATGGATCAGATGAAGAAAGGAGGGGGGGGAAGGGGGAATAAAAAAATCCATTGGCTAAACACTTTACCAGTCCCGCCTCAAAACGTGATTTAAACACGGATTTTCACGGATTTAATGGATTCAAAGGATTTTTCAGGAAAGATTTTTCCGTTTTTCTTTAAAAATCTGTGTAAATCCTTTTAATCCGTGAAAATCCGTGTTTAAATGGAGTTTTGAAGCGGAATTCGTTTCGTGTTTTATTGGTTTACTTCCGGCGGATCAGGCCCAGACCTGCGAACAGGAGCAGGGCGAGCGCCCACGCGGCAGGTTCCGGAACTTCCGAGCCGGTAATCGCGAAATTGTCAAAGCCAACGTACGCGTTTGTACCTACGGCAAACAGCGAGGCGACCACACCATTGGGGTCCCAGTCCGTCGAGAACGTGTACTCGTTCGAGTCCAGTTTCAGCGTGAAGTCCGTGCCGGTTTCGGTCGCTTCGGCACTCATGACCACCTGCGTCTGGAAGTAGTCGCCGAGATACAGATCGGCGGAATTTCCAGAGAACGCGATGGGGGTCCCGTCTTTTGCCAGACCCGTCACGGTGAGACCTTCCCACGCGAGCGCCCAGTTGCCGTCATCCCGCTGGGAGACCGTGACGTATTCCTGGCCGTTGAGGGACGTGAGTTTCAGTCCGCCTTCCGTGTTGGGGGAGGAGAAATCCATGGAGTCACGCACTACCGCGACCTGCAGATCGTTTAGCGCGTATTTCTCGTGCCACTGAACGTCGGCTGTATCCGTAATACCCAACAAACCGAGATTTTTGACGATACTGGTGGCAGGGGCAACGGAATAATTGGTTTCGGTCTTTTGGGTGAAAGCAGAACCCGAACCGGTTTTGTTCCAGCCATCGAGGGAACCATCCGAGAAATCGCACGTGATGGGCACTTCCGTTTGGGGGGCCCCTGGGCGGATCAACTGCGCCGAGTCGAACAGGACGTTTACGTAACCCACACCGTTTGTGTCGTTTGTTCCCCAGCTCTGGCCGTTGATGATGAGGGAAACGTCACTTCCCATAGTGCTTGTGGCCGTTCCGACCAGTTTGCCGTCGGCGTACATCCAGATGTTGGTTCCGTCGTACTTCAGCGCCATGTTGTGGAAACCGAGGTCGTCATCATAGTTAAAGGAACTTCCGCCGCCGGTGCTGTCCACGTTGTAGGTCCAGCGGTTCTGGTTTTCCGTGTTCTGTGAGAAATGAATATAATGGTCGGTGTCCTTCATGAGCCAGATGCTGGAACGCGCGTTGGTGGTGGAAAAATCGAGGCTGAGACGGTCCACGCTGAAAATGAGCGGATTTTCCGGCGTGGCTTCGTAAGTCGAGGCGCTCTGGAGACCCACGCCGGTCTAGTGATACGACGTGCTTTCGCCGAACGTGCCGGAGATTTTCAGCACGTTATTGGTCGTGCCGTACTCTTCCCCTCCGACGATGGCCCCTTCGATGTTGGAATGCCACGCGCCGCTGCGGTTTTCAAGGCCGAACTCTTTCACGTTCCACGTGATCGCGCCGTCACCCTGCGTCCAGGTTTGGCCTTTCGTCAGGGGTTGGGAATTGGTGTTGAAATCGGAAAGATTCGTGATTTTCCCGTTGCCGGCGGCCACCTGACCCGCCCGTTTGAGCGCCGTCGGTTCGGACAGGCTGATATTGTAAGCGTCTTTGACCTGCGCCGCCGTCAGCGCGCTGTTGTGGACCGCCACCTGGTCAAGCGAGCCGGGCCAGTTTTCGTTCGTAACGGCTTCACCGGCGAGTTTCAGTTCAACAGATTCGAGCGTGACACCGGTCACGTCTGCAGGGATGCCCACAGCATTGCCATTGAGGTAGGCTTGAATCGTAGTACCTGCTTTGGTGATCGTTACGTACTGCCAGGCGTCTGTGGTACTGGAAATACCGGGATTGGTACGCTTGATGTCATTTGTTGAGTTTGAATTTACGTACTCAAGCCCAGATGGTGTGACTTTGAAAAAATTATACGTATTTGTGTAACCACCGTAAGCATTGCGGTCCCCAAAAATGAGGTTGGTCCCGTAAGAGCCCGTTGAATAGATATCCGGGTCCGATTTGACCCAAAGAGAGATCGTAAAGTCAGATGCCTGAGTCGTTGAGCTGGGATCCGTGCCAAGTTGGGGGATCATGCCGAGTTTGATGAAACCGCCTTTACTATTGTTTTCCGGCGTGAATTTCCAGACGTAAGACTGGCGCACGTCATCGAACACACGGGTGACGAATGAATCGTTATTATCAGCGACATAACGAGTGCCATCCGTCAATTCATTCCAAAAACCGGTGGAATCGGTCCCGGCGGTCTTTTCCAGCCCGGTTTCACCGTCAAAATTCCATACCGCGACCAGTTCGGCGCGGGCGCTCATGATGAAAGTAAACGTAAACAGTATTACAAGGGTGAGCTTTTTCATGAAAAAGTTCCTTTTCGAAATGAACAAAACAAATGTCGTAACAGTAATTATATTTGAGAGGCCTGGTTTGTCAAGAAAATTTTTCCAAAAAAGTCAAAAAAAGTCGAAATTCAAGAAAAAATAACAGCTTGACGATTAAGAATCAGGAATAAAGGGCAGCAAATTCACCCTAAACGAACTTAATAGAACCGCTGAAATTGGATTCAGAAATATGAAACACACCGCACCACCCGAAGGCGTACTTCTCCTTAAACGTAAAGGTCACAAAGAACATCATCGTAAAAAAACGGTTCATTTCCGGTACTGGTTTTGGAGTATTTTGTTGCTTACCATAATATGTGGTTCCAGTTATCTTGGAATGGAGTATTATCTGAAACAGACAAGCACTGTACGGATACGCGAAGAAGTAATCGACAGCATGCAAGCCATTGTCGCGGCACTGGACGAATACCACCGTGTGAATAAAGCATACCCGCCAGCGTACACCAAGGACAAAGCAGGAAACAAGTTACTGAGCTGGCGCGTGCTCATTCTTCCCTATTTCCTTGATGGTAACGGTAACCCCAAATATCAGGAACTCTACGACTCGTTTAATCTGAACCAGCCGTGGGATGGAGCTGATAACAAGGGCCTGCTCTCAAAAATGCCGCACGAGTATCGTTCACCAATGAGTCATCACAGTATTAATGATGAAAACGCGAACTACCTGACGAATTATCTGGCGGTTGTGGGAGAGGATACTGTATTTCCGACCGATCTTGCATCGGTCAGCAAAGCGCGAATCACTGACCCGCTTGAGAGTACTGTGGCAGTCATTGAGACCTCGGACGAGGACGCGGTTTACTGGACGAAACCGGATGATTTCGAGTTTGACCCACTTAACCCGGATACCGCTGAGCCAGGTACATTTCAGAATATGCTCGTTTGCGGAATGTGTGACGGCCAGGTAAAAATCTTCCCCATTTCAGGCGCGGCAGCAGATCTTTTCAAAACACGTCCACGGCTCTCGACAGAAGAACTGCGTGAGAGGAATCCATGGACAAAGCTCTTCGTGCGAAACAATGACTCGCCGGAACTGATAAAGGAAGAAACCCCGCAAGAAAATAAAGAACCCGCAGAGGTGCAGGAAGAATACCGCCCCGGCGGAGGAAAATGATTGCCGCAGGTTAAAAATCGGGAGTAACGAAGGCATTACTCCCGTATTTTTATTTACTTCTGAATCGTAACCACGCCATTTTCTACCGAAATGACCGTCCCGTCGATCGATGCGTGAATGGAAGCGCCGAGCTGTGGTTTACCGTCTTTCACGGCTGGAACTCCCAGCACGTCGCCGGCTTGGACCGTCTGGCCCGGTTTGACCACGCACTCGCAAGGCGCGCCGATGTGCTGGCGCAGAGGAATGGCGACCATTGTGATATTCATCATCTGCGCCGAGATCTGCTCGTCCCAGTCCGCGTGAACATCGTAGTCCGTAAGCCCCAGACGGCGTACCAGGCGCGGGATCGGTGTCTGGCGGTTCTTCATGTGCATGTCGGCCCGATTTCTGTGGAACGTCGGGTCGGTCCACTTCTGACCCGATTCGGCCCACTTGCGGCGGTTCGCCTGCATGACGTTCCGCGGGTCCAGACCCTCCGGGCACGAGCACCGTGAGCAGAGGTTGCACCCGCTGCAGAACTGCGTGCCGGGGACCAGAACGTCCGCGCCGAAGAGCAGGCTTCGCATGGCTTTATGCGGCTCGACCGGATGACCGAGCAGATTTCGCGGGCACATTTCCGAGCAGTGACTGCACTGGTCGCAGCCCGATTTCGCAATTCGGGTGATCGACGTCCACGGCCGGCTCATGCTCACGACGAGTGGGTGGTCCTGTGGCAGAAGAATGATTCCTCCCGTGGTTTTGGTCACGCGGGCGTTCGTCGGGTTGCTCTCCAGGTAACCCATCATCGGGCCGCCGACGAGACAGGCGGGCGAGTCGATCGTGCTGCCGCCAGCCGCCTCGATGCATTCCGCGAGCGTGACCCCGAGCGGGACGCGGATCGAAACCGGCTTGGCCACGCAGCCCGTCACGGTGAGGAATTTGCTCGTGACCGGTTCATCCTGCACGGCTCCCGCGACGTTCAGGGCCGTTTCGACGTTCATCACGACCGCGCCGACCTGGATCGGGATCCCTCCCGGCGGAATGACCCGACCGAGGGTTTCGTACACGAGAATGAACTCGTCGCCGGCCGGGTACACGTCGTCCAGCGGGCAAATCTCCATGGATTCCGCGAGGAACGGCGTGAGATGATCGATCAGATCGGCGTATTTACGCTTGATCCCAATGACGACGCGTCCCGCCCCGACCAGTCCGCGAGCGGCGTCCAGCCCGGCGATGACCTGCCTGGGAAAATGCCGCAGGATCTCTTTGTCTTTGTGCAGAAGCGGCTCACATTCAGCGGCATTGCAGACCACTGTGTCGGCTTTCGCGTTAAGTTTCACGTGGGTAGGAAACCCGGCGCCGCCGGCTCCCACGACACCCGCGCGGGAAATTTGTTCTTGAGTAAACATTGGTGAAATTTTAGGGTATTATGGTTACGAAAGTTCGAGATTTTCAATAGTGCGGAGGTTTTTCCTGCTGTGGATTGAACGGGTCGCGCAGAGCCTCACGCAAACGGCGGACCTCTTCTTCGAGCTGACGGTTTGCCTGTTCGAGTTTTCGGACGCGCCGTTCCAGTTCAAATTCGGTTTCGCTGATGGAATCGTTCGCGTGTTCGTAAAAGGCGAGACGCTCTTCAAGCGCCTGGATCCGGTTTTCCAGGTCAGCGGGACGGTCGTTTTTTTCTGGTTTCATGGGAACTTCTGGAAAAATGCGAAAAACCGAAGATGAAAGGATTATATTTTCACTTCTCTTCAACCTATCGGGAAAGTTTTTCGGTGACTTTGGGATTTTCGTGAATTTTACAATAAAAACGCCTTAAATCAATCACCCTTTCTTTTCATCCTCTTGACAGACGTACAAAAAAAAGTATAATATAGGCTTTGAGCGGAAGAGTAGTCCGCCGAAACAAACCCCCTTTTTTCAGGAAAGTGTGTACCATGAAAACTGCTTATGAAGTGTTGAAGGATTCCGGCAAGCTGGAAAGAAACGTGATTGCGGCCAAAGTAAACGGTGAAGTCGTCGATCTCACGACTCCCGTCGAGGAAACGGCGGAAGCGACCGTGACCCCTTTGACGTTCGAGGATGAAGAAGGCAAAAAGGTTTTCTGGCACACCAGTTCCCACGTTCTGGCTGCGGCCGTGAAACGCCTGTACCCCGACGTCAAACTGACGATCGGCCCCGCGATCGAAACCGGCTTCTACTACGATTTCGACGCGCCGACCGGGTTCACCGAGGAAATGCTCAAGGCAATCGAGAAGGAAATGCAGAAAATCGTCCACGAAAACGCGAAAGAGGAGCGTTTCACTCTTCCGCGCGCCGAGGCGATCGCCCTGATGACCGAGCGGGACGAGCCGTGGAAAGTCAAGCTCATCGAGCGCATCCCGGAGGGCGAGGAGATCTCGTTTTACCGCCAGGGTGAATTCGTGGACCTCTGCGCCGGCCCGCACCTCTTTGCGACTGGGATGGTCAAGGCGGTCAAACTGACGCAGACCTCCGGCGCCTACTGGGAAGGAAACGCCCAGAACACGATGCTCCACCGCATTTACGGCATTTCGTTCCCGGCCAAGGACCAGCTCAACGCCTACCTCGCCCAGCAGGAAGAAGCCCGCAAACGCGACCACAACAAATTGGGCCGTGAGATGGAACTCTTCACGACCGTCGATTACATCGGGCAGGGCCTTCCGATCATGTTACCCAAGGGGGCGCGCATGATCCAGCTCCTCCAGCGTTTCGTCGAGGACGAGGAACAAAAACGCGGCTGGCAGCTCACCAAAACGCCGTTCATGGCCAAGAGCGACCTTTACAAAATTTCCGGCCACTGGGACCACTACAAGGACGGAATGTTCGTCCTCGGTGACGAGGAAAAGGACGACGAGGTTTTCGCCCTGCGCCCGATGACTTGCCCGTTCCAGTACCAGGCGTACCTGAACCGCGCCCGTTCGTATCGCGATCTGCCTCTGCGCTACAACGAAACGTCCACCCTGTTCCGGAACGAGGCCAGCGGCGAGATGCACGGCCTGATCCGCGTCCGCCAGTTCACGATTTCGGAAGGTCACCTGATGTGCACGCCATCGCAGCTTGAGGACGAATTCCGCGGCTGCCTCGAGCTGGCGATCTTCATGCTGAAGACCGTCGGCCTGTACGAGGACGTTTCCTACCGGTTCTCCCAGTGGGACCCGAACGACCGCGCGAAGTACATCGGCACGGCGGAACAGTGGAACGAAGCGCAGGACACGATGAAGACCATCCTCGACGATTTGGGGATCAACTACAAAGTCGGGATCGGCGAGGCGGCGTTCTACGGCCCGAAACTCGACATTCAGATCCGGAACGTCTGGGGCAAAGAGGACACGCTCATCACGATCCAGATCGACCAGATGTTGGCCGAGAAGTTCGGGATGGAGTACGTGGACGTGGACGGGACGAAGAAGAACCCGTACATCATCCACCGCACGTCGATCGGGTGTTATGAACGCACGCTGGCGCTTCTGATCGAGAAATACGCCGGTGATTTCCCGCTTTGGCTCGCGCCGGAGCAGGTGCGTGTTCTGCCGGTCACCGACAAACACAATGATTATGCACAGAGCGTCTGCGAAACATTGAAAGCGGCTGGTCTGCGTGCCGAGGCCGATTTCCGCAACGAGAAAATCGGCTACAAGATCCGCCAGGCGGAACTCGCGAAAGTGCCGTATATGCTGGTCGTCGGCGAGAAAGAAACGGAAAGCGGAACCGTCGCGGTTCGCTGCCGAAAGCCGAAAGACAAAGCGAAAGAAGGGACCATGACCCAGGAAGATTTTCTCAAAATGGCCGTTGAGGAAGTCAGAACGAAAGAAAAATAATTAGGATGGTCAAGATTCGGAGGGCCGGCGTCCTCGCCGGTCAATTTAAAACAAAAGAGAGGGCCTAGTTTTCCGTGGGCCCTCGCTTTTTTGTTTTAACTAATTATTTCTCCAACCGGGCGATCGCTTCTTCGACTGCCGCGAGCTGGGCTTTCAGGTCCGCCAGAGACGCGCGCTCGGCGTCCACGACTTTGGCCGGGGCTTTCGAGGTGAACGCCTCGTTCGAGAGTTTCTTCTCTTTGCCGGTGATGAACCCGATCAGCTTGTCACGCTGGGTGCGGTTCTTCTTCAGCTCGGCCTCGACGTCGATCAGGCCCTCCAGATTCACGCCAAGCTCCCAGTTCGCGCCGGTCGCGTTCGACGAAAGGGCCGGCATCGCGGCGTTCGGACCGCAGTCCGCGAGCGTCGCCTGAGCCATCGAGCTGAAGTACGGCTTCATCGGGAGCAGCAGCGCGGCCACTTCGTCGGTGCATTTGACCACGAATTGAACGTCCTGTTTGACCGGAACATTCTGGCGCGAGCGAATTTCACGCACGGCTTTCAGAACGTCCTGGAAAACGACGAACTGCTCTTCGATCGTCGGATTGATGCGTCCCGCAAAATCGACGAACCACGGCGCGCGGACGATGCTTTCCGGCTGCTCGCGGGCGAGATCCTCGGCGGTCAGCCCGCGCTTCGGGGCCACTTTCGCCATCAGGTGCCAGACTTCCTCCGTGATGAGCGGAATGACCGGGTGCCAGAGCTTCAGCAGCGCGTCGAGCACGTACGCCACGACCCGTTTCGCGGTCGCCTTGAGTTCCGGCGTCTGGAGGCGGTACTTCACGATCTCGATGTAGTTCGAGCAGAACTCGTCCCACGTGAAGTCGTAGAGCGTCCGGACGCACGTCGCGTAATCGTACCGTTCCAGCCCCTCGGTGAACATTTTGGCCATCGTGCAGAGCCGGCTCAGGATCCAGCGGTCTTCCATGAAGAGTTCCGAATCGGCGATCGGCTGAAGCGTGTAATCCGGTTTGGAAACTTCATCGAGGTCTTCCATCAGGTACATCATCACGAAGCGCGAGGCGTTCCAGAGTTTATTGCAGAAGTTGCGGCCCATCTCGAAGCGCTCGGAAATGACCGTACCGCGCGGCAGGGCGACGTCCTCCTCTTTTTTGGCCCACTGGGTCGAGAAGAACTGCTTGCATTTCGGGCATTTCACACGCGGACGAATGCGGTTTTCTTTCGTCTGTTCGACTTTTTCGCCGCAGTATGGGCACTCGAAATCGACCGGAAGACGCACGTCCTGTGAGTCGGTCGAAAGCCACGCGACGCCCAGCCGAAGCGCGTCTGCGCCGTATTTCTGGATCACGTCGATCGGGTCGATGCCGTTTCCTTTCGACTTGCTCATCGTTTCCCCGTATTTGTCGAGGATCTTCGGGTGGATGAAGACGTTCGGGAACGGAATGTCGCCGCAGTTCTGCAGACCGGCGAGCACCATGCGGGCGACCCAAAGCGTGATGATGTCGCGGCTCGTGATCAGGACGCTCGTCGGGTAGTAGTATTTCAGGTCCTCGGACTGCTCCGGCCAGCCAAGCGTCGAGTGCGGCCAAAGCGCGGAGCTGAACCACGTGTCGAGCACGTCGTCGTCCTGCACGAGCGTGTAGCCCGGGATCACGTCGGCGTTCATTTCGCCTTCGCGCAGGCAGATCCACCACTCTTTGCCTTCTTCGTCCCAGGCCCATTTGACGTCGGAGCGGCCGGCAAACGCCGCGGCCAGTTCCGCCTCGGTGGGCATTTTGTCGGAGCCGTCCACCGCGCGAACGTACCAGATCGGAATGCGGTGGCCCCACCAGAGCTGACGGCCGATCGGCCAGTCGCGTTTTTCGGAGAGCCAGTCGAGGTACGTTCTGGCGTAGCGTTCCGGGAAGATCTTCACGCGGCCGTCCGTCACGGCGTCCATCGCGCTCTGGGCCAGATCGGCCATGCGGACGAACCACTGGTCGTTCAGGAACGGCTCGATGATGGTTTTGGAACGGTCGCTGACCGGGACTTCGTGCTCGTGTTCTTCGATCTTCACCAGCACACCGGCGGCTTCCAGATCGGCCACCATCAGGTCACGCGCGTCGAGCATTTTCATCCCGACGTACTTTTCCGGGACGGTGCGGCTCAGTTCGGGCGCGTCGGCCGTGATGTTGGTGAATTTCTTGCCGTCCCACGTGTAAACGCTGGCTTCCGCGGCAAGAGTTCCGTCTTTCTTCATGATGTTGATGAACGGAACGCGCGTGCGTTTGCCCACTTCAAAGTCGTTGGGGTCGTGGGCGGGCGTGATCTTCACGCAGCCGGTCCCCATTTCGGGTTTCGCCCAAATGTCAGCTACGAGCGGAATTTCACGGTTGGCGAGCGGAAGCAGGAGTTTCTTCCCGGCTTTGGCCATCGCGGCCAGTTTTTCGAGGAGTTCCAGATGCGTCTCGCGGCGCTTCAGAAGGGCTTCCAGCTTGGCTTCGAGTTCGTCTTTTTCGGCGTCCTTGGCGTCGGCCAGAGCGTCACGGAGCTGCTTTTCCAGAAGGTCGAGCTGCTTGCGCGGCTCGGGGTGGCACGCGACGCACGTATCGCCGAGCATCGTTTCCGGACGGGTCGTCGCGACGGTCACGTATTCCAGGTCGCCCGGCTGCGGGTCGATGACGGGGTAATTCAGGTACCAGAAATGCCCGGCCTGCGTTTCGTTATTAATTTCATCATCGCTCACGGCGGTCTGAAGGGCGGCGTCCCAGTTCACGAGTTTCTTGCCGCGGTAGATCAGGCCTTTTTCAAAGAACGTGAAGAACGTGTTGCGCACCGCCCGCGCGCAGACGGGGTCGAGCGTGAAGCGCAGACGGTCCCAGTCGCAGCTGACGGAGAGTTTTTTGAGCTGGCCGATGATGCGTTTCTCGAAGGAATCCTTCCAGTCCCAGATGCGCTTGACCATCGCGTCGCGCCCGATGTCGTTACGGGTCAGGCCCTCTTCCTCGCGGAGCTTCTTCTCGACCATGGCCTGCGTGGCGATGCCGGCGTGGTCGGTGCCGGGGATCCAAAGCGCCTCGAAACCCTGCATCCGTTTCATTCGGACGAGAATGTCCTGCAAAGTATCATTCAGGGCGTGCCCCATGTGCAGTGCGCCCGTGACGTTCGGCGGCGGAATCACGATCGTGAACGGTTTTTTGTCCGGGTTTGGCGTACTATGGAAAAGTTTGTTCTCTTCCCAGTAGGGGTACCACCGTTCCCACGCGGTTTGAAAGTCGTACTGTTTTGGAAGTTCAAAGGATTCGGCCATTTCAAGCACCTGTCACGTCAAGAGGATGTAAATAAAAAATTCATAATTATTATACCGCGAATCGGATTTTATTCAAGGAGGGGGCTGCCAAAATTAAGGGAATGACGCTTCCAGAGTCGTCAATTCGCAGGGCCGGCATTCACTCGACCACCTCCTGGAAAAAAGGCAAAAGTTTAAAGCCAGCTTTGCCGAAAAGTTCCATGGCAACACGAGTTTGTTCGGATTTGTCGCCGATGGCCGCGATGTGATCCGCGAGTTTCATGAGCTGGTCCTCATTGGAGAGTCCCGATAGGTCATCCAAATTCAGACCGACATTGCCGAGCTTTCCGATCGAGGCAGCGTCACCCATCTGCGCCGCGCCGAGCGTGTTCTGGAATTTTTGGATCCCGGCGGTCAGTATGTCGAAATTGGCGCCACACTGCTCCGCAGCAAATTTCAGACCGCCGAGGGTTTCCACGCCGATCCCGACGCGCTGGGAAGTTTTGGAAATTTGGTCGCCAAGAGCCACGAACCCATTGACAGCGTTGGAAAGTGGGGCTATAATGAGATTATTGATCCCATTCCTGAGAAGGTCCAAACCGGACATTAGTCCGGAGATTGCGCTTCCGAGAGACCCCATCCCTTCGCGTGTTGCGCCGAGTTTGCCATAAAGCGAGGTGATAGCTCCTTCCAGCCCACCCAAACTTTTGGCAGCTTTTTTAACCTGACTGTCATCGGCTTTGATCGGAATAATTAGTTCTTCAGCCATGAGGTGACCTATGATTTATTTTTACTACCCACCTACCGTGTTGGGGTTTTTGTTGTTTTTGGCCCTCTTTCTGTACCTGTTTTACGTGGTGAGAGGAACGAAAGAGGAACGTCAGGCGCGACGTCAGGAACGTCTTGAAGCGAACCGCGCCAAAATTCAGGAAAATATGCAAGCCATGAAAGAGAGTTACCGGAAAATCCGGATTGAGGACAAAATCGCCATTCTCTCCGTCATCGTCGTCTTTGTCCTTGCTGCTTTGGCTTTGTGGTTTTTCCTCGGTTAGTGATTGGCATTCCACATCGCTGCAAACGCTTTACATTCCGCCGGGGTTGCCATGCGGATAGTTTCTTTCTTTTGGTAGGGGAAGTCGGAGACTTTTAAGGCTCCGGATTTCCCGCGCCAGGTGTTGGCGATCAGGCAGGTCGAAACGGCTGTCCGGTACCATTCCTGTTTTCGCTTTCCTTCTGCCATCATGTTCAACTCACGGAGGGAGAAGGGGCCTGGGGCGAGGCCGAGTTCTCCGGCGAGTTCCCGGATGAGACGCCAAGTGCTTCCAATTTCCGGTCGCTGTTGATCAGCGCGTTCTGTTCCGCCGCTTCGATCACTTTTTGCTGATAGGTCTCCTCGCGCTCCATCACCTTTTGAATGGCGGCGATGTCTCAACGAGCCCGATTCTGACATTTTTAACGATTTTTTTCACATTTTTTGGATTTTTTTGTCTCAATACTTGATATTTGGCACAAAGTGGTATAAAATGTATTGTATGTAAATATGGTCTGTGCTGATGTGGGCTTCCCCTTATGCCGCAGAATCATGACGATTTGTTCCAAATACAGGTCAAACCCGATTTTTTATACCCGAGAAACGTTATGCGTAAAATCACCCGATCCTTTTTGTTACTCCTTGTTTTAGCGACTCTGACCGTTCAGGCTCGTGCGGATATTACCATCAACGACGTGCAGCAGTTTTCCGCAGCCCCGGCCTGGTCCGATAATGTAAACATCACGAGTACGGGCCAGGCGATTCTGGCGAATAACGTTCTGATCGGGCAGACGAAGGACATCACTATTAATATTGCGTCCGGCGGCGTCCTCTCCATGAGCAGCACGATCACCGACAATCACGGGGTGAACAACATTCTGATCCCGGCAAATAACCAATCCCTTCAGTTCACCGGCACCGGTACGTTCATCAAGCTCGGCACCGGTGCGATCGCCATGCAGAACGCCAACGTTACGGGTGCAGGCGGATATAGCGCCAAATTCGCGTTTGACGACGGCGGACTGATCGACGTTCAGGAAGGTACGCTGCGCAACGGCGGCTATAACTCCCAGAACTGGGCTTCCAACAAGGGTGACCTGCGGATCGCCTCCGGCGCCTCGTTCGACGTCTGGGACGGCGCGGCCGTGACCGTGGACTCGCTGGTCGGAGCCGGAACCATCGCAAACGGAACCGCCGTCGCGAAAGTTCTCACCATCGGCTCCGCCGGTTCAACCTGGTCGGAAGGAACGCCCGAATTCTCCGGTTCCTCCCAGGAAAGCAAAGCAGCCTACATCGGCCTGAACAAAACGGGAGCCGGAACCCAAATCATGACCGGAACGTGGACCCTCGGAAACGGCCTGACGGTCTCCGGCGGCACGCTCCAGTTCGGCAATGGCGGCGCAACAGGAAATCTGAACTGCACCTCCGCGGTCACGATCGATTCCGGCGCCACGCTGACATTCAACTCGGACGCCACGTCCAACATTTCCGGCAAAGTCACCTCTTCGGGTACGATGAACTTCACCAAAGGGACGATCGTTCTTTCCAACCCGGATAACGTGATCACGGGGAACTGGACCGTCGGGGCGGGAGCCACGTTAAGCTCCGCTTCCAAACTTGACATTACCATGGGAACCATCGAGGCGGGGGCCTCTTTCGACGTGAACGTGAACGATGCCGGTTCGTCCGAAACGAGCTACACCAGCGCGGAATTCAAGACTCTTCGCGACAACAGCGCCGGAAACATCGGGATCTGCACGGGTGACGGCCAGACCGCCAAAGGTACGGCCGTGGACGTTTTGGCCAAGAATGCCGACCTGGCGAAAAGCGGCGGCGGAACGTTCCAGCTCACCGGGACCAACACCGATTTCACCTCGAAAATCCTCGTCAACGGCGGCGGCTTCTCCCTCGGCGACGGCACGACCACTGCGGCGATCAATCCAGGTGTGGAAGTCGAAGTCGCTTCCGGCGCGCAATTCATCTATAACGAAGGCGCAGGCACGAACACCACGCTGATGAACAAAATCTCCGGCGATGGCACGCTCACCGTCGCCAGCGGAACGCTCAGTGTCACGACCAACTCACCAATTTTTTCCGCTACGGACCTTGGCAATTATGGGATCCACAACACGCGCTTTGCGACCTCGAAAGTGCTCGTCCAGAACGGCGCGAAATTGTACATCGCCGACCACGTGACGCCCAGTTTTGAAGGAAAAAGCGGCACGATCACCGTGGAAGCGGCCGGCGTAATGGAAATGAATACGACTGGAGCATACAACCACAACGCGGACAACTCGGTGCAGGCCCAGCCTTACACCCTGACATTCGACGGTGCGGGAACGATTCTGAAAACCGGCAGCGGGTCCATGGCCATGATCAACCGCGGACCTTCCGGCAATACGGGCGCTTACGTGAAAATCGCCCAGTCCACCGGCGGCTGGATCGATGTTCAGGAAGGCATCTTCCTCAACGGCGGCTGGTCCACGGGAATCAACTGGGGCAGCAACCAGGGGTCACTCAACGTTGCGGCCAATGGTCAGTTCAGCGGTTGGGACGGCGCCAGCGGCAACGTCTCGGTTTACATTGATTCTTTGACCGGTTCCGGGAAAATTTTCGGCGCGAATTTCTTCCTCGGCGTCGCGAACAACGCAGCGAGCGCAACCTACGGCGTCGCTAACAATACCGCCACATTCACCGGCACGATCACCAACGACCGCAACGGAACGTCCATCACCAAGCGCGGGACCGGAACGCAGATCCTGACCGGGACCAACACCTACGCCGGCGCGACGAACGTCCAGGGCGGTACGCTCCAGATCGGCGACGGAACGCAAGGCTCGATCACGTCTTCCCAGGTCTTCACGGTCGCGAAAGGCGCCACGCTCGCCTTCAAAACCCCGACGGCGCACGAAGCGGCCACCCTCTCCGGCGAAGGAACCGTCTCGCTGACGAACAGCGGCACGCTGACGGTCAACGACGCGACCCAATTCACAACGGGTTCCTTCCACGTGGCGGAAGCGACGGACAAGGTCGTGGCCTCCACCAGTGCGAACCGCTACTGGGGCACGGTTTCCGGGAACGGCACGGTACAGCTCACCAACGCGACGGGTGGAGAACTCGACATTCGTTACGCGAAGGCCGCGGATAACTCGACGCTTGCCCTGGCCGGCGGCGGGTCTTACGTAGTTGGGGCCGCGGATTCGACCGGCACGTTAGCGTTCCTGGACGATTCCACGGTGAAGATCCAGAACGCCACGGCTGGTCACTGGTCCATGAAACTTTACACCGACGCGAACAACGCCCTGGGCTCCGGCGGGCACATTGACCCCAACGCCGTCATGGGAACAAACTACTCTGATGAAAAAACCTACGGAGACGCCGGTGAGGTTTACGATATGTGGCAGTGCGCGAACAATACGAACAAAAGCGACGTAGCAACGAATTGGATGACCGCCAACTACTCCGCCATGTCGTACCGGACCCTCGTCACCGTCACCGAGGACATGACGCTTGATTTCTCCGGTCAGTTTGACGACACGCAGGGCGTTTGGGGCCGCGCGTGTGACGCAAACGGCAACTTCCTCGACGGGAGCGAATGGCAGACCCTGCTCAACTACGCCGGTAACTGCGCGGCGAACTCTGCAACGGGAGTTTCCCTTCCCGCCGGTTTGTACATCATGGACGTACGAGTAGCCGACGCCTCGGGTGACCGTTACGCCATGACGGGCGTAAAAGACGCAAACGGCAACCCGCTCGGCATCGGGATGAGGATCAACGGCGCGTCCAGCTACAACTCGATGAACATCGACGAAACGTGCGGCATCGTGAGCGGCTCCGACGGGAAAATCATCGCCGGCCTGATCAATGTTCCAGGCGTCCAGACGTACGAAAACAGTAAAATCTCCATCGCGGACGGGAAGACCGCCACGTTCGCCGTCACGCCTGACGATTCGTTCGTAACCGCTTACGAAATCAAGTCACTGAACGTCGCGGGGCAGAACGGCACGCTCAAGCTGGCGGACACTTCGGACCGCAGCGTTCCGTACACCGTGACGGACCTCCAGGCCGCCGGGAATCTGACGATCGGCGACAAAACGACCATCGCGGAACTGACCGGTTCGGTCAGCGGCAACTTCACGATCGAAAACGGGGCCGTGTTGAACTTCCACGTTTCGGTTCCCGACACGGAGACAAATCTCCAGATCGCGGGTGATACCAGCTTCAACGGGAACGTCACCGTCAACGTTTTCGCAGAAGGAGAACTTCCCGATGAAGCGACATTCATTCCGCTTTTCAATACCGAATCGGTCGCGGGAATGGAAAACGTTACACCGGTCTTTTCCGTCCCGGGTTTCGTAGCTTCGCCGTCATTTGTAGATGGCCAGTTCGGACTTATGGTCGGTTCCACAAGCGCGATTCCTGAACCGTCCACTTGGATCCTGCTCCTCGCGGGAGTGGGGCTTTTCCAGCTCTTCTTTCGTCAAAAGAAGAACGTAAAATAATAATATTGAAATTCCACAAGTAAGGAAAACAAAGCAATCCCCTAATTGGAGTGCAACTCTATGTTCAAATTCACCAAAACCCTTGCTTTTTTATTAGCCTTGGCCGGTTTAAGTCTCCCGGCTTATGCCGTCACGTATGACACAGAAACGACGTTTGACACGTCACCCGCGTGGAGCGAAAACGTCTCCATTACGGGAACCGGCAAAGTGATCCTCGGGGCGGACGTCCTGATCGGCCAGACGAAGAACATCACGATCGACATCGCGACGGGCGGGTCCCTCACTTCGAACAATACAAAAACCGGTAACCATGACGCCAACAACTCCTTAATCAACGCCAATGGAGCATCCCTCCTCTTCACCGGCGGCGGTACGTTCATCAAGACCGGCACCGGCTCGCTGGCCATGCAGAGCTCTGGTTATTCGGGTGGCGGTGACTATAATTTCAGCGTCAAATTCGCTTTTTCCGACGGCGCCCTCATCGATGTTCAGCAGGGCACGTTCCGCAACGGCGGCTGGAACCAGCAGAACTGGGGTTCCAACCAGGCCGACCTGCAAATCGCTTCCGGCGCCAATCTTGACCTTTGGGATGGGTCGGGCATGACGATCGACTCTCTCGTCGGAGCCGGTACGGTCATCATGGGGCAGACCGGTACGCGAGTCCTTACGATTGGTTCCGCCGGTTCTACCTGGTCGGGAGGAATTCCTGAATTTTCCGGAAGTACCACCACCGATGCGGCCAAGGCGCTTCTGATCGGTCTGAATAAAACCGGCACCGGGACGCAGATCCTCTCCGGGACCTGGACCGGCGGAGGCGGATTCACCGTTTCCGGCGGCACGCTCCAAATCGGTAACGGAACGACCGGTAAAGTCAACACCGGTTCCGCCGTTTCCATTGCGGACGGTGCGTCTTTGGTCTTCGATACCGACGAGGCGTCCACCCTTTCCGGCGTGGTCAGCGGCTCCGGAAACCTGACCGTCACGAAAGGCCACGTCTCCCTGACGAACACGGGGAACACGTTCAACGGGAATTGGACCATCGGCGCGGGCGGTTCGCTTGATTCCGCCGTCAAACTCGATACGAGCAAAGGTTCCATCGCGGAAGGCGGCTCGTACTACATGTACGTCAATGACGCCGACACGGCCAACGCCTACACGAGCGCCGAATTCAACAACCTTCGCACGTCCACCTCCGGCACGGTGGGGATCACCACCCCGGCCTCGATCACCGTCAGCGCTCCTGCTGCGACGATCCTCGCGACGAATTCCGACCTTTACAAAAACGGAGCCGGCACGTTCCAGATCACCGGCGCCGCGCCTGAAACGTTCGCCTCGAACATTTTCGTTCAGAGTGGTGGTTTCGCTCTGGGCGACGGCACGACCGCGGGCACCATCAACGCCGCCGCGGAGATCACGGTGGACTCCGGCGCACAGTTCATCTATAACGAAGGCGCAGGCACGACCACCGTCCTTATGAACAAGATCACGGGCAACGGAGCGCTCGTCGTCGCCAGCGGAACGCTCAGCCTCGCGGACACGCCCATCCTCTCCTCAAGAGAACACGCCACTTACGGAACATTCAACGCACGCCTGGGAACTTCTCAAGTCATCATTAAAGACGGCGCTAAACTGTATACGGCCGACCGAGTGACCCCAAGTTTCGACAACAAAGCCGGCACGATCACGGTGGAGTCGGGCGGTGTTCTGGAACTGAACAGTACCGCTGGCTCTGGCCATAACGCTGACAACACGCTAAACGCAGTCAATTACACCATGACTCTCAACGGCGCGGGAACCATTCTGAAAACGGGAACGGGGGCCATTGCGCTTCTGAACCGTGACGGAGTTGGGAATGCAGTCACAAAAATCGCCCAGGGAGCCGGTGGCTGGATCGACATTCAGCAAGGCACTCTCATCAACGGCGGCTGGTCCACCGGCATCAACTGGGTTGATAACAAAGGCTCATTGAACGTTGCGTCAGGTACCCAGTTCAACGGTTGGGACGGCTCAGGTTACAACGTTTTCATCGACTCACTGACTGGCTCCGGAAAAATTTACGGTTCCCATTTTATTCTTGGCGTTGCGAATAACGAAGCGAGCACAACCCACGGCGTCGCAGACAACACCGCCACGTTCACCGGTACGGTCACGAATGACCGCGCTACGATCCTCAGCAAGCGCGGGACCGGAACGCAGATCCTGACCGGGACCAACACCTATACGGGCGCAACGAACGTCGAGGGCGGCGTCCTCCAGATCGGCAATGGCACGACGGGAAGCATCAGCAATTCCAAGACGTTCAACGTCAAAGGCGGCACGCTCCTTTTCAAGACTCCCACCGCGCACACGGCTGACGTCCTTACGGGAATCGGTACGGTCGCGCTCGACAGTGCCGGGCAGCTCACCGTCAACGAAATGAGTGGTTTCTCTTGCGGTACGTTCGACGTGAAGACCGCCTCGGACTCCGTGGTCTCCAACATCCCGGCCAACTCCTCGTCCGCGTTCCATGGGAGCGTCACTGGGAACGGAACGGTCCGGTTCAACGGTGACACCACGACGTCGGTCAATCTTTACGACGCCTCCGTCGCCAACACCGCGAAACTCGAACTCAACGGCGGAAACTACATCACTGGCGGCGACACCAGCGGCGCGAAGCTCAACTTCGTCGGCGACTCCAGGCTCTCCATCCAGAGCAACGCCGGGAACCTCGTCCCGGATCAACGCTGGAACATGACCCTCTACGTCGAAGGGAACAACGGGAACAACGGGCGTGTCGTCCCGGGCGGGCCGTACGCTTCCACGGTAACCTACGGCGATGCCGGCCTCGTGTACGACATGTGGCAGTGCGCGAACAACCCGGACGCGACGGACGTCGCCACCAACTGGATGACTTCCAACTACGCCAGTATGTCGTACCTCACGACGATCAACGTGCAGGAAAACGTCTCGCTGGATTTCTCCGGCCAGTTCGACGACACGCAGGGCGTTTGGGTCCGCGAGTGCTACTTCGACGGATCGCCGAAAGATGACGCCGAGTGGGTCCAGCTCCTTGGCTACGCCGGGAACTGCGCCACCAACACGGCCACGGGCGTTTCCCTTGCCGCAGGCGTTTACCAGATGGACGTCCGCGTCTGCGACCAGGGCGGTAACCGCTACGCCATGACAGGAGTCAAGGACGCTGACGGCAAGAACCTCGGGATCGGTATGCGGCTCAACGGCGCGGCGACCTACAGCGCAATGAACATCGACGAGACGACCGGCGTTCTGAACGGCTCCGACGGAAAAATCATCGCTGGAACACCTCAAATCAATGGAGTTCAGAAGCTGGAAAACGCAGTGCTTGACATTGCGTCCGGCGTCACGGTGAACGTGGAAGTCCCAACGACGGACACCCTCGTGACCGGTTACGAGATCACCTCCGCGGCCATTACGGGAGCCGGGACCTTGCGTCTGTCGAACGACACACAAATGAATGTCCCATTCAAAGTGAGTGACCTCCAGACGGCCGGAGATCTGACCGTCGGCGCAAAAACCACCGTCACGCAGCTGACTGGCACGGTCGGCGGCAACTTCACGGTGGAACCGCAGGCAACGGTAAACTTCACAGTCGCTTCGGACGCAACCGACGTCCCGCTCAAGGTCGTCGGTACGACTGATCTTGGTGAGAATTCCATCTTCAATATTTCCGTTACCGGCCCCATTGATGATGATACTCAAATCATCCCGGTCGTGGAAACCAGCTCCTTGACGGGACTGGAAAATCTCATCACCAACATCACGCTCGTTGATTCAAGCGTACTGGCAGTTCCGTTCTATGACGCGGTGACCGGAATTTACGGAGTCCAGATCACCTCCTCCTCCGCCATTCCGGAACCTGCCGCGTGGCTGCTCCTCGTTTTGGGCGTCTCGCTGGGATTTTTTCCACCCCTCCTTGCAAAAAAATCCAAAAAAGGGTAAAATGTAAATTAATGCGTGACAATTCGCGGGGGTAAACGTCTGTTTGCCCCTGCGAAGCGTCAATTTTTATTTACATCACTCCTCATTTTAGAATTCTGAACGCTCATGGAGCCCTACTTTCAAAAACTTTTCGCGGACCGCATCGGCGGCATAAACTACGGTAAAAGCACTGAGATTTACAAGTTTGAGAAGATCAAGCGCGCCAAGCGGAAAGCGCTCGCCGATTTCCCCGATCGCAAACTCCTCGACTTTGGCATTGGTGAGAACGACACTCCCGCCGCTCCCAATGTGGTGAAAGTCATGCAGGAAGAGTGCGGCAAGACCGAAAACCGCGGCTACGCCGATAACGGGATCCCCGAATTCAAACAGGCCGTCGCCCGTTTCATGAAACGTTGGTTCAACGTCGAGCTTGACCCGAACACGCAAATCATCCACGGCATCGGTTCCAAGCCGGCACTGGCGATGATCCCGCAGTGCTTTATTAATCCGGGTGATGTAACGCTTATGACGGTCCCGGGGTACCCTGTAGCCGCCACCCATACGCGGTACTGCGGTGGCGAGGTTTACAACCTTCCGTTGACCCAGGAGAATGATTTTTACCCGGACCTCGATAATATCCCGGCAGACATTTTGAAGCGTGCCAAGTTGCTGGTTCTGAACTACCCGAACAGCCCGACCGGGAAGTACGCCACGGCCAAATTCTACGAAAAAGTCGTCGATTTCGCGAAGAAAAACGAAATCGTGGTCGTGAACGACTGTGCGCACGTGATGCTCAGCCACGAAGACCGCCCGCGCTCCTTCCTGGAAACGCCCGGTGCGATGGACGTCGGCGTCGAAACCTACTCGATGTCAAAGGGCTGGAACATGGTCGGCTGGCGTCTTGGTTGGGTCTGCGGCAACGCGACGATCGTCCGTGCTTACGGCGACATCAAGGATAACAGCGACTCGGGCCAGTTCAAGGCGATCCAGCTCGCATCGGCTGCGGCACTTGATGACGATTCCATCCCGCGTGAAACGGAGGTGAAATACCTGCGCCGCCTGAAGAAACTCGTGGCGATGCTCAAGAGTGTTGGTTTCGAGTGCGAGGTCCCCGGTGGTTCGTACTTCCTGTACACGAAAGCCCCGAAGGGGATGGGTGACGGAACGGTTTTCGCCGATGCTGAGGCGGTGAGTCAGTACCTCATCACGCAGTGCTCGATCTGCACGGTGCCGTGGGATAACGCGGGCGCGTATCTTCGTTTCAGCGTCACGTACGTGGCGGATGACGAAGCGGCAGAAGACCAGCTGATGGAAGAAACCCGCCAGAGACTCGAAAACCTGCAATTCAAATTTTAACGAATAATGAATAACGACTAGTGAATAATGAGAAGAAAGGTCTAAACCCTTTCATCCGGAACTCATCCATTCATTATTCGTTATTCGTTATTCATTATTCATTATTCCAGAGAGGTTCTTTATGAAATCCTTTTTTCCCATTTCGCTCCTTCTGATGGCCCTGGTACTTTTTGTCGGCTGCGACAAAACGAACAAATACAATCCAGCCAAGGGGAAAGAGCTGATCGACAAAATTCAGGCGGCAGAAGCCCAGAGTAACTCACTCGATTTGGCCAAGCTGGCTGTGGAGCAAAACAAACTTCTAAAGGACCGCGAAGGAGCAATGGCCACGATGCGCAAAGCCTCGCGTTTCTGTACAGACATTCAGGACTCACGCGAGCGTATTGAGACCTACTCCCAAATCGCTGCGTCCTACTCAACGCTCAACGCGATTGTAGAAGCGCGAAACGCTCTGGAAAACGCGATGAACGCTTATCAGAACTGGGAAGAACAGCAGGCGGCTATGGACGCCAAACGCAAAAAAGAGCCTACTCAGGGCGAAGTTGAAGCGCTGGCAAGTGATAAAATCGATATCCTCGTGAACCTGGCCCGCGCCCAGATGAGTCTTTCACCCGTGGATGCGCAGACCTCGCTCATGCTCGCCAAAGATCAGGCGAATTTGTTCTCGGATGTTCTGATGAAGGTTGATAAACTGATCGATCTGGCCGGGGCACTCGGTCAGATGGAGTCATTCGACAATCTGCAGATCGTTGCAGAGGAAGTGAAAGCCTATCTGAACGGTGAAGTCCCGGAAACGGCTAAACCGAAAGAAGAAGCTCCGAGCGATGATGCGGTGGTTGATGATGAAAACGCCGATGATGCCGAAACCGAAGAAGCTCCCAAAGAAACGAAAAAGCCAATCGACGATGAGCAGGAAGAAATTGATGGTCAGCAAAAAGGCAGCCGTCTTTCGACCCTTGCCGGCATTTTCATCAAAATGAAACACAAAGACGCGAAAGCCGCCGGTATTAAGCTCCTGGATGAAGCGGTCGATGTCGCCAAAACGATCGACAATAAAGGCAAAAAAGCGATCACGATGTGCGAAATCGCAATCAACTATGCCGCCGCCAAGGAAAAAGAAAAGGCCAAAGCGTTGGTCGATGAGGCGGAACCACTGGCGAAAGCCGCAGACAGTGCGACCCGCGAAGCTGCTGATGAAGCTCTGACCAACGCCAACAACGAGGTCTGCGAATGAAAATTAGTTATGAGTCAGGAGTGAGGAGTCAGGAGTTTCTCCTGTTTTCCTTTTTAACTCCTGACTCTTGACTCCAACCTACCAACTACTAACTACCATGCTCCGTTCACTCCTCCTTTCCGCGGTCGATTGGGACGTTCTGTGCCCGTGGCTCCTTTTACGTAAAAGCCTGCAAAACGCTTTTACGTTCCGCCTTCTTTTCGTGACGACGCTCAATCTTCTGGTCGTTTCTCTCTGGCTCGCCGCGGCTTTTGGCTGGTTTACGGGTTCGAAAACTGTTGGCGATTTTTTAAAAGCCTACTCTCCGATCAGCGCCTACGTCCCGCATACCACCGAGGTTTTGGAGGATGCCAACCTGACCCTTGAAAGTGAACTGTTGCAGACCGAGCAAACGACTCCCGGAACGGATCCGCTGGCCGGCATGAAATCATCCAGCCCAACACCTCTGGAGCTCTTCATGCAGGAAAATGAAGCAGAAACCGCGGTCGATGGAGAATCGTCTTCCGAACCGCTTCCACCGGAGACAAAACCAGCTCTAAGCTGGCAGACCGTTTTGAATCGCACGGCGGCCGTGATTTACGCGTTCCTTTCGACCCTTCTGCTCTGGCTCATCGTGGCTCGCCGCATGGCCCTTCACGTCACCCGCGGACTGAATGTTTCGTTCCGCCAGATTTTCGGTCAGATCAAAACGCAGATCCCGGCGATTCTCGGCGCGTACGTTTTCCTGCTGATTGGACTCGCGTTCCTGGCGCTCCCCCTGTTATTCCTGCGGTGGTTGACGGGGCTGGCCGCGGATTCCGCCGTAATTCCGGGGGTTTTGTCCTCTTTGGGGTTGATTTACGCCGCGTTTTACTTTTTCTTCCTGCTCGGTTCTGCAATCGGAGCGTTTTTCATCCCATCGGTTTTGGTGACGGAGCACTCGGACGCCTTCGACGCGCTAAGCCGCAGTTTTTCCTACGCGCTTCAGCGTCCGCTTCGATTCGTTTTTTACGTCCTGGCGGCGCTTTTCTTCGGTCTGTTAGGGCTTCTGGCGATGGTCGTTTTCGCGACGGGAATTTTGCTGCTTTACAAATCCGTGGTTGGGGTTTGTGTCGTGGCAAATCCCGAAAGCGCCACGATGCTTTACGCTTTTTCGTGGGTCGTTTCCGCGTACTTTTTCCTGTTTTTCGTCTCGGCAGTCCAGGGGATCTACCTCCTTCTGCGCCGGGACGTGGACGCGGTCGAGCTGGACGCCATTTGGCTCCCGGCCCCGCAGGGCGTTCCCGCGCCGAGCCTCCCGGAGTTGAAAGGCGAGCAAAATCAGCAATGATCCCGAAAAAACCACTCCATTTAAAGGCCCCCACAAAGAGTGGGGCTTTAAATTCCCTCCGAGTTTAATTCAAAATTCATAATTGACTCCACCCTTCCTTTAACTTCTGGTTCATCATGAAAAAGATCCTTTCCCTGCTTATTGTTCTGTCCGTTTCCACCGTCATGGCCGGTGAACTGTTCGTCGCTCCGAACGGGAACGACTCAAACCCCGGGACCCAGGCCGCGCCGCTGGCGACGCTCGAGGCCGCGCGTGACCGGATCCAGGCCAGCGCCAACGCCCAAACCGAAGCCTGGACGGTCAATCTGGCCGAGGGCGAATACGCCGTCACGAAGCCGATCGAGTTCAAACCCGAAAATTCCGGCTCGCCAGAGGTCGTTTACCGCGGCGCAGCCAACGGGAAAACCGTCCTCACCGGCGGCATCGAGCTGAAAAACTGGTCGGACTGCGGCGATGGCACGTGGTCGGCCGACCTCCCCGAATTCGAGGGAAGCACGCTCTACTTCGAGCAGCTCTGGGTGAATGGCCGCCGCGCGGTCCGATCCCGCTACCCGAACGAGGGCTTCCTCCGGATGGAATCGGTGAAGGAAGAATTCCCCGGATCACGCCAGAAGCCGGCCGAAAAGCCCCAAACCCTCCAATGGGTCACGGGCAAACCGGGCGAGCTGGACTTTCTGAAGTCCGTCCCCGCCAATGAACTGAAGTGGGGCCAAATGATCATTCACCACAACTGGGACACGACACGGCGCATTCTGCTCGGTTTCAACGCGGAGACCAACACGGTCGAAGTGAAGGGTGGAACGATGAAATTCTGGAACCCATGGCGGCCGACGTCGCTTTACTACTTTGAAAACGTCCGCAGTGCGTTCGACGCTCCCGGCGAGTGGTTCTACGACGGAAACGCGAAGAAAATCTTTTACCGCCCGATGGAAGGCGAGACGCTCGCAAACACGCGCTTCATCGTGGCGCGCCCGGGCCTCGTTCAGCTGCTCATCGTCAAGGGGGCGGGCGAAAACGCTCCGGTCAAAAATATTCGTTTTGAAAACCTGACGTTCAGCTACACCGACACGCCGCGGCAGTTGAACGTGATGAGAAACGCCCAGCTGCCGGAAGAAGTGACGGGCGACCTGACGAAACCCGGCCCTTCCCAGTTCGAGCCGCAGCAGGCCGCGTTCTACACGAAGGCCGTGATTTTCGTGGATGACGCGCAGAAAATCGCCTTCAAAAACTGCGAGCTCTCGCACCTCGGCGAGTACGCCCTTTGGTTCCTCAACGCCCAGGAGTGCTCGTTCTGCGACTCGGAACTCTACGACCTTGGCGCGGGTGGCGTGCGCATCGGCGGCGGACGGCCGGCCAGAAGCGAGGCCTCCGGGTGCGCGGAAAAGAACGTGGTGTACAACAATTTGATCTCGAACGGCGGCCGTTTTCACGCTTCCGCGGTCGGCGTCTGGATCGGGAACAACACGATGGATAATCAGTTGGTCCACAACGAGATCGCCGACTTCTACTACACCGGTGTCTCGGTCGGCTGGAATTGGGGCTACGCCGGCGTTTCGTTCCGGAACATCATCGAGTTCAACCGCATCCACGACATTGGTCAGGGGCACCTGGCCGACATGGGTGGGGTTTACACGCTCGGGACCCAGACCGGCACGCGCGTCTGCAATAATGTGATCTTCAACGTGGAGTCGTTCGGTTACGGTGGCTGGGGCCTTTACCCCGACGAGGGAACGACCGGGATCACGATGGAAAACAATCTGGTGTACGACACGATGGACGGCTCCTTCCATCAGCACTACGGCAAAGAAAACGTGATCCGGAACAATATTTTCGCCCGGAACAAACCGAACCCGATGGGGAACGGCGTGGCTCATCAGGTCGCCATTACAAGGGTCGAGGACCACACGAGCGTGATCTTCACGAACAATTTGATCTACTGGAAAGACGGGACCTCCATCGGCTACCGGGTCGATGAAGTGAAGGCCGACATTCGGTCGAACCTCTGGTGGAAAGATGGCGGTGAGGTCGAGTTCAAAGGCAAAACGCACGACCAGTGGGTCGCCGAGGGGAAAGACGTCGGCGGGATCGTGGCCGATCCGCTTTTTGTGGATCCCGACGCGAACGACTTCCACCTCAAGCCCGGTTCACCCGCCGAAAAAGTGGGGTTCAAACCTTTCGATTATGAAAAAGCTGGCCGGATCGGAGCAGCCAAATGAAAAACGCAGGAACCGCCTTTTTATTCGTCTTTTTGCTCGCGGTTTCTGCCTTTGCGCAGGAGTTTTCCACCGTTCGATTCTCGAAGGATTTTCCCGGCGCGAACATCGGAAAAATCGAGGCGGTCAGTGGCTCGGAAACCACGTTCCGGGCCCAAATGGTCGCCCAGCGTGACGAGCAGGACCTGAACCGCCAGGCGACCTGGTTCGCGTTCGACGTTGAGCCGCGCGGCGGGACGCGGGAAATTCACGTCGTTTTCTGGAATTTCGACGGCTGCTACAACGGCCGCCCGACACGCCCGAGCTGGAAAGGCGCGCTCCCCGTCTTTTCGACTGACGAGGGGCGGAACTGGACGCACTTCCCGCGCGAACTGTGCGTCTGGAACGAGGACGACCGCACCATGACGCTCACCGTCCGCTTTCCGGAAGAGATGAAATCGCTGCGCGTCGCCTACACCGCGATGTACACGAACCGCGAGATCTGCGAGCTGGCCGACTCGGTGAAAGACTCGCCGCGCGTACGTCAGGAAACGCTCGGAGCCGGGCAGATGCTTTTCACCGTCACGGATTTCATGGTTCCTGAAGCCAAAAAACGCCGTTTTTTCATTATGGCCCGCCAGCACGCCTGGGAGGCGCACACGTCGTGGCAGACGGACGGTCTGATCCGCTGGCTCGCCGGTCAGAAAGGGATTTTCGACGATGCGCCCGTCACGCCGGAGGAGCTTTGCAGAAAATGCGTTTTTTACATCGTTCCGATCGTGGACCCGCTCGGCGCGGAGAAGGGGTGGGTCCGGTTCAATTTCCTCGGCTACGACGTGAACCGCCGGTGGAACGAGGTGGATCTGAACTCGGAGGAAAGCCGGAAAACCCGCCCGGAGTGCTGGTTCGTCAAGAAGAAAATTCTGGATCTGAATTCAGAAAAACCGCTCACGCTGGTGGTGAATCTCCACGGGGACACGGCCACGGATTACATCGACGCGTGCGGCCCCGAGTCGCTTCACGACGCTTTCCGTGTGTTTGAAAACCGGATGATCGAGACGAATCACTACGACCCGCCGGACTCCCGGCGCGTTCACATCATTCAGACCCCAAACGGACCGGAGCCGCCCACGACCTTCGCGCTTTGGTGGGACCAGCAGATCCCCACGATCATGATGGAAGAAAAGGTTTCCGAAAACCACCGCCTCGGGCGTTTCAGGACCGCCAACGACTCGCAGAAACGTGGCGTTTGGCTCGGGATTAACCTGGAAAAGACGTTTCATTAATTCTTTTAGCCCCCATCTCCGAGGGAGGTGGCCCGAAGGGCCGGGGGGAGTCAAACGGCATTTTACAGAAACTCCCCCAGTCTCGCTTCGCTCGCCAGCCCCCTCAATGAGGGGGCCTTTATAAATCTCAGATCCCCAGAATCTTCTTCGCTTTCTCGGTTTCCTCGATGATCGTCTTCACCGTGTAGCGGATCTGCTCCTCCGTATGGATCGCCGTCATGAAGAAACGCAGACGCGCGGCCTTTTCGTCCACCGCCGGGTAAATGATCGGCTGAACGTTGATCCCGCGCTCGAAGAGCTGCTGGGCCACGAACATACAAAGCTGGGAGTTCCCGTAAATGATCGGGATGATCGGTGTGCCAGCGCTCAACCCCGTATCGAGCCCCGCCTTTTTCGCGAGTTTCAGGAAGAGGGCCGAGTTGGCCTGAAGACGTTCCACCCGTTCCGGCTCACGCTTCAGAACACGCAGAGCGCCGAGAGCCGCAGCGGTCGCCGCCGGGGAAATGGCCGCGCTGAAAACGAAACCGGGCGTCGTGTAACGCAAATACTCGATCATCGGCTTGCGCCCCGAAATGAAACCGCCGCAGGAAGCCAGCGACTTGCTGATCGTTCCCATCCAGAGGTCCCCCTCCGCCGGATCGATGCCGTAATAGTCGGCGATCCCTGCGCCTTTCGGGCCGAGGGTTCCGAGCGAGTGCGCCTCATCGACGTAAAGGAACGCTTTGTGCTTTTTCTTCAGAGCGATGAACTCCGGAAGCGGCGCGATGTCGCCGTCCATGCTATAGACGCCCTCGATTGCGATCCAGACCCGGCGGTAATCGCCGCGGCAGTGCGTCAGGATCTCGTCCAGCTGCTTCCAGTTGCTGTGCTCGAACGGACGGCGCTGTGCCCCGGAAAGGAGCGAACCCATTACCATCGAGTTGTGCGCGAGCGAGTCGTGAAGGATCAGGTCCCCTTTTCCCGCCACGTGCCCAAGCACACTTTCGTTGACGTGATGCCCGGCCGAAAAGACGATTGCGTCTTCCGTCCCGTTGAACTCGGCGATTTCCTTTTCAAATTCGACGTGGATCGTTTTCTGACCGGAAACCAGCCGGCTCGCGGAGCAGCTGCAGCCGTACTTTTCCACCGCCTCCTTCACAAAATCGACCACGCGCTGATCGCTTCCCAGACCGAGGTAGTTGTAGCTGGAGAAATGAATGTACTCTTTGCCGCCTATGATCGTCGTATCGGCCGCGCGGGCTTCGTGCGTCGTGAAGTACGGATTACGCATTCCCGTGGCAAGCTGCGCATCGATCTGATGCTTTAGCTGCTGGTACTCAGGCGTCTTTTCAAAAATGTAAGCCTCTTCCGGAATTTCTTTTTCGTCCGTCTTTTCAGTGGGCGAAACTCCCGCAGACGCTGGAGCCGCAGAGCGCTGATAAGTCAAAACCTGACGCAGTCGTTCGGACTGACCAAAGTATTTGCAAATCGCCTCCGCAACGTCCCGCGCAGTGATGAGGTCCTGAAGGACCATTTCGGGGAAACGTCCTCCGAAGGTTTCTTCCAGAACGTTCAGGATCTCCATACGTTCCAGGGAGTCCATTCCAAGCTCGGTGATGGCCGACTCGACTGTCATTCCGACCGCGCGTTCACGAGCCACACGCTTGACTTCCCGGACGATGATCTTCAACATCCGGCGCACGATTTCCGGCCGGCGCAGATCATCAGGAAGTCCCTCCGTGTTCAGCGTCTTGACCGCATCAGAAAGCGCTTCCAGAACCGGGTCGGACCCCGCTCCATCGCCTCCAAGGGCAGAAGCCGCGAATTCTTCGTCGTCGTTTTCGTCTTCCAAATCATTCAGATCGGCCAGAACTCCCGGCGGCAAAGCGCTTTCGTCTGAGACGTGCGCACCGATCATCGGCGACTGGTCTGAATCGAAAGCGTGCGCTTTTGCCGCGGCTGCCGCCTGTTCCAGCGCTCGTGCAGCAAGACGTTCCGCCAGAGGGACGATACGAACTTCACCCGTATTCGGCAAAAGGAGCGCATAAGGACGTTTGTCCAAGTCCGGGATGTCCTCACGAATTTCAGCCGAGTCATGATCCTCCGCGGCCATTTTTTCTTTGACCTGCGCTTTTGACTCGGCGTTCATCTTGGCCTCCGCCTCTTTACGCTCGGCAAACTGGGCTTCATCGAGGAATTCACCTGACTCAGCGTTCCAGGCCATCACCGGCTCAAAGTTCCCGGCAAGGAATTCCATACGGCTTGCATTACGCTGGATCTTGCCGCTTGATGTCTTCGGGATCGCACCGTGGCGAATCAGATAAATGACATCCAGAGGAAGCTCGTGTTCTTTCGAAACTTTACGCTTGATCGCTTCTACGACCTCTCTGTAGTCGGCGTTGAGCTTTTTGTCCACTTCCTGAACGACGACCAGTTGCTCTTTCCCATCTTTTTCAACCGCAAAAACAGCTCCGGCATCTTCCCGGCAAAGCTCGTGCGCGTTCTGAATACTCAGCTCAATATCCTGCGGGTAAAGATTGACGCCGTGCCAAATGATCATGTCCTTCAGACGGCCGGAAACATAAAGTTCACCGTCCCACACAAAACCCAGGTCACCCGTACGGAAATAGGGGCCCGGCACGTCGATCTTTTCATCGCCATGTGGCTGAATATAAGCGTGGAAACTATATTCCGTGGCATCCGTTTTTTGCCAGTATCCCTGCGCAACGCTCGGCCCGTAGATCCAGATTTCACCAACTTCGCCGTTCAGAGCGAGCTGTTTCGTATCCGGGTTCACGATCGCAACAGCCTGGTCCGGCAAAACGCCGCCATTTCCGACGATTCGGCGGGCTTTCGGTGCGCTGGAAGGAACTTCAACCGCCCAGCCTTTGCGCAGAAGGTCCGAATCAAAAGTTTTTTCGGTCGGCTTGAATGGGGCCAAACCACCGGCAACCAGAAGCGTTGCCTCAGCCAAACCATAACAGGGATAAAACGCTTTCGGATTGAATCCGGCCGGGGCGAATTTCTCGGCGAAAGCCTGCAACGTTTCGGAACGAACCGGTTCCGCACCGTTAAAAGCGACTTTCCATGAGCTAAGGTCCAGTTGCTTGACCTGCTCCGGCTTGATTTTCTTGACACAAAGTTCATAGGCGAAGTTTGGCCCGCCGCTCACGGTCGCCTGGTAGCGCGAAATCGCAGAGAGCCAGCGGAACGGCCTTTGCAAAAACGCCATTGGCGACATGAAAATGTTGGGGCGGCCAACATACAGCGGCTGAAGAATTCCGCCGATCAGCCCCATGTCGTGGTAGGTTGGAAGCCAGAAAACGCCGCTTCCCGAGCGTGTGTTTTCAAACGCCGTAGAAATCGTCGCCGAGTTGTGCAACAGATTCGTGTGGGTAATGATCACCCCTTTCGGATTCCCTGTCGAACCTGACGTGTACTGGAGAAACGCCACGGTATCGCCGTGAATATCCGGCATGATCCACTTTTTCTCGGTTCCTGGCTCGATCTCGTTCGTATTGCACCACAGAAGCGAGGAAAGGAATGGGGTTTCTTTTAACTGTTTCTCGTTACGGCTCAGAACCTCAGTATTGGTCAAAGCGACTTTCGCGTTGCAGTCCTCGGCCACGATCTGCACCCGGTTCGCGGAGCGGTTTTTGCGCGGCGGATAAACCGGCACAGCGATGGTTCCGGCATACAGACAGCCAAAATAAGCAGCGATGAAATCCAGTCCGGGCGGAAAGAGCAGCATAGCTCGCTCACCGACCATCCCGTTCATCTGGAGCCACGCGGCGATGGCACGTGCTTTACGGTCCAAATCCGCATTAGTCATGCGAATCAGGTCCTCGTCACCGTCCACGAGGTAACCAAAAGCCATATCATTTGGCTGATGAGACGCACGATGACGAATCAAATCAACGACAGTAGGTGGACCGAAATAAGAACCGGGAAGGTGATCTATGTGTGCCACGGTTTACTCCTGAATTTAACGGCTGCAATAACAGGTTTCGCTGCGCTGAAAATAATTACGCAGTATAATATTCTCCCATATTATACATAAATTTTTCTTTTCTGGAAGTAGGGCCCCTGAATTTTTTTACTCTCGTTCCAATAAAATCCTTACACTCAACAGGAAATTTTGCTTAACCGTTCCATCTTAAAAATCATTGCCATCCCCCTTGACGCCTCGGGGGTTTAGGTTACAATTAAAGGAAACGACGCTTGGCGCGGGGGTTTCCGTGCCGCGTCCTGAAGTCAACCATTCCTTCCCACTCTTTCATCAGGAACCAGCCCATGAAAAAAATCCTTTCTCTTGCTCTGCTTGGCCTCAGTGTGTTTTTCGGCGTTTCCCGAGTAGCCGCAGCCCCTTCGCTCACGCTCGTGGATCCCGATTCCAAACTCGCGCACGTCAACGCCTCGGACGTCATTAAGCCCGACGACGGCTCGTACATCGAATTCGACGGGAACGACCCGACCCACCCGTGGCCCGGTCCGATCTGGGCGGGCGAGTGGAATCTCGACGGCTGCACGAAAATCGTCGTCGATCTGGAAAATCTCGAGGAGGAAACCGTTCAGTACGGGATCCGCATCGATGACGCCTCCGCCATTCAGAATAACGCGAACTGGTTCAGCTCGAATATTCGCGCGGCGGGAAAGAAACGCGACCAGTATGTCATCGTGATCCCCGCGAGTTTTCCCCCGCAGCTGATGGGAAAGGTGGAGGGGATGAGGGGCCTGCCCGGCGGTACAAAGAATCAGGCCGCGCTGGAGTGGAAGAAAGTCCTCCGCTTCTTCATCATCGCGCCGAAACGGGAGAAGCCGGTCAAGTACCGGGTTTACTCGGTCAAGGCGTTCTTTGACCAGGCGCATAACGTGACGGCCGACTGGATGAAAATGAGCCCTGAGGAGTTCTTCCCGTTCATCGACTGCTACGGCCAGTTCAAGTACGAAGACTGGCCGGGAAAGATCCACTCCGACGCCGAATTCGTGCAGAGGATCGAGGACGAAAAAGCCGATCTGGCGGCCAATCCCCGCCCGAAGAACTGGGACGCTTACGGTGGGTGGCTGGATGGTCCGACGTTCAAGAGCACGGGGCATTTCTACCCGAAAAAGGTCAACGGAAAGTGGTGGCTCGTCACCCCCGAGGGGCATTTGTTCTGGTCCCACGGAACGGACTGCGTCGGCATGGGAAACGGCTCCGGCCCGATCCAGTTCCGCGAGCATTACTTCGAGGGGCTTCCTGAAGGGGATTCGCCTTTTTACGGCTGGTCGCAGACACACATCGGTTTCTACGGCGATAAAGGCACGGTCCGCGCGTACAACTGGACCCGGTCCAACCTGAAACGGAAGTACGGCGGCGATTACGAGCAGATCCACAATAAACTGGCGCACAAACGCCTCGCGAGCTGGGCGATGAACACGATCGGAAACTGGTCCGACGGGAATATTTATATGCAGCAGAAAACGCCCTACACCGTGACGCTCAACTGCCGCGGGCGGAACATTGAAGGCTCCGAAGGCTACTGGGGAAAATTCCCGGACCCGTTCGACGACGGCTTCCGTCAGTCAATCCGCGGTGCGGTCGCCCGGCAGAAAGAAGCCCTGGAAAGTCCGTACTGCATCGGCGCTTTCACGAATAATGAATTGGCGTGGGGGGATGAAACGTCCCTTTCCAAGGCCGCTCTGACCTCGCCGTCCGACCAGCCGGCCAAGCAGGAACTGGTAAAATTCCTCCAGAAAAAGTACGAAACCGTGGAAAAGCTGAACGAGGCCTGGAAGACCGGGTACGCGTCGTGGGACGCGATGCTTCAGGGGAAAGACGTTCCGAAGACCGCAAATGAAAAGACCTCGGCCGTGTACGCCGACCTGGCGGACTTCTATTCCGTGATCGCCGATCAATATTTCCGGATCATCAGCGAAGAACTCAAAGCGGCCGTTCCCGATGTTCTGGATTTGGGCTGCCGCTTCGCGTGGGGAAATGACCGCGCGACGCGTTCGATGGCGAAATTCGTGGACGTGATGAGCTTCAACCGCTACCAGGTGTCGCTCGACGGCTTCACGCTCCCGGAGGGGATCGACCGTCCGGTCATCATCGGGGAGTTCCATTTCGGTGCGCTCGACCGCGGAATGTTCCACACGGGTCTGGTGCCGACGAAAGACCAGAACGACCGCGCGCAGAAGTACTACGACTACGTGCTCTCGGCGCTGAATCATCCGAATTTCGTCGGGACGCACTGGTTCCAGTATGGCTCGCAGCCGTTCACGGGGCGGTTCGACGGCGAGAACTACCAGATCGGTCTCGTGGACCTGACCGACACGCCGTACCCGGAAACGATCGCGAAAGTGCGTGAGATCGGGCGTAAAATGTATGAGATCCGGTATGGAAAATGAAACAAGAAATCGGGTTGTGGGAAACGGCGCATTCCGCGTCGTTCCCCTATCCTGGTTCTACGGGGACGACGCTTCCAGCGTCGTCTTTTAAAAATGTCTTTATTTTTATGATGACGCTTCCAGCGTCGTCCCCGTAAGTTGATACGTATGGGGGAGATGTGCTGGAAAAATTTCCCCATTTTAAATTTTTTCTCTCCCGGGGGATGGCAGATGGCGATTTTTGTGGTATAATAGGAAAGAAAGCTGTTTTTCCCCCACTCATCTTAAAAAGCCTATGAACGCCAGACAGAACGCCGTCAAATCCATCGGAACCCAAATTACCACCCGCAGCGGACTGGTTGATTACAAAACCAGCAACCTTACAGAGATTTACGCATCGCTCGTTTTTACTGAGGCCGTGCAGAAAGAACGCCTTCCCGCTGAAGTCTTTGAATCCCTCCAGCAGACCATCCGGTGCGGTGGCGGTCTGGACCCGACGATCGCCCCGATCGTCGCGGCGGCCATGCGGGACTGGGCGATGGAACACGGCGCGACGCACTACTCCCACTGGTTCCAGCCCATGACCGGCGGCACGGCCGAGAAGCACGACTCGTTCCTCACCCCCAGCGGTTTTCTGAAAGCGATCGCGAAATTCAGTGGGAACGAACTGATCCGCGGCGAGTCCGACGCTTCGAGTTTTCCCTCCGGTGGTCTGCGCGCCACGTTCGAGGCCCGCGGCTACACGGCCTGGGACCCTTCCAGTCCCGCGTTTATTCTTCAAAATCCCAACGGCGCGACGCTCGTCATTCCCACCATGTTCGTGAGCTGGACCGGTGATTCGCTCGACCAGAAGACTCCGATGCTCCGCTCGCTCGACGTCCTGAACCGCGAAGCGCTGCGCGTCCTGCGTCTTTTCGGAAACACGGAAGCCACGCGGGTGGAATGTACGCTCGGCGTGGAACAGGAATATTTCCTCGTGGACCGGCGCCTGGCGATCCAGCGGCCGGACCTGATCGTCTGCGGCCGGACTCTTTTCGGCGCACGTCCGCCCAAAGGCCAGGAGCTCGAGGATAATTACTTCGGCGCGATCCCGGAACGGGTTCTGGCGTTCATGACTGAAGTCGAGTTTGAACTGATGAAACTCGGCGTTCCGATCAAGACCCGCCACAACGAAGTCGCGCCGGGGCAGTTCGAGCTGGCGCCGACGTTTGAATCGACCAACCTCGCGCTGGACCACCAGATGCTCGTGATGCAGATCCTGCGCCAGACGGCCCGCCGCCACGGTTTCGTGTGCCTGCTTCATGAGAAACCTTTCGCGGGGGTGAACGGCTCCGGAAAGCACAACAACTGGTCGATCAGCACCGATACGGGCGAAAATCTCCTCGAACCGGGCGACACGCCGGAAAGTAACGCCCAATACCTCGTTTTCTGCGCGGTTGTGTGCCGGGCCGTACACAAATACGCGCGTCTTTTGCGTCTTTCGACCGCTACGCCCAACAATGACTGCAGGCTCGGAGCCGCCGAAGCGCCGCCGGCGATCATGAGCGTTTACCTCGGGAAGGAAATGACCGACATTTTGGACTTCATCGCGGACGGTCACACGGAATCCGAAGACGCCCCGCACTCCGGGGAGGCGGAGCGGGCGATCGGGCTTCCCATCCTGAAAAAGCTCAAACGTCACTCCGGTGACCGGAACCGGACCAGCCCGTTCGCGTTCACGGGGAATAAATTCGAGTTCCGCGCCGTCGGCTCGAGCCAGAACTCGGCGGCTGCCGTGACGGTTTTGAACACGATCGTCGCGGAAAGCCTCGATTTCGCTGCCACACGCATCGAGGCCGAAATGGCCGAAGGCAAAACCTTCAAAGCGGCCGTTCGATCCGTGCTCGCCGGGATGATCCGCGAATTCCGCCCGATCCTTTTCAATGGCGATAATTACTCGCAGGAGTGGGTAGAAGAGTCCGAACGCCGCGGTCTGCCCAACCTGCGCGACACGGTGGACTGTCTGCCGGTCTTCACAGAGCTGGAGTCGATCGAACTGTTCGGGAAGTACGGCGTTTTCACCGAGTCTGAGCTGCGCAGTCGGCAGGAGATCACGGCCGAGAATTACTGCATGGTCCGCGGGATCGAGGCAGCCTCGATGATTCGGATCGCGCAGACGATGATCCTCCCCGCGGTGATCCGGCACAAAACCAACATTCTGCCCGGGCTGACGACCGTCACGCAGCGCAAGATCATGCAGGAACTGGACGAAAAACTCGATCTGCTCGTTCAGGCGATCGAAACCCTGAAACGGCGCCTGGCGGGAGTGAAACCCGAAATGAGCGTGATGGAGAAAGCGACGTTTTACCGTGACTCGGTCCTGAAAGGAATGTACGCACTGCGAGTCATTGTGGACTACCTCGAAAACCTGACCGAAGACGAGATCTGGCCGCTCCCCAACTACGCGGAACTGCTTTTCATCCGGTAAACCAGAACCCGTTGAACTGGAAACTCCCATTTAAACACGGATTTCTACGGGATTTGAAGGATTCCATTTTCTCAAAACGAAATCCTTTTAATCCTCAAAAATCCGTGGAAATCCGTGTTTAAATTAGGGCTGAAAGTGGAACGCGCTCCCACCTGAAAAAAGAGTCTTGAAGTCTTGAGAAAATCCGATTTTTCTATTTTACCGCTCCGAACCGCCGGGTACGTCCCTGAAACGCGGTGATCGCCTCGCGCAGTTTTTCCTCGTTAAAATCAGGCCAGCAAACATCTGTAACCCAAAGCTCGGCGTAACTTAACTGCCAGAGCAGGAAATTGCTCAGACGCATCTCGCCCGCCGTGCGGATCAGAAGGTCCGGGTCCGGGATTCCCGACGTGTAAAGCGATCTTGCCAGATGATTTTCATCGATCTCTTCAGGCTTTAAAGCCCCTTCCTGGACTTTTTTCGCTAGTGTCCGTGCCGCGTCCACAAGTTCCTGACGGCCGCCGTAATTGATTGCGAGCTGAAGCGTCAGACCCGTATTTTGCGAGGTCAGGGCGACCGTTTCATCCATCTTCACGAGAGCAGACTCTGGCAAACCATCTCGGCGGCCAATGACACGCAGACGAATATTGTTTCTCATGAACTTTGGACGGGAGGAGACCATGAAGTGTTCCAAAAGCGCCATCAGGGCCTCAAGCTCCAATTTGGGGCGTTTCCAGTTTTCGTTTGAAAAGCAGTAAAGAGTCAGAATTTCAAGATTCAGCCGAACGGCCTCCGAGACGATTTTCTCGACCGCATTGACCCCTTCCCGGTGCCCGGCGGCGCGGGGTAAGCCACGCTTCTGCGCCCAGCGCCCGTTTCCATCCATGATGATCGCAACGTGCCGCAGACGATTCACCTCCGGCCCGGTCGGGATGGGGGAGGATTTTTTGGACGGTCGGGACCAGAAAAACATAAAACGGTTCCTGTGAAAAAGCGAAAAGGACATTTAACTAAATCATACCGCAGCCCGGCAGAAAGTCAAGCCCCCTGAAAAAATTTTCCGAAAATTTTTGGCCGGGCGGTTGAAATATTCGGGAGTCTGTGGTAGAATGGAGATTTGAGCCGCAACTCGCTCGTTCAAGTAAAATCAGTCGTTTTTCAACCGGGAAACTCACCGCGGGTGGGTCCCTCAGAACCTCAAAAAACAAAAAAAGATGAGCACAAAAAACTACCTTGCCGTCGATATGGGCGCGTCATCCGGGCGTCATGTACTGGGTCGCCTGGATGGGGAAACCCTCACCCTTGAAGAAATGTTTCGTTTCGAAAACGGAGGCGTGGACCTCGGCGGAACGAATTACTGGGATCTGCCCGCCCTCTGGAAAAACGTTCAGCAGGGCCTGGCCGTCACCGCGTCAAAACTCGCTGAAGGCGAAACACTCCAGAGCGTCGGGGTCGATACTTGGGGGGTCGATTTCGCGATGCTCGACCAGAATGACCACCTGCTCGGGAACCCGGTGACGTACCGCGACCACCGGACCGACGGTTTCCCGGAAGCCGCGTTTGAAACGGTCTCCCGCGCGGAAATTTTCGCCCAGACGGGCTTGCAGTTCATGCAGTTCAACACGGTGTATCAGCTCGTGGCGATGCAGCGCGCCGGGGACCCGCTCCTGAGCGTAGGAAAGCGCTTTTTGCAGATCCCCGACGTTTTCCACTGGCTCCTGAGCGGCGTGAAGGCGAACGAGTTCACCAACGCGACAACCACGCAGTTTTTCAACCCGCTGACGGGCGACTGGGCGTGGGAACTCCTCGAAAAACTGGGCGTTCCGACGCATTTCCTCGGCAAGATCACGCCTCCCGGCACGAATCTCGGCCCACTGCGCAAGAGCGTGCAGGAAAAAACGGGCCTGGGGCCTGAAGTTTCGGTCGTTCTGCCCGGGACGCACGACACGGCAAGCGCCGTAATGGCGGTTCCAGCCGAGACGAAACCCGGGGCGCAGCCGGACTGGGCGTACATCTCGCTCGGAACGTGGGCACTCATGGGGATCGAGTCTCCCAAACCGATCATCAACGAGAAAATGCTCGAGCTGAATTTCACCAACGAAGGCGGCGTGGGAAACACGTGGCGCGTCCTGAAAAACATCACCGGCATGTGGATCCTGCAGGAGTGCAAACGCATCTGGAACGCGCAGGGTAAAGACTGGAACTGGGACGAACTGACCGCCATGAGCGACGCCGCGCCGTCACTTCAGCGTTTCATCAACGCCGAGGCGAACGAATTCTTCGCGCCGGTCAACATGGTGGAGCAGATCGTCGGTTTCTGCCAGCGTACGGGCCAGAGCGTCCCGCAGACCGAAGGCGAAGTCCTCAAATGCGCAGTGGAAAGCATTGCGATGCGGTTCCGCGACGTTTTCCGCATGTGCGAGGAGATCAATGGCCAGCGTATTGAAACGATCCACATTGTGGGCGGCGGGACGAAAAACCGCCAGCTTTGCCAGATGACCGCCAACGCGACCGGGCGTCGCGTGGTGACCGGGCCGGTAGAAGCGACCGCCATTGGAAATATTATGATCCAGGCCATCTCCGACGGCGCGGTCCGCGACATTTCCGAGGCGCGTGCGATCGTCCGGAACAGTTTCCCGATGGAGACGTACGAGCCGCAAAACACGGCCGCGTGGGACGAAGCATACGAGAAATACAGGAAAATCTGCTAAAGATCTGGCGGCCGATGTTCCCATACGTGTCAACTTGCGGAGACGACGCTTCCAGCGTCGTCTTTTGATAATGAATTAAGAATTTAAAATTATGAATGAATGACGACGCTGGAAGCGTCGTCTCCGCATTATTTCCCCTCTTTGATCTTTCTGTAGAGCGTTCTCTCGCTGATCCCCAGCATCGCCGCGGCTTCTTCCCGGTTCCCGTTCGTGTGGGCCAGCGTCTCACGGAGAAATTCCCGTTCCAGTTCATCCATCGTTTTCCCGATGAACGGCGCCAGCGGCCCGATGGGTGTGGCGGAGTCCGAGGTCGGCTCGTTCGGCAGGCAAATCACCCGGGACGGATCTTCCTGATTCGGACTCGAGGGAACCACGGCAGGCTGCGCAGCCGTGGGGGCCGTGTGTGCGTTCTGGAACCGCCTCAGTTCGTCTGCAGCCTCTTTTTCCGCTTCGGCGCGTTCTTCCGGCGAGACCAGTTCGTCGAGTTCCTCCGGCAGATCGTCCACGTTCAGGAGGCCGTCGTAGTCCATCACGACCATGCTCTCGATGATGTTCCGCAGCTGGCGGACGTTCCCGGGGTAGTCGTACTGGAGCAGATATTTCCGGGCCGCGGCGGTCATTCCCCGGACTTCTTTTCCGTGCTTCTCGCAGAAGACGCGGATGAAATGGTCGATCAGGACCGGAATGTCGCCGTGGCGTTCCACCAGCGCGGGCAGCCGGATCGAGACGACTTTCAGCCGGTGGTACAAATCGCTGCGGAACGTCCCCGCCTCGATCGCGTCGGAAAGGTCCCGGTTGGTGGCGGAGATGAGCCGGACGTTCACTTTGATCGGCGTGTTGGACCCGACGCGGGTGATCTCGCTTTCTTCCAGCACGCGCAGGAGTTTGATCTGGGTCGCCATCGGCATATCACCGACCTCATCGAGGAAGAGCGTCCCGCCGTTTGCGTATTCGATTTTCCCCATTCGGTCCGCTATGGCACCGGTGAACGCGCCTTTGACGTGTCCGAAAAGCTCGCTTTCGAGCAGATTATCACTTAACGCGGCGCAGTTCAGCCCGACGAACGGCTTGTTCTTGCGCGGACTGTTCTGGTGAATGGCCTGCGCGATGAGTTCTTTTCCCGTACCCGTCGCGCCCTGGATCAGGACCGTAGAATTAGTCGGCGAGACGCGGCGAAGTTTTTCCACGATCGCGACCATCTCGGGACTGTTCCCGACCAGTTTCTCAAAGCCGAACTTTTCGTCCAGGCGGGTTTGAAGCTCCAGATTCGTGCGTTTCAGCGACGCGCTTTCGGCGGCCTTTTCCGCCACGGCCCGAAGCTGCTTGAGGTCGAGGGGTTTGAGGAGGTAATTGAACGCGCCCTGCTGCATCGCACTGACGGCGGAGGGGACACTCCCGTGGCCGGTCATGATGATCACGGCGCAGTTCGGAAGGGATTCCCGCGCGCAGTTGAGGACCCCAAAACCATCCACGCCTTCCATGATCAGGTCGGTGAAAATGACGTCGTAATAGCCGGCGGTGATTTTCTCGATCGCTTCTTCGCCGGAGGTGGCGATTTCCGTGACGTAACCAACTTTTGAAAGCCCGTAAGCCACGATTTGCGCGTGTTCCGGCTCATTATCGACGACCAGGATCGTGATGGATGAAGGGGTCATAGGGGTTCCTTTTCTCTGACTACTGATTGCTTAAACCACTGACTTCTATTTTATTCAGAAACCCAAAAAAGTCAAGGGGGCCGGGGAAATGAGGGGATTTCGGGAATTTTTTTTGTGAAAATCGTTTTCAGCCTCTTGACAAAAGGTGGAGAAATGATTAAACTATAGTTAATAGCGTGTCTGCGTCAAGCAGAATTCCCTCCCAATCTCGCCTTATTTAAAAAGGAATAGAAAATGTCCCTCAAGACCCATCGTCGTAATTTTCTGAAGTCCACCGCCGTCGCGGGGGCTGGAATGTTCATCATGAGCGACCTCATGGCCAATGAATCTCCGAACGAAGTCGTGCGTTTCGCTTCCGTCGGGATCGGCGGCAAGGGAACCAGTGACTCCACCGACGCAAATCGTTTCGGAAAAGTCGTGGCTTACTGCGACACGAACCGCAACCAGCTTAAAGGTGGCGAGAAACGTTTTGCAGGCGCGAAAGCCTACGAGGATTTCCGTGTTATGTTCGACGAAATGGCCGATCAGTTTGACGCGGTGACGGTTTCCACGGCGGACCACATGCACGCGATCATTGCCGCCACGGCCATGAAACACGGCAAAGCCACCTTCTGCCAGAAACCTCTGACCCGTACGATCTCTGAAGCCCGTATGCTCTCTACGTTGGCCAAAGAAAAGAACCTTGTGACCCAGATGGGGAACCAGGGAGTCGCTTCCCGTCAGACCCGTGAAAGTATCGCGCTTGTCCGTGCCGGTCTGGTCGGAACCGTGAAAGAAGTCATCGTCTGGACGAACCGTCCGATTTGGCCGCAGGGTGGCGAACGCGGCGAAGGCCAGCCAGTGCCGCCGCATCTCAACTGGGATTGCTGGCTTGGAGTCGCTCCGAAACGTCCGTACGTTCCGGGCGCTTATGATCCGTTCGCGTGGCGTGGCTGGTGGGACTTCGGTTCCGGCGCTCTTGGTGACATGGCTTGCCACACGTGCAGCGTTCCGTATTTCTCTCTCGAAATGAAAAACCCGACGTGGGTCCAGGCCATCACTTCCGGGCACAATTTCGACAGCTTCCCGAAGTGGAGCGAAATTCACTTTGAATTCCCGGCCAATGATTGGCGTCCGGGCTTTAAACTTACCTGGCTCGACGGCGGTAAAAAGCCGGATCCGTCTCTGCTCGGCGGTAACGAACCGGCCGCGTCTGCGTTCCTCATCATCGGTGACAAAGGTTCCTTCTACTCCCCGAACGACTACGGTACCAGCCGCGTGCTGATCGGTGAAGCGAAAGACCGCGAGCAGGAACTGCTTCCGAAGGTCAACGAGACGCTCGTCACGGCTGACGAATACGGTGGACACTTTGGTGAATTCGTGACGGCCATTAAGGAAAACAAGCCGCTGATGCCGTTCTCGAACATGATCGAAAAGTCCGGCGGACTGACCGAAACGATTCTGCTCGGTAACCTGGCGGTTTGGGCCGCGAACAAACCTGAAGAGCTTGGCGAAAAGGTCCTTTGGGATGCCGCCAACCTCAAGATTTTGGGCGAGCCGCAGGACCGCGAGCGTCTGGAATCGCTGGTTTATCCGACTTACCAGAACGGTTACAAAATCTGAGTGAAAAACTCTGACGCGACCTGAAAAACTCTTTCCTGGCGGTACGAATGGAAACGTTTGTGCCGTCAGGGGTGTTTTTTTCAGGATGAGTCTCGCGTTTGTGCTGTGTTCATGAGTTTGTGGCCCGTTTCAGGGATAAAATTTTGCAAATGAGTGATTGTTTTAATGGAATTAAGCCTTTTTGAACAATGCGCATTGGTGAGCGGCCTGGCAAAGGACGCTGACCTGCTTTCCGCGAGGAAGGAGATCATGACCGGAATACAGCCGGCGCCAGAGGAGATCCCGGGCAGGTTGGCAGACGTTTTGGTCAATCGTGGAATCCTGAATCGCTGGCAGGCTCAGCAGCTTCTGGCTGGAAGAATCCGTTTTACGCTTGGAAACTACCGAATCTTTGACTCGATCGGTCATGGTGGAATGGGGCAGGTTTTCAAGGCACGGCACGAAATCACGGGAGTGGTTTACGCGATCAAGGTGCTGCCTCGTGAGAAGGCTACGCAATCTGCAATCGAGAATTTCCAACACGAAATTCAGAATATGGCAAATTTGAGCCATCCCAATCTGGTTCGCGCGGTCGATGCGGGCATGGATGGCAACGTTTATTACATGGTGACTGAGTATGTGCCGGGGCCCGATCTGCGTAAACTCGTACGCAGTCATGGTCCATTGACTCAGGAAATGGCGGCGAGTGTGATCGTACAGACTGCTCAGGGACTTTCTTACGCGCACCGCATGGGACTCGTTCACCGGGATGTGAAGCCGGGAAATATTCTTGTTGCGATGAATGGTGTCGCGAAACTTTCCGACATGGGACTGGCCAGTTCGGCAACGCGCGAAAAATCGACTAAAATCGTTGGTACGGCAGATTATATTTCCCCGGATCAGGTCCGCAATCCTCTTGCGCCGCAGCCGATTTGGGACATTTACTCCCTTGGTTGTACGCTGTATTATATTGTAACGGCTCAGGTACCGTATCCGAAGGGCTCGTCGTCGGACAAGGTCAAACTTCATCTTGATGCGAATGCCTACCCGGTCAATCCGTGCTCGCTGAACCCGATGATTTCGGAAGAGTTTGCGGACGTAATGGCCTGTATGATGGCTAAAAATCCGGCGGAACGGATCCCCACCGCGTTAGAAGTCATTCAGTTTCTTTCGCCGTGGTCGGATGGAACTCCTGTTCCGATTCGTGAAACAGACGTGGATATTTCGCCGTCTGGCAGTTTTCAGAGGAGCGACCTGGGCGAGTTTTTACCACAGGTCAGCTCGATCGCTAAAAATATTGTTGCTCAGGAGAAATCAGCGGCTTCTGAACCTCTCTCCAAACCGAATCAGGGGAAGTCTTCCGACGCAGGTATTCGACCGTTGGTTCAGATTGAGGAGGACGTTTCTCCCAATTCGCAGCAAATTCCCTCGCTCCTCCTGGTAGATGATTTACAGGATCCGGATGACTCCTCGAATCAGGAAGGGAATGCAACGGTTACCACTTCGAAACGAGGAGTGGTTCCACCGCCAGTTCCTCCCGCTGCACCTTCCAGCACGATTCGCAAGGCTTTTATTCTGGACACTTCTGATGATTCCAACGTGGATTTGGGAAACTTCGAGGTTCCGGAGGAGCCCGCCAGAAACGTTGATAGTGTTTTAAACCGTTTCAAAAAGAACGCAATGAATTTCTTCAAGAAAAAGTAAGCCAGAGAAACCGGTTGAATCGGTCAGTTTTGATGTCCTGATTTAACCGGTTCCTCTCTGGAAAATCTGAAATTTTTAAAAATTTCTTAAAATTTTAATGGAATCACGGCTGAACCCTGTTGAAAAATTCCTAAAATCCGCTACAATAAAGTAAGGAACAGATTTTTTTATTCGCTGCGGCCTCACTGCTCGTTTTCGTTTCAGTGTTTCGGAGCGTGTATGTTATGGAATTGTTTCAGATTCCGGTAAAATCTTGCCTGTATTGTTTTTTTGTCCCTTTTTACCTGAGTTTCCTTTGAGGATTTTAAAGGGCCGTAGTTGAGATATTCATGTGGGCCAAATGGTGATAAAACTCGGGTTAGGGTGATATTTTATTTTTTCCTTATATTTAAATCCTTGGGGTGGAGAAAATGGAAAATGGTGAAACTTCGAAGTACGAACGTATTATTAAAAATTTGAGCGTGCTGGAGAGCCGAAACCCTGATTTGGGCCGGTTTTTGAGAGTTTTTGATGCATGGCTCGAAAATTTTGTAACCACTGGAAATGGTGTTGCTGTTTCTCAGGTTACCAGTAAGTTAGAGACGGCGGCAGATGGAAACACTTCCGTTTCTTCTTCCGTGGAGAAAAAAGAGCAGGGCCTAAATGCTGCGCCTGCTCCGGTGAAGAAAGACGTCATTCGGCTTATGCCTCAATTCCCGACGGCGAATGATGCATTGGTCACGGGAGGTTCCGTTTCAGCGGTTTCTCAACCGACAGGAACGGCGGGGATTCCTTCGCAAAATGTGGCTCCGGGATTTGTTCGTCCGGTCGTTGGAAGCTCGTTGGTCAAGGAATCGGGACAGACGGGTGAGAGCGTTTCCGATGTTCGGGCTGCGGATGCTTCCCAGAATGAACCGGTAAAAATGGATGCGTCCACTGGTGGTTTGTGGCGCAATGAAGACATTGATCAGCTTGAAAAACGTCTTTTGTTGAAAATCGAAGCATCCCGTTGGGCACTGGAGCGTGACCGTCTGCTGAAAAACTCGGTGAATTTTCAGACGGAAATTGAGCCGAAGGACCACAATCTTTTGGCGCGCGCTCGGGAATTGACGAATTGCTACTTATGGATGAACAATCCTGAAACGGCTCCGGTCATTGCGACGGAAACCTACGAAATGCTCGCGGACGCTTATGCCGCAGCCGCCTGCTGTGTCGGTTTTATGCGTCAGCTCATTGATTTGGTCGATCGTTCACCGAAGTCGGAGATACTCAATCGGATTTTGCGTGACGCTCTGTACATTACTGCAACGGCGCAGTCTGCTCTTCGCCGGGTGACGTATGATGTGAGCGGCCGTGAGGATCAGGACCAGATTCGGATTCACCGCTGGTTGACTCTTCTGACGAAGCGTTACGGAATTTACGTGAACCGCCACATGAAAAAGGATTCGCTTGCACCGAAAGATCGTATTTATGTGATTCCGGATTACATCGCTCGTTTGCGCAAAGAAGTTGACAAACTCGGCCAGCGTCAAAAGATCCTTACGGAAGGGTTCCGCAGGATCCAGTACCACGCCAGCCGTATGACCAGTGAAAACGGAAACGATTACGATTGGAACAAAATTATCGAAACGGTCGATGAACTCGTGGATGCCGGTATCCCAGCCAATGACGAACGCTTCAAGACCGCGTTGAAGGACATTTTGCCGTCTCTGAAAACGGTTCCGGCGTATAAGGATCATCCATTCTTCATTAACGTATTGATGGAACTGGACTACTGGCATGAAAATGAAGCGCAGAAAGCCCGCGTGGCTCGTGAATTAAGCCTGACGCCGCCGCAGCCCAAAGCGGCTTCGGAGCCTTCGCCTGATGAATACACGAGTGTGTGGGACGAAATGGAACGTGAAGGAACTCCGGCAGGGAAACTTTCGCAGAACTCCACGGCTTCTACAGGGGATTTCCCGTCTGCTGCTGAACAAAACTTCAGGGACCCGTCGAAAGTTTCAACGCCTGCGTACTCTGCCGCTGGAACCGTTTCCAGTGCATTTGGAACGAATGGCCACGGGGAAAACCGTGACTCTGCTTTCTCGGGATACTCCAGTAACCGGAAGCCTCATGGGTTTGGGCAGGGGATTCTGGGGAGTAGTGACGAAAGAGAGCCTAAGGTGGGGGAAGTCCACGGAACGGGGGCAGTTGGGGCTGCTCCGTCTGACCAGCCGCTTCGGTACGTGGGAAACTCGACCTACAGCCGTCTGGCCAGTGGCCATCAGGGAATTCCTTCTTACGCGAGTGTCGTTTCGGAAAAGGCTCACGGCCATTACGAATCGGGATCTGCCGCCGAGTCAGAAGACGTAATCCGTCAGGCTCAGAGCGCGATTCAAGGCAAGACGCTGATTTTTGTGGACGGTCAGGATGATCCCGAGCTGAAGAAGGTTCTTCAGGAAAAACTGGGCGGAAAGATTGCATTCGCCGGTGAAGAGCAGATCGCTTCCGAAATGAAGATCGCCCAACTTGAGCATCCGGGAAACGTCGCGGTGGTTCTGATGGTAGAAGGATCGGTTCCGACTGCCAACCGAAATGTGGAAAACTACTGTCGGCATTTCGACAAACCGCTGCTTCGTGTAAATCGCGAGCTGGATATTAATTCGGTGGCTCGTCAAATCGTCGCGGCGATGACACTTTGGCGCTGATTGATGTGGTTTTGGGCGGATCCGTGTTTTTTCGCGGGTTCGCCGTTGGCAAATATCAAACTCCAGTGCATAGACTTACCTGACCACTTCAGAAATGCGGAAAAAAGCTTTTATTACAGGAATTACGGGGCAGGATGGCGCGTACCTCAGCCACTTGCTTCTTTCGAAAGACTACGAGGTTCACGGACTGATACGCCGGACTTCCCAGTTCAATACTGCCCGGCTTCAGGAGCTCTGCGGAAATCTGGAATTTTCTGATGACGGGACGCTGGAAAACAGGCTTTTCCTGCATTATGGCGACTCTACGGACTCCCTGAATATCACAACACTCGTCGAGGAAATCCGGCCGGACGAAATTTACAATCTGGCGGCGCAGAGCCACGTGAAAGTGTCGTTTGAAATGCCGGTTTACACCTGTGATGTGGACGCGCTTGGGACCCTACGGATCCTGGAAGCGGTGCGTCAGGCGAAACTTACGGAAAAAACGCGCATTTATCAGGCATCCACCTCGGAGCTTTTTGGAAAGGTTCACGAAATTCCTCAAACAGAAACGACTCCTTTTCATCCTCGTTCGCCGTATGGAGTGGCCAAGCTGTTTGCGTATTGGATGACGGTCAACTATCGTGAATCTTATGGAATGTTCGCAAGCAATGGGATCCTGTTCAATCACGAGTCCCCGTTCCGCGGTGAAACTTTCGTCACGCGCAAAATTACCCTTGCGGTGGCGAGAATTATGAACGGTCTTCAGGATCGTTTGGAACTGGGGAATTTAGGCGCCAAACGTGATTGGGGCCACGCACGCGATTTCGTCGAGGCGATGTGGAAGATCCTTCAGCACGATGAGCCGGGGGATTTTATCATTGCTACGGGGGAACAACACTCTGTTCGTGAGTTCGTTACGCTGGCGTTTGAACACTGCGGTGTTTCGATCCGCTGGGAGGGTTCCGGCTTGAATGAAGTCGGAATTGCACGGGTCCCGGTACTGAAACACGATGGCGTTTCGAGTGGTTTTCAGCCTGGAAAACAGGATGTTTTTCCTTCTGAAGAACGGGTAGTCGTGGCCGTGAATCCCGAATTCTTTCGTCCGGCTGAAGTGGAAACCCTTCTGGGAAATCCGGCCAAGTCGCGGAATGTTCTCGGCTGGCACGCAAAAACCACGTTCCCGCAGCTCGTTTCGGAAATGATGAGCTACGATTTGAAAAAGATCCATTAAGGGACACTCGCGGCCCTGTATGTTCCGGGATTTGACCACAGGTCGCCAGCGGATGTTTTTTTATGTGGGAATCTGTTTATGCCCAATCATCCCCGCAAACCCGCGAAATCCATTAACGTGAATGGCGAGTCAAAGGATAAACTTCCTTTTCTCGCCTGGAAATCACGTCTCGCCAAAGATCCGCAATTTATGCCGGCCACAGAAACGGACCAAAGCACTATGCTTTGGGGGGTTGGGGGCGTGGCCTGTTTCGTTCTTTGTTTTTTGTTATACTGTATATTCTCCTCGTTTTCCCAGACAGATTCCCTTGCTGTTGAGAAAGGCGCGGTTCCTGTATATGAATCGACCGCGTTCGATGTTCGGAATCATGGTTATCTGGTTGACATTAACTCAGCCAATGAGTATGAACTGCGTCTTCTCCCGGGCATTGGTGAGGTGATGGCCCGGAAAATTGTTGCGGACCGGGACACGAACGGGCCGTTTCAGTCGCTCAAGGACATTGAACGGGTTCCAGGGATCGGTAAAAAGAAACGCGAAACCCTGGAACCGTTTTTGGCGCCGATTGCAGGTTCGGGAGTACTGGTGGATCAGAGAGCGAATCAGGAATCATTGCTCAACGAGAATAATTCATGAAAAGAAAGTTTCTTTTGTTGGCTTTGGCAGTTTTAAGCTTCGCGGGGAATGTTCTCGCGGAACAGAGGATCTGCGTCCTTCCGCAGAACGTGGAGGAACTTAAAAAGCAAGAGATACCTGCTTCATCAGGAGGAAATGTTTGGACGGTTTCACATGCAGAATTGATTCATTGGGAAATTCTTCGGCCTGAAAAATACGATGAAGTTTACGCCCGGCTCTCAGGCGAATTCTTCCTGAGCCAGTTTTCCCTGAAATGGGGATTTCGTTTGGAACCTTTTTTCCCGCTTCTGTTTCCGAAAACACCCGAGACATTGCTGATGGCCGGGGCCGAAGTGCGGGAAAAACTCACTCAAGTCAAGCTTCAGATAAATCAGACGCTTCACGAAATCCATACGGATTATTTTTTGAGTCCTTTGCAGCTTTGGTGCTCACAAAATCAGGTCCCGCTTGAGTATGAAATTCGTGCGGAAGATTATGTTCCAGTGGCGTTTCTTATTCAGGATGCACAGGTCGTTCACCAGATTTTTACGAGAAAAGGGGTCTTCCCGGAAGCTCTCGCGAATTCCGTGGCGCGGCAGAATGGAAAATTGTATCTTGAGAAATGCCCGGTCGTTTATCCGAAAGACGGAACGGTTTTATTGATTTCAGACTCTGCTGTTTGTGGTGAAATTGAAAAAATCGAAGGGGCCCTGGATTATTTGGCCGAGTTTCAAATTCCTTATGCAACAGTGACTCTGGGTGAAAACGGCGCAGTGGTGGGTTTTGGCGCTGCATCGTGGAAAGTGATTCGGCTTATGAAACCACGTGAACAGTATTCACCTGAAAGTCAGAGATTTCTGAAACGCTTCGAGGAATTTGGAGGGAAAGTCGTAAAATAGTCAATAGAAATGGAAAAAAATGGAAAAACCGCGGAGAAATTGAGCAAAATCCACGAAATCCCTCTTGCAAAAAATCTCATTTTTGTTAAAATAGGTTTGTTATTATAATTTAAAGGAGTTTACTACGGCTAAATCAAAGTCCAAAAACGCAAAAAAACAGGCTGCCGAGACGGATGTCAAAGTTGTGTGTGAAAACCGAAAGGCACGCCATGATTACGAGATACTTGACACCATCGAATGTGGCATCATGTTGGTTGGAAGTGAAGTCAAGAGTTTGCGTGAAGGCCGTTGCTCCCTCAACGAAGCGTATGCCAAGATAAAAAACGGCGCAATTTGGCTTTTTGGCTGCGATATTCAGGAATATTTGGAAGCCAATCGCCTGAATCACGAGCCGAAACGCCCGCGTAAGTTACTGCTCCACCGTTCGGAAATTCACCGTTGTGAGACTCGAACGGCTGCGAAAGGGTTTACGCTCATACCTTTGCGGATTTATTTTCGGAAACATTACGCCAAAGTTCTCCTTGGGATTTGCCAGGGCAAGCACGAGCATGACAAGCGTCAGGCACTGAAAAAAGCGGATTCCGACCGTCGGATTAAACTTAATATGATGCGTTACCTTCAGCGGTAACCGGTTTTGGGAAACGTGTACTTATGCCAAGTTACCTCATTCGCTTTGGAACCATGCGCTGCCACGGGATTTTTTCCTGGAATAATACCCGGCAGATTTTACGGCGTGAGGAATATGTTATCGTGCGTTCGGACCGTGGTCTGGAAATCGCTCAGGTTTTGTGCCAGGTTACGGAAAAGGACAAAGAACAGTTCCCTCCAGATATTGTGAGGGGGACGATTGTTCGTCAGATGACTTCCGATGACGCGAATGAGTACAATCGGATTCATTATCACGAAGCCGAGGAATTTCAGACGTGCCTTCGCTGTATTGCGAAACTTGGCCTGAATATGCACCTGGTGGACATTGAGCATATTTTTGGCGGAGAACGAATAGTCGTTTATTACCTTGCCGATGGCCGAATTGATTTTCGTGAACTGGTAAAGGTCTTGGCTACGGAATTCCAGACACGTATTGAGATGCGTCAGATAGGGGTTCGTGATGAAGCGAAGCTGCTGGCGGATTACGGCGATTGCGGGAAGGAATGTTGTTGTAACACGTACCTGACGATTATGCCTCCCGTTTCGATGAAGATGGCCAAGCTCCAAAAAGCGACGCTTGATCCATCAAAGATATCAGGACGCTGCGGTCGGCTGAAATGCTGTCTGCGTTATGAGTTTCCGGTTTATGAGGAACTTTTAGACAAATTGCCCCCTTTGGGGACGAAAATTCGCCACGAAGATGCCATTGGTCACGTAGTTGGTTACGAGATTTTGGCCCAGCAGGTTTATGTGGAAATGGAAGATCATCTCCATAAACTGGTGAATGTTTCAGAAATTGAAATTTTGGAAAAGCGTCCTCATTCGCAACATCGTAAGGCTGAAAAAAACGAGGAATCGGAAGATATTCTGCCTGACAAGGGTAAAAAATCATAAATTTACCTGTAAAATTATGATTTTGGTGAAGTTTTTGAAAGTTTTGACGATAAAATAGATAAAATAAACCCCAATTTGCCAAAAATTGAAGTATCGGTACCGGAAAACCGATGATTTACTAAAATATTATTTTTTTCAGGTGGGGACACTTGAAATTTTGTAAAATTCAGATATACTGGATTTTTTATTGTAATAAAAACGTCAGGCTTGTATTGACAGAAATAGCAAGCCTTTAAACCGCGAGAATAGAGAAGAAACAATGCGTTTTTTACTGCTCGACAAAATTAAAGAAGTCAAACTTGGTGAATCTCTTACCGCCGTTAAGAATCTTACGCTTTCAGAAGAGTATCTCGCTGATCATTTCCCGGGTTTCCCGGTTATGCCTGGTGTATTGATGTTGGAAGCAATGACAGAAGCTGCCGCGTGGCTGATTCGCCTGACGGATAATTATGCCGACAGTATTATCTCGTTGAAAGAAGCTCGTAACGTCAAGTATAACCATTTTGTTCAGCCAGGTGAAACACTTGAGATTCGGGTTCAGATGGTAAGCCGCGGTAACGGCGAAACGAAATTCAAGGCAGAAGGTTGGCTCGGAGAAACACAGGCGCTTTCTGCCCGACTTGTACTTAGTCATCACAGTATTGGGCGTGATTATCCGAGTATGGCGTGCAAAGACGCGGAAGTCATCGAGGATATGAAAAAAATCTATGCCTTGATCGGGCCTAACGACTAAGTATTCCCTTTTAATGTTTTTTAATTGTTTGTGAAGACTGCTGAAGTGGATTTGCTTCGCATATTCATTTTGCTGTCGGGTTTTGTAACTTCCATTGGAGAGAAAAAATGACCATTGATCCGGAAATTTTTGAAAAAGTTCAGGCGACTCTGTGTGATGCTCTGAGTGTTGATGAGGATGAAGTCACTGAAGACGCGACTCTCGTCGGTGACTTGGGCGCGGAATCCATTGACTTCCTCGACATCGTGTTCCGCCTTGAAAAAGCGTTCGGTATCAAAGTTGAACGCGGTGAACTTTTCCCGGCTGACATTTTTGAAAACGAAAACTTTACGCAGAATAACCGCCTGAACGCTGAAGGAATGGCTGCTCTGCGTGAACGTCTTCCGTTCATTGATCTGACCGAGTTCGAGAAAAATCCGGTCGTTCAGGAATTCCCGAGCAAAATGACGGTCGCCGATATGTGCCGCTTCGTCCAGTCCAAACTCGGCTGATTGTGAGACGAAAACCGTTTAGGCGGTTGTGTCCGTGTCCGGCGATTTTGAAGATTTACCCGGACACGGGCTTCGTTGAATTAATCATCCTGCAATCGATACAAAGGTTTCTCAAATATGCGTTGGTATTGGATCGACCGCTATACGGAGTTTGTGCGCGGCAAAAGAGCGACTGCTATCAAGTGTATCTCAATGGCTGAGCCGCACTTGCATGATCATTTCGAGCATTTTCCGATGATGCCTCATCCGCTGGTCATTGAGGGCGTTGCACAGACGGGCGGTCTGTTGATTTGTGAATATAATAACTGCCAGGAAAAGGTCGTTTTGGCCAAGTTGGTTAAAGCCATTTTCTATTGTGAAGCGGTGCCGGGTGATGTTCTTACCTACCACACAGATGTTCAGTACATGAACGAAAATGGAGCGTCCATTACGGCTACGAGTCACATTGGGGACAAGTTGCACGCTGAGTTTGAAATGATGTTTGCATACCTGGACCATAACGAGTTCGGCGACAAAGAGCTTTTCTCAGTTAAAGACTACAAAAATCTCTTTTTCAATTTTCATGTTTATGAAATTGGCAAAGAGGCTGATGGTGTAACGCCAATTAGTGTTCCTGAGTGCTTCAAAAATATTTAATGGATTTTTTTACAAAACGGACTTTGTAAACGGAAGGCTGAAGTCATGAAAAGACGCGTTGTTGTTACTGGTTTGGGTTGTGTCACACCGTTGGGGTCTGATGCTGATACTGTGTGGAAGCGCCTGTTGAACGGCGAGTCCGCTGTGGACTACATTACGCGTTTCGACGCTACGAGTTTTCCGACCAAAATCGCCGCGGAAGTGAAGAATTGGGACCTTTCTGAAGTTGGCGAGGATCCCAAACGCTGGGCAAACCAGGGACTTAATACCCAGTTCGCTGTCGGGGCCGCAAAAAAGGCCGTGGCTGACTCAGGGATCATGGATATTTCTTTCGATCCGCTTCGCTTTGGGGTTTACACTGGAGGCGGTGAAGCTCAGCAGGATTTTCTTGACTTCGCCCAGATGATGGTAGCGGGAATTCGTTCCGGTGAACTGGCGGGTAAGGAATTTGAACTGAGCGCGTTCATTCGTAAAGGACTTGAAAATTTCAATCCGGAAGCCGAGATTGAACAGTCCCCCAATATGCCGTCTGCGCACCTTGCCGCGTTGTTTAACGCCCAGGGACCGAACAGCAACTGCCTTACCGCTTGTGCTGCCTCGGTGCAGTCGGTGGGAGAAGCAACGGAAATCATTCGTCGGGGCGATGCGGACATTATGCTTTCCGGCGGTACGCACAGCATGATTCATCCGATGGGGGTCATGGGCTTTAACCTTCTGACCGCTTTGAGTACGGATAACGACGACCCGAAAGCTGCGAGCCGCCCGTTTGACGCGACTCGCCATGGTTTCATTTTGGGTGAAGGCTCGGCCATGTTTGTTCTGGAAGAGTACGAACACGCCAAAAAGCGCGGCGCAAAAATCTACGGTGAAGTTGCCGGTTACGGTTCTACTGCCGATGCTTTCCGTATTACCGATACGCATCCGGAAGGGCGCGGTGCGATCGCTTGTATTAAAATGGCTCTGGACGATGCTGGCGCGAATCTGGAAGATGTGGATTACATCAACGCACATGGAACCAGTACGAAAGTCAACGACAAAGTTGAGACGTTGGCCATCAAGCAGGTTTTCGGTGAACGCGCTTATAAAATCCCGGTTTCCAGTACGAAGTCGATGATTGGGCACATGATTGCCGCTGCCGGTGCGAGCGAAATGTTGTACTGCCTGCTGGCGATGCGTGACTCGATCGTTCCACCGACGATCAACTACCACAATCCTGACCCGGAATGCGACCTGGATTACGTCCCGAACGTCTGCCGTCAGCTTCCCAAGTGTGATTGCTGCCTGACGAACAGTTTCGGCTTTGGCGGTCAGAATGTTTCGATTCTCGTCAAGAAGGTCTGATCAACGAATTTTTAAGGGCTTGATCCGGCTGGGACCCAGATCCCGGTCGGATTTTTTTGTGAAGTGGGAGAGTGAAAATGAAAGGTCTTCTTTGGAATGAAACGCCGGTTTCGGTTGAGAATCAGCAGATCACGGAGATCCCGAACGGGCCGGGGCTGAAGCACATCGCACCGGGACTCGTGGACATTCAGGTCAATGGTTTCGGGGGCGTCGATTTCAACGACCCGAAAATCACGCTGGCCGACTACCGTCAGGCGTTGAAGGCGCTCCGTGAGCACCGGGTGACGTGTGCTCTGCCGACGCTTATCACGAATCAGGGCCAAACGCTTGAAGAGCAACTCACTCGGCTGGAGGCTTACCGCTCGGAAACGCAGCAGGGAGGAGAAACTGAACTGGCGGCGGCGCCGTTTTACCATCTGGAAGGGCCGTTCATTTCGCCGATGGAGGGCTACAGAGGGGCGCATCCGCTTGAGGACGTGATGGCGCTCGATGACCAGCAGGCGGAAAAGTGGATCGAGGCGTGGCAAAAGGCGGCGAACGGGCGCATCCGCATAATGACGTTTAGCCCGCACGCGGACATGGAGACTGTAAAACGATTCACGGCGATTTTGAAATCGCACGGGATCCTGCCGGCGGTCGGTCACACGCACGCTTCGGCGGCTCAGATCCACGCGGCGGTTGAGGCCGGGGCCGTACTGGCGACGCACTTGGGAAATGCTTGCGCCCAGCTTCTTCCGCGTCACGAAAACCCGATCTGGGCGGCGCTTGCGGAGGATCTGCTCTCGGTTTCAATGATTGGAGATGGGTTTCATCTCCCGCCCGAAATGCTGAAGGTTTTCTACCGGATGAAAGGCCGTGGACGCACGTTCCTCATCAGCGACGCAACACAGTACGCCGGCAAAGAACCGGGCGAGTACCACACGCACATCGGCGGGGACGTCGTTCTGACGCCGGAACGAAAACTGCACATCAAGGGAAGCCCAAAGGTTTTGGCGGGAGCGGCCAAATCACTCTGGGAGGACTGGAAACACGTGAAGGAGCTTGGTTTTGCGTCCCCTGAAGAACTCTGGTTTGCTGCTAGCGGCGCCCCGCTTGCGTTTCTGATCGGTAAAGATTTCGATTGGGAATACACACCGTACGTGTTTGTATAGAATACCGCCATCTCAAAATGGTGGTTTTTACGAGGCTGAGCGGGGGTAAAGAGCCCCTGCTTTTAATCGTATTTGAGAAATTTCGGCGATTCCTCTTGATAAAAAAATTATTTCTGCTAAAATAGTATGGAATTGCTCGTCTTCTTTTCATTTTAAGACTTTTTACCATTTACACTGTTTACTGAAAGCTGGCAAATCGTGGCGGAATTGAATCCTGTTTCTATCATTCGTAATATTGGCATTGCGGCGCACATCGACTCGGGAAAAACCACGCTCAGCGAGCGTATTCTTTTTTATGCCGGCCGGATCCATCGCATGAACGAGATCTCCGAAGGCGCCGGCGCGACGATGGACTCGATGGACCTGGAGCGCGAGCGCGGGATCACGATCCAGAGCGCGGCCACGACCGTTCATTGGAAGGACCGTCAGATCAACCTGATCGATACGCCGGGGCACGTGGATTTTACGGTCGAGGTCGAACGCTCCCTGCGCGTGCTGGACGGGGCGGTCCTGGTCCTTTGTGCCGTCGGCGGGGTCCAGCCCCAGTCACTGACGATCGACCGGCAGATGCGCCGCTACAAAGTGCCGCGCCTGGCGTTCATCAATAAAATGGACCGGACCGGCGCGAATCCGTTCGAGGTCGTGCGTCAGCTTCACGAGAGGCTCGCCTGTAACCCGGTGATGATGGAGTACCCCATCGGGAAAGAGAACGATTTTCAAGGGGTCGTGGACCTCATCACCCGCGAGGCGATCTACTTCGACGGGGCGAACGGCGAGAAAGTCCGCCGGGAGCCGTGCCCCGAAAATCTCTGCGAGGTGGTGGAGGAGTACCGCGGGAAGATGCTCGAAAGCCTTTCCATGTTCAGCGACGATATTTTGGAACTGCTTCTGAGCGATGAAAGCGAGAAAATCACGAACGAGAAGATTTGTGAGGTCATCCGCAGCGCGACGCAGGCGGGCCTTATGACGCCGGTCTATATGGGGACGGCGTACAAGAATAAAGGGGTCCAGCCGCTTCTCGACGCGGTCGTGGAATTTTTGCCGGCCCCGACCGACACGCATCCGACCGCACTGGAGTTTCAGGAGCCGCACAGGGAAATCGCGCTCAAGCCGGATTCTACGCTCCCGACTGTTGCGATGGCGTTCAAGATCGTGGAGGACCCGTACGGGACGCTCGTTTTTATGCGTATTTATCAGGGGGCGTTCAAAAAGGGCGAGCAGTACTACAATCAGCGCACCGGGAACCGTGAGCGGTTCGGCCGAATCGTGAGGATACACGCCGACGAGCGAATGGAAATTGAAGAAGCGGGGGCTGGCGAGATCGTGGCGATCATGGGGCTTGACTGTGCTTCCGGCGACACGTTTTGCAGTGAGTACCCGTTCTGCACACTCCAAAGTATGTATGTGCCAGAGCCGGTGATCCAGGTCGCGATCACGCCCAAAGAACGGGGCGACGCGAATAAACTCGGGAAAGCCCTTCAGCGTTTCCGCCGGGAGGACCCAACGCTGATCATTACGACCGACCAGGAAACCTCTGAGACGATCATGTCCGGTATGGGCGAGCTGCATCTGGAGGTTTACGTCGAGCGTATCCGGCGGGAGTACAAGGTGGACGTGGAGGTTTCCAACCCGCGTGTGAACTACCGCGAAGCGCCGACCCAGCCGTTTAAATTTGATTACCGGTACAGAAAGCAGACCGGCGGTTCCGGCCAATACGCGCACATCGTGGGTGAGCTTTTGCCTCTTTCGGGAGAGGGAACGGATGAATTCTTCCTCTTCGAGGAACACGTGGTTGGCGGGCGCATTCCGCGTCAGTACATTCCGGCCATTGAAAAGGGGGTGCGCAAGTCGCTCGATAAAGGCCCTGTGGCGGGGTTCCCGATCGTGAATCTGCACTATATCGTGAACGACGGGTCGTACCACGAGGTCGATAGTTCGGACATGGCGTTCCAGATTTGCGCGCAGACAACGATTCGCGAGTATTTCCCGAAAACGAAGCCATGCCTGCTTGAGCCGGTGATGAAGATCGCGATCGAATGCCCGCAGAGTTTCCAGGGGTCTGTCGTGGGCGATCTTTCCCAGCGCCGCGGCGTGATCATGAACACGGAAATCGTTCAGGGGACCGTTCGCATTGAGGGGGAAGTGCCGCTTGCCGAAACGTTCGGTTACATGACCGACCTGAGAAGTATCACGCAAGGGCAGGGGACTTTCCTCCTGATGTTCTCACGCTACAGGCCACTCCCAGCGCACCTTCAGGACGAAGTGATCCTGGAACGGAAGAAGCAGTTGAGCGGGAAATGAAAAACTAAAAGGAAGTTTCCAAAACCAGAACCCATTTTCCGGAGTGAGAGTACCGTCTGGTTCAAACCTTAATTTAAACACGGATTTCCACGGATTAAAAGGATTTCCGCAGATTATTTAAAGGGGGTACACGTGAATTTTCTCCATTTTAATTCAAAAAAAGAAATCCATTTAATCCCCGGAATCCGTGTAAATCCGTGTTTAAATAAAAAGCTTAAAGTGAAATGGATTTAGAGTTTAGAATGTGAGGTTTGAAGCTTCCTTAAAATTTTCGAGTCCGGCTTTTTTGAATCATTGAGTCCTTGAATCCCCAAAATCCCTCATGCCGCTTTCAGCCACCATTTTCGAGATCCGCGAATTCTCCATTTTTGACGGAGCGGGCATTCGCACGACGGTCTTTCTGAAAGGCTGCCCGCTGCGCTGCGCCTGGTGCCACAATCCGGAGGGGATCGCGTTCGAGCCTCAAATTTTGTTCAACGCGCAGAAGTGCCGGCACTGCGGAAACTGCCTCAAAGAGCACGCGCCGGACGCTTTGCCGGAGAGTTTCTGCCCCACGGGCGCGAAACGTTTGTGCGGCTTTCGGATGGATTCGGACGAACTGGCGGCCAAACTCCTGCGGCAGGCCGACGTTTACGCCATGAGCGGCGGCGGAGTGACTTTTTCGGGAGGCGAGCCGCTCGCTCAGGCTCCGTTTGTGCGGGAGGTGATGCGCAAACTCCACGAAAATGGCGTTCAGACCGCGGTGGAAACCTCCGGCGCCGTCAGCCCCGAGTTTTATCGGCTTGGGCTGGAATTCTGTGACTTCGTCTTTCAGGACCTCAAGCACCCGACGTCCGAGGGCTTCCGGCACTACTGCGGCGGGGATCTGGCGCTGGTCCTGCGAAACGTCGATCAGCTCAAAGCGTCCGGGAAACCGTTCGTCTTCCGGATCCCGCTGATCCCGGAGGTGAACGACTCGCTCGAGTGCATGACCCGATTCGCGGAACTCGCCGGGGGGATCCCGACACTTCAGCGGGTCGAGATTTTGCCGTACCATCTGACCGCCGGCGCGAAGTACCATCTGGTCGGCCTCGAGTACAAACCTGAATTTCCGGAGGAGCGGACGCACGAAATCTTCACCGCCCCGTTCGAGGAAAGGGGGATTCCGTGGAAAATTCTGTGAAATCCTCGGGCCGGGAAGAACGGGCGGACGTCCTGATTCTGGGCGCGGGACCGGCGGGACTTATGGCGGCGCTCGGCGCGGCGGGGCTTTCTGCGTCGAATTTCGATTTAAAGAAAAACCGGAAGAAAATCTTTCTGATCGAGAAAATACCGAAGCCGGGCCGGAAGCTCCTCATTGCGGGAAGCGGCCGGTGCAATGTCACGCACGCCGGCCCGATCGACGATTTTTTTACTCATTATGGCCAGGATGTACGCAAGGCCCGTTTCGTGAAGCCGGCGCTGATGAACTTCACGAATCAAAATCTGGTGGCGTTTCTGGCGTCCCGGGGTTTGCCGTGTGTTGAGCTGAATGACGGGAAGATTTTCCCTCGTTCCGAGAATTCGCGCGATGTGCTGCGGGTCCTGCTGGAGGCTTGCGAAGACGCCGGCGTTCGGATCCTCTGCGGCGAAGAAGTCACGGCTTTGAGCCGAAACGGAGAAACGTCGATTTTTGAGGCGAAAACGCGCTCGGGCCGGGCGTTTCAGGCCGAAAAACTCGTCTGCGCGGTCGGTGGAAAATCGTTTCCCGCGACGGGTTCCACGGGCGACGGTCAGATTTTAGCCCGGCTTTTCAATCTTCCGTTTGTCGAGCTGCGCCCGGCACTCACGCCCGTGACGGTGAAGGCGTACGCGTTCGCGTCCTGCGCCGGGATCGCGCTTCCGGAAATGCTCGTGACGCTTTGGCGGTCCGGGAAAAAACTCGCGGAGCGCCGTGGCGACGTGCTTTTCACCCACCATGGTCTTTCCGGCCCGGGAATTCTGGACTTCAGCCGGGATTTTCTTCCTGGGGATGAACTTCATCTGACGCTCGCCGAGGGGCTGGAGGACGCGCGGCTCAATGAGCTTTTTCAGGAAAACCCGCAGAAAGAGGTTGGAAATCTGATCCGCACGGAATTTTGGCTTCCGGATCGTTTCGTGACGGAACTACTCCGGACGGCAGGTCTTTCGACGGAAATGAAAGCGTGGGAAGTGACCAAAAAAACGCGCAAAACCCTCCTGAAACTTTTGAAGGATTTTGCGCTCGTGATTCAAAACCTCGGCGGCTTCCGCGAGGCGATGGTGACGGCCGGCGGAATCGCGCTGGAGCAGGTGAACCGCCAGACGATGGAATCCCGACTGGTGCCGGGGCTTTATTTCGCTGGGGAAGTGCTCGACGTGGACGGCGACACGGGCGGGTTTAACCTCCAGTTCGCGTTTTCGTCCGGGCTTCTGGCGGGGCAAAGCGTCGGAGCAATTCAGACCGGAGCGAGTCAGACCGGTGCGTAATTCCGCGCTTCGCGCTTCATTTACCGCCTTCCATCGTGTACGATTTTCCGTTAGGCATTCCGTAGCCGTGCGTATTGCCCTGATGGAACGTCAGTTTCTTTGGAACGTTCAGATTATTGAAAACGACCACCTGACCCGACGGCGGGCAGACGTAATCTCCCAGGCCCGCGTCCATCGTCACGGGGCACTGGATCCGCTTTGCGTGGTTGGCCGGATCGAGAAATTCCAGCGCTTCGGTCCATTCCGGCCGCCAGCCGGTGAGGCGGTTCATTTTGGTCGGGCCGGAAAGGTCGAGGCACCACGCCACATTCGCGTAACACTCGGTCACATCGTGGTCGAGGCCCGCGACGCTCAGACTCTGGAACGCGCCGCCGCTTCCGCCCGTGACTTTCAGGTTTTTGCCGTCCCACTCGGGAAGAGTCTTGACGAACTGAACGGCCCGCAGCGCGCGGAGAATGATCCCGTTCAGGTAGCTCGTTTCGGTTTTCTGGTTTTCCTCTTTGTTGAAGCCGAACCCGCGCAGCTCGCCCTGGAAGAGGCTGGTGTAATACTCCTGCGGTTGGCCGTTCAGGATCCCGTGAATATTAATGTTCAGGGCGATTCCTTTTTTGCCGAATCCGACCGGCTTGTTCGCGCTGTTGCAGCCGTACCCGTGGAAAGAAACTTCCGCCGGGAGCGACTTTTCCTTCGCGTCTTTGGGCATACACAAGTAGCCGGAGGCGGGCTTCCCGATGCACCGGATCTTCACGTCCCAGCAGAGTACATTCGGGTCGCCGCTTTCGACCGGGACCATTTCGAGCGCCTCGACGGGCACTTCCTCCAGGCGCGCTTTCTGACCGTCCCAGTAGGCGTCAAAACCTTCCGGCTCCGGTGCGCTTTTGATCTCGTCCATCAATACGCCCGCGCCGCCGTAAAACTCGACGTTTTTGCAGTACTGTGGCTCCGGTTCGCGTTTGAGCGGCTTGCCGTCTTCACCGATCGCCTGACAAAAAACGTACACGAACCCGGGGACCTTGAGCGACGTCTTGATGAGGAACGGCTCCGAGGCGTTGGAAACGGTTTCGCCCGACTCGGTGATCCCATCGTCGCCGGTCCGGCGCCAGGTGAATTTTACGCCGTCAACGGGTTTGCCGTCAAGGAGCGCCTGGATTTTGAACGTCATTTCCTCGCCCGGCTGGTATTCAAGAGGATTTTTGTCGGTCTCTCCATAAAAACTGTAATTGGCGGCAAGTAAAACCGTGGCCAGCAGGAACTGGAACACGAACGTGAAAGGAAAGATTTTTCTCATGGGATTATCGACAAAATAAAAGTCAGAGGGGCATTTCGATGTTTTATATTCCCCCCTCTCCTTAAAACCTTTTTGAATTTTGATTGTTTTTTATTTTCCGGCCTTTTTGCGCTCTTTTTCCAGTTCTTTCTTTTCCAATTCAAGCATTTTCTTTTCGTTCTTGAGCCGGTCCTCATTGGTGGCTTTCAGATACGCGACACGTTCTTTGTCGTTATGCTTTTTGGCCTCTGCGAGCTGTTCCTTATAGATTTTTTCGGCTTCCTTGATGTACTCTTCCCTCTCTTTGATGGCTTCTTCAAGGGTTTCAACCGGGGGTTTGGGCTGGTACTTTTTTTTGCCGCAGCCGGAAAGAAGCCCAGAGAAAAGGGATACAGCAGAGATTGAAATAAATGTTCTACGGTTCATGGGAATCTCCATTGAAAAGGAAAGTGAAACGAAACCAGGAGTTTCGAGGTGATTTATTCGCTCCTGATTTTTTTGATTATAGGCGATTGCTGCGATTAATAAAAGGGGAGGGGAAAAGATTTTTTCATTTTTCACCCTTAAAGATGAAAAAAAGTTTCCAAAAATGAGAAAAAAACCAAATATTCCTTAAAAGATTCGTCTCCCCCCCTTCCCAAAACGCGCTTGTGTGCTATAATACCCATACCTTTTTGTAGTAGGGCTACAAATTGGATGTTGTAACTGTTCATTTATTTCACGGCGGCGTAAAACCTTCCGTGCAAAACAAGGAAAAAGGATCAGATGTCAATCACGAAAGAAATCAAACAGGAAACGATTCAGAACTTTAAACGCAGTGCCAACGATACAGGAAGCTCGGAGGTACAAATTGCCCTTCTTACGGCTCGCATTAATTCTTTGACCGTGCACATGCAGTCCCACAGCAAAGATTATTCATGCCGCCGTGGTCTTCTTCGCCTCGTTAGCCAGCGCCGTGGTCTGCTCGACTACCTCAAGCGTGTTGACCCACAGCGTTACCTGGACATCATCAAGAAGCTGAACATTCGTAAGTAAAACATTTGTGTTCCCGTGTGAAATCAGACTCGGCTGCTGAGTGGATCGGCAGTTGAGTCTCCTTGATTTTAGCGCTTTGATTCCTCAGATTCGCGCGGGAAGTGTGTGGTACAGAATCAGTATTCGGGATGAAAGCCGGAAACGTGCCAGAGGTTCGTCTCTTATTTTTCTTTTCTTGGGTAATGATTCTGGATTTTTCGTTAGGCTTGTTACATTTGAGATTTTCAGGAATTGCCCAAAGTTCTTTGTGTTGCAAAGTGCCGGGTGTTCTTCGAAATCTTGAGTGAGTTACGAGAGTGTCTGCTTTGGGAATCGTCATTGGTCGGTGAGAAAGTCGTTAGTTGGCGGATTTGCAGGTGTAGTGAGTATTCAAAGCAGGCAGTGTTTTTTTGTGTGTCATTTCTGTTAGTCAAATTCTCGCAGGAAATTGAAGAGCTGTGAATGGCCCATTGAGTGAAAAGGATAATTCAGAAATGTCGGAAGTCGAATCTAAAAAAATTCGTGTTGAAAAGAAGATTGGGAAAGAAACGCTCTGGTTTGAAACGGGCGAATTGGCCAAGCAGGCCGCCGGAAGCTGCCTCGTGGGGTACGGTGATACGATCGTCCTGGTAGCTTGCACGACAGGGGATGCCGTCGCCGGTCAGGATTTCTTCCCACTAACGTGTGATTATCGGGAACGCGTTGCAGCTGCCGGAAAATTCCCGGGCGGGTTTGTGAAGCGTGAAGGTCGTCCCAACCTGAAAGAAACCCTGACCGCCCGCCTGATTGACCGTCCGATCCGTCCGCTCTTCCCGAGCTGGTTCAAAGATGAAGTGATGGTCTTCGCGACAGTTCTGGCAAGTGACCGTCAACACGACGGTGATATGCTGGCGATGAATGGCGCGAGTGCTGCTCTTTCGATTTCTCCTCTTCCTTTCCTTGGTCCTATTGCTTCTGTTCGTCTTGCCTGTGTCGAAGGCCGTCTGATTCCTTTCCCGTCTCAGGATGAGTTATGCGAGAGTGATCTCGATCTGGTCGTTTCCGGAAATGAAGATTCCATTCTGATGATCGAGGGTTTCGCCGACGAAATGCCGGAGGAACTTATGGCTCAGGCGATCGAGGCCGCTCACGACTGCATCCGTGAAATCGTCGCTCTTCAGCGCGAGTTCATCGCAGCGGTCAATCCGGTCAAAAAAGAGTACCCGCCGGTTGAAGACGATGGTCTGTACGATGTCGTGAAAGAAAAGTATTATGACGCGTATTATGAGGCAAAACACACCGTTGGAAAGCTGGACCGTGCGGAAGCGGTAAATGCTCTGAAAGCCAAAATTTCTGCCGAGATGATCCCGGATCCGGAAGCGGAAGGCGCCATTCTTCAGGCGCGTCTGGACGCCGTGATGGAGCAGCTCGAAAAACAGGTCGTTCGTGATCAGATCCTCAGCGGCTGCCGTCCTGATGGCCGTGGTTTGAAGGAGATCCGCCCGCTGATGTGCAAGGCGGGAGTTCTGCCGCGTGTTCACGGCTCGGCTATTTTCCAGCGCGGCGAAACGCAGGCGCTTATCACAGTGACGCTCGGAACGACCCGTGACGAGCAGCGTGTGGACGGTCTGTTTGAGGAATACAGCAAAAAGTTTATGTTGGACTACAACTTCCCGCCGTACTCGGTTGGTGAGTGCCGTCCGATCCGCAGCCCGGGCCGCCGCGAGCTTGGTCATGGTGCGCTGGCGGAACGCAGCGTGAACCCCGTCATTCCAGCTCAGGAAGATTTCCCGTACACGATTCGTGTCATTTCGGACATTCTGGAGTCGAATGGTTCCAGCTCGATGGCGTCCGTTTGCGGCGCAACGCTCGGTCTGATGGACGCGGGCGTTCCGATCACGAACCCGGTGGCGGGTATTTCGGTCGGTCTCGTGAAAGAAAGCAACGAAAAGTGGACCCTCATGACCGACATCATCGGTGATGAAGACCATTACGGCGACATGGATTTCAAAATTGCCGGTACGCAAAACGGCATCACGGGCATTCAGCTTGACCTCAAGATCGACGGGATCACGAATGAAATGATCCGCGCGACGATGGCCCAAAGCCGAGAAGCAAGAATTCAGATTTTGCGCACGATGCTTCGTTCGATCCCACGTCCGCGTACGGACATTTCCGAGTGGGCGCCGCGTCTGCTCCGTACGCACATCAACCCGGACAAGATCGGCCTTCTCATTGGCCCCGGCGGAAAAACCATCCGCGCGATCCAGGACGCCACGGGTGCGACGATCGATATCGAAGAAGACGGAACGGTCATTATTTCCAGCTCTAACCTTGACAGTGCGCAGGACGCTCTGAACCAGGTGGACGCTTTGACCGCGACGGTCGAGATCGGTCGGATCTACCGTGGGCGCGTCACGAGTATTAAGGACTTTGGCGCGTTCATTGAGATTTTGCCAGGCCGCGATGGTCTTTGCCACATCAGCGAGCTTTCGAGCGGTTACGTTCAGCGTGTTTCGGACGTTTGCCAGGTCGGTGATGTCATGGACGTGAAAGTGATCGACATCGATGAACAGGACCGCGTGAAACTGAGCCGCAAAGCGGTGATGATCGAGCGCGGAGAAGTCCCTGAAGAAGAGTAATTCATTACTTTAGTGAAAGGCGGTAATGGAGGCCGGATTACGCGTAAATGGAAGGCGGTAATGGAGGCCGGAGGCCGGAATTACGCGCCAGTTCCTTGGCGAGAGATTTTCCCAACGCGTAATTCCATGCTTCGCACTCCATTTCCGCCTTACATTTTTTTACCATGCGTGCGTGTATTCAAAGGGTTTCTTCCGCGTCTGTGCGGGTGGATGGTGAAGTCGTCGGGAAAATCGGCCTTGGTATTCTTGTCCTTCTTGGGGTTTCCGCAGTCGATACCAATTCTGATCGGGACGCCCTTTTGAACAAAATGGTCGGTCTGCGCATTTTCGAGGACGCTGAAGAAAAAATGAATCTTTCTCTGGCGGACGTCGGTGGTGAGATCCTGGTCGTGAGCCAGTTTACCCTCTACGCGGACTGTCGGAAGGGCCGACGACCGAGTTTTACAGACGCCGCTCCTCCCGAAATTGCCGAGCGTGTGTACGAGGAATGCGTTGCGATCCTGCGGGAAAAAGGTTTTCACGTGGAAACCGGCCGATTTCGTACCATGATGGAAGTTTCTCTGGTAAATGACGGACCCGTTACGATTTGGCTCGACAGTAAGGACCTGGTGAAGAAATGACCCCCAGCGATTATTTTGATTTTGGTGTTCTTTTGTTTATCGGTTTCGGAACTCTTTGGGGTTTCATACGTGGTTTCGTGTCCGCGCTGAAGTACGTTCTGATCCCGTTTTTAGGGGCCATGGTCGCTTACCGGTTTCACGAGAATCTGATTCAAACTTTCGGTTGGGCTTCGACCGTTCCGATGAAGTGGATCGCAGGAGTCGCTCTTTTTCTGCTTACCGCGCTGGTCATTACGATTCTGGTTTCCTTCATGGAAGCGTGCCTGAAAAAGAGTCATCTGACGCTCTGGAACCACCTTTTTGGCCTGGTTTTCGGCTTTTTGCTGGCACTTGTGGTGACGTGGCTCGTTTCGTTTGGAATGATTACGTTCGCGGATAGTACTGTCCCGATGGTGGCGCAGTCCCGCAGTGCGAAATACTTGCTTAAGATCGCGGAAGCAGGTAAAAAGAGGCTTCCAGAGCCTTCCGATGCCAAGACCGAAACGTCGAAAAAGGTTTACGAAATGTCGGAAAAGTTCATTCAGCGCGTTGAGGAAAACCGCGCCGCGGCTCCGGGAGAGGAAACTCGGGACGAAAACACCGGGATCCCGAAAATGCTCGACGAGGTGGATTCGCGGCTCGAACCGATCTTTCTGCGGGATGAGAAAAACAAAAGCGAGACTAATTAATGAAAAACCCCCCATAATGAGGGGGCTTTTTCATGGGCTGGTTTTAGGGATTAAAAATCAATCTTCCAGTCATTCTTCGGCGTCGTTGGTTTTTTATCTTTCTGTAATTCTTCCTCTGCCTCTTTTTCGGTCATAAACGCGGAAGGGTCCATCCAGTTTTTGGCCCTGGAATTCTGGAAGACTGTGAATTTCTCGCACTCTTTTACCCAACAGAAGCTGGTAATGTCGTGACTTCCCAGCTCGTTTGAGGACGTGAAAACGTTCGGCATTTGATTGTGGAACTGCGCGTTCCATTCTGAATCCCACGGCTCGTCCAGCCGGATTTTGGCGTACAGTTCCTCAGCCTCTTTTCCGAGGTACGGCAAAAGCTGAATGGTCCAGGAGTGAAGCGGTTTTCCCTCCGAGTCCGTTGTGAATGCCGAAGGGATCTCGTTGTTGTGATCGAGTAGGTAAAGTTCAAGGGCGCACTTCAGGCGGAGAAGGTGACCACTAGTCGTGTGAGCAAGGAGTATTTCTCTGAAAGGATTCAGGGAGAATTCGCGGAGCAAAATCAGGGTGAACATGTGTGACCGGGTTTTCCGGCTGGAAAGGAAAAATCTTCGAATGGTTTCCCACTTGGATTGGGGTTCATCTTTGACCACTGAGAGCACGTCCATATCGACATGCAGAGGATCTTTCTGAAAGTTGGCTTCCACTTCCTTTTGCGCCTGACGAATTTCCCGGGCGATTTGGTTCCAGTCGTAACCAAAATACCAGAATTTGGAATCAGGCGGTGGGAGGATCACATCATACGGATCCGTAATTTTCCTGTTCGAACAATATTGGATGCCATTCAGGATCACAGGAAAATCAAAAGTTTTGATTATGTGATAAAATTCTTCTGGTGAATACTCAAAAAAAGGAAGATCCCTGAGCCGCTTCCATTGTTCGGCAGTCAATGGGGTTTTGGCTTCTACAAATGGTATAAAGATTCCTGCGCCCTGCATCCGGACCCCAAGGAGGTAGGTCACAATATCACGACTCCCCTTTTGGATCAGTGTTCCCATACGATTCACGGCTTCAAAACTGCGAATGGCGTTTTCGTTGTTTCCCTGAGAAAGATTCCAGATTGCGCGAATGACTAAAGAATCCCCAAGGCCATACATTGAAGGAATGGTGGGAGTCTTAATATCCCAAGGAGTGAAATTTCCCTCGGGTATCAAAAAGGGGAAAAAGAAATATTCTGATTTGGGGTCCAGAAGGATTTCCTCGATCCGATCCAGGGCGGGCGAGTTTTCTTCTGACCACGCCCGGATAAAATCTTCGTACTTTGCGACGAAATCCTCCCGACTAAAATCTTGGGAATGCAGGATGTAGAACCTCGCGTCGTTGATGGAGGTGAGATCATCCGGATCTTTGGCCTGAAAATACTCTTCCATCGTTTTCAGGAAGGGGGTTTTGTAGGCCAGGCGCGGAGCGTCGGGGTCCTGATCCATCAGGCCGCACATTTCTTTCCATACGCTATCAGAGATCTCCGAGTCTTCATTATCACGCTGCTGAAGATCCCTCAAATCAATTTCTTTCATGAGCCGCCAGGCTGCGTTTCGTTCGGTCTGAACCCCTTCCGGGTACAGGCTGAGCAGCCAGGTCGTGTAGTCCACTTTCCCATCAGGCGTGAGCGGTGAAGTGATGAGTGACGTTTCCGGGCTGATTTTCAGCGGAACATCAGTAAACCAGTTCCACCAGACGAACAAACCGAGCGAAATCAGTACGAGCAGGGTTCCAAACAGGATTTTTTTCATAAAATTTCCCCTTTGTGTAAAAGCCAGAACGAGACTTCCCCAAGCCTCCATTAATATATAAACGAACGAGTGTTAGATTTAGGTCATTTTTTTTGAAATTTTTTGGGAAAAATGACTTGCTTCTTCCCCTTGGAAATTTTCAGATTTTTTCCAGGCACCGTCTTGCAAAACTCCAAAACCGTATTATAATGAAAGGAGTATTTTACCTTCCATTTTTCCAGCCCCCGAGGTCTTTTTATGAATCGTCCCTTCCTTTTTTCTTTTCTCCTGCTTTTTCTCATGGTTTTTTCGGCCGCAGCGGAAGATTTCTGGAACTCGGACGCCTGGAAAACCACCAATTCGGGCAAGTCGGCCCGTTTCACGCCGCTGGATTTCGACTCAAAGGACGTTTGGTACGGCTCGCACTTCTTCCGCGGCGCGGACTGGACCCGCATCGGGAAAACGTGGATGCACCCCGGCACGAATGCCCCGGCGGTCCTGATCTTTACGGCTCCGCGGGCCGGAAACGTTTCTCTGCGCGGCACGGTCCGCAAACTTCACATTTGGGGTGACGGGATCGAGGCCCGGATCGAGCTGGACCGCGACAAAATCTGGGAGGCCAAAATCGGCGGCCAGGACGGGACCGGCGCGTCCTATACGCTTTCTTACCCGGTGAAGGAGGGAAGCCAGATCCGGTTCATTCTTTCCAGTGGCCCGACGATCGAATGCGACACGACGGCGTGGAACCCGGAGATCGCCTACGAGGACGAGATCTTTACCGCGGCCGAGGGTTTTGCGGAGGCAGAAAAAGCCCTGCAAGAGGGGAAAAAGCCGAACTCTCCGTGGAGCTGGTTCCGGGAGGATCCGTCGGTCGTGACTGGCGAGGTGACGCAAGGCGAGCTGGACCTTTTGCGCGAGACGCTCCGGCAGGCAGTCGCGGAGGGCTACGCGATGCCGACCGACCCCCATTTGTGGGTGATGCTCCTGCGAGAGTGGAAGCGCGACGACGCGCCGAACGGCGAGTTTGACGGAAACGCCCCCGCGATCCTGAACGCCTGTGCCGCCCAGCTCGACGGAATGAAAAAACTGGCCGAAAAACTTGGCCCCGTGGCGGAAAAAGACGGTTTCAAGCCCGAAATGACCGCGAAGCTGGAATCGGAACTCAAGGCTTTGAAGGATTCCCCGACGGTCACGCCGGTCGAAGCGGCGCGTTTGTACTTCCGGATCCGCATCTGGAAGCGTGCGCTGGTCCTTTCCAACCCGCTCGTGAAGGCGTGCGGCCCGATCCTTTTCGTGAAACGCCGGCCGACCTCTTACGACCACATCGTGATGCAATATTTCGGCTGGCGCGCCCAGCGGGGCGGGGGGCTTTTCGTCCTGCAAAATCCCGGGTACTCGCTGGAATGCCGTGACATTCTGGACGGAAAGCTCACGGGCGGAAACGTGGCGGATCCGTGTGTTTCGTGGGACGGGAAAAAAGTCGTTTTCTCGTGGGTCGAGCTGAAACCGGACGGGAAGCGCTACCCGTGGCAGGAGGCGTGGACCCCGTACGTGCATAACGAGGAGGAGGAAAGCCACCACGAGTACTACCACATTTACGAGTGCGGAACGGACGGGACCGGCCTGCGCCAACTGACGGACGGGCACTACGAGGACCTCATGCCTGCGTACCTGCCGGACGGGAACATCGTGTTCGTTTCGAGCCGGCGCAAGGGCCACCCGCGCTGCTTCTGGTGGGGCTTCGGCGAGCGTTGGAGCACGTACACAGTGCATAAAATGAACGCGGACGGAAAGAACATTCAGCCCCTTTCGTGGCACGAGACGAACGAGTGGTACCCGACCGTGAGCCACGACGGCCAGATTTTCTACGCCCGCTGGGATTACATCGACCGCGATGCCGTGACGCACCAGAACCTTTGGTCCATGCGTCCGGACGGGACCAACCCGACGGCGGTCTGGGGGAACGCTTCGCTCGACATTTACGCGACGTTCCAGGCCAAACCGGTGCCGGGAAGCCGCAAGTGGCTCCTGACGGCGGCCGCACATCACTCGCTGACGGGCGGGTCGCTGGTTTTGCTTGATCCGTCCGTCGCCAAAGACGGCCCGCAGGCGATCGAGCGTCTGACTCCTGAGGTCCCGTTCCCGGAGGCTGAAGGGAATAATATTCCGACGTTCTACTGCTCGCCGTGGCCGCTTTCGGAGGATTTCTGCCTGACGTCCTACAGTCCGTACCGGCTTGAGTTTGAGCCGAAACCAACCCGCGACGAGGCGTTGGGGATTTACGTTTACGACCGTTTCGGAAACCGTGAGCTTTTGTACCGCGACCCGGAAATCGGCTCGGACTCCGCGCAGCCGCTGGCCGTTCGCCCGACGCCGCCGGTGATCCCGAGTTTCCTCCCGGAGAACGCGCCGAAAGAGGGCCGATTCTTCGTGACGGACATTTACCAGGGCCTCGGCCCGGACGTGAAGCGCGGCTCGATCAAGGCGCTGCGCGTCGTGCAGATCTTCCCTAAAACGACGATCAAGGGAAACGACCCGGCCATTGGACTGGCGGGGGAGGAAAACGGCCGCGCGATCCTCGGGACCGTGCCGGTCGAGTCGGATGGTTCCGCGAATTTCGTCGCGCCGGCCTGCAAGCCGCTCCTTTTCCAGGCACTGAACGAAAAGGGCGAGGCCTTCCAGACCATGCGCACGCTGACGTACCTCCAGCCGGGCGAGGAGATCGCGTGCATCGGCTGCCACGAGGACCGCACGAGCGCCGTGGGCGGGAACGCGCCATACTCGATGGCCACCCGCGCGGTGGGCGGAAACGCGCCGATCGCCGCAGGCCGCGCCCCTTCAAAAATCGAGCCCGGGAGGCTCGGCGGCCGCACGTTCTCGTTCAGCGAAACGATCCAGCCGATCCTCAACGCGAAGTGCATTTCCTGCCACGGCCCGGTTACGGGGACGACGCTTCCAGCGTCGTTGAAGAAAGCCAGCGAAATCGACCTGACGAACGCCCCGGACGGCCAATTCTCGAAGGCGTACACGACGCTGATGAACCGGAAAGGCATCATTCCGCGCTGGCCCCAGCGGAACCGGATCGAAGTGACCAAACCCGGCGGTGAAAACGGCGCGATCGGCTCCGGCCTGAAGAAAGTCCTGGCCGATGAAAACCACAAAGAAGTCAAACTGACCGACGAGGAGTGGGCGGATATCGCGACGTGGATCGATTTGAACGCGATTTTCTTCGGAACGACCGAGACGGAATTCCAGAAGGACCGCCTGACCGGGAAGAAGGTCCCGATGCAGACGATTCAGTGAGAAATGCAAGGCGGTAATGGAGGCCAGAGGCCTGAATTACGCGCCGGCTGAAACCACTACGGACGAATGGGAGGCGGTAATGAAGGCCGGAGGCCGGAATTACGCGCCGGCTGAATGGTCACGGCCCCCCAAACGCGTAATTCCGCGCTCCATTACCGCCTTCCACTCCTCCCACTCCCAACGCGTAATTCCGCGCTTCGCGCTCCATTACCGCCTCCCAATTTTTCAGAAAAGGTTAATTTTTATGCCCGAAAACGCAAGTGACAAATCGCGCCAGCGCCTCATTGACGAGTACACGGAAATCGCACGTCTGGCCGGTGCGTTGGCGCACGAGATCAAAAGCCCGCTTTCGACCATCCGCCTCACGATGGAAGTTTTGACCGAAGACCTGGCGGAGCCGGAAACGGAACGCGAGCGCCGGACGCTTAATATGGCCAAAACCGTTGTGACGCAGTGCCGGCGGCTCGAAAACATTTTGAACCAGTTCCTGATGTTCGCCAAAGCGCCCGCCGTGAAACCGATGCCGAGCGACCTGAACACCGAGGTCCGGACCATCGTGGACTTTTACCGCGAAAAGGCGAAGCAGAAGAACATCGAGATCCTGACCTTTTTCGCGCCGGAGCTCCAGCCGATCATGCTCGACAAAGACGCGTTCGGGTGCGTCCTTTGGAACCTCATTAATAACGCAGAGGCCGCGATGAAAGACGGGGGCGAGCTGATCGTCCGCACCTACCCCGTCCCGGAAGGCGTGGCGCTCGACCTGATCGATAATGGGTGTGGCATGGACGCCGAAACGCTCGAAAAACTCTACGACGCGTTTTACACGACCAAGAGCAACGGCTTCGGCCTCGGCCTGCCGACCGTCCGGAAGATCATCGAGGCCCACGGAGCGATTCTGGAGGTCCAGAGCGAGCTGCGCCGCGGCACGAAATTCACCATAAAATTCCCCGCTCCTCCCATGCTCAGCACGGAAAAACCGGACCCGATGGCCGATCTGAAGCGTGAGCTGGAGGAAGAGGAAAACGAGACGAAAACCGAGTAATTACGTTTTTCAGATTTTCACCCCATCATTTCCAAGGAAGTTTTTTATGTTTTACCCACTTAACCGACGTTCCTTTTTGACCTCCTCCGCGGCCGTGGTTTCCGCGCCGTTTTTCCTGAAATATGCCCGCGGCGAAAACGCCCCCTCCAACCGGATCCGCGTCGGCTGTGTGGGCCTCGGCGGGATGGGGACTGGCGACGCGAATGACCACTCGCATAATTGCGAAATGGCCGCGCTTTGTGACGTCGATCGGTCTCATCTGGACCAGGCGGCGAACCGTTTTCACGTTGCATCGGAAAACTGCTACGGCGATTACCGACGGATCATCGACCGGAACGACATTGACCTGGTGAGCTGCTCCACGCCGGACCACTGGCACGTGAAAATTTGCCTCGACGCCCTGCGCAGCGGGAAGCACGTTTTCTGCCAGAAGCCGCTCACGCTCACCGTCGCGGAAGGCTTTTTGATTCGTGACGCGGCCGAAAAAGCGGGCAAGGCGTTCCAGGTCGGCACCCAACAGCGCGCCCAGCTGAATCTTTTCGGCCGCGCGGTGAACTTCTGCCGGAAGGGGCTTTTGGGCAAAATTCAGAAAGTGATCGTGGGGCTTCCTTCTGGTCCGGGCGCTCATGCGGCGGATCAGGGGCTTTTCCAGACCGCGCCGGTGCCGGACGGCCTCGACTGGAACCAGTGGCTCGGCCAGGCGCCGTGGACCGAGTACATTCCGCAGCGGTGCCACCGCACGTTCCGCTACTGGTTCGAGTACGCCAGCGGAGTGATCGCGGACTGGGGCGCCCACCACATCGACATTGCGCTCTGGGCGCTCGATCAGGACCACAAAGGGGCCGGGCCGATCTCCATCGACGGAAGGAACGCGAAGGCCCACGTCGATTTTGACGAAAAGGGAAACCCAAGCACCGACCGAATGTACAACACGCCGTACGAGTTTGATTTCGTCTGCAAGTTCGAGAACGGCTCGGAGATGATCATCACGACCCACGCCGACAACGGGTTGATCTTCGAGGGGGAAAAGGGCCGGATCTTCGTCAGCCGCGAGCGGATCACCGGAAAACCCATCGAGGAAAACTGGGACGAGGGCAAATACACGGAGGAAGACCGCATCGCGCTGTTCAAAGGCAAGACGCCCACCTGGCACAAAGCGAATTTGTACGACTGCATCCGAAACGGCGGCGTGTGCGTCTCCGACCCGATGAGCCACGTGCAGACCATGACAGTCGCCCACCTCTGCGGCATCGCGGCGCGCCTGAAGCGTGAGATCCGCTGGGACCCGGTCAACGAGTGCGTCGTCGGCGACGATCTGGCGCAGTCCTTCCTGAGCCGCGAACAGAGAAAAGGTTTTGAAATCAACTGAGTTTTGATGTGAAAAAGTGAGAAAGGAACGCCCACCATGCAATCATTAATGGTTTTTTTGTCGTTTTTCCTCAGCAGCGCGCTGACCGTTGGGGGCCTGAGCGTTGAATCGCAGGAGCACGCCATCGTGGACTGTGCCCAGCCGCGCTTTAGCTGGAAACTGTTCTCGGACGAGCAAAACGTCCTTCAGACCGCGTACCAGATCCAGGCGTTCATCGACGGCCAGCAGGTCTGGGACTCCGGGAAAATCGAAGGCTCCGAGTCGGTTTTGGTCCCGTGGACCGGCCCGGCTCTGCAAAGTTCCCGCGTGTACACGTGGCGCGTCCGCGTTTGGGACCAGAACGGAAATGCGAGCAATTGGTCCATCAGGGATTCGTTCGTGACCGGGATCCTCCACCCCGAGGAGTGGAAGGCGAAATGGATCGCGATGCCCGAAAAGTACCGGCCGGATCTGAACCTCGACGGGGCGTCGTGGATCGGCGCTCCGGGGAACGGGAACGAGGTCGAGTTTGAGAAAAAATTCACGCTCGAGGAGACGGAAAACGCCGGTTCCCGGTCGGTCCAGCTCGCGCTGGCGGCGGACCAGAAATTCGAGATCTGGCTCAACGGGCAGAAGGCGTTTTACTCCATCGGAATGGTTTTCAACCCGGACCAGATGCGCTTTTTTGACCTTTCAACCCGCGTGAGGGTCGGCGAAAACACGCTGCGCGTGAAAGTCTCGAACCCGAAGGCGAAGCCGGCCCTTTTGGCGCGTCTGGACGTTTTTCCGGTTCTGACTGCCGCGGAGACGGGCGTGAAGTCGCTCGGCGAGCCAGTCCAGACGGTTCTTTCCGATGCGTCGTGGCTCGCGTTTGGAAAAGGTTCCGCGGAGGGAAAACCGGCCGTGGCGCTTGGTTCGGCCGACTCGATGCCGTGGGGGAAAGTCCGGCGCAGGACCGAGACGAGATCGCCCGCTTTCGAGAAAAAATTCACCATCGAGCACCCGGAAAACGTTCAGGAAGCGATCCTGCACTGCACCGCCGCCGGGTATTTTGTCGGGGGACTGAATCATACCTCGCTGGATTTCTCGCCGCTTTCACCGAACCCGACGAATTACGACTCGCACGTTCTTTACCGCTCTTTCCCGATCGATAACCTTCAGAAAGAAAATACGCTGCAATTTTTGGTCGGTCACGGCTGGTACGATATGCGGACGGTCGCGACGTGGAACTACGACGCCTCGCCGTGGCGGGATTTTCCCCGTATGATCGCCCAGCTCGAGATCCGCTTCAAGGACGGCTCGACGCAGTGGGTCGTTTCGGATGAAACCTGGGACGCGGTTTCCAGTCCGATTTTGTGGGACTGCATCCGCCAGGGCGTTATAATGGACGAATTGATGGATATGGATGACGAAACGCTGGGAAAAGCCGAGGTCGTTCCGGGACCCAAGGGAAAACTTGTGGCGGAGCGCTGCCCGGCTACGCATGAGTCGGTAGATATGTCACCCGAAAAAAGTAAGGAAATTCAGCCTGGTGTGCGTGTTTTCAAATTCCCGAAAAACCTTGCCGGTTTCGTGTCGGTCAAGCGTTTGAAAAACGCGATTCCGACCGACTGGATACGCGTGAGGTACTCGGAAAAGATCCACGGGGATTGGACGCTTGACCGGTCTAACATCAAGCAATTCTTCCATTCCGGCTCCCCGGCGTGGATCACGGGCGAACCGGGCGAATTCCAGACCGACTGGTTCCGGGGTGAGATGAATAGAAATATATGTTACACTCCAATTTTCACCTACCACGGCTTCCAGTACGCCGAAGTTACGGTCCTGCGCGACGGAAAACCGGTCCCGGATGCGGAAGTGGATGTTTGGGCGACGGCGCTACAAAACGACTACCCGCAAATCGGCTCGTTCGAGTGCGACGTTCCGACGCTGAATCATCTGTTCGACGCGACCGTGCAGGCGTACATTTCCAACTTCGTGAACGGCGTGCCGACCGACTGCCCGCACCGGGAGAAAAACGGCTGGACCGGCGACGCGCAGCTTGCGGCCGAACTGGCGCAGTACCTCTTTGAAAACACGCCGTGCTACCGGAAATGGCTCGACGACCTGCGCGATGAGCAGCGTGAAAACGGCGACCTCTCGTGCATCGTCCCGACCGGCGGCTGGGGCTACGCGTGGGGGAACGGCCCGGCCTGGGACAGTGCGTTGGTGATGATCCCGTGGTACGTGTACCAGTACCGCGGCGACCGGCGGATGCTTGAGGAAAACTTCGACGCGATGGCGCGTTACGTCGATTTCACCACGACGAAAAGGCAGGCGGACGGGCTTCTGACTCACGGCCTTTCGGACTGGTGTACGCCCGGCTCGAAGACGCCTCCAATCGTGACTTCGACCGCCTACTGGTACGCGGACGCCGTGGTGGTTTCCAAAGCCGCCCAAGTCCTTGGGAAGACCGAAGAGGCCAAACGTTACGCGGAACTTGCCGAGTCGATCCGGCGTGACTTCCTGAAGACGCTCGTCCGCCCGGACGGCACGGTCTGGGAAGGAACGCAGTGCGCGCAGGCGTGCGCTCTGTTCCAGGGCCTGACCTCCGACGATGCAGTTTTCGCGAAGCTCGTCGATGCGATCGCGGCCAAAGATTCCCACCTCGATTTCGGGATCCTCGGCTCGAAGTACGTTTTCCGCACGCTGAGCGACCGCGGCCGGACGGATCTCGCGCTGAAGATGATCCTGAACCCGACCGGACCGAGTTACGTCGGCATGGCCAACTCGGAGCAGGGGACGCTTTGGGAGGATTTCAACGCGAGCAGCTCGCTGAACCACATCATGTTCGGTGATGTGACGGCCTGGATGTTCCGCTACCTCGCGGGGATCGAGTGCGTCGAACCCGGTTTCAAGCGGATCCGGATCGCGCCCTGCGCCCGCCCGGAGGACCTGCGCGGCGTGGGTCTGCACACGGTTTCCGCCTCGGTCGATTCTCCGTACGGAGTCATTTCCAGCTCGTGGAAGTGGGATGAGAAGTACGAGAAATTCGAGCTGAAAGTCACGATCCCCGCGAACACGACGGCGGAGATCCTCCTCCCGAACGGAGAGAAACGGGAGGTTGGAAGCGGGACTTTCAATTATGAATTTTGAATTATGAATCAGGGAGTTTTCACTTCTTCAAGTGATTCTCCAGAATCTCAGCGGCCAGCGCCACCATTTCGACGCATGGCCGTTTTTTGTAGTACGTTTCGGTGCGCGGCTCGGAGATCGGCGAGGGCATTTCTTTTTTGCCCAGCCCGAGCAGCTCGCGGCAGATGATCGAGCCGGTCTCCGCCTTGAACTGGTTGGCGAGGTCCTGGATCAGCGTGTACTGCGCGTCCTTTCCCGCTTTGTCGGCCAGGTCGGTCGGGCCCTGGAGCAGGTCGGCGACGAGGACCATGCCGGAAACGGCGCCGCACACTTCACGCATCCGGCCCATTCCCGCGCCGAACCCGGAGGCCAGTTTAGCCATCATTTCGGGCGTTTGCCCGCACTCGTCAGCAAAGGCACACGCGACGGCCTGCGCGCAGTTCGCGCCCTTCTGAAAATACTCACGCGCCAAATCCGCTTTACTCATCGATCTTTCCTTTCATTTTTAAAGTTTTCACGGCTTCTTCCGCCTGGTCGATCCTCTCGAAGAGCGAAAGGGCCTGGTCGGAGAAAAAGTACTTTTTCCCGCCGAATTCGCATAAACCGCCGCCGCCCTCGAGCCACTCCTCGCGGACGATGTACCCCGCCGCGCGAATCGCTTCGAGCGCGTCATTCCAGCGTTTCAAAATCGGGTCGGTTTCCATGGTTTCCGCTCTCACCGGCAAATACTTCCCTGGTCCAGACCACTCTCCTGGACCCAGTCAGGGAATTCTTCCTTTTGAATGTAATTCTTGACTTTCCACCGAATGACCGGTTTTCCGTCAAACTGTTCGTAAACGTTCCGCTCCATTTTCAGGCCGGCCCGCCAGTCGTTTTCGAAGCGGAAGCAGACCTCTGAGGAGCGGAGGAACTGATTGTTCCGGACGACGAAACCGCTCGTCGGCGCCGAATTCTGGTAGAACATCAAGTGCCCGCCGTTTGGGTCACGGCGCTGGGCGTGGGACCAGCAGATCCCCGCGTCCGTGCAGACGTTTCCCTCGAAAAGCACGTTTTCGGTCACGCCGCCGCGGTTCCAGTACTCGAACGAATACTCCGCGCGTTCGATCCGATTGTTCCGGTAAACCAGATTCCGCTGGACCGACGGGGCCTCGGGCGTTCCTTTCCCCTGATTGGTCAGGGCCGCGTCGTAAATCTCCCAAATGTGGCAATTCTCGACCAGGTTCCCGTCGCAGGAGTTCCAGAACTCGATCGCGTTTCCGAAACGGGCGTGCGTTCCGTCCGCGTGGGTGAAATCGCCGCCGCCGATGAAGTACAAATCGCAGTTTCGGACCGTGATGTTTCGCGTGTTTCCGCCTCCGATCCCGTGCGCGGCGGTGAAGGCGACGGCCAGACCGTCGTACGTGACGTCGTGGCATGAACTTTCGTTGAAAACCGTCTGCTTCTGGGCCAGCTCGATCCACTGAAACGTTTTGGCCGGGTTTTCGGGCCAGTAGAGAAAGACCCGGTTCGACGCTTTATCGTACCAGTAATCTCCCGGTTTTTCGAGTTCATCGCGTTCCCATTTCTTCCAGCCGCAAACGGGATTTTGCGGGGCGTAATCCATTTGGGGGGCAGGGGACGGCTTGGCGCGGCGCTCCATGATCACGTTTCCCACGTCGTTGGGAAGAAAGAGCGAGTGGTCCATCCGCGCCTCTTTCAGACCCAGAAACTCAAATTCGAGCCTGGTTTCCGGGGGAAGCGCGCCGAAACTCAAGTGCCAGCGGCACGGAACGCCCGGCTTCAGCTTCGCATCGGAGCGACTCAGGAGCAGATCAACGCGGGCCCAGTCCCCGGTCACTTCGAAATTCCCGCTCACGGCCGGCCGCGGCCACGGTGCGGCGGGTTGGGAAACGTGAAGGCCCGGAAGCGTCAGAGGCCGATTCGCACGGACGCGCATTTGCAGGACCATCGTTTCGGTGAACTGGTCCGGATCGACCTCGGGCCCCCAGAGCTGGACCTGATTCTGGGCCGTCCCGCCGAACTGGTAGTCGATGGAGAGTTTCCCGCCCTGCGCCGTCAGACGCACGTCGGTTTTTGGTTCTTTGTAGAGGCTCCAGCCGGCCTGAAAATTCCCGTCCAGCTCACGGCCGGTTTCGATCGTAGGCTCCCGCGTGGCCCAGACGTTCGGAGCGGCTTGTACCCAGTCCTGTTCCTGGGAGGCGGAAACCGAGCCGAAAAACGTCGGCCTGGGTTTTTCCTCGCTTCCGTAGGCGGCGTACGTGACCGGTTTTCCGGCTTCACCGGAGTGGGGACGAAGAACTCCGCGCCAGATCCCGCCGCGCTCCCAAAGGACCCGGTCGCCGGGCTGAATTTCGTCGGCCCGATTGACCCGGTCGAGAGTGGCCCACGCCGTCTGCGGGGATTTGCCGTCATTTGAGTCGGAACCATGCGGCGAGACGAACCAGTCGGTGCAAAAAGCGGGGACGGCCAATAGCCAAAAAACGAAGAAGCACGAAATTCTCATGATCCTGGAGCAGAAATCAGAAATCCGAACTCAAAAGCCAGAAATCAGGATCTGGCCGGTGCGATGAAGTTTCATCGCCGCCTCGTCGATCCTGATTCCTGACCGGTAATCAATCCTTGAGTCCGAATTCGTGATGGACTAGAAAATGTAACGGTTCACGACGTTCTCGTAAAGTTCCTGGTTGCCGGAGACGATCCCGTCCACGTTCCCCTTTGCGAGCATGTACGCTTCGAGGGATTTGAAGTCGTGTTTGCCGGCCTCGATCTCGGCGCCAATGCCGGAATCCCAGCTGGAGTAGCGATTCTTGACCATCTCGTCAAGCACGCCGTCCGCACGCATGGCGGCGGCGATTTTGAGCCCCTTCGCGAACGTGTCCATCCCGCCGATGTGGGCGAAGAAAACGTCCTCGGGCGTCCAGCTGTCGCGGCGAACTTTCGCGTCGAAGTTCAGACCGCCGGTCTTGAATCCGCCGTACTTCAGCAGGATGAGCATGATTTTCGTCGTCATGTAAATGTCGGTCGGGAACTGGTCCGTGTCCCAGCCGAGGAGCATATCGCCGGCGTTCGCGTCGATCGAGCCGAGGAAACCCTGCATGGCGCAGTATTCCAGTTCGTGTTCCACCGTGTGACCGGCCAGAGTGGCGTGGTTCGTTTCGATGTTCATCTTCACTTTGTCGGCCAGGCCGTAGGCGCGCAGGAAGTTGATGCACGCGGCCGAGTCGAAGTCGTACTGGTGCTTGGTCGGTTCTTTCGGTTTCGGCTCAAAGTAGAACTGACCGGTGAAGCCGATCTCTTTCGCGTAATCGACGGCCATGTGCATGAACCGCGCCAGATTATCGACTTCGCGCTTCATGTTGGTGTTCCAGAGGCACATGTAACCTTCGCGGCCGCCCCAGAACGTGTAGCCTTTGGCGCCCAGTTCGAGCGAGACTTCGAGCGCTTTCTTGACCTGCGCCGCGGCATAGGCGAACGAGTCGGCGTTGCAGGAGGTCGCTGCGCCGTGCATGTAGCGCGGATTTCCGAAGAGGTTCGCGGTGCCCCACAGCATTTTCACGCCGGTGCGGGCGATCTCGTCTTTGAAGACTTTCACGACTTCGTCGAGGTTTTTGTTCGTCTCGGCCAGCGTCGCGCCTTCCGGGGCCACGTCACGGTCGTGGAAGCAGAAATACGGCATCTGGAGCTTCTGGCAGATCTCGAAGAAGACCTTGACGCGCTTCTGGGCGTTGGGGACGTCATCGACGGGGCCTTCCCACGGGCGGCTCATCGTGGCGGAACCGAAGGGGTCCACGCCGTTCATGCGCATGGTGTGCCAGAAAGCGGCGGAAAAGTTGAAATGGTCCTTCATGGGCTTGCCTTCAACGACTTCGTCCGGATTGTAATGCCGGAACGCGAACGGGTTGGTGCTCTGTGGGCCTTCGAATTTGACTTGCGGGATGTTGGGAATGTACTCTGCCATTGAATGATCTCCAGGCTGAAAGGAATGGGTAAAAATAGTCACGAAGAAAAACTCTTCAAAATCCATTTTAACAAACCGCCCGCGTTTTGAAAAGGGGTGAGGGGGGAATTTTTGCGTTTTTTTTGGAAAATTCCCGACTGGGGCCGGAGTCGCACAGCGGCCAAGGGGAGCACGCACTCCGCTTCCAAATCTCATTTAAACACGGATTTTCACGGATTAGATGGATTTACAGGATTTTTAAAAGTGAAATCCTTCTCCGAAGTAATCCTTTGAATCCTTTTAATCCGTGAAAATCCGTGTTTAAATCTCACGTTGAAGCGGGGCTGGTGCGGTGTTTACCCCAAGGTCCTTTTCTCCCTTGCACTTTTTTCAAATTTCTGCTATACTGAAAATCATTCGATTTCCTCTTACCCGGGAGTTTAACCTATGCGTCATTTTTGGGTTTTGGTGTTTTTTGTGATTTCGGTTCTTTCCTTCGGTTGGACGGTTTGGGCGGAGACGGCCCCGAACGCGGAGGAGCTTTACCGGCTCGGCGAGAAGTGGGCGACTGCCGACCACGGCCAAGGCACGCAGGACTGGACCAAAGCGGCGGAATACTACCGTCAGGCGGCTGAACTCGGCCACGCCCGCGCCATGGTTGAGCTCGGTTCCTGCTATTATTACGGTCGTGGTGTTGAGCGCGACACGCAAAAATGGCTTTCCTGGAACCGCAAAGCCGCCGACCTGAACGACCCGTGGGGATTTAGTCGTCTTGGAATGGGGTATGAAGACGGGGAAGGCGTTCCGAAAGACGAAGATGAGGCGAAACGCTGGTATGAAAAAGCATTTCAGACGTGTTACGCGCAGAAAGATTCGGGCGATCCGTGG
>JAUMVK010000007.1:12179-120365 GCA_030530205.1 Thermoguttaceae bacterium | reverse complement strand
CGGCGCCGCGGACAGCAGTTCCCTCTTTTCCAAAGACTCCATTCTCAAAGAACGAAATCTGTTAGAGGCTGTTGGTTTCTGACCATGTGAGAAAGATTTCCACAACATATTACGCTCCTTGAAAATAGTTTTAGTTTGGAGTAATGTTCAAACAGAATGAACAGAAAAATCCAAAAATTCCTTATTCTCTTTAAACTTTAACATTTTCTGCAGAAATAACAAGTAGGGTATAAGGAAAAAAATAAGAAAATTTTTAAATTTTTTCGAGAACCTAAAATTAAACCATTATTGTGAATTTGCACATTATTAATATGTCAAAACTTCTTGAATTTTTTGCGAGCGATAAAAGACCCGCGCGGACCTCAATCTTGCTTTGAGAAGCCTTGCAAAATCGCAGAAAGAACCTATTTTTCAGGATTTTTGATTATAATACCGCTTTTCAAACTTTTCGATTTTGCGCCATATCCCCCCAGTTTAATATTTTTGCAATGGGATTTAAGTATTTTTGCCTGTTTTGACCTTGTGAAACCGTCGGGCCGTCGGTCCGGCTGGCTTCCGTGCCCTCTCTGGCTCGGTCTGCCAATCGTGGAAGGCGGGCCTCCGGGCCTTGTATCGGGCCGTTTTAGCGGCGTTCTTTAGGTCTGCGTCACCACGTCCGCACAATCGGCCCTGGGTGGCCGTCTGTGGGCCGTCGTGCCGATCGTGGGGTGAACGGTCCCCGCGCGATCCGCGAGCCGCAGGCGGCGCCTGGCGTGGCGTGCTGTCGGTGGGTCGCGTATACGACTTTGCCTGGAAGCCGCGCGTCTGCGCATCGTGAAAGGCGGGCGGCCACGGGGGTAGAGATACCGGTCGCGAAATGGGGGTAGAGATACCGGCTGCGTGCGCTCGGTTTATGGGGGTAGAGATACTGGCTCAAGGCTAGATTTCCATACAGTTATTTTGAATCGCATCTCCTTTATTCATTTATCGATTCTCGTCCATTTTTCGTACAAGCGGCGCAAGTGCCGGAGGGGTCTCTCCGGTCGTATTTGGGGTTCAAACGGTCAGAAATGGCCGATTTTGGCCGTTTTTGAGGGGTGTAGGGAATTTTCCGACCGTCTGACTTGAGAAACCCGCCGATCGTGGTGTTGATGGCCCTTCGTCCAGCTGGGTGATCCGCGCAGCCGCCGGTCGTCTGGAAAAAATTCCCAAATTTCGCCCCTGCCGATCGTGGGAAGTGCCCCCCGATGCCCCCGATTCTCGCGCGTAATCTTTCTTCATACGTAAATAATTAATTTCTCCCTCCGTATTTTAATTTCTTATTTATTTAATTTTCCTCAGCTATTTCCGCGATGGGGAAAAAATCGGGGGCACCGGGGTCATTTTAAAGAGAGAACATCGGTTTCGGTCCCTTTATTACGGCCCGAAACCGTGCCCCCGATTTTCTTGAACGTTCAAAAAATAGGGGGCAGAATCGGGGGCAGTACCCCCGATAATCGGGGGCGCAAAATCGAAAATAATCAAAGCTCGAAATAGCGAAAAAATGCTAATTAGAATTAACGTGAATCTGGGAAAGGAAAAAATTTTAGGAGGTTTGGGTGGAGTGGGAATTATGAGAATTATATTTAATTTTCCTCTCAGCGTTTTGTCCTTTCTGCCCCCGATTTGTGCCCCCGATTTTTTTTCTTCTGCCCCCGATCTTTTTCTCCACGATCGGCCCCTTTTTTGACGCGCCAGAAAATCAAAATGGGCCGTACAAAATCAAAGCCGAAACGCCGGTTTTCGGAGCAGTTTTCGGCTCGTCGGAAGCGGATTTTCTTCACGATCGGCTGCCCCTTTCACGATTGGCCAGCGCCGGAGGGGCGATGGCGGTCGGCTTGGGGGGCGCGGGGGTGGGCGCCGTATACGAAATTGCTGGCGGTGGGGCTGGGTGGCTGCCCCTTTTCACGATCGACAGGGCCGTCAGGCGGGATCCGCGAAGCGCTGGAGGCGGGTGGCTGTCACTTTTCACGATCGGCAGGCGCTGGGTGGGGCGATTTGGCGGTGAGGCTCGTATACGAAATTGAGAAACGGCTCCGGCTGCGTGCGATAAAAAAAAGCCCAGCGTGGCTGGGCAGATGCGGGCGGCGGGGCTGCTACCAAATCTGGAACCCTTCGGCGCTGAGCCAGGTTTCGGTGGTTTCCTGGACCAGGGCGTAGAAGCTGAAGGGGGAATTTTCCCAAAGCTCCGGCAGGTCGGGGTGATCCAGCAGGGCCTGCCAGAATCCGGCGATGTGCTCGGGCGTGATCTGCCAGTCGTGGCGGGCGGCGAGTTCCACGGCGTGGGTGGTGCTGATCCGGGCGAGGTCGGTGTAGAAGTCGGGGTTCTGCATGGCGTTCACTCCTTATTGGTTTTGGGAAATCTGAAGAAGTTTTCAGCATCGACGAGGTCCTGCCCGAACCAGTCCAGGAGGAAGGCCCGCGCAAGTTTCGGCAGCTTGGCGATGTCTGCCTGGAAGACCTCGGAGACGCTCAGGCCGTCAATGGGCATCATGTAGTTCATGGTGTCGCGGTCCAGGGTGCGCGGCTGCACGTCGGTCCCATATTCACGATCGGCGGACCGGATGAGGATCGGCTGCGCATCGTCGAGGCGCGGCTCCTGGCCGTGTTTTCCTTTGGCGATGAAGAATTCCCCGTTCGGGGTGGTGAAGATGAAGAAGTCAGGGCCTTCGCAAACGGTGGTGAAGAATTTTTTGGTCATTTTAGCGCTCCTTTCGTGGTTCATTCCTCGGTCTGTTCGTGGGTGGTGGTCTGCTTGAGCCAGAGGCGCAGCTGGGCCATCAGGCTGCGTGTGGCGTTGGTGTCGCGGAAGTCGATCGGCGGGACCGGGAAGGCCGGGAATGGTTCATGGTCCGTGTTGTAAATGGTCCAGCCGAACCAGGGCGCATCTCTGCCGTCTCCCGTGGGATCCGCGTCGCCGGTCGTGGTTTCGTAGATGTCGATCTCGGTCCCGAGGCTCCGGGCGGTCATCCGTGCGAGGTGCCAGAAATCATTCCGCGCCCGCCTGCGTTTCGTCTGCTCACGATCGGCTTTTTGCTGGATCGCGTTGATGATGAGCGTGTCGATGATTTCGGCGATTTCCTCGGGCCGATCGTGGGAGGTGACCACGGCCCCTTCGGGCAGCTCGATCCAGGCGCCCGGGTCGCTCGGGTCGCTCCATTCGATGGCGTCGAGGAGTTCCGGGTCCACGATGAGCGTTGCGTCGCCGTCCGGGTAACTGATGATGGTGCCGAGGAAGGTCTCGGTGTAGCCGGGTTCGTCGTTCGTTTTGCCGGGTTCCTCCAGGGTGGGGAAGAATTTCTTGAGGATGGTGTCGGTCAGGCAGCAGCGGGTCGGTTTTTTAGTTTCGTTGGTCATGGTTTTTTCTCCTGAAAAAAAGGGTGGTTTGTTTGCCCCCCGCGATCGGCGAGGGGCGTTGATCGCGGGGGTTTAGTAATTCAGCAGGAGGGCCTTTTCCGTGCTCCCGCAGCCGTAGTGAAGGTCCTGGATTTCGATGAGTTTCCCGAACGTGTAGCCTGCATCCTGGAGGATCGCGAGGTCCCGTGCCCAGGCCGTCGAGCGTTCCGCGTACATCAGCGGCAGGCCCAGCGCCTTGAGCTGCGCGATCATGTCGAGCCAGGGCTGCGGTTCTCTGTAGTTCCACGGGTCGCCGACATCGACCGCCGGGTAGCCTTTTTCGTGGCTGCGCTGGTATTTCTCGAAGGCCTCGGTCTGTTCCCATTCTTCCGGGTCCGTCTCGAATTCCTCGCACCAGACCGCTTCGCGCGTCTCGATGACCGTGTGCTCGTCGCCTTCGTGGAGGTTTTCGGGCCGGTTGGCAAGGCCGCAGAAGCAGCTTCTTTCGGTCCCGCCGACCGTGTAACGTTCGACCAGGAGGTACATCGGGCGGGTGGTCTTGCGCTCGGTCTGGGCATTAAAAAAGCCCTCATTGATTGAGAGCTGATCGGATTCATTATCAGGAGTGATTTCCGCCGGTTCCGGCTGGGAGACTTCCAGCGCCTCCGGGTCGAGGACCTCGATGACCCGGAACTCCCGATTCGGAATCAAAACCTCGCGCCGCTTTTTCTGGGTGAGTCCGATGTAACCGTCGATCTCGCGCCGGTCGATGGTGATGATCGTCCCGCGGTTGGCTCCCTGGTGATCCCAGCCTCCGTGGACCTGCTCGGTGACTCGCACCGTTTTCCCGATGAGCGGGTCTTTGTCGAACTCCGCCTGCTTTGCGGCGACCTGCGCGATGGTGATTTCTGAAATGGCCTCGGCGAGCTTTCTCTCGTATTTCACCGGGCAGTTCGTGAGGTCTCCGTCTTCAAGCTGGACCTGGATGCTCGCGAAACGGCGGAGGATTTTTTCCGCGTCCCGGACGCCGATTTTCTCACCGGCGTAGGTCGCGCTGCGGCGCCCTTTGTCGTTGGTGGTGAATTCGACCTTCTTGCCGATGGCGTCCATCACGAAGTCGGCGGAAAGCTCGATCCGCGCTTTGCCGATCAGGGTGCCGAACTGCTCGAGGGCTTCTTTCCCGAAGTACTTCATGGTTTCTTTGTTGAGGTTCGTGATCATGTTTTTTTCTCCTCTGAAAAAATTGGTTTTGGGTGTTGTTTGCGGGGCTTTTTTGAATCCCCTTTCCTTAATTATTACATCGTCAATTTTACTCTTTTTCTTAGAAATAGCAAGGGGGAACCCCGCTTTTTTATGGAAAAAACAAGAAAAAAACCTAAAAAATAATGTTTTTGCACTGGATTTTCTGAAGGAGGGGCGGGGCACCTCGAACCGCCGGGGCCGATCGTGAAAAGTAGGGGCGGCGGTGGCTTCATTTCCACGATCGGCCAGGCGCAAATTCCACAAAAAAACCCCGGTTTCAGGGCATTGATTTTGCTCTAAAACCGGGGTTTTCGGCAAGAATCCCGCGTTATTCAAACTGGTGGATCAGTCCGGCGATCGCGCCGCCGCAGGTCTTATCGCGTTCCCGTACGAAGCGCAGGGCCTTTTCCACCTCGGAGTGGTCGTAGATCTGCGTGGTGTTCGTCGAGGCGTGCCCGAGGGCGGTCGCGGCGTCGTCGCGGCTCATCAGCAGCGAGAGGAATGTCGCAGTCGCATGTCGCAGCTGGTACGGCGACCAGTGCTGGATCAGGTCGGACTCCGGACGGCCTTCTTTCCGCATCCGCTCGTTCGCCCTCTTGATGGTCCGGGCGATGTTGGTGCTGTAGCTGTCCTTCGTGTAGTAATTGTTGTAATTCGGCTGCGGCTGCGGCGTTTTGCGGCCCAGGCGCTCGGCGCGTTCGAGCCATGCGTCACGCGGGCTGAACAGCGGTTCGTCGGGCTTTTTGCCGCGGGCGTGCCGTTCGAGGATCGAAATCTCGTATTTCCCGAAGCCGATCACGCGCGACTTGTTGTGGATCTGGGTCTTATGCTTGAAGGGCATATAAACCCAGCCGTCGGGATCCCGCTTCACGAATTGTTCGAGCGTCATGCGGAAAAGCTCGGAGGGTCTCATGCCGCTGATCCGCTGCAGAATCACCATGTCGCGGATCGTGGGCAGGAGGTGCGGCAGCGTTTTGATGATCTCCGAATCGGGCACTTCTTCCCGCGGGGCGTTTTCCCGGGCCTCGCCCTGTTTCAATGGCTTCACAAAAGTCAGCCGGACGGCGACTCCCTCGCTGACCAGCTCGTTTGCCACTCCAAACTTGAACGTGTCCACGATGTAGCGGGTCAGGGCGTTGATGTAGTTGCGGTCGTAGTCGGCGGCGAGGAACTGCTCGCGGCAGTCCTTCAGCGCGATGGGACCGAAATCCTCCACGTCGGTGAAGCCGTACCGGTCGCTGAGGGTTTTCATGGCCGTGCGGATCGAGTAGAAGTGGGAATGGTTACGGATCGAATCGAGGAATTTCACGACCAGCTCGGTGACGGTGAATGTGACTTTGCCGATCGTGGGAACCGGCGGTTCGGGGGCTTTGCATTCCACCGGAGGCGGGCTGACCTCTAAGACTTCCGGCTCCGTCTGCGAATCGTGGGAAGACTGCTCTGGAAGCGGCTTTTTCTTCACGATCGGCTTTCGGAACGGTTTGAGAGTACACTCGGCGGCTGGCTTTTGAAGCTGGCGATCCTCCTCAGTGAGCATCTGAATCAACCGGCTCCGTGCAGTCTCCGGGTCACGCCCGAGGTAGATTTTTCGGGTTCTGTAGGTGCAATAGAAGTCCCCCCTCTTGGTCTGGTAAATGCTCGGCAAACCCAGGCCAGAAGAATTTTTGGAAATTTTGGAAATTTTTTTGGAATTTCCAGATTTTTTCCCGGAAAAAATTTTTTTCGTCATTTTGTGGCTCCTTTATGATGCCCTGGAAGGTATGACTTTCAGGTATGTATTTTTGCGTTTTAGGTATGTATTCCCCCTAAAACACGGCAGAAGTCTCACAAAATGGCAAGCATAAAAAATGCGCCTCATGCCGCAAAATGCGGCATGAAACGCGAGGTGGGCGATACAGGACTCGAACCTGTGACCTCCGCCTTGTAAGGGCGGCGCTCTAACCAACTGAGCCAATCGCCCGATTGGTACAATGACTAAATTGTAAGCATTATTATGCCATAAATTTTCGGTTTGTCAAGGACCTGTGAGAAATTTTTCGGGTCAAATCTTAAATCACAGGCAAACGGAACTGAAGCGTCTCGCGGCAAACCTCTCGGTACTCGATTTCTGCATGGAAAGAGTTTTGAAGTTTGGCCAGAACCTTTTGAACCACTGTTTCCGGTGCGCTTGCTCCTGCGGAAATCAGGATCGTCTGATCAGGGGTAAACCACGTCAGATCCACATCTTCCGGTCCGTCCACGAGAAAAGCAGGGACGTTTTGCATCGTTGCCAGTTCACGAAGACGCTTGCTGTTGGAACTTGTGGGGCTTCCCACGATCAGGACAACATTGGCCTCGTGTGCCAGTTCACGAATCGCCTGCTGCCGATTTTGAGTTGCGAAACAGATGCAGCTCACCTGCGGTTTCACGATCTCCGGGAAACGCCGCGTCAGAACGCTCACGATCCGCTCGGACTCTGAGATGGAAAGCGTCGTCTGTGTCAGGTACGCCACTGGTTTGTCCGGAAGGATCTGGACCGATTCGGCCTCCTCGACCGAGCAAAGAACGTGCGTCGCTTCGGGCGCTTCCTCAACGATCCCAACGATTTCGTCGTGCCCGGCGTGGCCGATGAGAATGATCTGGAACCCTGCCTCGGCCAGACGCGCGGCCTGCGTGTGGATCCGCGTGACGAGTGGGCACGTGGCGTCAATGATTCGGAGTCCCTTTTGGGCACACAGATCCCGCACATGGGGCGAGACGCCGTGGGCAGAAAACATCAGATGCGCACCGTCCGGCACGTCCTCTACGGAATTGACGAAATGAACGCCCAGATCCTGAAATTCCTTCACGACCCAGGTATTGTGCACGATCTCGTGAAAGACGTAAAACGGCGCACCGTACCGCTCGACGGCCTGATGAAGGGAGGTAATCGCCCGGTTTACCCCCGCACAAAAGCCCCGAGGAGAAGCCAGGAGAATTTTCATGGGTGTAATCTCCTCAAATACTTTTCAGATTGAAGGTTGATGTTTATTATTTCCCCTTTTCCGCCTTCCATGCGAGGGGGCCGTGCTTTGATTCGGGGAAGGCGAGCCCAATGACCGCGGCCATATCGACCTGCCCCTGTTCGCTCACCACATCGTCTTCCAGAATGCGCTCGGCCTCATCCGCCATGGCCATGGCGAGGCGGTTTCCAATTTCCTGGAGCGAGTATTTTTTCGGGTCGTCTTTTTGCCAGTTGAAAGCGATTTCCCGCACCGTCGGGTTGAAGCCGGTCGGCTCAAAGTGATGATTATGCACATTTTTGCGCCAGTTGTTTCCCCAGAGGTAAAACCCCATTCCCGTTTTGCGGCCGAGCAGTTTGCGCTTTATCATATAGACCAACACGGGAGAGATTTCTGTCCGTTCCGGGTATGCGTTATACAAGACTTTACCGGCGTTCATGACCGTATCCAGCCCGATTTCGTCCATGATGCGCAGTGGTCCCCAAGTCATGCCGAAATTCACGGCCGCTTTTTCGATGGATTCCATCGTTACGCCTTCCAAAAGGAGTTTCAACCCCTCGTTCAGATACGGATGAAGAAGCCGATTCACGACGAAACCGGGGCAGTCGCAAACACAAAGCGGCGTTTTCTCGAGTGAGATCGCGTAGTCACTCAGACGCTGAAGGACCCCCTCCGAGGTTTGAGACGAGGGGATCATTTCCACCAGCTCGCGATTCCAGACCGGATGCAGAAAGTGGAAACCTGCGAAGTTTTTCGGAAGGGGAAAAACTGCCGCCAGTTTTTCGATCGGAATCGTGGACGTGTTGGTGGTGAAAATCATCGACGGCCGCATATAAGGCTTGAAATCCTCGTATAGAGCCGACTTTGCTTCGATTTTCTCGACGATCGCTTCTATGATCAGGTCACATTCACCCAGTTCCTCAAGTGTCCCGGTTTCCACGAGATCGAGCATTTCCTGCCGCAAAGTTTCGGGAACATTGGCCAATTCTTCGTTCAGACGGGACTTAACGGACTGGAGCATCGCGGGATTCGAGTCGTAAATCGTCACGGGGAAACCATTTCGGGCATTCAGGGCGGCAATTTCCAGCCCCATCTGGCCCGCGCCGATGATACCAATGTCCTGAACGGAAGAAAATGAGTGGGTACTTGATTTCTTGACCATGATGTTTGAAACCGGCCTCCTTACCGGTCAAATTAATAAGGTAATCCGTGAAAATGGTATACTTTTCTAATATCTCAACATTGGGATGCGGTTCGCTCGTCCGAACTGAATGAGCATTTCCTCGGGCGTACAGTTATAATTGTCTTTCAGCGCATCGATCCAGTCCTTGCCATCCTTGATTTCGTCCAGAAACTTCTTGAATCCCTGGGGTTTGCTCTTGAAAATGAATCCGACCAAACCGCTTGCGACGCCGTACTGCCACGCCTCGAGCTGGGAATCGGCCTGAAGCAGCCCACCAACGGAACCTGTCTGACGCATCATTTTCAGCCCGCTTTGCTGTTTCAGCCGGCACTGGATGTCGGCCGGAACGATGACCCCGGCCATGAAGTCGGCCATTCCTTCATTGAGCCAGAGCGGAATGCCTTGTCGAGCGCGGTAGCGGTGAACGAACCCGTGCGTCGTTTCATGGACCAGCACACCGATGAACTGCCAGCGTTTTTCCATCTTGGAAATGTCGCCGTAGAAGAGGGAAATGAGGACCTGCCCGTCACTTGATGTGTGCGCCAGGCCGCTCGCTCCGGTGAACTGATTGGCAGTGGAGTTGAAAAACTCCTGTTCAAACTGTAGAAACTGCTGCTGAAGCGCGAAGGCACAGACGATGCACTTCCCGCTCCAGACCTTGGTGTCTTTGGGGAAATCGAACATTTGGCAGAGCCGGGCGAACATTGCCTCAAGGTACTTCAGGCATTCCTCCGCGATCGGTTTGGGCGCGTTAGTCAGATAGAAGAAATGTTCCGATTCGTAATAAACCGTTCCAGAAAATTTTGCTTTGATTTCCTCCAGGTAATTTTTTTGACGCTGGATCTCCGCCTCGAACTGCTCCTCGGTCAGCTCGGGCCAGAGCCAAATCCCGGTTTCACGGTAGTACGCCATCCGATCGCGCTCTTTTTCTTCGGGCGTACGAGTGTCTTCCTCAACGGGTTCGTCCTTTTTGCCCTTGCCTCTTTTGCCTTTGGCATTCTTTTCCTTTGATACAGTTTCCTTTTTCGTGGGCTTTGATTCTTTGGAGGCTTTTGATTCTTTCGAAGCTTTGGATTTTTTTACGTTCTTTTTCGACTTGGACTTCTTGGAGTCCGACTCAAAATCGAAGTCGAAGTCATCGTCTTCTGATTCGGACATTTCGTCCATAAGTTTTCGCGCGGAACTTTTTCCAGAGCGGGATTGAGCCTGAAGAGAATTCGAGGAGGATGTCAACCATACAAGACTGAAACAAAGCAACAGGAAAACCAGGATTTTAAGGGCTGGGCGAGTTCGCATTTTACACCTCTGGGGAAAGGAGTGGGTTTTGAAAGAAAACACCGAATTAATTCAATCATCAAAAACATTTTTGGTATAAATCATATTATAATATATGTATGAAAAAAAACAAGCGGGAGGCCAGGACAAAATTTGACTTTAGCCTTTCCCGCAAATTTTTAGTAATTATCAGTCTTTCTCCTCTTGTTCCAAACTACCCAAATTCTCAAAAATATTCTCCAATATTCCGGCTGGGCGCTCTCATAATCGGCAAATTGTAAAAAATCCCACTTTTACTCAAGACCCGAACTGTTTCTTGACGATATTTCAGACGTGGGAGTTTATAATTTTGTGGAAATCAAGGATCCCGATTATGAAAAAATTCAGTTCCTTTGGAGTTTGTTTTTTGACCCTAATGATATTAGGGTTCGCATCGTTTGTTTCGGCAGAGCCGATGAGAGTTTCATCTTTCAAAACCATTCAGATGGAACCCATCACTTCTGAGGGCCGAGCGCCGGTCGTGACTGGCCTTTCCATCAGCAAAGACGGTCAGACTCTTGTGACGGTTGGCGATGACCACAAAGCCCGCATCTGGAACGTCACTGATGGTCGGCTCAAATACACGCTGAACGATCAGCAGGACTGGGTTCGTTCCGTGAAATTCAGTCCGGACGGAAAAACGTTCGTTACCGGTGGAATGGATAATCAGCTCTACTGCTACGACGCGAAGTCTTTCCAGCGTACGCTCCAGTTTGAAAGTGCCCGCACTGCGGTCCGTTCTATCGCGTTCGACCCAACTGACAGTTCACGTATGGCGGTCATTGGCTACGATGCTTCGGTCTTCATTTATGAAACCGCTTACGGCCGTAAAACGAGGACTTGGGAGACGACCTGCTCTGATCAGCGCAGTGTTCAGTTCAGCGCGGACTCGCGTTTCGTCGCTGCCGCCGGCCGTGATGGAAACGTTCGTCTTTTCGATATGGCTACGGGCCGTATTCAGACAGATTTGGCGCGTCACACCCGCCGCGTTTGGGCCATAGCTTTCAGCGAAGACGGCAAATATCTCGCCACGGGCGGTGAAGACAAAAAAATCTACATCTGGTCCATGAAAGACTTCTCGTTCGTTCGTGAACTGGATTTCCCCTCCGGAAAAGTCACCTCGCTGACCTTCTGCGGCTCGGATACGGTCGCGGCAGGTGCGGCCAGCAATCTGATTTGCGTCTGGAATCTGCGTTCAGCGGACAGCCAGCCGACCTACGTTCTGAGTGAACACAAAGGAACGGTCGCGGATCTTCTTTGGGATTCTGCGAATCAGACGTTGATTTCCTGTGGTTTCGATTCCACCGTCCGTTTCTGGAAGTGGCAGACTCAGGATATGGCTATTTCAGAGATTCCGGTCGTTCGTTGAACGAGTCATAAATCATTTTTTTCAAGGTTGATACAAAAATGACTGTCAAAAATACCAAAAAGATGTTTCATCACGTCCTGAAAGGAATGGAACTGCTGGAAAACCGCTGTCTGCTCAGTGCCAGCCCGATCGATGTTGGAACAGTGTACTATGAAGGTGCCGGTACTGAAAATGAATCCGGTACTGACTCTGCCCCGGATTACATCTACGTCGCGTTCCAGGGTGGTGCGGAAGGCACGGAAATGACCCAGGTCACGATCGATATGGCTCGTTGGGACGACGGAAGTTACTGCTTCATCGACCAGGGCCAGGGCGTGTATGGTTACAGCCCGTTCCAAATCCTGCCCTCCGACGATTACGATGTTCTGGGCTACAAAATCAGCGCAGACTCGACTCAAGTCACGATCAACCTGGAGGGTTTCACCGCGGGTGACGTCCTGGTGATCTCCTGCGACGTGGACCAGGTCATCACAGCCGGCTCAAACTACAAAACCGTGGCGGTTGCTGAAGGCGGTGAGTACGAAATGTCTTCGACCTTCAAAGCGACATTCGAGCACGCCAATTACTACACGCTGAACATCGAAGACGAACTCGGCTACGTGGACGATTTCGATTTGATCTCTGAGTTCGTGGAGATTACGGGCCTTCCGGACGATCCGTACATGAACAAATACTCCATCGGTCGTGACGGGCAGGACCAGCGCGTTTACACGGCTGCGGCCTTCGAGTCCGCAGTGCAGATCGAACTGCCTTGCACCCTTTCCGGGAATGTCTGGGAAGATATGACCGCGACCGGAACGCAGTACCGCGCGGGGATTGACGAGTACATCGAGAACGTTGAAATTCAGCTTTACAAACTCAACGAGAGAACCGGTAAATACGAGTGGGTCCAGACCGATTACACCGACGCGAATGGTCACTACTCATTCGACGTGGAGGCGGGAACATACCGCGTGCTGGAAATTCAGCCTTATGGTTACAAAGATGTTACGTCCTTCGTGGGAACCATTGATGGGATCCCCGTGGGTACACAGATCAGCGTCAATGAACTTTCCAACATCACGATCTTTGGCGGCGAAGACAGCATTCAGAATAACTTTTCCGAGTATCGTCCCTGCGAGATCTCGGGTATCGTCTGGCTCGACGTCAACAAAAACGACCAGTATGACGCCGGGATCGATGAACTCCTTGAGGGCGTTCAGATCGACCTGCAGAACGAATACGGCGTGGTCATTGATACGCGTTACACCAACGCGTACGGTTACTACGAATTCACCGATCTGATGCCCGGCGAGTTCCAAATCTACGAGCACCAGCCGATCGAATTCGAAGACGGCGGTGAGCGTGTCGGTACGGTGGACGGCGTGAAACGCGGGGTCGTTCTCGCGAATGACTACCTTGGCGACATTTGCCTGTTCTCCAACGACGTTGGAATTCATTACGACTTCTGGGAAGTGCAGTACGAAAGGTGCTCCATTTCCGGTTATGTCTTCAAAGACGGTCCGGACCTTGTACTCAAGGAAGGTCAGAAATTACCCGACAATTTGTGGGAACTGTACCCCGGCATCCGGAGCGCCGACGACACGATGCTTGCCGGAATTACGCTGCTCCTTATTGATTCCGATGGGAACGAAGTCGCCCGTACGACCACGAACATCTATGGTTACTACGAATTCGTTGACCTGACCCCGGGCCAGTACAGGATTTTTGAGGTTCATCCGACCCAGTATATAGACGGCATCGATACGCCGGGTGATCTCGGTGGTGATTCGCTCGTGCCGGACGGCGACCTGATTTACGATATTAACCTGGATTGGGGTGACCACGGCATCGAGTACAACTTCAGCGAAATTAAAGTCGTGTGGGAAAAAACGCCGCCTCCGGGAGGCACCCCGCCGCGGATCACTTTGCCCCCGCCGGTTCACCATCCGGGTGGAGGTTCCGCGCCGGTCATCGGGAACAGTTATATGCCGTATTTCGGGAACTCCACGGGTCTTTCCCTTGGTGGTTCGGGCGGCGGCGGAGCGGCTTTCCACCTCGCAGTCCTTGGCTCTGGCAGCGCTGGGGCTTATGCGGCTGCGGCGGGTGCCATGGGGAACGCTGCGGCGGGAATCTTGGGGAACGCTGCCGGAAATGCTGCTGCGGCTTCCATCCTGGCGGACGCGAACGGAAATGTAAACGCCTACGCCAACGCTGATGCTTTCGCGAATGCGAATGCGAGCGCCCTGGCGGCTCAGGCGAACGCGGCGGCTTACGCTAATTACCTGCGCATCGCCGACCTTGACCTGACCAGTTTCGACCCACAATCGTGGGAAGGCCGTGCGCTGGCTCGTGTTCGTCAGATGCTTGCTGAAGGTCTGGACCCCGGTCGGGTTTGGACCACGGATGAACTTCGGAGCGCCCGCCTCCTGGCTGGTGACTTCAACGGCGACGGTGTGGACGAGTTCGCGATCTTTACCGATGGCTTCTGGTTCATCGACCTGAACGGAAACCGTCAGTGGGACGACTACGACCTTTGGGTGAAACTTGGTGAACGCGGAGATCAGCCGATCGTTGGTGACTGGAACGGCGATGGAAAGGCGGACGTTGGTGTCTTCGGTACGCCGTGGGATGGTGACCGTGAACTCGTAGCGCACGAATACGGTCTCCCGGACGCAGAAAACCAGTTGATTGGAACGTACAAGAATATCCCGATCGAAAACAAAGGCCATTACTATGTTAAGGCCCATCGTGATGGTATCCTTCGTCGCGATGTGGTGGACCACGTCTTCCAGTTCGGCAAGCCCGGTGACATCGCAGTCGCTGGTGACTGGAACGGTGACGGCGTCGCGAGCGTTGGTGTGTACAACAACGGGAAGTGGACCCTCGATTATGACGGTGACGGACGTTTCACATCTGCGGATAAACAGTTCGTCTTTGGTCAGCCTGGTGACGTGCCGGTCGTCGGGAAGTGGGATCACTCGGAAGTCTCCAAAGTCGGCGTTTACCGCAATGGTGAGTTTGTGCTCGACGTGGAAGGTAAAGGCGTGATGGATTCGTCGGTCGCGCACGTTCGCCATCATGTTCCGAACGGACGCCCGGTCGTAGGTGACTTCACGGGTTCCGGCGTCGCGGACATCGCGGCGAACCTCCCGCAGAACACGGGTTCAGGCGCCATAGCCTCACAGCCCGGTCCGAGTTCGACGCACTGATCGAACCACGCTAAAGTAAAAGTTTTTTAAGAAAAAGGACCCATCGGTTTGGCGGGTCCTTTCGTTTTTTACCACGAGATACTTTTCAGGTACTTCATGCTTTCCGGGATCTGCGTCCGGAAATCGTCCGACTCATCTTCGATCAGGTAATACTCAACTCCGGCCTCCTGCGCGGCCTTGAGGATTTCCGGGAAATTGGCCTGACCGGTCCCCAGGGCGACGTCATTTTCGGTTGGAGTCGTTCCCGAAAGGTTCCCCTTCACCCCTTTTTTCAGGTCTTTCAGGTGCATCAGACGGAACCGGTCCGGGTACTTGCGCAGGTAGTGGACCGGGTCGGCCCCGGGGAAAATCATCCAAGTCACGTCCATGTTGAACGTCACCCAGCGCGGGTCGGTCTTCTGGATCAGAAGGTCAAAAATGGTCTCGCCGGGCTTTCCGTGCTTCCACGGGAGGAACTCGTAGCCGTGATTATGGTACACGAAAATCATCCCTTCGCGGCTGAACCGTTCCCCGATCTCGTTGAACCGCTTCGCGGCGGCGATCGCTTCCGACTCGGTGAGTCCCCAAAAGCCGTGCGGATACCACGCCACGCCGACGTAACGGATCCCGAAGAGTTTCGCCTCACGGATCACTTCCTGAATGCCCTCTTCCGTCTCGTACATTTTCCACGCCTGGTTCTTGCAAACCGGTTTCAGCCCGTATTTGTCGAGCAGAGCTTTGTACTCCTCGGCCGTCGTTTTGTAAAGGCGGTTTGCCTCGACGATCGTGAAACCAAGTTCTGACGCGAGTTTCATCGCCGCCTCCATGTCGTCCTCGGCGATGCTCCGTACGCTGTACATCTGGAGCCCGAACTGGCCTTTGAACTGTTCCGCGAGTGCCGGGGAAACCGCGGCGAAAACCAAAACCAGCGCGCCAATCAATAAAAATCGCTTCATTTTCTTTTACTCCTGATTCAATCTTACTCCGACCGTCGAAAGGTCGATCGGTTTGAAGCCCAGTTTCCACGCGGGGCTCTCGGGTTTCAGAAGACCGTCGTGTTTTTCGGGATGAAGGAAAAGTGGGTCGGCCGAAATGCCGTGTTCGTCAAAGCCCAGTTTCTTCCACTGCTCCCAGCCCTGAATTTGCCCGATCGGTGCGGCAGAACACCAGATCAGGTTGAAGTCGCAGAGTTTCATCGACTCTTCGATCCCGGCGCCCAGCGAGAACAGACGGGCCTCCGGCTCGTCGAACGTCACGATGTTGTGCGAGAATTCGAGGTCCTCCGGGTTCTTCAGGAAGTTCGTGAAGTGCCCGTTATTCAGGCTGGAGGCGCGGAAAATATTATTCCGGACCGTGTTTCCTTTTCCGCCCTGGAACATAAACCCGCCGTGGCTCGTGCCGTACACGTAATTATTCTCGACGGTGTACCCGCCTGCGAACGAATCGAGGTAGATTCCCCACGAGAAGTAAAGGGGCTTTTCTGGCCCGGCGCACGAATAACCGATGGAGTTCACGACCCGATTGTTTCGGATGACCGATCCGCTGCGGAAATTGCGGTCGCCCTGCGTCACTTCGATCGCGCCCGTATCGTTCGTTTCGCGGCTGGTGTTCCAGACGTCGTTGAACTCAATGACGTTTTTCCCGCCGGCGTTCTTCATCGAAATGCCGTACCGGCTGGAGCCGTTGATCGTGCAGTGGCTCACGAGGTTTTCCGAGGCCCCTCTTTCCAGGACCACGCCGCCGATGTGCTTGTAATCGAGGCCAAGCTCGCGGAAATCGCAGTCTTCCACGACGTTCCGGCTCGATTCGTCCATGATGAGGACGCCGCCCTGAGCCGACCGCAGGACGCGGCATTTTTTCACGGCGTTCCCGTTCCCGCCCTTGATCCGGACCGCGTAGCGCCCGACGTCCATGAACGAGCAGTTGGAAACGGTCACGCCGGACGTTTCGTTCACCTCGATCACGCCCCGCGCGCCCATCGAGTACCCGACGCAGGAATCCTGCCGCGTGTGGGCGGTTTCGGCGAAGTTCAGCCCTTCAAAACGGACCGGCGCCAGAGCCTGCGCCTGTTCCGTTCCCACGTTTTCCCCGGAGTTCACGCTGAAAAGCGTCCCCAGGACCGCGAAACGGTACTCGATCGGCTTTTTCACGTTTTCAGGGGTCTGGAACGGGCAGACGCTCAGGACCCCGGTTTCCCGGTTGAGGAACCACTCGCCCGGCTGGGAGAGGAACTCAAACCGGTTTTCGAGGTAAAAACGGTCCCCTTTGTTCAGCGTCGCGGTCGCTTCCGGTCCGGCAAGAGAAACGACGCCGGTTTCCTCATCAATTGACGTGACCTGAACGATTTCCTTGAACGCGTGGCACGAGCCGCTCTGGAAAATGTGCATTTCAAGCGCCGGGTCGGCCCAGCGTGCGTGGAGTTCACCTGGCACCGCACCGAATTTTTTCGAGGAACCACCTTTGGAGCCGAAGGCGAGCTGTGGCCCGATCCCAATGACGAACGATTCGGCGGAGATCACGACGATCGGCTGGCCCGTCGGGTCTTCGAGCGTCGCGTTCGGTTTCCAGTCCGGATTTTTCGCGAGGAGCAGACCATCCAGATTCAGTCCAAGCCCTTTCCGGTTCATCCATTTCAGAAGCGCGGGGCCTTTTTTACACGAAAAGGTGGCGGTTTTTGCCCAGCGTTTCGCCGACCAGGACCCCGTATCGTCCAGACCCAGCATCGGGACGGGGCCTTGCGACCAGCCGCCCTCTTTTGGAATGAACGCCGCCGCGGCCTTCGGGTTCAGCTCGGCCGGTTTTTTCGCCCAGGACTGCGTGTGCCGCAGGGCTTTCGAGTCTGCGCTCGGTTCAAACTCCGCGATTTCCAGCGTGAAATTCTTTCCGACGTCTTCCACGCGATTGTTCTGCGAGTAGTACGCCCACACGGTGTAGTCACCGTCCTCGGGAAGATCGACCTCATAGACCAGCGTGTCCCCGACGTTATGGATGCAGCCGACCGATCCGCCGAGCTTCCCGGTCGGGTCCATCGCACGGTCCACGTAAAAGAAACCGCGCCGCAGCGGGTCCTGGCTCAGATCCGGGTCGGGATGACGCGCTCGCCGGTACGGGAACAGTCCGTTCGCGGGGAAGTCTTTCAGATCCGAGAAAAGCGCGCCCGGCCCCTCGAACTTCTCAAGGATCTCTTCGGGAAGCGGAGCCTGAAGGAGGCTCAGCCCGGACCGGGTTCGGACCTTTTTCCAGCTTTCGGCCGGAATGGGGCGGCTCCCGAGCAGACGTGGCGGATCCTGTGGGTCGGCGGCCCGAAAAACGAGTGGGACGCGGCGGTCTTCGGGGCCGATTTCGACCGTTTCGTCAAAGTACCAGTCGCCGGGACCGATCAGGACCGTGACGGTTTCACCGGGCTGGGCGTTTTTCTGGGCGGAGCGCCAGAGTTTCTGCGCCTGACCGAAGGTCCGGCAGTCGCCTCCGTCGCCGTGAGTGAGGGAAATTTCCGCGGCCAAAACCGGCAGCGAGGCCGCGAAGAACAGAACGAAAATGAGTTTGGCAAAATGGTTCATGGTGAAGGGCCGAAAGTAAAAAGAGGATGGGGGGAATAATGAAAAATGAAGAATGAAGAACGAAAAACGAATAATGAGAAATGAATTTTGGGATGGATTCCTCCCCATTTTCCCTCTTTTCATTATTCGTTATTCGTTATTCATTATTCATTGTTTCCTATTTTACCCTGTGCCGTTCATTCTGTCAATAATCTCCCCCAAAAAAACACAAAATCTCTCGCCGGGGGGGCTTGAAAGATTGGGAAAAAAATGGTAAAATACACTTAACTATTAATTAATAATTGTACCGGTTTAGGAAAGAAGGTTGAATCGTGGCAGACGAAAACATTCCTCCGATGGATGAATCCTCGAACGAAAACGTGAATCCACAGGCAAATGACGCGCAAATCGTCGGCGGCGGGAAAATGCTTGAATACACCGTCGAAGACGAAATGAAAACCAGTTACCTCACGTATGCCATGAGCGTCATCGTGAGCCGCGCCCTGCCGAACGTTCACGACGGTCTGAAACCCTCCCAGCGCCGTATTCTTGTGGCGATGAACGACCTGAATCTTGGCCCGACGTCCGCTCGAGTGAAAAGCGCGAAAATCTCCGGCGACACGAGCGGCAACTACCACCCGCACGGCGAAAGCATCGTCTATCCGACCATGGTCCGCATGGCGCAGGAGTGGAACATGCGCTACGTCCTGGTCGATAAGCAGGGGAATTTCGGCTCTATCGCTGGTCTGCCCCCGGCGGCCATGCGATACACCGAGGCCCGAATGTCGCGTTTCGCCGCCATGATGCTGGAGGACCTCAAGCTCGACACGGTGGACTTCATTCCGACCTACGACGAACGCAATCTGGAGCCGGTCGTTCTGCCGTCCAAATTCCCGAACCTGCTCGTGAATGGTGCGAACGGGATCGCAGTCGGTATGGCGACGAGCATCCCGCCTCACAACCTGACGGAGATCTGCAACGCCCTGATCCGCGTGATCGATGAGCCGGGCGTTTCGCTGCCTGAACTCATGAAAATCGTCCCCGGCCCCGACTTCCCGACCGGCGGCATCATCTGTGGCCGCAGCGGAATTTATAACGGATACCTGACTGGTCGAAGCACGATCGTCGTGCGTGCCCGCGCACGGATCGAGGAGATGAAGGGGAACCGCAGCCGGATCGTCGTTTCCGAAATTCCGTACCAGCAGACCCGACTCAACGTCATTAATAAAATCGCCGAGTTGGTCACGAATGGCCGGATCGAGGGGATCTCCAACATTCGCGACGAAAGCGACCTGAAAGAACCGGTGCGCGTGATCCTGGATCTGAAACGTGATGCGGACCCGAACGTGGTGCTGAATCAGCTCTACAAATTCTCGCCGCTGCAGGACAGTTTCTCGATCATTCTGCTTGCTCTGGTGGACGGGAAACCGCGGGTCATGTCGTTCAAAGAAATGCTCGAGGAATTCATCCGTCACCGTATGAGCGTCATTCGGCGCCGGACGCAGTTCCTGCTCAACAAAGCCCGGCAGCGCAAGCACACGGTCGAGGGGCTTCTTCTGGCGCATGCGAATATCGACCAGGTGATCCAGGTGATCCGCACGTCCCGGACGCAGGCCGAGGCGAAAGAGCGTCTGCTCACGGAAATCAAGTGCCCGGCGGCTCTGATCGAGCGCGCGTTGGGCGAGGACGGTTTCCTGAACTTTGTGCTCGAGTATGGCGAGAAAGAAGCGTACACGCTCACGCCGGTGCAGGTGGACGCGATCCTGCGCATGACGTTGGGCCAGTTGGTGAACCTGGAACAGGCCAAACTCGCCGATGAATTTAACCAGCTTCTGGCGGACATTAAAGAGTACAATCAGATCCTTTCGGACAAGTCGTACATTCTTGCGATCATTCGCTCCGACCTGGAAGAAATGCGCGACAAGTATGGCGACGCGCGTCGCACGGGAATCGAACTGGTGGACCTCGACACGAATCTGGAAGACCTGATCACCGAAGAAAACATGGTGGTCTCCATCACGGCCGGCGGATTCATCAAGCGTACTTCCACCTCCGCTTTCAAGGCGCAGCGCCGTGGCGGGAAGGGCCTCAAAGGGGCCAAAACCAAGGGCGAGGACCCGATCGAGCACCTGATCGTCGGTTCGACGCACGACTTCCTGATGTTCTTCACGAACAAAGGAAAGGTTTACTGGCGCAAAATCTACGACATTCCGGAGGCCGCGCGTGACGGAATGGGCCGGGCAATCGTAAACTTCCTGGCTTTGGAAAAGGACGAGAAAATCGCCCAGTGCCGGCCGGTGCGCGATTTCGATCAGGAGGGGCTTTACCTCGTGATGGCCACCCGGAACGGTGTGATCAAAAAGACCGACCTGGCCGACTACCGCCGTCCGCGCAAACTCGGGCTCATCGCCTGCAATTTGCGTGAGGGGGACGAGATCATCGGCGTCGATATTGTGGGGCCGGGCGAGGACATCGTGCTCTCCACGAAGAAAGGCCGCGCGATTCGTTTCGACCATACGGACGTCCGCCCGATGGGCCGCACCGCCACGGGCGTCCGCGGCATCCGCCTGCGTGACGGCGACGAGGTGGTTGGAATGGCGATCGTGAAACCGGGTGCGAACCTCCTGACCGTCTGCGAAAACGGCTACGGCAAGCAGACGCCGTTCGGGTACGACAATTCGGTGCCTGCGGCTCCTGAAGACGAAAACACGGCGGCGATCCCCGAGGACGAAACCACTCCGGCGGCTGATGAAAACGCGGAAGGCGCGGAAAACGCCGAGGCCTCCGAAAATGCTGAAGGCGAAGAGACGGAAGTCAGCGCGCGCTCCTACCGCCGTCAAACCCGTGGCGGGCTGGGGATCCTGGACATTCGGACGAGCAAGCGCAACGGCGATGTGATCGGCGTCGCGGTGGTCTTCCCGGGTGACCAGATCCTGATCATGACCGCCCGCGGCAAGATCCAGCGCCTGAACGTCGATGAAGTCCGCGTGACCGGCCGCAATACGCAGGGCGTCCGGGTGATGAACGTGGACGCGGATGACCGCCTGGTGGCTGTGAAAGTCGTGCCGCCGGAAGAAAACGACGGAGCGGACGAGGAAACGGAAGAGTAAAAGTTTTCCCCTTTTTCAGCGTTTTTTGCGAGATCAGGAGCGTGGTCAGAAACGGCCGCGCTCCGTTTTTTTCATTCGGCCCGGAGTGATTTCAGTTTTTTCACCCACTTCCGGTTTTCCTTGTACCACGCGATCGTCTGCGCGATCCCATCGGGAAGCGTCCATTCCGGTTTCCAGCCGAGGAGACGGCGGGCCTTTGAAATGTCGGCGTGCGTACGCTGAACGTCTGCCGGATGCGCCGGGAAGCGCTCGATCTTCGGCTCCTTTCCGAGTTGGTCTGAAATGATTTCGATGAGTTGCCGCACGGAAAAGGTCTGGTTCCCGCCGAGGTTAAAGATTTCGTACCCGACCGGCTTCAGCGAGGCGATCACCCCGCGCGCAATGTCGTCGCAGTAGGTAAAATCCCGTTCTGCGGAACCATCGCCGTAAAGACGGATCGGTTTTCCTTCCGCGATGGCATGAACGAAGCGCAGGATGCTCATGTCGGGCCGGCCGGCGGGACCGTAAACCGTGAAAAACCGGAGGATGGAGCAGTCCAGCCCGAACAGATGCGTGTAACTGTACGCGAGCGCCTCGCCGGCTTTTTTGCTGGCCGCGTAGGGGGAGCAGGGCGCGTCGGTGCGCTGGTCCTCACGGAAAATTTCCTCAGTCGAGTTTCCGTAAACGCTGGACGAAGACGCCAAGCAGAATTTGGTCGTTTGGGTCTCACGGCAAAGCTCCAGGAGGTTGAGCGTTCCCGTGACGTTGGTTTCGATGTAAACCCAGGGGTTTTGCGTGGAGTACCGCACTCCGGCGCGGGCCGCGAGGTGGATGCACGCGTCGAAGTTTGGACGCTTTTCGGCTTTCAGCGCGTCGTAGAAATACGCGTTCAGCTTCGGCCGGTCCGTCACGTCGATCGGCTGGAAGTGAAACCGCTCGAAGCTGGCGAGCTGGTCGAGCCGCCAGTCTTTCAGCGCGACGTCGTAGGCGTCGTTCCGGTCGTCCACTCCGAAGACGGTGTGCCCCGCCTGCAGGAGTTGGCGTGCGACGTTCGAGGCGATGAAACCCGCGCAGCCGGTCAAAAAGTAAATGCTCATAAAAATCCTCCACCTAAATCATCGGCTCTTTTTAACGGCAAAAACAGAAAATTTCCGGTGACGGTGGTTGAATTAAAAGCTGGGCGTGGTATAATTAAAAAGTCATGCATCAACTTACGGGGACGATGCTTCCAGCGTCGTCAAATGCAAGGCGGTAATGGAGTGCGGAGCACGGAATTACGCGCCGGGGGAAGTCCGTCGGTTCCATCGCGTAACTCCCCCAGTCTCGCTGCGCGAACCAGCCTCCTTAACGAGGGGGCCTTAAACGACGCTGGAAGCGTCGTCCCCGTAATTTCCCTGAAAACCTTTTCCCTCTGAACCACCTCATGCCCGATTCCATCCCTGATTTTTCCCGATTCCGCGGCGCGGTTTTTGACTTCGACGGAACCGTCAGTCTTCTGACCGAAGGCTGGCAGGACGTCATGCAAAACCTCTTTGAAGAAACGCTTTTCAAATTCGTTCCATTTTCCGGCGAGGAAGCGCAAGCGGAGCGCAAAAACATTTCGCGCTTCATTTTTGAAATGACCGGAAAACCCTCCATCTTCCAGTGCATCCGCATGGCCGAGGAGGTCGTGAACTGCGGCGGACCAAAACTCGACTCGCAGGCATTGCACGAGGAATTCTCCCGTCGGCTCGGGAACCGGATCGAGGAGCGCGAGAAAGCGATTCAGGCCGGGAAAATCTCGGGCGACGAACACATGGTCCCCGGTGCGCGGGCGTTTCTGGAGCGGATGAAGTCATGGGGGCTTTCCATGATGCTCGTCAGCGGGACGGAAGACCCGATCGTTCAGCGCCAGTGCCGGCTCTTGGGCCTCAATGACTTTTTCGACGGCGGGATTTTCGGCTCGCCGACTGACGTGCATCATTTCAGCAAGCAGGCGGTGATCCAGGAGTTCATGGACCACTTCGGCCTGAAACCCTCGGAAGTCGTGGGTTTTGGCGACGGTTTCGTCGAGACGCGGTTCATCCACGAGATTGGCGGCTTCGCGGTTGGAATGGCGACGCGTGAACACGAGCGTGACGGCCAGATCAACGAGTGGAAGCGAGACCAGCTACTTTCCGTCGACGCGGATTTTATCGCCCCGGATTTTGAGGTTTTTCTTTGACCGACTCCAAAACCAAAACGTTTCAGACCCGCAGGCATTAATAATTTTATGACCATTCAAATCCTCGATAAAAAGTTCACTCCGTACCTGAGTGAGTCGCAGATCCAGGCCCAAGTTCGTCGTGTGGCGGCGGAGATGACGCGGGACCTGAAGGACGAAAAGCCGATTTTGGCCTGCGTTTTGAAGGGGGCGCTTTTCTTTTTCGCGGACCTGCTGGAAAACATTCAGTTCCCGCATGAGATCACGTTTTGCCGGGTTTCGAGCTACTACGGGACACAAAGTACCGGAGAGATCAAGTATCTTAGAGAGTTCAGAAAAATTCTGACGGGCCGGACGCTCGTTTTTATCGAGGACATCGTGGAGACGGGTGAGACGATGGAGTACATGCGCAAAAAAACGTTTGATCTTGGGGCGAAAGACGTAAAAATTGCAGTGCTTTTTCTGAAGCCCGGGAAGTTTCACAAAAATTTCCCCGTCGATTACGTTGGGTTCTCCATTCCTGACGATTTCATCGTGGGGTACGGCCTGGATTACAAAGAGGAGGGGAGAAATCTCCCGGACGTTTACCAGCTTGCGCCTGAAATGAATTCCCAAAAATCGCTTAAATCTGAACTTCGCGAAACACTCCGCCGTGCTCGGGCGTCGGTTCAGGACCCGCTCAGGAAAAGTCTCGCGGCCTGCCGGCGGGTTGAGGCGGTTCCTGGCTGGAAGGATGCGCGGAATCTGCTCGTTTACGTGAATCACCGCTCAGAAACCGGCACGGAGTCGCTTTTTCAGTGGGGGCAAAAACGCGTAATCGTTCCGCGGTGCCTGCCGGATGGGGGGCTGGAGCTTCTGGAGATCCGTTCCCGATCGGAGCTGAAACCGGGGGCGTATGGGATTTTGGAGCCCAACCCGGCGGTGCGTCAAAACCCCGAGCGGCACGTGCGGCCCGAGGAGATCGATTTCGCGGTTTTACCCGGCGTCGGCTTCGACCTTTGCGGCCATCGTCTCGGTCAGGGGGGTGGCTACTACGACCGGCTCTTACCGCGTTTTCGCCCGAAAATTCCGACGGTCGGACTGGCGTTTGACTGCCAGGTCGTGCCGGAAATTCCGGTCGAACCACACGATCTGGGGGTGAAGTACATTGCGACGGAAACGCTGACGTTCGCCACCCATCCCCGCAGCGAGCGCCGTCCGCAGGTCTGGGGAATCCTTGGCGGGATCGCGTGCGGGAAGTCGGCCGTTTCGGGCTTCTTCCGCGAAAATGGGATCCCGGTTTTTGACGCGGACCGGTACGGTCACGAGCTTTACGAAAACGAGGAATTCCGATGGGCGCTGCTCGACTGCTTCGAGACGTGCGACCGGCGGGAAATCGCGCGGATCGTCTTTGAATCGCCGGAGAAACTTTCCTTTCTGAACGCGCTGTTCCACCCGGCCATTCACGTGGGCTGGCTCGATTTTTACGAATCGGCCCGAAAAGAAGGGGCGTCGGTGGTGATCCTGGACGCGCCGCTGCTTCTGGAAGCCGGGTGGGGGACGGAGTGCGACGAGCTTCTGTACGTCGATCTTCCGCGTGAACTGCAAATCTGTTTTGTCAAAAAACGGGGCTGGAAAAAGGCCGACCTGGAAGCGCGGGAAAAGAATCAGTTTTCGCTTGAGAAAAAGCGCGCCGCCGCGACGGTCATCGTTCCGAATCCGGGAAATGAGGAGCTTTGGGAGAATCTGCGGGCGGTCTTGCGGAGGCTGAAAGACCGTAATGCCCGAAAATGAAATCAGGCGAAACGTGAGGATTTGCGTTTCGCCTGATTTTTTTCTTGGCCGTTTTTCACTTTATTTCCAGGATCTCTTTCATTTTTTCCAGAACGAGCGTGAAATAATCGTCTGCCAGTTCACGGTCCATTAATATTGTGTCGTAAATCATCGAAAGCTGCATTTCGCCGGCGTATGTCGCGCAGCAGATAGAAAAATTTGTCTGCGGACGGATGGGCGACGCGGAATCCATTTCGTCGAGAATCAGGTCACCAATCCGGATTTTTCCCAGCGGGTCACGTGTGAAGGGAAGCTGCTTCGGCGTGAACATCGGTCCCAGGTTGGTGAGGACAACCGTGGACCAACAGTCACACATTTTAACGACCTTTTTCAGATTCCCGAAAATCAGAACGACATCCTTCATTCCCTCGATGAGGAGGAAACCAAGGCGGAAGCGTTTCACGTGAAACATTTCCTTCTGAATATCACGAAGGACAGCGTCGGAAGTGTCGATTTCCGGTTCCTGACGGTCGCAAAAGACCATGCTCACGATATTCGATGCGGGACAATTTTGCTGAGAAGGATTACGCATATCAAGCGGAATTGCGATACGGATCCATTTTTTGGGCCCTGAGTACGCAACATCGGGATGTTTTTCCCGCCATGCTTTCGTGCCGCACCAGACCGCCTGAAGCATTGCATCGTTAAATGTACATTTTTTTTCGTGGCATCGGTTCAAAATCCGCGTGCTTTCTTCGGGGGTAAATTTTCTGAAGAGAATCGTCGGGAATTGGGCGTGCGGCGGGTTCTTTGGCACAAGTTCTGAGTCGGGTTGGATCCCTTCTTCTTCAGATTTTTTTACCAGTTCCGTTTGTTGAATTGACTTCAGGAAACAAGGTTGAACCGGGCGTGTTATGAAACGAATACTGCGCGGAATATTCATCATGCAGAAAAGTAACTGCCTGGCCCAGCCGAGAAGTCCCATGCCATACCAGTGCCGGGTTAACAGTGTTTCGAGGCGAATTGCCGGGATATTCTTCCAGCCGGGTTCTTCAATTCTTTCTTTTTGCCGGGCGTATTCGATGAGTAAATCGGCGAAAAAGCGAAAAACACCCTTTCCGTCCGTGGCGCTGTGGTGGCACTTGAGAATGAAATCGCTCCGCACGACTTTCCCGTTTTCATCTTTTTCTTCCACGATGAAGAAACGAATCATGGCCTCGTTCCAAATATCGAGCAGCTCACGGACCTCGTGCGGATATTGGGGCGTACGGCATTTGCCCTCCAGCCACATCAAGTGTACGCCAAGGATTTCCGTATGGGTCTCTTTGTGCCGGATTCGTTCCTCCCGGGTTGGTCCGAATGTGGGAATTACCCAGTTGAAACGGGAATTTTTCCGTTCCCGGCAATGAGAATACAGGAACGGATGATTTTGAAGGACTTCCGCCAAAGCCGATTCCAGAATTTCATGGTCGAAACCGCCGGAAAACCGAAACCGGCAGTTACATTCCATGGGGTAGATGGGCGAACTGTCGAGGAGCATATACTCCTCAAAAACGTTCATTGGAAGCGATGATGGAAGCATTTTGATCGGCCCTTTATTCGTTGTCAGTTGTCATTGTTTTGCCTGATGCGGAATACAGTGTGCTCAATTCTCACATTTCGGCGAGGCGGTAACACTAACAACTGAAAACTGGTAACTCACAAAAGACTCCCCCCCTGTAAATGGAGGGGTTTTGTGCTATAATATTATTATATCGTAGAAAATCAGGATTCACTTTCTTTTTTCAGGAGAAAACTATGACAGAATTTGAAAATTTAATGCCAATTCGTCCACGCCGTCTGCGGCACAATCCAGCCGTGCGCCGTTTGGTGACGGAGTATCGTGTTACGCCGAGCCGCCTGATCCTTCCCCTTTTCGTCTGCGAAGGGTCGGGAGTCAAGACGGAAATTCCTTCCATGCCCGATGTCTTTCAAATGTCACTTGACGTTTTGGCCGAAGAAGTGAAGGAACTGGAGGGGCTGGGAATTGGCGGGATTATGCTCTTTGGGATCCCTGCGCACAAAGATGAATGCGGCTCGGACGCCATGTCCGCTGACGGAATTATTGCCCGGGCGGTCCGGACTGTCAAAAAGGCCGCGCCGGCGTTGCTGTGCATCACGGACGTATGTTTCTGTGAGTACACGTCCCACGGTCACTGCGGCGCCATGAAAAAACTGCCTTCCGGTCTGCTGGACGTTGATAATGACAAGACGTTGGAAATGCTTCAGCGTCAGACACTCGTTCAGGCTGAGGCCGGAGTCGATATGGTCGCGCCAAGCGGCATGATGGATGGTATGATCGGCGCGATGCGGGACGCTCTCGACTCAAAAGGCTTCACGGAACTCCCGATCATGAGTTACGCCGTGAAGTACGCGAGTGCGTTTTATGGCCCATTTCGGGACGCGGCAGACAGTGCGCCCCAGTTCGGCGACCGTCGCAGCTACCAGATGGATTTCGCGGCGGCGGCTGAGTCGGCTTTGCGCGAGGTGGAGCTTGATGTTGCGGAAGGCGCAGATTTGATCATGGTTAAACCTGCTCTTGCGTACCTGGATATTGTGAGGCTGGTTCATGAGAATTTCCCGGAAATCCCTCTCGCAACGTATAACGTTTCGGGCGAGTATAGTATGGTGAAAGCTGCCGCACTGAACGGCTGGATCGATGAAAACCGGATCGTGGACGAGTCGCTCATCGCAATGACACGTGCCGGGGCGGGGATCATCATCACGTACTGGGCCAAAAAAGTCGCTCAGAGGATGAAATAGAAAAACTTGGGACGAAATCGTCATGAAATTTTAGGGGAGAAAATACTTTTGAGAGTTCATTCCCGTTTTCTCCCCGTTTCTTTCAAACAATTTAAATTTGAGGCATAATCAACAGTCTGAAAGCGTTTTCTTTGCGCTCTTCCAAAAAATTCTTACAAAAATTCAAGAATCACTCTGGGAAAGGACGATAAAATTTAAGGATTATAACGATTGTAGCGGTGGTGTAATTTCTTGAGAGCATCAAGAAAACATCACATTGAAGAAAAATGGTGGTAATGATGGCTGGAAATCTTCATTCAAAATCGAACGAACGCGATTCCATTCAATACTTTCAAAAGATGGATTCAAGCAGAATAGATTCTTTGTTTGCGGAATTTCAGAAGAAGCCGTCGTTCTCCTCAGGAGGCCGTTCGGCAAGCAGGTCGGAAAGACTCCTTTCTGCCTCAAAGACCTCCCGTAAACGAACCGGTGACTTGAGCGATCTTCTGGATCAGCTCAAAAAAAGGAACCCTCAGCGTCCTACGGCTTTGGTTAAACCTGATTCAGAGGCTTTTCTGAAATCGTTAGAGGAAGAAGTTGTTCCGGAAGATGATTTTCTGAAGACTTTTGCTGAACCCTTTCCAGAGATTCCGATCGTAGAAGATTTGGACCAGGAACCTTGCGAAGAAACCACTGAATCGAGGGAGAAAGCTGAGCCTGAAAAAGAAAAGAGTGAAAGCGAACCTGTTCAGGAAACGAAAGAATCGCTTCCTGAAAAGGTTGAGGAGCCGGTGATTTCAGCTTCTTTCGCTTCTCAAACTCCAGAAAGCCATACCTCGTTTTTATGGATAGTATTTGAAGGAGTTTTGGGGCTTTTGATTGGGTTGGGAATCATTTTAGTCATAGGGAATATGAACAATCCGATCGAGAAACGGCTTGTGAGAGAGTTCCAGCGGACTACCCGTGGAAAAGTGACGTATGAATCGTGTGACAAAGGCCGCGCTCCGTTTACGAACAGCGAACTGACGCTCAAAATGCTGCAGGCCAGTTTGGCTCCGCAGGATTCTGATTCCAGTTTTTCCGTTCAGGAAATGGACGTGATACTTGCGCCGCTTCCGCAGATTTTCCGGAACATCACGATGCAAACCGCGAATATGAAAGGGGTCGTTTTCCCGAACCTTCATACTTTGGAGTACCAGAACGCCTGGCGTCCCGCTCCGATCGCGCCGCTGTTTTCCGATGAAATTAAAAATATTCTGGGGAAACAGGGTGAATCGCTGGAATCGGTTCGTCATTTGGATTCGGTTAAAGCAAAGTATATTCCGATCTACCAGGACATTTCAGACAAGGTTAAAGCCATTGATGAGGAAGTGACCGAAATTGAAAAGAAGCTCAAGGAATTTCCAGAGCTTCAGGTCGATGAACTGAATGCCGAAGTGCTGAAATCCGCCAGTGTCAAGAACCCGGAGATCCTCGCTGAGCTGGAGCGAATGGGAGAATTGCGCAAAGAATCTACGATCATTCAGAAAAGCTGGATGGAACTGAACCGGTCGGTCGCGAAAGAGTTGGCGCAGATGCCCGAGAAAATCGCGCTGGACGGGAAAGCGTTTTCGACCATACTGCACTATGCCGCTCCGACAGCGGACAGTCTTACGGAGTACCTTTTCAAGAGTACTGTGGAAAAGAGGCTGGAAGAGTCGATCAATTGGGGGAAAGCCCTCTCGCAAATGGCTGAAATGGTGATTTTGCCCAAAAACGCCCGGCCTGTCAAGTACTTGAAAGCGGATGGTGTGATCGAGCTTTTTGGTCAGGAATTCGATTTTGATTCCAAGTGGGAATCCGCGATTGATCCTGAAAGTGAGGTTTCCTACAGCGGCAGCTTGCGCCTTGCTTCCCAGAATATCCCTGAAGAAATGCTCAAAGATGCGTTCATCGTTACCGGGTACAGCGAAAAGACAGGTATGGAACTTCGCAAGATTTCAGCCCGTATTCCGCTTGTTTACGATTCGATGGTTCTGGGTGACCATGCGGCCCTTCCGCTGTACACTCAGGCGCAGAGATGTGTTTTGGTCCTTGATCTGACCCTTTTTGGGGACGAAATTCAGGGAAAGATCATGATGGAAATGAACCAGGTTTCATTTGAGTCTCCAAAAAAGGAAGCGGAACTGGCTGGAATTCTTTACTCTCAGTTGGAGGGAAAGACCTTTCCGAAACTCCTCGTGACTGCGGACATTTCCGGGTCACGGAACGCACCCAAAGTTGAATGCTTTAGCTCGGTCGTTCAGGAAATCCTTCCTGCCTGGAGCGCCGCCCTTCAGAAAATTCATTTGCATGCCCGCGAGGAAATCGTTTCATCCATTTTTGAACGTCTTAAAAATGAGGAAACGGCTTTCAACGGCCTGCTTGAACCGTATTACGAAGAAATAATCGCCTGTTCGGAAAGAACGGACTTTTTCAGAAATCTCCAGTCGGGCCCCACGCAGGAAGCTGAAGTGGAAATCGTCCCGATGGATTTGGCCCACCTGGAGGTCAACCAGCTGGACGTTACGGAAAATATCCCGACCTACAATCCCAACCTTGGATTGGAGGAACCGACACCAGCCGTTCAGGAGTCTGTGGCTGCGCCGGTCGGGAATCAGGCGGAACCCGTCAAGCCGGTCGTGAAGAGCATTCCGGTGAAGAAAGTCGCGGAAATTGCCCCAATCGTTCCGGAAGAACCGAAGAATGATGAAGAGGAGTCAAAGATGCCCGAGGCTTCGGAACCCATTTCGGTCGCGCCTTTGACGAACATACCGGACAGCTTTGGAAATCCGGTGCCGAACGTTGCGGATCCGGTCTTTTACTCAAATCAGAACCGTTCATCGAAAGCGCCGGTAGATATTCCTCAGAACCGAAAAAAGGCAATGCCGCTTCCGATGAGTAAATCAACGAGTAATTTTGGTTCGTGAAATACAGAATACTTCAATCCTCAAACATATTTTGAGGATTGAAGTGTTTCATGGATCGCCTGAAAAACTTCCAATTTTAGTAAAACTTTATTTTTAGAGGGAAATTGCTCTTTCTTCAGTTTTGAAAAAATGCTAAAATGAAGTTTGGAAATCCATGGACCAATTGCCTTCCCAAGAGGCTTTTAAATTTATGAATATCAGACTTTTAATCATTTTTGTTTTAATTGGAAGTCTTTGGGCTTTCCCCGGTTGCAGAACGGAAGGAAAAAAGAAGATCACCGACTGGAGCATTCCAACGGTTAAACTCACGCCTCATTCCAAAGATGAGAAAGTGATTCCTCCCGCTGAAAAAGCCAGTGCGGAGAGTACTGCAAATCTGGCTCACGATCGTCTGAAAGGCCATAATCCAACAGCGGCTATTCGTGCAAACGACAATGATCCAACACTTCGGCCAGACCCACAGGAAATCGCAAAACTGAATGAATTTGAAGGCAGGAAAACACCTGAATGGGCTACAGGAGCGCTGCCTCCGGCACCGGAAGCCTCTGCGCCTGTCCCTTCAGAACGAATTGCCCAAAACGTGAACGATCAGACTGTTGCTGCGGAATCGTCCCAGCAAAGTTTAGCGTTGGCGCCTAATCCAGGCTTGGATTTGTCCGGGGATGAACTTCCGGATTCCATTGATGATCTTCCGGGTAATGTTTCTCCTGTGGCAACGCTTCCACCTGCAGGACCTGCTGGCGCTGTTCCGCCTGCCCCTCAAGCGGGTGACGCGATGATGGAGCTTCCGGGAACTCTTGACGGGAACACGGTTCAGGCTTCTGCCGAGCTTCCAGCTCCGTCCCCCGCCCCCGCCCCGGCACAACCGAAAGTTTTATTTATGCCTGGAAACATTAACCCGCAGTACCCAAATACACCATCAACACCATCAAAGCCTGCATATTGAATGGGAGAAATGTCGGGTAAAATTCCGAAATAATAAATCGATATTTCCTTTAAATCTCACAAATTTTAAAAAAAAGTCAAAATTTTCCAAAATTTTGGCTTTTTTTGTTGCAAAATTCCGGTAGGGCGTCTTGTTTCAAAAAATACACATGTTATACTATTAATAGGAAATATTTTTCTTGTCTGGGAGTGTTTGGGAGACCTCCGAACAAAATCACTAAAAATAAAATTATAAGCAGGATATTCCATGAGATTTAAAGTAAGATTTTTTATGGTTTTCATGAGCGTCTGCCTGATGCTCTTCGTCTCTGGCTGTGGCGGCAAGAAAAAGAAAGTTTCTCCGCAGCCTGCCCCAATGCCCGAGCAGACTCAGCAGGCTCCGGCTCCTGAAGCCCCTGCGCCGGAAAAAAAGAAAATCAAGAAAATAAAGAAAAAGAAACCCGTGGAAGAACCTGCTAACACGCTTCCGGACGAACTGCGTATTCCTGAAGTGACTCTTCCCGCAAGCAGCTCGCTTTGGACCGAAAAGGAAATTTTTTATATTCGTCAGGCTCAAAAGGACCTCTACGACACGACGATTCAGGAGCTTATTACTCGTTTGAATAATCCCGATACGGCAGACGATGCGGCGAGACTCCTGATCCAGTTTGCGCAATCGAGAATTCCTGCTGCTTTGGCTCTGGAGGAAAAACTGCGGGCAGAAGAGGAAAAATTCAAGGAAGGTGACGAGAATGGCAGAAATGCGAACCGTTCCAACCCTCCGGCTCAGCCAAATATCCTTGAGTTTTATCAACTAACCCAGGCGCAGGTCCGTCAAATTTTCGAGGCTCTTTCTGCAAATACGTGCGATAACGCCAAAAGGGCGGTTGCTGCTCTCCTTGCCGGTGCGATTGTAACGGATGATAATAAATCCGCGTTGGATACCTCACTCGTTGGGTATGCTGAAAAAGCTCAAAGTGGCAAAATTACAAAAGAGGAAGAAGATTTCCTGCTTGCTTTCCTTTTGATCCCTGAAAAGGGTGTAACTCTGGCCGCCGAGTATGCTGAGGTGGAACCGCCGGAGGTCGAACCAGTCGATGTGGACGAAAATGGAAACCCCATTCAAAACCAGAATTCGATGAACGCGATGCGTGGGAACCATCAGCCGATTGAAATCTCGCCGGAGAAGTGGGTCCAATTCCGATTCGTTGGCGGAAACGGAAATATGCCCCAGTTTACGCCATTGGATGTTCAGAAACAGGTTTTGGCCAAATTCTGCCCATTTTCGTCTGCGAATTTCCGTGCCAGAATCGCCAGTGAAATTACAAGTCAGGAAGTATTGGCCGCCGCAGATACGGAAGCGGAACAGACTTTCCTCCTGAATGAAGTTCTCGAAAAGTTCATTATGAGGCGTGATTTCGCAAACGCAATCGCGCATATTTTGATTTACAAACAGCCTGACCTGGATGAAAAATGGAAAACCACCATTGAAGAAAACCTGCTCAAGAGCTGCAAGGCGTTGACCCAGAATCATTTTAAATTCATTGATGAAAAAACTCTGGAAGATTACAAAAAAGCGGTTCAGGCAAAAGCGGCCCTTTTGGCTTCAGAGAGACAAAAACAGCGCGAGGCGGAACAGAAGGCGGGCGCTCCTGCCTCTTCCGCTCAGGTTCCTGTTTCCCTTTTGAGCAAAAAAGCGCAAGTGACGCAGCCGCAGAATCGAACGAATGGCCTCCAAAGTCAAGCGGTGCAGCTTCAGCCGCTGGTGGAATTGATGATGAATCCGGAAGAGTGTTCCGCTCTGGAAAAAGAGGTCTGGAGTCCTGAGATGCGTAGCCTGCTGTTGACCCGGCTGGAAGAATCATTCGGTGGACTGGTTGCGGAAAGTATCGCTAATATGCCTGACTTGGGTTCCAATGAACGTCTGCGCATCCCGACCCTCGATAAAGACGGACTTAGCACCCTTGAGATGTACCTGACGATCCCATGTATTGAAAATCGCAAGCAGGTTTACGGTTTACTGGACAAAGCGTGGCTGCTCGGCCCGGAGCCTTTCCGGCAGGTTCTTTTCGATAAAGTTGAAACAGAGCCGGGTTTCCTGATGGTCGTGAAGTCACTGGATCGTCGTGTTGCGCCGAAAGAAAAAGAGAAGAAACCCCTGAATGTTCGCCCTGGCAAGAACAAACCCAAGCACGTCGTGAAAGAACGCGAAAAATCCAAGGGTGTTCTGATGCGTGAAAAGAAAATCGAGGTCGGAACCGCCTGGATGGATCAGGCTTATAATATGGTTTGCCAGTCGTGCTGGAAATTTTCTAATGCTGCGAAAGCCGAAAAAGACGTGCGGGAGATTGACCGTATTTTGAACCCGAAACTTCCCAAGGCGGAGGAACCGAAGCTTTCCGATGAGCTGCGACAGAAATTTCAGCCCCTGAACGGGATAGACGTCGTGGCCGTTTATACAAATTCTGATCCGGAAATGCCTCCAGTCGCTTCCTCCAGCGGATTGAAAATTACGTTCATCGAACTGCGTTGTACAAACCAGCTTGCGAAGCTGATTTCCGCTTACAAATCAAAGACCCCGCGTCTTTTGGAACGCGGCAAGCTGGGCGGAAAAAATGGCGGGTTGAACAATCAAAACTCGATTTCCAACGCGACCTGGCTTGAAAAATTTGAAGTGAACGAAGACACCGGCCATTGCGAATCGATCGACATTTTGATCGCTCCGCCAAAAGGTTCAACTCAGACCATTTCCAGCCGTGAAGATGAGCAGCCTCGAAAAGGCGCTGAGGCATTTTCGATTTACGTCCTTGTGATGGAAATGGACGATTTGACCGGCGAACACGTTTCCAGGCTCAGCGATGATGAGGAATCTTACCCGGAGGAAGACGAGTCCGACGAGTAGTCCAGAAAGTTGAAAAATTTCAAATATTTAGCTAAAATGAAAAGAATTTTCCGATTTTTTGCGGCATTTGGAATTTTTCCGACTATAATATTAATGAAACTGATGTGTCTGTTTTTGCCGAAGCAGCGCGTTTTTGCTGATTTGACACAGTTTTTGGCGATTATGCCGGGAATCCTCGGCGAGTATTTTCGGCTTGCGTTTTTGCAGTGGGTCCTTCCCCGCTGCGGCAAAAACTCCTGCATCAGTTTTGGGACGATTTTCTCGCACCCAACGGCGGAAATCGGTGAAAATGTTTACGTTGGGCCGTATTGTATCCTCGGGGACGTAACTCTCGGGGATGACGTGCTGTTGGCGAGCGGAGTTTCCATAGCGAACGGCACGAATCAGCATTTTTTTGATCGAACAGACGTTCCGATTCGGGAGCAGGGAGGAGAATATCCCCGCGTCACGATCGGTGAAGATTCCTGGATCGGTGAACGTGCGGTTGTACTCGCAGACGTTGGCGCTCATTGCGTTATCGGGGCGGGTGCGCTTGTTTTGGAATCCATACCTGACTACGCGATCGCGGTTGGCGTGCCTGCGAAGGTGGTCAATTTTCGTAATAACAAAAACCCTGACGGAGAGGAAATTATTCAGTAACCCGGAACATTGGACAGCGCATTCATATTTGAAACGGAAAAAGAATGAATAATGAATAACGAATAACGAATAATGAGGAAAGCGGCTGAAAAAACTGGTTTTTTCCCATGACACAAACCCTCATAATTCTTTTTATTATTCGTTCCTTCTTTTTTCGGTTTTCCATTCAGGAAAGAGTTTGCGGTTTGAAAGTCCATAACAGGCTATTTGCACGTCGATTTTTTTAAGGACCTTTGATCCTGCCATGAGCGCAATTTTTGGTGTAGTTTATTGTAACGAAAACGCCTCTCGCCCAGTGGAGCCTGCGACGCTCCGTGAAATGGGTGCCGTCTTGACACACCGCGGCAAAAATGGTGACGCGCATTTCGTAAAGGGAAATTTGGGCCTCGGTGCCTGCCTTTGGGCTGAGACACTTTTTGAACACGCCGATTCACCGATCGAATATCATTTTGGTGAAAAAACGCTCATCGTGCTTCTGGATGGTGAGATTTATAATTCAGACGAGCTTCGAGAGGAGCTTGAGGATCGTGATGTTGAATTTCAAACGGATGAGGACACCGAACTTTTTGCTTTTCTGTACGCGGAGTATGGATTAGAGCAGATGCTTCCCAAAATACGTGGCAAGTTCGCTGCGGTGGTTTGGGATTCTGTAGAAAATGTGCTCTTTTTTGTTCGAGACCATCTTGGTCAGAAACCTCTTTATTATTATCAGGATGATGAAAAATTTCTTTTCGCTTCGGAGATCAAAGGTATTTTGGCGCACGGCAATGTGAAGCGCGAAATTAATCCGACCGCGATTGAAGACTACTTCATCATGAACTGCGTGCCTGGCGAACGTTCCATTTACCGCCATGTGAAGAAAGTCCAGCATGGTTCCTGGATGAAATTCCAGCTCGGTCCCCGCGGCATTGAAAACATTCTGGGGCCGTTCCGGTACTGGAAATTTACACCTCAACCGGATGAGTCGGTAAAGATTGAAGAGTGGGAAGAGCGGATCCAGGACCAGCTTATAGAAACCGTCACGATGATGAAGGGCGAATTGCCCGGTACTGGCGCGTTCCTTTCCGGCGGGCTGGATTCCAGTATCGTGGTCGCGGTGCAAAGTCGCCTTGGGTGTGAGTCCATCCCAACGTTTTCCATTGGTTTCAATGAAAGCGCATTCAATGAGCTGCAGTATGCCGAACTGATTTCCGATCGTTTCGGGACCGATATGTTTCAGGAAATCGTCGAGCCTGATGCTGTAGAGGAACTGAAAAATCTGGTCGAGTGCTACGACGAGCCGTATTCGGATCCCTCGGCGCTCCCGATGCTTTTGGTTTCCCGTCTGGCGGCACATCACGTTTCGGTCGTTTTCTCTGGAGATGGCGGCGACGAATGTTTCGCCGGCTACGCGCGTCAGATCCACGACATGAAAGAGGACTGCATTCGCCGCCTGATTCCAGGCTTCCTGCGTCATCTGATTTTCACGCCTCTTGCGGCCATTTACCCGAAACTGGACTTTATGCCGCGCATTTTCCGCTGGAAGACGGCCCTGACGAATCTTTCGCTTTCCGCAGCGGAAGCGTATGCGAATTCCGTTTCATTCTGCCGTATGCCTTTGCGCAAAAAACTGCTCGCGCCTCTTTTCCGGACGAAGGATTTTGTTCCCTCAGATGTTGGAAATCAGTATATTTCCGCGTTTAATGAGGCTGACCCGCGTGACACGCTGCTCGGGATGCAGATGGCGGAGATTTCCGTGGGGCTTCCGGAGGCGATGGTGAAAGTGGACCGTGCCTCCATGAACTGCGGTCTGGAAGTGCGCTCGCCGTTCCTCGACACAAGAGTCCTTGAACTGGCGGGGCAAATTCCTTCCGACCTGAAAATTCGTGATGGACTTGGCAAGTGGATCCTTCGAAAGTCGTTTGAACCGCAGTTCCCGATGAAAATGAAGAGCCGCCCGAAACAGGGGTTTGAACTTCCAACGGACACGTGGCTTCGTGGGCCTCTGAAGGAGGTTTTCCGGGATGAAGTGCTCGGTCCGAACTCGTCCATCTCGCAGTGGGTCGATATTAACACGGCCCGAAAACTTTTCAGTGAACACACACAGGGCGCCGGGAGCTACGGCGGGATCCTTTGGTCACTGATGTTCCTGGAAAAGTGGATGCAGCGGTGGATGTAAACTCGCCCCCTCTTTCGTGAGATTTGCATTCGAGTTAAAACGAATTCATCATTCATAATTCATCATTCATAATTAAATTAATAGGACTTTCATGATGAAAACCTACGGTTTCGCAATTATTGGCTGCGGGATGATTTCCAACTTCCACGCCAAAGCCATTGAATCTCTTGAAAACGCGCGCCTGGTCGCATGCTTTGACGTTTATGCCCCTGCTGCCCAGAAGCTCGCCGAGAAAACCGGCTGCAAGGCGTACACGAACCTGGACGAAATGCTGGCCGACCCGGAAGTCGAGATCGTGACGATCGGAACGCCCAGCGGCGCACACCTGGAACCCGCTCTGGCGGCCGCGAAAGCCAAAAAGCACGTGATCGTTGAGAAACCGCTGGAAATCACTCTGGAACGCTGCGACCAGATCATCAACACGTGCAAGGAAAACGGCGTGAAACTCGCGACGGTCTTCCACAGTCGGTTCCACGATTCGAGCATCACGCTGAAAAACGCCATAGATTCCGGACGCTTCGGGAAACTGACCGTTGGCGACACTTACGTGAAATGGTTCCGCACGCAGCAGTACTACGATTCCGGCGCGTGGCGTGGAACGTGGGCGCTCGACGGCGGCGGTGCGTTGATGAACCAGGCGATCCACAGCGTGGACCTTTTGACCTGGCTCATGGGTCCCGTGACGGAGATCCGCGCGATGGTGGACTGCCTCGACCACGAACGTATCGAGGTGGAGGATACGGCTGTCGCATCGCTGCGTTTCGCGAATGGCGCACTGGGCGTGATCGAGGCCAGCACTGCCATTTTCCCCGGCTACCTGAAGAAGATCGAGATCCACGGCTCGAAAGGGTCCGCGACGATCGAAGAAGAGGACATCGTGCGGTGGGATTTTGCCGAAGAAGCCCCCGAAGACGCCCAAATCAAGGAAGAAATGGCCAGTTCCAAAAGTTCCGGTGGTGGTGCGGCAGACCCGGCGGCAATCAGCTTTAAGGGACACGCGAAACTTTTCGCGAATATGATCCAGGCGATCGAAACGAACACGGAACCGAAAGTGAACGGGCCGGAAGGCCGCCGTGCGGTGGAAATCATTCTGGGGATCTACAAAGCGTCCGAGACGGGGGAACCGGTCATCCTCCCGCTTGCTTCAGACCCGGAATTGGAGTGTAAAGTCAGGAAGTCGGTGAAAAAGTAAATCGATAAAAGGCCGTAATAAAACGACCATTCATGGTCTGAGTCCATGATTTCTTCTGTTTCGTTACGGCCTTTTACGCCTTTTCCTTTTTGCGCACCACGGAGACTTCATCATGGAAAAACGACCAGTCACAGAACTGCTCGGCCTCTTTAACCCATTTGCCTTTTGGGAATCACCATTCTACGTCGGTTTTACGGAGTTTACCCCGGAAATCGTCTCGTGTACGTTTACCGAGGCGGTCCAAAACCGTTTTCTTTGGTTTCTGCGTGAGTTTTACAGCGTTTCCGGCACGGAAGTTTACTGGCTCGGGATTCTTTGCGCCAAATCAAACACGGCGGAAAGCGATCTCCCATTTGTGCGTAAGGCCCGGGCATCTGGAATCGCGCAGACCTGGAAGGAAGTGGAAGAGGCCAATCCGCTTTGGGACGCCTGGGACGAAGAATTCCCTGAGGATTTTCAGTTGAACTGCGAGGAAAACGCATCTGTGGAGCTTTGTGTTGACTTGTTGAAGCTGAGTGAAATCGCCTCGTCAAGCTCCCTTTTCGCGTTCATTGATCGAGAGAGGGAATTGGCTTTTCTCCCGAACTCCGAGGCGGGCTTCGACCTGATGGGGCTTTCGGAAGCAGGTCAGAAAACCGGTGCAGAATTGCTTCGTCGTTTGCGCGATTCGGTGACCTGTTCGTGGCGGTGCGAAATCATTTGTGAGGGCACACCCTGATCGTTAACTGAATTTACAATCCTTGAATTATTAGACTTCCATGGAGCAAGACATTTTTGAATATTTATCGGTCGGCGAATCTGCGGCTCGTGCGGCAGGCCAAATTCTGCTCGACTATTGGGACCATATTCACGTACGGGAAAAGGGCCGTGCCGATTTGGTAACGGAAGCCGATTTTGCGTCGCAGGAAAAAGTGAAGGAGATGATTCTTCAGGCTTTTCCAACGCATAAAATTCTCGGTGAGGAAAATACTCCCGGGACCGATGCGGCTGGGGGACCGGGCGTGTACCGCTGGATCGTGGACCCGCTTGACGGAACGACCAATTACGTGCATACGTTCCCGAATTTTGCAGTTTCGATTGGTATGGAGTTCAGCGGTGAAATGCAGGTCGGCGTCATTTTCGCGCCCGTGACGGGGGAATGTTTTACCTCTGTGAAAGGTCATGGAGCGTTTCTGAACGGGAAACCATTGCAGACCAGCCGCGTGACCGAGCCGGAAGAAAGTCTCGTCGCAGTAGGTTTTCCTCCGAACGCCGGGTACGACAGCCCTGACTTGCGTTCTTTTTTGAACGTTCTGGTCTGTACGCACGCGATCCGCCGGACAGGTTCCACTGCGTTGAATCTTGCATTTACAGCGTGTGGCCGGCTCGACGCAACCTGGAATTTCCGCACGAAACCGTGGGACGTTGCCGCGGGTTCCCTCCTTGTGACCGAGGCGGGTGGGGACATTCGAGGAATTTTCGGGAAACCGTTCAACGTGGATGAAGGATGGTTTTTGGCTGCGGCCAATACGGAACTTCAGGAAAAATTTCAGAGGATCATTCACTTGGAGCAGAATCGATGAAAAGCGCCCTTGTAACAGGTGCCACGGGTTTTTTGGGCAGAAATTTTGTAACTTTTCTTTTGGGAAAAGGCTGGAATGTGGTCTGTTTGGTACGTCCAAAATCGAAACAGGAACATTTGAAAGTCGAAGGTGTAAAACTGGTTCAGGGTGATTTTACCCAGGCTGAGGCCTTGAGAGAAGCGGTTTCCGGAGTGGATGTGGTTTTCCATCTGGCGGGTGCGACTGCGGCTGATTCACTGAATGAAATGTTGGAAGTAAACTGTAATTTTACCGAAAATCTGGTGAAAGCGTGTATGGAGCGGACCGAAAAACCGATTTTCGTGTATGTATCGTCCCTGGCCGCCGCCGGCCCCTCGACCGTCAAACGTCCTCACATCGAGGAAGATCCCTGTACGCCGGTTTCATGGTACGGCAAGTCCAAATTGGCAGCGGAAACGATGCTTCGAAAATACGCCGACGAAATGAATATTACGGTGATTCGCCCGCCGATGCTTTTCGGCCCGTACGATCACGAGGTCAGTCTCTGGATCAACGCGATTCGGAAAAGCGGAATTTTTTTCATTCCCTTTCTTCGGACTTTTCGCTTTTCCATGGCACACGCGGAGGACGTTTGCCAGATTTTGTACCTTGCGGCCGAAAAGGGAGAGCGTCTTCCCGGCCTGGAAAATACGGAATCCCAGAACGTTGGAACAGGAATCTATTATGTTTCACAGACAGAGCATCTGACTTACATGGAAATGGGGCGTTTGTTCGGTAAGGCGCTTGGGCGGAAATTTACGTTCATTTTGCCAGTGACGCCGATTTTCCTCTGGATCGTTTGCCAGTTTATGAACCTTAGACGAAAAATCACCGGAAAACACTCCGCGATATCGCTTGATAAATTTCGGGAGATCATGTCGGGTTCCTGGAGCTGTTCCGCCGACAAAGCACGTTCCCAGCTCGGATTCCAAAACGCTCACACTTTACTGGAACAATGTAAAAACACGGCCGAAGAACTGAAAAACCGGAATGGATGATTGGGATGACCATGTAAAATCCTCCGTTTTCACGGTTTTCTGACTTCAGACGTTAACCCTTGATGTATTTTTATGACCAAAATCAAAGTCATCGATCCTGTACCTGATTTCACGAAAATTGACTCACGTCTCTACATTGGAATGGATGTTGGCGGGACGAAAATCCGTACGGCACTCGTGGGAGAAGACGGAGCCATTTATGCTTTTCTGAAGGAAAAAACCCCGCGAGACTGTGGACCGGAGGTGACGATTCAGGCGATTGAAACTTCAATTCACTCACTGATTGAACATTTCGGTTTTCCTCAGGACCGGATCAAGGCCATAGGAATCGCGATTCCTGGCGTAGTGGAACCTCAAAGCGGGGACGTGGTTGTAACTCCGAATATGAATTTGACGGGAATTGCGCTTGGGAAAATCTTGAGCGCTGACTTTGGGATACCTGTTTTCCTCGGAAACGACGGAAACCTTGGAACCCTTGGCGAGACGTGGCTCGGCGCAGCGAAAAAATCCCTGAATGCTGTTGGGATCTTTGTTGGGACCGGTGTTGGAAGTGGAATCGTCATCAACGGAAAGTTATGGACCGGAGCAGGGCACGGAGCGGGAGAAATCGGGCACATCGTGGTTCAAACCCCTGCGAGAAGCTGGAAAGCCTATCTCGGAGCCATTCTTCCTGAGGGCGTCGCTTCCGAGGAACTTCCGGATTTCCCGGTTTGTGGCTGCGGAAACGTCGGATGCCTTGAAACTTTCGCAAGTCGAACCGCCATGGAACATCAGATTCAGGAGGCGCTGGAACTCGGTGTTCCCAGCTGTATTCCCGAACTTTGTGAGGGGGATGTTTCCCTGATTAAAGCGGGTACTCTCGCCAAAGCGCTGGAGAAAGGCGATCCGCTTGTTACGGCAGTTGTACATTATACGGCTGAGGTTCTGGCGTACGCGTGTCTCACTGTTCGGCATTTAATTGACCCGGAAGTAATCGTCTTGGGGGGCGGTGTGATGGAAGCGTGCCACCGCTATATTATGCCAATTATCGAGAAAATTATGGACGCGGATCAACTTCCGGCGGCACCGTCCCGGCGCAGAATTGTTCTTTCCCAGCTTGGTGATGATGCGGTGGTCATTGGTGCGGTCGCACTGGCACGCGCAAGTGTGAAGCATTTTGATGAAAAACCGTCAGAACCTGTGAAAAAAAACGCTTCGAGGCCAAAGTTTGAGTGGAACGAAGCCTCCAATGTAATGCGTGTCGGATCGCGTGAATTCGACGCCGATTTTTTCATGAACTCGCAATGCGAGGCGATTCCTCGCAAGGAAACTGATGAGAAAATCCATCGTTCTGAACTGAAAACCATGATGGACGAAAACGTCTCGCAGCTTGTTATCGGTGTAAAGGGCGCAAAAGAGGCCAAAGAACTGATCGTGACTCAAAAAGCAATCGACTTTTTGACCCAGAAAGGAGTCTTTGTGCGAGTTTGTCCCATGGAAGAGGCCGCCGGCGTGATGAACTGCGCGGAACAGCCGACGGTGGGCGTTTTTTTGATCAAATGATCGGGGGAAAGCCGATTATTCCGCGGTTCCCAGGTTTCCTTTGATTTCAACCGTCATTTCCCCTTGACATTTCGGCAGTTTTTTCGGCTCAACGTTCAACCGGAGCAGGATCGTTCCGTCAAACGGAGCCGTAAACGTCCGGTTTGTCCCGACGGCAATCGGCGTGTAAAACGTTCCCGGCTGGCGGTCGTTCATCAGGGCGGGCGTCATTTTCTCCGCGTCGGTCAAAATCACGGCTTGTACGATTCCCAGTGGCTGGCCGTTCAGGTACTCGATCGTGACGCCGTTCTGCTCGCAGGGCCAGGTTTCCTCTTCGGAGCGGTAAAGCTCAAATTTCCCTTTCGCGCGGATCCGGATCTTCTCTCCTTTTTTCACGTGGATCTTCGTGTTCTGCCAGCCTGTATTGACTTTCAGTCTCTGAACGGTTTTCCCGTTCAGCGGAGCACCAGCTTCCGTATCGAAAAGCATCGGTTTCAGCGCGTAATCGTAATCGAGAGATGCGACGTACATCAACCATTGCTTCTCAATGAGTTCCCGTTTTGGCTCGATCAGTTTCAGGAACGCAGCCGTGAATTCTTCGTGGGAATTTGTCTTTTTAAGTATTGGGATCAGCGAGTGCAGTTCGTCGTGTGTGTTCGGATTGTGTTCGAGGAACCATCCCAGCGCCCAACACCAGTAATAGACCGAATTATCGAGGAAATCCTCGTTAGTCGCCAGAAGGATCCGCTCGATCGTCCGGGCTTCACCCCGCGTGATGGCATCGTGAATTTCCTTGATCCGGCCGCAATGCGGAACCGCCTGCTTGTTCGGCGGCATAAAACCGAGTCGGATCGGCGAGGCGGAGAAATCGTGCATCCCAAGCAACTCGGCAAGCATTTCCGCGAACCAGTTCGGCCCGGCTTTTCCGATTCGCGTCGTGGAGAAACTGTGTACCATCTCGTGCAAAATCAGGTGCTGGCGGTAGTAGTCGGACGGCTGGTCATAGACCCAGCAGTCGTAATTATACGAAAACCCGTTCTGGAACGGCGGCAAAATGTCCGGCAGGTAGTTCGCCTCGATGAACTTCAGATTATTCTTCATCAGAAAAACGGTCAAAACCCAGTCCGGATCGTCTTCCACCCCAAAAAAGTTGCAGAGTTGCGGAAACGCCTCGTCCACCGCTTCCGGGAGGGCTTTTACGGCCGGCGTGAGCTCCAGATCCGTCACGATTTTGACGTGCTTCCCGTCCAAAACTTTCAACCCGGCGGCTTCAGCGTGTTCCTTTTCCACGACGACCCGCGGGTGCGTGCGGTACTGAAACGACGCGTCGTCCGCCAGATTATCGAACTGGGCCTGGGCGGGAGAAAGGAAAAATGGAAGAAACAAAAACGCAAGAAGGAATGACGATTTCTTCATGAATTTCTCCTGAAAGAACAATTTATTCGCGTTTTGAAGCAGTTTTCCTGAACTCACTGACCTTTTAAAATCGTTTGCACGAGCCGGGCGTTGAAATCGTGGCCGCTGCGGAAGGCGTGGAGGTTTGCCTGGAGGCGCGAGCCGAGGAGGGCCAGATCGCCGATCAGGTCGAGGATCTTGTGCCGGGCGCACTCGTTTGGGAAGCGCACAGAGTTTTCGATCGGACCGTTCGGACCGAAAACGAGCAGATCCTGGTACGTCGCCCGCTTCGCCAGACCGGCACCCAAAAACGCCTCGGCCTCGGCTTGCGTCACAAACGTGCGGCACGGCGCGATCTCCCGGCGGTAAATCTCAGGTGTGAGCGTGAATTCAGCGGTCTGGTTTTCGATTGGAGACGCTGTTTTGTAGCAGAGTTCAAATCCGATGCGCAAATCGTGGGCGGGCTGAACCGTGATCCAACGGTCAGAGTCAGAATCGCGCAAGTTCAGCGGCTTGGAAAGCGTCAGAATTTTGGCCGGCACGTCCTGCGTTTCGTACCCGACCGAGTCGAAAGCTTCGACGAACGCGCGGGCACTGCCGTCCATGCCGGGCATCTCGCAGGCCGTGACGTGGATCTCGCAGTTTTCGACCCCCATCCCGGTCAAAGCGGAAAGAATGTGCTCGACCATTTCCACACGGGCGCCGTCCTTTTCCAGCGAGGTCCGACGGGGGATCGCGACGCGGAACTCGGGAGATGCAGGGATCCTGGGCTTCCCGGGCAAATCGTCCCTTACAAAAATCAAACCGGTTCCCGGAGCGGAGGGCTGGAACGTGACCGTAATATCCCGGTCCGACCAATACCCGATTCCGTCGATGGAAACCGGAGCGGCAAGAGTACGCTGGAAACCTTGCATAAATTATGAATTATGAATGATGAATTATGAATGAAGAATGGAGTGGAGTCCTTTTCATTTCTTCATTTTCATTTTTCGTGACCGAACGATTCCCAGCCCCGCGGCGCCGCAGAGGATCAAGACCCACGCGGCAGGTTCAGGAAGGGAGGTGGAATCGCCGAAAACGAGATATGCACCATTTGCATCCAGATCGAACGTACCAAGGATGTTTGGATTCGTGATCGCCAAGGTCGCGCTTTCCCAGAAATTCTCCGGAAGGTTTTGTGCGCCAATCAGCTTTACGGTGTTTATACCTGAGACTGGTTCGCCGTCATAGTTGAACGTCCAGCTTGTGTTGTTCATCGTGACGGTTCCGCCGTCTGCGACGCTGAACAGGGTCCAGCTCTCATCATCTTCCAGGCCGTTCAGGCTGAGGGTGATCGCCGAGTCCGTGATGGCCAAATCGCCGTTCACTTCCATTACGCCGGTCGTTTTTGTGGCGTCGTAGCTGGCGTTTTCAAGCGTGAGACCGCCGACGGAATTGCCTTCATGCGTCAGGGTGTAACCTCCGTTTTTGAGCGTCAGCGCCCCAGCGCCGGAAATCTGGCCGTCGAACTGAAGATTGGCCTGCGACGCGTCGATGGAAACATTCTGGTTCAGGATGAGATCTTGCGTGAAAATATTGCTTCCGTACCCGTGCAGAGCCGAGCCGATCAGTGCGCCGGTCGAATCGAAATTCGGGGTGATGAACGATTCATTTCCGACGCCGTCCGTAAAGCCTTGGGTCGAGGCGCCGATACCGATCCCGCTGGTTATGCCGGAGCCGCTGATGTTGTACGGTCCGGATCCGCCGCCGCCGTTATAGACGCGCAGGTCGATGGCGTAGTGGTGCCCTTCCAGGAAATCGAACGTGCCAAACGCCGCGCTATTGTAGGCGCCGTGATCAATGACTACTTTGCTCAGGGAATCGTCAGTCAGGTCGGTGACTTTTATGTAGGCGGCATCGTCGTACGTTTTGCTGAAGTACATCGTGAAGTCGGCGTCCGAAACGAGTTCATCGGAAAGGTACGCCCAAGTCGTTGTGCCGCCAATGGTCGTGGCGGTGTGCGTGGCCTGGTTGGTGTGGATGAGGGAAGCGGGCGTTTCGGTTTTCTGAATGCCGTCCTTTACGATGGACCCTTCCTTCCATAATTTGTCGGTTTTGCTTTCCACGCTTGGGTCAAAGACGACATCCGTCCCGTTAGGCGCGTCGAACGTCACGGCCCCGGTACCGAGCGCCCGCGCATTGTTGACCGTGAGCTTGGGGACTTCGACCGTGGTGCCGCCGGAGTAGGTGTTCACGCCGAGAAGCAGGGCCTCGGAGGACGCGCGGTTGCCCGTCAGAACGAGTTTGCTCCCCTCACCCGAAATGTCGCCGGTGACTTTCACCTTGGCGTTGGTGCCGGCGTCCAGCGTGAGCGTCTTGCCGTCAGCGATCTGGATGTTCGTGCTGATGAACGTGTCGGGGTGACTGGCCACGAGGTTAGAAATGCCAGCCAGCTCGCCGTTTTCATTAATATTGAGCGCTTTGTATTCGGGAACTCCGTCAAGATCCGTGGCGTTTCCGCCGGCTTTTATTGCGATCCCCGGAACGTAAACAGTCTGCCCGTCCTGGGTGTAGGAGTACGTCGCTCCAATACCACCGCCGCCTTGACCCACGCGGGTTTCAATGAGCCATTTCCCCGGGGAAAGCGTGACTTCTCCGACGACCAAAGCGTCCCACGCGCTGGTGGAACCGGAAGTATGGGTCAGAGTGGTTCCGACTTCGCCCGCTCCACTGGCAACGGCCGTAATTCGTGTGCCGAGCGTGCCGTCCTCGTTGATGGGCGTGATCCACACGAGTCCTGTGTCGTCGAAGTTTTTCAGGAAGGAAAGCGTCATTTCCTCCTTCGTGGTGAAGATCCCCTGGTAGGAGTACGTAGTATTGTTCGGGAATTCAGCGTCGGTTCTCGCGGAAAGTTTGACCGGCGTCAGCGTCCACTCGGTTGGGTTGGCCGGGGTCGTGTAATCACCGTTTGCGCTGATTTTGGTGACGCCCCAGTTTAAATTACCGGGGGAGAGCGTCGCGTCGTCGCTAAACGAGAGATTCCCTTCACCGGAAACGTTCAGGCGCGTGTATTCCCCGCCCGGAAGCGCAAGCGTCGCACTGTTGCCGAGCTTGAAATTGCCAGTGACATCCGCCGAGGTGACGGTCAGCGTCGTGGGTTTTCCTGCTGTAGTTGTGATTGAGCCGGCTCCATTCAGGCCTTTAATGGTCTGGGAGTAGCCGTTGAGCGCGAGCGTGCTTCCGCCGCAGTCACTTCCCATTTCGACCGTAGTTGCGGCCGGGAGGAGATTCTCCGCCTGGAGGGTGATCTGGGCTTTCGCGCTGGCGTTGTTCCAGTGGTAGTTGGAGATCCCGATGATGGTTTTACCCGTGTAGGTTTTCGGCGTGCCGGAGAAGGTAAAGGACGCGCCGTCGTACGGAATGACGAGGTTCCCCGTGCCGCTAACGGCCCCGGAAATATTAACGCTTCCGCCAGAAGCCAGACGGAAGAAGCAGTCGCCCGTCAATTCCATCGGAGCGGACTGCGTAAATGCGTTCGCGCTAAAGCAGACTTTTGTATTATTCAGCTTGACCGTTCCGGTTCCGAAAGGATTTGTGGCGGCGCCTGTTTTGAACTCGATTGTACCGTTGGAAGTTGAGGTTCCTGCCGTGTTCGTGAGGGGAGTGTACACCACGCTCGTTGTGGTGGTGAGATTCCACGTAAGATTCACGTCTCCCGTGACCGCCGCGTAGAGATCGAAATTCTGCGAAAACGTCAGATTCGCGGTGGTCCCGGCGCTGTTCGTCACGGCGGCGATCTTGTCGTTGCCGTCGGTGGCGATCGTTTTGACGGTCAGCGCGTTTCCGTTCAGGTCCATATTGGCGCCGTTCAGAACGAGGCCGCCGGTGAAGCCGGTCGTGCTTGCGTCGGAGCTAAACTGGTACGTGCCGTAGGTCGCAGCGTCACCGACCGTGTAACCGGTGGTCGTGAGGGTCAAATTACCGGACCCGGTCAGGCCATCGGAGGTTTGAATTACCGCAGGATCGGCGATCGTGACGGTCAAACCTTCCGTTCCCGTATCGTCAACAGCGGCGGAAATCCCGGCGAAACCAATCGTCAGCAAGGAGAATATGGTGAATAAAAAAGGATGACGCATAATGTTGCTCCTCAATTTAATCAATTGCAGGTTAATTGCATAGACAATATTTTACACGAAATCAGAAATTTTGCAAGAATTTTTTGGAAAAAAAGTAAAAAAAGAGTGATTTTAGAAGAAAAAAGTCAAATTTGACCGAAAAAAGTGCTTTTTCTGTCCATCAGAGCGCTGTCGGTTTTAACATCATACAAAAAAAGACCACAGCGTGATGATTGTATCACGTTGTGGCCTTTCGGACTTTATTTTTTTTAACGATTGGTCGTGGCCGGGACGGTGGCTTTCGTTCCAACCGCAGTATTGGTCGCGGCGGGCTGGGCCTTCACCGTCGTGTTGGGTGTACGAATGGAAGACGGGTCAGCCTTCTGGATCTGGTTCAGAACGAGGGAGGTCAGGTCAACCGTTTTGCCGTTGGCCCAAACGATCGGGCGCATGGCGACGGTCTGAGCGTACTGGCCGAAGAAGGCTTCATACTGCTGCGGGTTAGTGAGAAGCGGAACTTCTTCGATCAGCTTGGAACGGTCGTAGTTCAGCACGATGCTCATTCCGAAGTGGGCACCGACGACTTCCGCCTGCTTCATGATCGTGGTGTACACAGAGTTGAACAGCTTGAGGCGTTCTTCCGTGGCCTGTTTGATCAGCATGAGCTGCTTGGATTCCAGTTCGCCGCGCTGGGAGAGCATCTTCTGCTCGGTTTCACGGTAAATGTCGGAGTTTTTGTCATACGTATTCAGGAGTTCGCGCATATTGGCGATTTCCTGACGGTCTTTCATGGAATCCTGGAGAAGTTTGGAGTACTTCTCGTTGATCGCGGCCATTTGTTTATCAATATTGGCGTTCTGGGAAATAATGTGACCGACATCGACCAGCCCGACTGCGGAGCGAACGGCCGCCGGAGGGGTCGTCGTAGAAGTCCCTTGCTGGGCGACAACAGAAATAGCCAGAACCAAACCGCAGGCCAACGCTGCGCAAATCATCATCCATTTGGATTTCGTCATTGTATTCTCCTTGAATCGAAAATCGACCTTATGTCGAAATAAATCTCCGTTCAACCCCCCATAGGGTGACGTTCATTGGGGGCATTATTCCAAATTTCGCGGTTTGAGTAAAGAGCAAAACGAGAGTTTTTTCAGAAATTATAAGAAAAAGTGGAAATTTTTTCAGGATTGTAAAAGAAAAATCGTAACGCCGCAGTTACAGCGTTACGATTTCCTAAAACTTTACCGGCTTGAAATCATTTATTCTTCCGGGCTTTCCAGTTCTTCGGCCGGGCTTTCCAGCTCTTCAATCGGGTTTTCAAGTACTTCGACCTGGCCTTCCAGCACTGCTGCCGGCATCCCCTGGGTATTCGGCGATTTGTCCGGCCTTTTCGTGAGTTCACGCATACGCTGGCAGGCCGCGTAGAGCGCCGGGATCAGCGCGATACCGAACACCGTGGCGATCAACATTCCGTAGAACGTCGGAACGCCGATGGCGACTCGGCTGGCGGCGCCTGCGCCCGTGGCCGTGAGAAGCGGAACCACGCCGAGGATGAACGAGAACGCCGTCATAAGCACCGCGCGGAATCGCTGGCTTGCGCCGGAAAGGGCCGCGTCGGTGATGTTCAGACCGTGCGTTTCGTGCTCCTCTTTCGCAAATTCGACCATCAAAATGGCGTTCTTGCTGGCGAGCCCGATGAGCATCACGAGGCCCAGCTGGGCGTAGATGCTCAAGTCTTTGTGACACCACTTCAAACCGAGCATGGCGCCGAGCATGGCGACGGAAACCGAAAGCATCACGGGGAGCGGGATCGTCCACGACTCATATTGCGCCACGAGGAACAGGTAGCCGAAAATGATCGCCATCGCCAGCAAAGTGCCGATTTTCCCCTGGTTCAGGTGTTCCTGGAGACTCATATCGGTCCAGTTGATCTTGTACTCGGCCGGCTGACCGGGTTTTGGCTGGATGGTTTGCGCGTTTTCGATTTCAGCCATGAACTGACCGGAGCTTTTCATCGTTCCCGGCCTGAGTGCGGCGTTGAAGCTGGCCGAAATGTACTGGTTGAAACGGATGATCTGCTGCGGACCCACTTCGTAATGAATGTTCGCGATGGCCGTCACGGGAACCATTTCACCGATCGAGTTCGGAATGTACAGATTTTCGACGTCTTCCATGATACTTCGCTCGGACGCGGCCGCCTGAAGCTGGACCTTGAACGTGTAGCCGCTGATGTTAAAATCGTTGACGTAGAACGAGGCCAGCTGGGTCTGAAGCGTTCTGAAAACCGCAGCGATCGGGACTTTCATCAGCTCGGCCTTTTCACGGTCGATTTCCAGCCTCAACTGCGGCATGTCAGCGTTGTAGGTCGTCTGGGCGAACTGAACGTCCTGGATCCCCATTAACTCACCGCTAAGTACTTTGCCCACCTGGGAAAGTTCGACGGGGTCCGCTTTTCCGGTGGAACTAAGCATGAAAGATGCGCCGGACGTGGCTCCCATGCCGACGATTGCCGGCGGAGTGAAGCACATGATTCGGGCTTCCGGGATCGTCATCGCCATCATCTGGAACTTCATCTGGAGAGCGCTGACTTGCGTTTCGGGAGTCGTTCGTTTGTCCCACTTCTGCAAATCGAGGATGAGCATTCCGTTGTTTTCACCCTGACCGGCAAGCATACCAAAACCGGCGACCGTCAGTGTGCTGGAAACGCAGGGTTCCTTGCTGAAATAATCATTCAGGTAGTCGAGAACGCGGCACGTTTCGGAAAGTGCGGTTCCCGGGGCCATTTCGACGTTCACCATGATCGCGCCTTTGTCTTCATCCGGGAGGAAAGAGGACGGGGTCACGCTGAAAAAATATTTATCTGTGTACAAAACCGCTCCCAGAACGAGAACCGTCAACAGGGTCCGGCGTACCAGGATCCCGCTGAAGAAAAGGAACGCGCCGCGGAATTTCTCAAGCCCGTAGTTAAACGGCTTGAAAAGGATGTTCATGGGCGAAAACCTGTTTTCCCGTTTCTTGCGGAGGATCATCACGCACAGCGCCGGGCTCAGTGAGAGCGCGTTCACTGACGAGAGGACCAGTGCGACACTCATGGTGACGGCGAACTGGAGGTAAATCACCCCTACCATACCACCGTTAAAGCAGATCGGAATGTAAATGGCGAGCGTCACGAGTGTTGTTGCGATGACGGCCCCCGTGATCTGATGCATGCTTTTGATCGTGGCTTCACGGGGTTCCAGGCCCTGTTCGATGTTACTCATGACGCTTTCCACCACGACGATAGCATCGTCCACCAGGGACCCGATCACGAGGATCATGCCGAACATGGTGAGCGTATTGATCGTAAATCCCAGCGCGTACAGGACCGGGAATGTTCCGAGCAGAGAGACCGGGATGGCGACGGCCGGAATGATCGTGGCGCGCCAGTCCTGAAGGAAAATGTACGTTACGAGGATCACGAGGAACAGAGCCTCGCCCAGCGTCTGCACGATTTCTTTCAGAGCGATCGTGATGTACTCCGTCGGGTTGTAGGCGGTTCGATACTCGATCCCCATTTTCTCGAAGTCGGGCCTCAGGGATTCGATTTTATCGATGGTCGCGTTCACCGTATCAAGCGCGTTGGCGCCGGTGGTACGGAAAATTGCGATCGCGCAGCAGGGTCTGCCGTTTCGTTTACTGTGAGCAGCATAGGATTCGGAACCCAATTCGACTTTGGCGATGTCGCCCATCTTCACGATGTTGCCTTTACCGTCGGCACGGACGACGATCTCGCGGAATTCCTCTTCGGTCGTCAGTCGGCCTTTGACGTTGATTTTGTACTGCATCAGGTCATTACTGGCTTCGATCCCCACGGCCCCGGCCGCGGCCTGAACGTTTTGCCCCTGGATCGCAGCGGCCACTTCGGTCGCGGAAACGCCCATCGCAGCCATTTTTGCCGGGTCAAGCCAGACTCGCATACTGTAGTAATCGTTTGACCAGAATATGGCGTCACTGATCCCATCCACGCGGGCGATTTCGTCCAGAATGTGGATCTTGACGTAAGACGCAAGCTCACGGGTACTCAGTTTCTCCGCCTCGAACGAGAAGACGGACAAAATGTCGGAGGACCGTTTCTTGACCTGAACGCCGTACTGCTTGACTTCGCTTGGAAGTGTCGGTTCCGCGCGGGATACGGCGTTCTGAACGTTCACCTGGGAAATGTCACTGTTCGCGCCGTACTGGAAATAAACGTCCAGCTGGTAAACGCCCGTGTTGCTTGAGGTCGATTTGAAGTAGAGGAGTTTTTCCAGACCGTTCATCTGGGCTTCGATCGGAGCCGCTACCGTGTCCGCGATGTCCTTGGAGGACGCACCGGGGTAGGTGGCCGTGACCTGGATCTGCGGCGGCGCCACTTCCGGGTACTCCGAGATCGGCATGTTCGGGATGGTGAGAATACCCGCGAGGATCAACAAAAGGCTGATGACGATCGCGAGTTTCGGACGCTGAATAAAAATTCCGGAAATCATCGTTCAATCCTTTCAGCTTTTAGAGGACGGTTGGGACGGAACGTTCCGGGCTTCTTTCGGAGACTGTTTCCCTGTTTCGGGCTGGGCTGCAGCCGGTGCGTCAGCCGGATTCGGAGCAGCGGGCGCGGCTTCGCCTCCCACGGTCCCGAGGAAAGTGTTTGGCGTGTCTTCCGGTTTCAGGCCCGTCGGCGGGGCGAATTTGACTTTGGTCGGAACGCCGGGGATCATCACGATTTTGTGCGTGCCGGTAGTCACGACGACTTCACCCGCGCGCAGGGTTTTACTCGGGTCGTCGTTCGGAAGGATCGTCTGCATGCCGTTGGTGATCGGGCCGAGCTCCACGTGCCGGCGTTCCACGATGTTTCCGTTTCCAACGACGTAAATGGCCGTGCCCTGCGCGTCATGCTGGATCGCGGTGGTGCGGACGAATGCACTCTTTTCTTCGGCTTTGTGGTTCAGGATCACGCGGCACAAACCGCCGGGGTTGAACAGGCTGTGCTCGTTCTCGAACGTTCCCCAGAGGTAAACCGCGCCCATGTTCGTGTTGACCGAGTTGTCGAGGAACAGGAGATTGTTGCCGTTTTCGTCCTTCTTGATCGGGAACCTCTGGGCCTCTTCGGAGGAACCGGCCACATTGTTCAGAAGCTCGACTTCGATGCTGATATTTCCGTTGTTCAGACCTTCCGGCGAGCCGAAAATCTCGAAGAAGTCGTGTTCGCTCATCGAGAAGCGGACGTAGATCGGATTCATTCGCGTGACGGTGATCAGGGCGCCGCTGGCGGTGGTGACGTAATTCCCCAGTGAGGTATTCGCACGGCCGCAGCGTCCGTCAATGTCCGACGTAACGACGGTGTAGGCCAGATCGATTTTCGCCAGATCCAGCTTGGCTTTGGCGGACTCAAGGGCGGCTTTGGCGCTTTGGAGGTTTCCTTCTGCGGTGGTTTGGGAGGCCTGAGCGCTCTGAAGCGTCGCGATCGCGCTGCGCAGGTTGGACTCGGCGTTTTCGTAGTCATCCTTTGAGACGGCGGCGGCCGGGTTTTTGAAGTGCCGGGCTAACTCGCTGATCTGGTCAACTACCTGGAGCAGTTCATCGATCGACTTGCCAGTGGAAAGGGTCTCGGCGAGTGGGACGATCTCCGTGTTTTCGCCGCAATACAGACGCGCGGAACGAATGAAGGTCGTGACCGCGTAGTTCAGTTTGGCCGAGACCTGGTCCACGGTCGCTTTGGCCGATTCGAGATTTCCCTCACTGGCGACGATGTTCGCCTCGCAGTTCGCGACGTTGGCTTCAGCAGCCGCAACGTTGGCTTTGTACGTGTCGTCTTCGATTTTGAAGAGCTGCTCGCCTGTCTTGACGTCTTTGCCTTCATGGACGTTGAACTCCATGATTTTGCCAGCGACTCGGGCCACTACGTCCACCGTGTCAATGGCGTCGAAAGTGCCGACGTACTTTTTGGAAGTCTGGGCGTAGTCTTCCTGGACGGTCTCAGCCGTCACAAGAGCCGTCATGTCGGGCATTTGCTGGGGGGCCTGTTGCCCCTCTTTTTTGCACGCAGTCAAAAGAAGACACTGCACCGCAAGCAGGGCGGCCATCGTCATCGAAAAGGATCTTCTCATCGTTTTATCTCTCCGAAAAAGGAAATGAGTAAAATAGTTTAACCACGTATTATATAGAAAAATAAAAAGTTGTCAATGGGAATAGTTATAAAATTGTAAGATTTTTTCAGGACATAGAAATGAACGCCGGACGGAAAGAAGTCCGGCGTTTTTTTACCTGGCTTTTTTTAGCACACTTCAAACCCCTTGCGCTGCTCGCGGGTCAGGAACGTGTTGGCCTGAGCGTCTTCCGGGAAACGTTCGGCCACCGGGTCCCAAGTCATGGTTCGGCCAAGCCGCATTGCAATATTAATAACGTGCAGGGCGGTCATGGTTTGGATGTGGCTGAAGACGTCCGAGACGGGCTCGCCGCCGTCGCGGATACAGAGGTAAAAGTTCGTCATGTGGTCCGTCACGGGCTTGCCCTTGAAAATCAGGCGTTTCTCGCTCTCGCCGTAGTATTCTTTGTCCCACTCCTCCTCGATCGGCTTGCCGGTGATTTTGCCGCAGTTGACGAAGATACGGCCTTTTTCGCCTTCAAAGAGGATCCCGTTGTCGAGCCGCGTCTCAATGTCGACCGGGATCCCGCCGAGGGTTTTCGTCTTGGCGTAAAAGTCGTACGGGACGTTGCAGTAGTCGAACTCGGTCGGGAAGCCGTCTTTCATCGGGAGCGGGAAATTGCAGTCGGACGGATCGACCCAGACGATTCCCCGGCCGGGGCGGTCTTCTCCCAGCGCCCAGAGTGCCGTGTCGAGGTAATGCGCGCCCCAGTCGGTGACTTTCCCGCCGGCGTACTCGAACCAGCCGCGGAAGGTGGCATGCGCGCGCTCCTTCATGTACGGGAATTCAGGAGCCTGGCCCTGCCACGTGTTCCAGTCGAACTCGGCCGGGACCGGAACCACTTTGAAACGCTGGTCCTTCGGCGGGGCGGCGGTCACGTACGGCGGTTTGCCGAGGCTCACGACCACGCGCTGGATCTTGCCCAGGATCCCCATCTGGACCATGTTCACGGCTCGGGTGAAGCGCGGGATCTCGCACCGGCGCTGGGTCCCGACCGCCATGACCTGTTTCGGGTGGGCCTTGACCGCCTCGCGGAGGACCTGATTCTCGCGGATGGTCAGCGTGAGCGGCTTCTCGCAGAAAACGTGCTTCCCGGCGGCCAGCGCGTCGAGGCAGATTTTCGTGTGCCAGTGGTCGGGCGTGGCGATGCAAACCACGTCCACGTCGGAACGGTCCAGAATGCGGCGGTAGTCGGTCAGTTCCTCGGCTTTGCCCGCGCAGATCTGCTGATTCGCGGCGGCCGCGTGGGTTTTATCAAGGTCGGCGATCGCGACCAGCTCGGCGTGCTGCGCGTGCAGGCCGGCGTCGTAGGTTCCTCGTCCGCCGACGCCGACCGCTCCGACCCGAAGCCGGGAGTTGGGAGCGTTCTGGCCGAAAGCGACCGGGAGGAACGCGGGAACGGAAACCGCCGCGGCGGTGAGTTTGAGTAAATTACGGCGTGAAATCGTCATGGGAGGGTCCTTTCTATTCTTGGGGATTTCTTTGGTTTAAGTTTCGTTTGGGGGTGGGTTTGTGACGCCGAAGCGTTTACTTCTTCCGGTACTCGTTCAGGTTTTCCAGGATTTCGGGAAGTGGAAGCCAAGGGTCTGCGCTCAGGAGCAGAACGGCCCCGCCTCCGTACGGTCTCAGGGCGATGTAGTCCAGCTTCGCGTCCAGCTCGGCCGAGCTTTTCGGCATCGTGGCCAGAACGCTCCACTTTTCGCGGTCGGCCAGCTTCAGGCAGTACGCCGGCGTGATGGATTTCCGGACTTTTTCTTCCAGTTCGTACGGCGTGTGGAGCCAGGAATCCTCGACCAGCCCGTTGCAGCGGCGTTCCGGGAGCGAGGTCGAGCCGATCCCGCCGATCCGGACCGCGAAGGACGGGTCGTTCAGGGCCTTTTCGAGCGGGAAATTCGTGTACGAGATGATGACGAGGAGTTTTCCGTTTTCCTCCACGTCCCGGCGGACTTTCTCCCAGCACTCGGGCGGGAGTTTCTGCGCGGCGGACGGATTGCGCAGCCAGTAAACCTCCGGGTCGAGTTTCAGGAATTCCTCGCCGGTTTTGGCGACGCGCACGTCCCAGCCGCAGTCACGCATGGAGGAGGAAAAACGCTTCAGCGTCGGTTCGTCCCGCTCGAACGTCCCGGTCCAGTACGCCAGTTCCCGGCCGGTTTGCGCGGCCCGTGAGAAGGAAAAACCCGCCCAGGGCGCGTTGGCCGGCGTGGATCTTCCCGCCTCGGTGAGTTTGAACTGCCAGAGCGTTCCGGGAGTCACCGGGTTTTCAAGCGCCAGAGACGCGAACGGGATCTGCATTTTGCAGGAATTTCCGTCTTTCCGGAAGTCCCAGCCCGGGGTTGGGTCCCACGTCTCGCGCACGCCCAGCGCGCTCACGCGCCACTGGGATTTTGTGCCGTCCGGTTCGACGCGGAAAAACCACTTTTCGCCCCCCTGACCAGTCGTGAGGGCCAGCTCCGCGGGAAGTTCCAGGTTCTGGACGGTGATCCCGTCGGGGGTCCAGCTGAATTTCTGGTTTTCGGCCGGGGTTTCCGTCAGGGCGGCCTCCGCGCGGTCCTCGTCCGTGAGGAACGCCTTCCACTGGCCGAGGAGGACCATTTCGCGCTGAACGTTTTTCAGGAAGCGCTCTTTTTCCGCCGGGGGAAGATCCGTCGCTCCGGCTAGCTGATCCTGCGCCGCGTTCAGAAACTTTTCGGCCTTTTTCAAAGCTCCCGGCGTGAGAAACTCCTCCGCGAAGCCGACCGGTGAGCCGAGGATCCCGCGGTGAAGTTTCAGCTCGTTCCACTGTGCGTCGAGCGCCAGAAAATATTCGTAAACGGACTGCGAGGCGGGGCCGAACGCGCGGTCGCAGTAGTCGCGCAGAACGTCGTGCCAGTCGAGCGTCGGATCGACCATCAGCCGCCCCATGACGTACTGGGAGACGCGATTCGCGTAGGTCCCCACTTTTTCCTCCGGGCCGTTTCGCGGGGAAAGACTGACTTCCGGAAGGCAAACGACGGAACCGATCTCGTGGTTCATTTTTACGACGTCGGCCAGAACGCTGAAAAAGGGGAGAAAGAGATGCGTGTGCGAGAAAATGTCGTACTCGTACGCGTAATTCCCGATCGGCGTGCCGGTTTCCTTCCAGCTTTTCAGGAGGGCCAGCTGGGAGGCGTTCCGCTCGCACTCCGCGTCGCCGTAAAGGTGGACGTTGCACCGGCCGTGCGTCGCCACTTCGATGAACTCGGCGTTCCGCACCGGGTGGTCGGGGACCTGCAAGTACCCCTGATACGCGAGCGTCGCAAAGCGTAAATTCGGGAAGCGTTCCTTCAAAATGTCGGTCAGTTCATTGAAAAAGTCGAAAAAAGCGGTCGAAACCGACTTTTTCGCGCACTCCTCGCACTGGCAGTACTCCTGATTGTCCGGCAAAAAGAGGCTCAGAACGTCCACATCGGGGCACTTTTTCAACTCCTCCGTCAGTTTGTCGGCCGTGGCGACCACGCACTCGTGACTGCTCAGGCAGACCTGGCACTTGAGCCGCCGCCCGTTGCGCAGTGCGTAGTATTCCGGGTGAGTCTCGAAATTTTCCTTCGGCGGGAATACATTATGGTTGGAGTAGATCCGGTAAAAACCGCGCTCCCGATCCGGGAAACGGTGGTTTCCGTGGCGGTGACTGTTCAGCAGATTCCGGCTCATCCAGAGGTGAAAATCATCCACGCGGTACCAGTCCCCGCACATGTGGAAGCCGCGGTAACGGATCGGCGGCTCGAACGAGCGGTGAATTTCCGGGAGGCTCCACGCGGTGCGTTTCGGCAGAAACTCGCCGTCCTCGCCGGGCCAGAGCCACCGCGCGCCCAGTTCATCCCGCAGGAATTCGTACACGGCGTAGAGTGCGCTGCGCGGCGAGCCGCCCGTCAGGAAGAGATTTCCGTTCCGGGTTTCGATCCGAATGAGGTCCGGCGTTTGCGCCAGCTGGGGAGAAACGCCGATGACGATCTGGTTCTGGCCCGCAGTTTTCGAGTCCTCGGCAATCGGAAAATCTGCGCCGGAAATGAGCTTCAGCGCGCGCTGGAATTCCTTGACGGCATTCTGGATCGTCACGTCTTCCGGCTGGAGCGGACGCACGGACCAGTCGGTTTTTCCATCCCGGAAAAAGTCCGTTCCTGCGTGGAGAAACGACCCGGTCAGAAGGAGGAACAAAAGAGAAAGGAGGGATTTTTTCATGGTTCTTAAAACGTAAATGTCAGGCGGTAATGAAGGCCGGAGGCCGAAATTACGCGCCGGTTAAAATTTTGCGGACGTTGGACCTATTTCGCTCCAGCGTCTTTCAGCATTTGAACGATTTCTTCCGTATTAATGAATTTCATGGCCGTTTCCAGAAGCGTTTGACCGTCTTCGTCGGTCGTGTTCGGATCCAGCCCCGATTCCAGCAGGAGTTTGGCCATTTTCGGGCTGGAGGTGCAAACCGCTTCAAAGAACGGCGTCAGGTTCATGGGCGTTTTCGGGTTCACGTCCGCGCCGTACTGGATCAGGAGTTTTGCGGCATCCAGATCATTTTCTTCGGCCGCGATGGTCAGGGGCGGCTGATGATTCTTTTCCAGCCGGAAATTCGGGTCGGCTCCCGCGTAGAGCAGGGCCTTGAGAATCGTCAAATCGCCGGCGACGATGGCTCCGGAAATCGGCGACGGCTCAAAATCCAGCTCGGCCCCGGCATCGATCAGGAAGCGCACGGCTTCCCGTTGTATGTTCTGGACGGCCAGATTTAACGCCCGAAATTCCCGCGGGCCTCCCGCTTCAAAATCCACTCCGGCCTCCCAGAAAAGATTCAAACATTCCATTCTGCCTAGCCCGGCGGCCCAGTGCAAAGGCGTGTATCCCCAGCGGTCGCGCGCGGCCAATTCTTCCCTGACGAGCCGCTCCGTCTGACTTGGCTGGTTCCTGATCACCATTTTGTGCAGGGCTGAAAAGCCGAACGTTTCCCAAACCTCCTCCGTGACGGATTCGTGCCGAAGGAACAATTCAAGGATCGGCAAAAAACCATGCTCAGCCGCGTCGTTAAAGGGAAGTTCCTCCGCGCCGGCTTCCAAAAGCAGCTGAGCCGCCTCGAATTGACCGTACCAGGTCGTGAGAAACAATGGTGTGCCGCCGAGAAAATCTTTCCGATTTACGTCAGCGCCGGCAGCGAGCAAAAGGCGAATTATCTCGCAGTTTCCCGAAAGTGCGGCGGCGTGCAGCGGCAAAACGTTGGTCCTGTATTCGTCCTCAGGTCCCGCGTTCGGGTCCGCGCCAGCTTCCAGCAGGATCCGAATCATTTCCGGTCTCCCGGCAAGCGCAGCACAGAAAAGCATCGTATCTCCCGAATCGTCATGGAGGTTCAGATCCACTCCGGCCGCCAGCATTTCGCGGACGGTTTCTTCGGTGCCGTTTTGAATCGCGTCGAAAATCGGGTGAACGTCCATAATATTAAAGGAAAAAACTTCGGAGTCGAAAGAATGGGCTTTCCTCAAATTATAAACCAGTTTTTCAGTCCTGTCAACCATTTCCCACCCGAAAAGGAACTTTTTTTCCCTAAATCGATATTTTTCTATCAAAATTGGGCTGGGGGGGCTTGCGTAGTTTGAAAAAAAGAGTAGAATACGTGCATTAGGACTTTTTCCCTCATCAACTTTTTAAACAAAGGAGAGTTTAAAATGGCTCGTATCGTCGTACTTGACTCGATTTCGCAGGATGGTTTGGACCTTCTGGAAGCCGCTCCCGGCATCGAATACGAAGTGAAAACCGGCTTGAAAGGCGAAGAACTTCGCAACACCCTGATGGAATTCGACGGCGCGATCTGTCGCAGCGGCGTGAAGCTCACGGCCGACATTCTGGAAGGGAATACCCGGCTGAAGGCCATCGCACGCGCTGGCGTCGGCACCGATAACATCGACAAAAACATGGCGACCCGCCAAGGGATGATCGTCATGAATACGCCGAGCGGAAACACACTCTCTACCGCGGAACATGCTCTGGCCCTCATGTTTGGTCTCACCCGTTTTGTCGCTCCGGCCAACCAGTCTCTGGCGGAAGGGCGCTGGGACAAAAAACAGTTCACCGGCTCCCAGCTCGCCGGCAAGACGCTCGGGATCATCGGTCTTGGCCGTATTGGTCAGACGATTGCCGTCCGTGCCCGTGCCATGGAAATGAAGCTCGTTGGTTACGACCCCTTCCTCTCCGACGAAATGGCCGAAAAACTGGGCATCAAAATGTTTGCGTCCTACCGCGAAATGCTGCCCTTCTGCGATTTCCTGACGGTTCACACGCCGTTGACCGACGAAACCCGCGGAATGATTTCTTTCGATGAGATCAAAATGCTTCCGAAGGGCGCCCGCCTGATCAACTGCGCACGCGGCGGGATCTATGACGAAGCGGCTTTGGTCGAGGGCCTCGACAGTGGTCACCTCGCCGGCGTCGCTCTGGACGTTTATCCAACCGAGCCTTGCACGGAAAATCCTCTCTTTGGGCGTAAAAACGTCCTCTGCACCCCGCACCTTGGCGCCAGCACGACCGAAGCCCAGAAAAACGTCGCTCTGGAAGCCGTTGAGCTCCTGATCGACTACTTCACGACCGGAACGATCAAGTCGGCCGTGAATATGGCTCCGCTGGACGGCAAAACGCTCGCTGAAATGCGCGGTTCGCTTGCTCTGGCGTGGCGCTTGGGTTTGGCTGCTGCCCAAATCGAAAAAGGCCGTATTTCCAAATGCTCGATTTCCTATCGCGGCGAGATCGCCCAGAAAGTTACCTCGCTTGTCACGGGCGCTTTCGCGGCGGGTCTTCTTTCCAACGCGACGGGTGGCGAATCCAATATTATTAACGCCCGTATGCTTCTGAAAGAACGTGGTATTGAAGTGGTCGAGAACAAATCGAATGAATCCGGAACGTTCAGCTCCCTGATCTCGATCGAGGTCGTGAGCGACAGCGGCAAGACAACACTTGCGGGTACTCTGTTCGGAAACAGCATGCCGCGTCTGGTTCAGGTCAACGAATTCCGCCTCGAGGCGTTCCTCGACGGAAATCTCTGCCTGTTCCTGCACGACAATGTTCCGGGAATTATTGGCGCGGTCGGGAACATTTTTGGCCGCAACAACGTAAATATTGAGCAGCTCTCCGTCAGCACCGCGACGAATCAGACCAGTAAAGCCCTGGGCGTGTGGGGTCTTGACTCCATTCCGCCGGTTGCGGCTCTGAGCGAGCTTCAGCGGGTCAGCGGCGTGACGAAAGTCATGTGCGTGTCTCTCCCTGCGGCGAACGAATTTCCGGCCTGGCTGTAATGTTTGCCCAACGTGAGGGCGCCGCGAAATGGGGTCCTCACATAATTTTGTAAAACTGATTATGTAAAAAACTCCTTAACCGGCAAAATTTCCAAAAATTTTTTGCCGGTTTTTTGAAATTTTAAACGAAGCCCTTGAAATTTCTCTGAATTTGGTGTATATTAGAGTGAAATTCAGAGAAAAGTTTGTATATCAGACCTTTTCATTAATCCCACCCACCCAGCGTCCTTTTCGTGTTTGACGCTTAAATAAGTACTTTTCAGGAGTCTCAACAATGTCCACAAATCCCTTTTCCGATGCAAATCCATCACTCCCACCTGACCAGAATCCGAACGATGCAGCAAAACCCAAATCAGATGAACCCCGCCAACCCGAGAACTCTTCTGGGTCTCACTTGGACGATCAGACGCAACCGCCCTCTGATTCCATGCAGGAAATGGAAGGTCAGCGTCGTATTATGCGTGAAAAACCGTTTATCAGTTCACGCCTTTCTGTTCCCAATGATCCGGTTCAACCCCGAGGCGTGAATACTTTTTCCCGCTTCTCGATGGGATATTCCCGTAACCGTGGGCGTTCTTCTTTTGGGAGCGGTTTGGGAATGGATGATGAACTGAAATCAACGAACGATCCCCAATTCTCCGGTGGACGTGGTTCTTCCTCCCCGGACGCTGTGGAACGGAATGGTGATTTTCCCGAAAACGCACCGCCCCGAAACGAGGGTGGTTTTGGCAATTACCGCCGATCGGGAGGTTTCGATGGAGATGGCCGAAATCCCGGTCGGAATCCCGGCGGGTATGGACGGCGTGGCTATTATGGAGATTCCGAACGATTCCAGAGGATGAATGAGCCGCGGAGTTACGACGGCTACGACTCCCGCCCTCCGCGTCCGCCTCGCAGACCCTACAGCGGCTATGATGGCGGTAATCAAGAGAACCCAGGTTACCGTGATAATCCCGGCTATCGTGGAAATCGAGGCTGGAAAAATGACGGAAACGGGCCGGACGGCGGTGGGAACTATGGCCGCAGGGGCTATGGAAATCGCCCGTATCGGCGTAATACCGAGGGTTACAGTCAATACAACCCGGCATTCCCGGAACTGAAAGAACCTCGTTTTCACAAAGAGCCGCTCTCCCTGGCGGAAGAATTAGCGGAGGAAATGAGCCGGGGACGTAAACCCGAAGAGGATAAAATGCCGGAAATGCTCCTTCAGGACGCGACGGTAGGCCGGCTCCAGCAGCTTTCCATGCAGGAACTCATCGCCGAGGCGCGACGGTTTGAGATTGGTATTCCTGACGAAGAATCGGCCAGAAAACAGGACCTCATCTTTAGTATCATTAAAGAAAAAATCAAACTTAATGGTTTGCTTTATGGTGAAGGTACACTGGAGATTTTGCCGGATGGATTCGGTTTCCTGCGCAGCTCGGAATACAATTATTCATCCTGTCCGGACGACATTTACGTTTCACCGAGCCAGATCCGCCGCTTTGGTCTGCGAAACGGCTCGTGTGTTTCCGGTCAGATCCGCCCGCCGAAGGAAAATGAACGTTATTTCGCTCTTTTGAGGGTCGAGGCGATCAATTTCCGTGATCCGAATGAGTTCCGTCACCGCAAATTTTTCGAGGAACTGACCCCGATGCACCCCACCTATCCGATGAGGCTAGAGTGCGAAACGGAGGAAATGGAAACGCGCATCCTGGATTTGATTTCGCCGATTGGTTTTGGCCAACGTGGGTTGATTGTCGGTCCGCAGGGCGTTGGCAAAACGACTCTCCTCACGAAAATCGCTCATGCGGCGCTGAAAAATTATCCCGATTTGTATGTTTTTCTTCTCGCGGTGGATGAAAGTGACGAGAAGGTTGAAGAACTGCGTAAACAAGTGAAGGGGTTGAATTGTGAAGTCATAAGTTCTACGATGGACGAGTCGCTTACACGTCATATTCAGGTGGCGGATATGGTGCTTGAAAAGGCCAAGCGAATGGTCGAGTTTGGGCAGAACGTCCTGATTCTGGTGGATTCTGTGACGCGTCTCGCAGGGGCCTGGCATCTGAATGGTCCGGCGGGACGGCCGATGGACGCCGCGTACTCGAACGCAGCATTCCAAAGTCCGATGGTTTTTTTGACTTCGGCCAGAGCTCTGGAAGAAGGCGGGTCCCTCACTATTTTAGGCACGCTGACGAGTGAAACAGATGATTCGTTGGAAAATGGTGTATATGAGGAATTCAAAGGAACCGGGAATCTGGAAATCGTGATGGATCAACGGTTGGCCGAACAGAAAGTCTGGCCGGCGATCGACGTGAATCAGAGCGGTACGCACCGGGAGGAAATGCTTCGTACACCGGAAGAATTTCAGGCGATTTCCCGTCTGCGCAGTTTCCTGGCTGACTTCAATCCCGTGACTGCGATGGAAATGCTGACGAAGCGGCTTGGAAAAACGCCTAACAATGAAGAGTTTTTGAAATCAATGTAAGGACACCCTTGAAAAAAATGAACATTTACGAAGGAAAACCATCAACTCAATTTACCGGGCGCGTGGCGGTCATCGTTGCGAAGTTCAACCGTACAATTACGGAACGCCTGTTACGTGGAGCGCAAAAAAAATTCGCCGAGCTGAGAGTCCCGGATGATCAGATCGACGTTTATTACGTTCCTGGAGCGTTCGAAATTCCGACCGTCTCGGGCCTTTTGATAAAGGCTGGGAAACACGCAGGGATTTTGGCCCTGGGTGCCGTGATCAAAGGGGAAACGTCTCACGACGAGCATATTAACCGTGCAATCAGTATTATGTTCGCGAAACAGGGCGCCGAGTCGGGTATTCCCGTTATGTTCGGCGTGTTGACCGTCAATTCGGTGGAACAGGCTCTCGCTCGCAGCGCGGAAGATGACGATCAGCGCGATAAGACCCAAAAAGCGCATCTTGGAAACAAAGGCGCAGATTGTGCGGAAGCGCTCATGGAAATGCTGGATTTGAAAGCGAGGATCAAGTAGTCAGTAGTCAGAAGTTAACGTTTCGGCTGTGCCGAAAATGGGGAATTTGATCCTGTATTCTGCCGAAAGCAGAACGCTGATTGCCTGAAATTAAAGGAAAGAGGAAATAATGTTAATCGATAAAAATCGCCGTGCGCGTACGGTCGCTCTTCAGGTCTTGTTCAGTCAGGACTTGAATCCTGATGCAGGAGTACCGGATGATATGATTCGGGAAAGGGTCAAGAAGGACCCGGAACTGGTTCGTTACGCTTACTTTTTGATCGAGGGAGTTACGCAGCAAAAGAAGGAAATCGACGCCTATATTGAGGCGGTTCTGGAAAACTGGAAATTCTCTCGTTTGGCCGAGACCGACAAAAACGTTTTGCGTATCGGTGTGTTTGAGCTGATGAATACCAGAGACCCGGTCGGGATCCTCATCAACGAGGCGATCGAAATTGCGAAAGAATACGGCGACAAAAAATCGGGTGGCTTTGTGAATGGTGTCCTCGATAAAATCCGCAAAAATCTGGAAGCCGAGAATAAACTGTCTGCGACGCTGGTCGGGAAAGAGGGGAACTGATGGGATTGTTCGGCTTGCTCAAACGCGGTCTGGAAAAGACGAAGCGGATTTTAAACACGGACATTCGTGACCTTTTCAAGACGGAAGGCCGGCTGGTGGATGAAGCGTTTCTCGAGGAACTTTTCGCTTCGCTCATCAAGACCGACATGGGGGTGGAAGCCGCCAAAGAGATTCGCGACGAAACTGCCAGGGCTTTCCGCGGCCGCGTGGTTTTCATGAAGGATCTAACCGATTTCGTAAAGGAAAAGCTCAAAGCGATCATGCGTCAGGACGCCTCGCCGATCGAATTGCGTCCCGAGGGACCGACGGTCATCATGGTCTGTGGCGTCAATGGAAGCGGGAAAACGACGTCCATCGCGAAACTCTGCAAACTCTTCCGCGATCAGGGGAAAACGGTCGTTTTGGGTGCCGCCGACACATTCCGCGCCGCGGCCGTGGAACAGCTCACCGTCTGGGCCGGGCGTCTGGGAGCGGAAATCGTGACCGGGAAACCTGGATGTGATCCGGCAAGTGTCGCATATAATGCGGTCGATACGGCTGTCAAATCGAAGGCGGACGTTTGCATCGTCGATACGGCAGGGCGCCTCCAGACCCAGATCAACCTCATGCGTGAGCTGGAAAAAATCCACCGCGTCATTGGGAAGGTTTTGCCCGATGCTCCTCATGAAATTCTGCTCGTTCTCGACGCGACGACCGGCCAGAACGGGATCAGCCAGGCAAAACATTTCACCGAGTCCGTACACTGTAACGGTTTGATCCTCGCGAAACTTGACGGGACGGCCAAGGGCGGCTGCGCTGTGGCGATCCGCAAACAGGTGAATCTCCCCGTAAAGTACATCGGGGTAGGGGAGCAGGCGTCCGATTTCGCACTCTTCGACCCGGATGCGTACGTGGATGCGATGTTCACGGAAGAATAATCAGGAGTGAACCTCGAGTTCGAGGGTGTTTCAAGGTTTACTTCCTTTTTCGGGAAGTAAACCTTGGGGATATAGTTAAAAGCCTATCCCCCTATCTGGGGGGTGATTGGGCGAAAATTTCTTTTTTTGTCTTTCTTTCCCCGTTGAAATTTACCCCGAGGGAGTGGACTAAATTCTGGAACGGGATATACTTTAGAAAATGTATTTTTTCCACCTTTTTCTTGTTTTTGAATGAGATCAAAAAATGACCACTCCCAAGACAATTCCGCCTTTTCATCCGATTAGTGCCCCGGACTATCTGCCTCACGAGCAGTTACGTGAACTACAATCCCGAAGACTCATCCACATGGTAAAACGTGCGTATGAAAACGTGGAGCTGTACAGAAACCGCATGAATAAAATGGGCGTGACCCCAGAGGACATCCAGAGCATCGACGACATTGTAAAGCTGCCGTTCACGATGAAGGTCGATTTACGCGACACGTACCCGTACGGAATGTTCGCCTCCCCGCTGAAGGAGATCGTTCGTCTGCACGCTTCGAGCGGAACGACGGGTAAGCCGATCGTGGTCGCGTACACGAAAGAGGACCTCGAAGTCTGGGATAATGTGGTCGCCCGCGCTCTGGTCGGGTACGGCGTGACCTCAAAGGATATCGTTCAAAACGCCTACGGCTACGGCCTGTTCACCGGTGGTCTGGGACTTCACGGCGGCGCGTCGGCCCTTGGCTGTACGGTCGTTCCGATCTCTGGCGGAAATACCGAGCGGCAGATCATGATCATGCGCGACTTCAACGTCACCTGCTGCTCTGCGACGCCGAGCTATTTCGTCCACATCATCGACAAAGCGCACCGGATGGGCATCAATATGCGTGACCTTCCGATCAAATTCGGCGTTTTCGGCGCGGAACCGTGGTCGGAAGAAGTCCGCCACTACATTGAGGAAGAAGCCGGCATTCGTGCGTTCAACATTTACGGTCTTTCGGAGATCCTTGGCCCGGGCGTCGGCGCGGAGTGCTGCTTCCAGGACGGCATGCACATTTTCGAGGACCATTTCTTCCCGGAGATCATCGACCCGGCGACCGGCGAATCGCTTCCTGACGGGACGGAAGGCGAGCTGGTCCTTTCGACCCTGAGCAAGGAAGCTATGCCGATGCTGCGCTACAGAACGCGCGACATTACGACGATCGACGTGGAGCAGTGCCCCTGCGGGCGTACTATTCGCCGTATTCGTCCGATCCGCCGCCGCAGCGACGACATGCTCATCATCCGCGGTGTGAACGTGTTCCCGTCCCAAATCGAAACGGGTATTTTGCGCGTGGAAGGCGCTTCGCCGCACTTCCAGATCGTGCTCGATAAAGGTGCAGATGGTTTGGACCGCATTGAGGTGAAAGTGGAAGCGACCGCCGACGCCGTGGACGATACGGTCCGCTCGGTCGAGCAGTTCCAGCAGAAGATCCAGCAGTCCATCTCGCAGATCATCGGCCTTTCGGTTCGTGTCACGCTCGTTCAGCCATACACGCTGATCCGCAGCGAAGGGAAAGTGAACCGCGTGGTCGATAATCGGAACAAATGATTCGTAATTTTAAAGGCCCCCTCCGTGAGGGGGCTGGCGAGCGGAGCGAGACTGGGGGAGTTTGAAATGTGCCTCTCAACTCCCCCCGGCGCTAACGCGCCACCCTCCTCAAAGAGGGGGGCTTTCAACGACGCTGGAAGCGTCGTCCCCGCAAGATTTTGCTACGGGTTTTAACCCTTTTCAGGTTTCAAGATGAATTTACGTCACGCCATCCTTCAGCGTCTTCAGTCCCTGCAATGCGCGGGGATCGAGGAGATTTCACGCACCGAGGCGCGGAAACTCGCAATCGCGCTGAAGGAGAACGAGGCGAAAATTTCTCCGGCGCCGGTTTCCGTATCGACTGGTTTACCTGCGGATTCACGCTCGTCTGGGCAGAAATCTCCGGGGCCGCAAACGTCTCATTCTTCACGGGAAACGACGTCACAGCCTTCCTCCAATGTCATGCCGTGGCAGAGGTCCATGTCGTCCCCGCCTTCATCTGGTTCAAAATCCACGCAGTATATGGCACCGAAAAGAACCGCTCTTTCGTTAGAAATCATCGTCCCGCCGCATGAAGACTACTCCGCTCTTCCTTTGATGGAAGACCGTCACGAGGCGCTGCGCCTCCTGGGTGAGAAAGTCCGCCAGTGCGTGCGCTGCATCGAGCTGGTCTCGAACCGGACCCAGACGGTTCTGGGTGTGGGGAATCCTTACGCGGAGCTCATGTTCCTCGGCGAGGCCCCCGGCGCGGATGAAGACCGGCAGGGGATCCCGTTCGTCGGGCGGGCAGGGCAACTCCTGACGAAAATGATCGAAAACGGCATGAAGATCAAGCGTGAGGAAGACACGTACATCTGCAACATTCTGCGATGCCGTCCGCCGGGAAACCGCGCTCCGATGCCCGAGGAGGCGTTCAAGTGCCGGCAGTTCCTTGACACGCAGATCGACATCGTGAAGCCGAAATTCATTTGCTGCCTGGGCGCGTCAGCGGCGCAGTACCTGCTCGACACGACGACGACCATCAGCCGCATGCGTCAGCGCGAATACCGCTACAGAAATGCGACGGTCGTTTGCACGTACCATCCGGCCTACCTGCTGCGCAATCCGTCGCAGAAGGCCGCGACCTGGCAGGACTTACAGTTTTTGATGAAATTAATGGGTTTGAAAGTCGAAAATGATTAGCATCGCGCTTGATATTGGAAACACACGCTGCAAACTCAGTGACGAAAAATCGGTCTTTCGTGTTCCTCATCAGGATTCAGATTTTACGGCCAGTTTTCCGGAAATCCTTCAAACACTTCACGCGGACGAAAAACCGTGTGAGTGGTGGATCGCCAGTGTGAACCGGAACATTTTCCGGAAAGTCACGGAGTGGCTCGCGCAGAATCGCCCCGGAGACCGTGTAAACGTGTTGAACGCACTGAACGTTCCAATTCAGGTGGATGTCGAGTTCCCAGAAAAAGTCGGAGTCGATCTGCTTCTTTCGGCCATCACGGCAAACGAGATCCGGGACCCGGGCCGGCCGGCCATCATCGTGGACCTCGGAACCGTCGCCAAGGTGGATCTGGTGGACGAAAACGGCGTCTTCCGAGGCGGGGCGTTTGCGCCGGGTCTGCGGATGGGTGCGCTGGCGATGGAGCAGCAGACGGACGCTCTGCCGGAGCTCGACGTGATGGAAATGCTTCATCGGATGGAAACCCACGGAATCCCGTCCGTCGCGCAGAACACGATCGCGGCGATGCAGGCCGGCCTGTTCTGGGGAATGGTCGGGACCATTCGCGAACTTACCGCCCGTACCGCATCGACCCTTGCGATTCCCCCGCAAATTTTCCTCACTGGCGGCGGCGCGAAAACCGTTCGTGACGCGCTGGGAGAGGGTTTCACCTATGTGGACGAGATGGTGATGAAGGGAATTTGGACGACGATTCGGAAGTTAAAGTATGAACCTTGAGATCGGGTACACGCCGCTTTCTGCCGCCGAATTTGACGCTCTGACGGCTGGCCGCTCCCGGCTTCATCCGGGCTTTTACCCCCAGTGGGGCCGCATCGTTGAGGCGGGGCTTCGGCAGAAACTCTACACGATCACGGCCCGGTCTGACGATGGGGACGTTCTGCTCGGCGCGCTTCCGCTCGTTTTTATGCGCAGCCCGCTCTTTGGGCGGCACCTGATCAGCGTCCCGTACGTGAACGTCGGCGGATGCGTAGTTTCTGGCGATTTGGACGAAGAGACGCGGGAAAACGTCGAGCGTGCGCTGGTCGATGAGGCGGTGAAACTCGCGGACTCGCTCGGCGTGAAGTATCTGGAACTCCGCAACATCCACGAGATGACGCACCCCAGCCTCACGTTCGAGCGGCGGGGGAAGGTCCTGATGGAGCTGAAATTTCCCGAAACGGCCGAGGAACTTTGGAAGGCGGTCGGGCCGAAAGTCCGGAACCAGATCCGCAAAGGCGAGAAGGCAGGCCTCCGTGCGCAGTGGGGAGGAAAAGAGCTTCTGAAAGATTTTTACGCCGTTTTTGCCGAGACGATGCGGAACGTCGGGACGCCGGTTTACTCGCGGCGCCTGTTCGACGTCATGTTCGACGAGCTGGGGGAGAAAATCGAGATCTGCCTCGTGAAAACGCCGGAAAACCGTGTGGCTTCTGCCGCGATCCTCGTCCATGGTAAAGAAATTACGGAGGTCCCAAGCGCCGGGACGCTTCGTTGGGCCAACGCCCAGTGCGCCAATATGTTTCTGTACTGGAATCTTCTCAAGCACAGTCTGGAGGACCGCGGCGCGAAGATCTTCGACTTTGGCCGCAGCTCGGTCGGCGGGGGAACGTGGCATTTCAAAAAGCAGTGGGGCGCGGAAGAGGTTCCAGTTGTTTGGAAGTACTACGTTCGTGAAGGAACGATGGACGACGTGCGCCCGGATAATTCGTCATACGGCCTGGCGATTCGGGTCTGGAAGCGTCTGCCCGTCTGGGTCACGCGAATCATCGGCCCGTGGATCGTACGCGGGATCCCGTGAATCTACAGGGGACGACGCTTCCAGCCTTGTGTCAAAATCAAAATCTACGGGGACGACGCTTCCAGCGTCGTTAAAAAAACAGCAATAAAACTTGACGACGCTGGAAGCGTCGTCCCCGTATTTCTTAACGATGCTGGAAGCGTCGTACCATAGATTTTTATCGGTTTCCAGTCTTTTCCACCGGGATGGGTTTGAATTCCGGTACGTATTTTTGAACCTCAGCCTGAAGCGCCTTGAAATCGTCTTTTTCCGGATCGTCGAACTGAAGCGTTTCTTCGCGGAACTCCGCGCGGATCGAGCCGTCCTCGTTCAGCGGGAAAAGGTCTTTTTGCGACTCCGGCGGCGAAAACACGTAGTTGTTCCGGAAGTTGATCCGGTGCAGGGAAGTCTGCCGGGCCGAATTGTGCATCTGGAGCCACACCGAGCCGATCGAAACGTTCCCTTCCACCGTGTTGTGAAGCGGGAGTTTCGGATCGTCCTCCATCACGTTCTGGATGAACGGGTAGCGCTCCTTCCACGGCGATTGGTCGAAGCCGAGGTCCTGGATCTTCTTCAGCAGATCCCAGCCGTTCTGGAATCCCTCGCCCGGTTTCGCACGCGCAAGGCCGCGGTCGTCGAAATGGACTGCGCACGTGCAGTCGAGGAACAGATTGTTCAGGATCTTATTGTAACGGCCGCCGCCGACGAAAGCTGACCAGCCCGTTTTGTAGAACACGTTATTCTGCACCGTGTCCCCGCTGTCGCAGTCATCGAGGTAAACGCCCATGACCATGATGCTTTCTTTCAGGGGTTGGTAGTCCGGATTCAGGCCGTGCGCCTTCTGCCACTCCACGCCGGCCGCACCGAAGTGGTGGAAGTAATTGAACTGCACGACGTTTCCGAGCGACCCCCAGTCGCGGCCGGTGTACATTCCGCCGCCGTCGCCGCTTTCCATCATCGCGCTGTGGACCTCGTTGAACTCAAACAGATGTTCGTTCCCGCCGTAAGTCACACAGATGTAGGGGGAATCATGGATCAGATTGTGTGCGATGTAATTGCCGCAGCCGTTGAAAGTGAGACAGTATCCCCCGTTTCTCTGCAGGCGGCCGGAGTGGTGCAGGTGGCAGTGGGTCACGTAGTTCCCGCACTTTTCGAGCGTTTTACGGTCGCCGCCCCAGAGCGTGACGCACGTCCGACCGGTCCCGAAAACTTCCGATTTCGTCAGTCCGTTCCGGTGACCGCCGGAAATGCTGATCCCGTCGTTCGTCATATTGTACACGCGGACGTTCCGAATGACGGAATCCTCGCAGCGCACCAGATAAACCGCCAGCCCAAGCGAGCATTTCGCCTGGATCCCGTCCAGAATGAAGAATTTCGCGTCGTGAATATTGAAAATCGGGTTTTTCTGCACCGAAAGGAAAACACTCGAAAGGTCGCCTTCCACCGGGTAGAAGTAAAGGACGTTTTTCTCCTGGTCGATGTACCACTCGCCGGGCGCATCGAGTTCCTCGAGGAGGTTGAAGGCGTAGTAGCGGCGCTTGGCCGTATGCCATTTGCTATGGTTTCCGACGCCGTAGAGGGAATTGACCTCGGTCTTGAACCGCTTCTTTTCTTTATCGATCGACGCGAGTTTCAGCGATTCCGAGTACCAGTCCATGCACCAGAACCCCATGAGCCACACGCCCCGGGAAACGTCCCAGCGGGCCGGTTCGTCCTCGGAGTACTCGAAAACGGGCGGACGCACGCCGAATTCCCACTCATCTTTCGTCCGGTCCACCGGATCGACGCCGCGGTCGATCACGTTTGGGATCTCCAGCCAGCCCTCATTCGGGAAGCGGGCGATCTGCATGGCGCGGTCGTTCGAGAAAAGCTCCACCGAGGGCCACGTGCGGAATTTCACCGGGAGCGGCTCGATCTGCGGAATGCCAGCCTTCGTCAAATCACAGGCGAAAACCTTTCCTTTGGCGCAGTCCTTCAGCCGGGCAAGCGTTTCGGCGTCTTCCACTTTCGTGAACCACTCGGCCTTGAGCTGGCTTCCGCCGACGAAGAGGGCGCCGTCCTTTGACGCACGGTAGATCATCGGAGCGTCGGCACTTTCGCCGCCGTCCTCAGCCGTAAATTCCAGCGTTTCGGTCGGGCACATAAACGTCCCGGTGAGTTCCACCGCCACGCCGTCTTTGGGGAAACCTTCGGTTTTGCGCAGGGCGCGGACCGAGTCACGGGCTTTCTGAACGCTCTGCCACGGGGCGGCCGCAGAGCCGTTTCCGGTCGTGTCGTTTCCTGAGTCAGAATTCACGTAAAAGACTTTTTCCTGCGCGTTCGCACAGACCGCGCAGATACAAAGAAGAAACAAAATGGAGGGATTTTTGAGGATCGAGAGCATAAAAACCTTTCTTTTTTGGGGGGGATTGAAACCATTACATTGATTTCTGGTATTTTATATTAAGGGAAGAAAAAAAACAAGGAGGGGCTTGCATTTTTTAGGATTTCGTGCTATATTAAGGGCCGGTTTGCGCTCGGCTTCGAGTGAGATGAAACGCACTGCGCGTCAAACCAATTCACCCTTTCCTTTCATTTCCTGCTCCACTGGACGGCAAACTGCCGTTTCCCCGCACGATTTTATGACCGATTCGCTCAAAACCGCCGTTTTTTTCCTCGCCGCACTCGTCGTCCTGATTCCGGCCGTTTATCTTTCACTGCCGGAACGTGAGACGTTTCAGTCCAGCCAGATGATCAACCAGGTTCTTTTCCCGGAGCTGACCAATGTGTTGGATGTCGGGTCACTTGCGATCCAGACCACCGAAAAAAACGGAAGTCCCCGAAGTCTCGAAGTCAAAAAAATCGGCGGCGAATGGATTCTTTCGTCCTTCAGCGGCTACCCGGCCAACGCGCAGAATCGCATGGTTGACGTGGTTTCCGCCCTTTCCGGCCTCGAAGTTTTGCGAGTTGTCGGCGAAGATGAGGCGACACGCGCCCAGTGCGGCGTTTTGACTTCCGAAGAGGCTCCCTCTGCTGAGCCGTCCGAGCTTGGGACCCGAATCACCATCCGAAGCCCACAGGATAAAATGCTCCTCGACCTGATTCTGGGGCACGAGGTCGAAGAAGGGACCGGGAAATATTACGTTCGCCGCGCAGGTCAAAATCCCGTTTATGTCGTGAAGATGGACCCCTCCAAACTCACCGCGAACTTCATCGACTGGATCGAGACGGATTTGCTGAAGATCCAGCCGTCTGACATCGGATCGCTTTTCGTGCTGGATTGCAAACTTGATTTTCACGCTAACGCGGATGGTAGCCCGGCTTTCGACCATCGCGGGCAGTTTATGCTCGCCCAGAAATATATGGAAGACCCGGATTGGGTTCTGATTTCCAACCAAAAAGTCTTTGGGAACGGAATGCGTGACGAGGGAATGCCGGTTGGTCAGGTTCTAAACCTTCCGGGGTTACGGCGTGTAAGTCAAAATCTGGCGGATATGCGAATCTGTGGCGTACAGCGCAAACCAGAGGCTCTGCGTGAAACGTTCCTCCACCCGGAAAGCCTGAGCGTGAGCGACGATCTGAACCACTTGCTTCAGGAACGGGGTTTCTGTGTTCTTCCCATGGACCTCGGTCAAGGACCAGTCATGACGCTTTTCTCTACGGACGGTCAACTTCATGTCTATTCTACCGGCGGCGTGGTTTACCGGCTTTTCTTCGGCGGAATCGCGGGGCAGGAAACTCTCGCGGATTTGGCGGACATTGGCGATCGTAAATTTTACCGCTATCTGCTTCTCACGGCTGACTTGTATCCGCAGGGAATCGAGCAGCCCACACTTCAGGAGCTTCCACCAAAGCCGGAAGAGGGAGCCGATCCGGCAGCCAAAGCGCAGTACGCCTCCATTCTGGAGATGAATCAGCAGGAACAGAAGATCTACGAGGAAAAACTGGCTCAGGCCCGGGAAAAGGTCGAGAAAATGAACGCCCTGTTTGCTGACTGGTTTTATATCATTCCCGAGGACGTGTACCAGCAAATTCACGTGACGTATGCTTCCGCATTTATTTCAGAGGATGAAGCCCAAAAAATGAAAGAAGAAAACGACGAAGCGGAACATCAGGATGAGGCGGACCATTCGGAAGAAGAATGCCACGATGAAAACTGTCCACACCACCATCACCATGAACACTGAAGTATTAGCTGCGTTCGGCGCGAATCTCGGAAACGGTGAAAAGACGTTTCAGGACGTGGTGAAGGCAATTCGTGAAACGTTTGGAACGGTACAAACTTCCAGTCTGATCCGGACGCAGGCCGTTACGACTGACAGAAGTACGGAACCCGACTACTGGAATGCGGTCCTGCGTTTTCAAGTGTCTTCCGAGTGGAACCCGATCCGGCTTCTGCACTGGCTTTTGACACTTGAAAAATCACTCGGCAGGGAAAGAACCGGGCATTGGGCCGCGCGAACGGTGGATTTGGATCTGCTTTTTTGGAACGATATTTTTCTTGATGCTTCTCCGGAGCTGGTTCTCCCGCATCCCATGATCCCGTGGCGGGATTTTGTACTTGGTCCGGCGTGTGAAATTGCCCCGGAATGGGTCCATCCGCTGACAGGCTTGACACTTTGCGAAATGCGTGATATGCCGAAAGCGCCACTCATTTGGAACTCCATGAACCCCGTTCCTGAATCGCTGCTTCAGGAAGCAAGAGAAAACCATTGCGCAATTTTGGCCAAACGATGGGTTTGCAGAAACGGGGAAGAGACCGATGTTTTTGAACGCATAAAACGACTGATTGGGGCCACTTGACAGAAAATGACGGAAAGATATAATGAACGATTTGAATTGCCGTAAAGGCCCCGCCGCTGCTGAGGCTTTCACGGAAAAGAAACCTTCGTTCCTGCTGGCTCATGACTCCTGATTCAAAGCTATTTCTCCGCTACGTGATTCCCTCGATGGCGAGTATGCTCATCGCGGGGTCATTCTGCATCGTTGATACGATTTTCATTGGGCAGGGATTGGGGGAATTAGGTCTTGCAGCCGTCGGGATATCCTGGCCGATCGTGATGTTTTTTTCAGCCGCCGCCGATATGATCGGCTGCGGAGCGGCAGTTCTGATTTCACAGGCCCGAGGCGCCAATGAGCCAAATGACGCTCAAAAGTCTTTCCAGAATATGGTCTGGCTCCAATGTGTTGTAACGCTTGTTCTGACCGTTTTGATCCTGCTCGAACTTAAACCGATCATGTATTGTATGGGGATCAACGAGGAGCTTATGCCGATCGGGTTTGAGTACATACGGATCATGGTCTTGTACTCTTTCGTTGGAGTTTTCATGATGGGCGGCGTTGCCGTCATACGAAACGACGGTCATCCGGTGCTGGCAATGTTGATGGAGATCATTGGCCTTTCGATGAATATCCTGCTCGACTGGGCCTTCATTATTCATTGGAGGTTCGGCGCGTCGGGAGCGGCCTGGGCTACGATTTGCAGTCAGATTGTCGCATGTTTGATCGCGTTTTGGTATTTTCTTTCCCCACATACTAACCTGCGTTTCACGTGGGGCTGCTTCGTACCGGACTGGCGGCGTATTCGGGAGATTCTCGTCACAGGGATCCCGATTTTCGGAAACTCACTGATAATTCTCGTAATGCTCGCCATGCACAATTACCAGTCGCTTCGGTACGGAGGCAAAGAAGGTCTGGCGGCTTATACGCTCCTTTCAAGTATCGAAGCGCTCGGCTCACTGCTCATGACCGGGTTGGGCACGGGCGTACAACCGATGGTGGCGTTTCTGCACGGAGCGCGGGAACACAAAAGAAAGGCTCACATCGGGAAAATGGGTATCCAGACTGCTTTCGGAATTGGAATTCTGATTTTTCTTGTCAGTCTGATTTTGAAAGATTATATGCCCGGCTGGACGGGTCTCTCCGGAGAGACCGCAAAGCTGGCCTCCCATGGCGTGATGATCAGTCTGTCGGCGTTCCTGCTTCTGGGCGTGATCCGTGTCGCGAGTTACTATTACCAGGCAACTGAACAAATCGTTCAGGCGAATATCCTGATTTACGGTGACGCGTGTTTTGCCTTGCCGCTTTGTTTGTTCGTACTGCCCCTCTGGCTCGGAATCGATGGCGTTTGGTGGGCTATGCCAGCATCAAGAGTAATTCTGTTTGTAATCCTGTGTGGGTTGTGGAAATACAGAATCAATCATCCTCAAGTACTTCTGAAGGATTGAGTCTGTATTTCCCTGGTCTTTTCTCAGAACGCAAAGGTCATTGAGGCCATTCCCGTGTGGATCAGCGTGTAGCCATTCAGGAACAAATCGTAATCCACGTTGAAGGAAAGGCGGTTGCAGGCTTTGAAATCCAGCCCAAGCCCTAAATCGGCCCAGTCGCGTCCGCCGCTGTTACTGCGAATGTTCATGAGCGTATTCTGGATCGTGACAGCGCAAGACGGGTCTTCATCCAAAAGCTCGTGGATCCACACGGTTTTGATGTTCGTGTTAAAGCTGCGGCAGGCCTCCGTGTCAACGAACCAGCACCAATTAGTACGAACTCCGATGTTCGAGTGCAAAGACCTGTACGTCATACCGTCCGTGCGAATTCCCAAAACGCCCGCTTCTCCCGTGGTGTTATTCAGAGAATCCTCCATAAATCCCGAGGTACTGTAGTACACAAACTGGAGACCCGCGAACGGGTTGATGGTCAGCCGATCGGAAAAGGCGTACTGCCAGCCATGCTCATAAAAGAGACACGGAACAGTGCCTGTTGTGTCACAGACAGAGGACTCTTCAAGTCCCCAGCGTTTTCCCTGAACGTCAGTGAAGGAAACACTCGCGATGATAGTATTGTACCCTCCGAAAAAGAATGCGTCGAATTTCCCGTACGCTCCGACAGTGTAGTCCTTGGCGTAAGCATACGTGCCACTGTATTTCGCGGAGGATTCAACATTGTAACGTGTGTAATCGAAGAAAAATCCCATGTGGGTTTCGTCTTCACTGTACCAGTCGAACCCGACGGTCACGCCCCAGCTGCTTGAGTCGTAGCCGGCGTAATAACGGTGCATGTCCACTTTGCCGCCATCTGCGTGGAAAGATCCCCAGATGTTCCGGTTGCTGTAAATGCACGGACAAAACAGGCTTCCGTCTTCTTCCTCGCAGGAGCCGCAGTTCCAGAAATCACAGCGTGTCCCATCGTTCCCAAGGAGTTTATTGGAAAGCTGGAGGTTAAAAGCGCTGAGGTGCTGAACCTTCGCGGCAGCCAAATCGCCATAAGTCGCTCCAACGAGCTGGTCAAAACGTTCCGCGACTTCTTCCGCCGAAGTACTGTCGGAAATGATGTCGTCGATCTGCTCGTACAAATCCTCCGGCTCTTTATTCTTGATGATGTCCAGCACCGTATCCGTATTGTCCTCCATGTTCCCGACGAAGTAATCTTCGATCGGTTTGTCAGGGCCCACGATGTGCAAACGGACCTGATTTGTCTGGATACCATCCTCGGCTGCGTGGTTCGGATCGACGTCTTCCGCAATCACTTTGTAGAAGTAGTAATCGTATTCTGTCTTGCCCATGACGACCGGCGAGTCCGTACCGGAGTTCTGGGAAAGATCGATGTAGGTGTCCTTTTCCGCCGTCGCGCCCGTTGTATCGACCAAAACCGGGTTCGTGTAAAAGTCTTTGCTCTGTCCCTGCGTCGCAATGACGCCGCTCAGATCCTTGATTTTAACTTGCGTGTCCGCCGAAATGTTGATCGAGTCAAACGCGATCATACCCGATTCGAGCTGCACCGGGGTGTTCTCTTCGTAAACCTGCGTGACCGGATTTTCGACTTCCGTGGAAAGCTCCGTAAAGTAACCGGTGTAGCCGTCAGCGACCGCCTTCTGGTAGTCTGCCGAGGATTTGTCATGTGTGGCGACCTGGAACTTCAGCGTTCCCCCGGTCGTCGTAAAAGTTGAACCTTCTGAGGTTCCAATGAGCCGGACCTGTTCGTAGCGGGATTGGTACGACTCAATGTCGTATTCCCAAGGTTCACTGCTTCGGGTCGCAACGATCGGGGTCGTATTCACGTTTCCAACCGTCACCGTTCCACCGTTGAGCGTAACGTTCGCCACGCCGTCGTCATGCCGGGTCGCGTTCGTGCCGGCAAGTGAACCGGCATTCCAGCCGAAGTAGAAATTATTCGTGGTTTCGCCGTCTTCCACACGGGTCTGATCACCCGCGAGCCAGCGCTCGTCCGCGCCTCCAAAGAAGGCGGTGGTCATGAAACTCGCGACCTCTTTATCGTCGTTGGTTCCGTTGAAATTCACGCTTGTATTGCTCGTCAGAAGAGGAACGTCCACGGAACTGCCTGTTCCGGCCTGGAAAAGCAGCGAGTCCTGAGACGTAAGCGTTTTGCCGCCGAAAAAGACGTATGGCAGATCGCCGCCGCGGTAGGAGTTTCCGGGTTTCCCATCTTCCCGAAGAGCTTCCGCGCGGTCCATATTATCGGAAATGTATTTGCCTGTGAAAGCCGTATTCGACTCGCCGTTGAAATCGACGCGGGTAGTACTTCCTGCCGCGCCGAAAAATGTCCGACCGGCAAATTCGTTGATCCCATCGTTGATGGTAATCTCGTTGGCCCCACCCCAAACAACATCATTATCGTCCGAGCTGGTTTGTACCGAACAGTAAGGCGTAAGGTCGTAACCGCCTCCAATGGCCGTCATGACGTTGAAGGTATTGTGTCCTCCGTCGATGGTCAGGTGCGCCCCCTTCGTACTGTCGCCTTCCGAAATGCCTCCCGGAACGCCTGAATTTCCAATCGCTGAAAGGTACACACCGTAGTAATTATCCCAATAGTCATAAGAATGATACTTCGGTCCTGTTGAGCCGTCTGTGTAGGGTATATATCCGTTTTCGGCATCTTCGTGACCATAGTATTTATCAGGACCATAATTTTCTTTATTATAATTGAATGTATTTATACCGCTCGAAATGGTGACGGAAGAACGACCGGTCACTCCCGTGTCGGCTCCGTAACCACCTTCACCTCCAATGATGACGCGCTGGGTAAACTCGTTATTTCCATCCATGGTGAGCGTGACATCGCCGCCGAAACCACCGCTTCTCTCGCCGCTGCGGGAGCCGAAATAAATCCCCTGATTGTCGAATTTGTTAGTGCCTGTCAGAGAAATAGTCTGATTATTGCCTTTACCTCTTTCACCGAAAATGGTCTTCCAATTGACCGTAGCGTTATTAATGGTCAGATTCTTCTGGGAGAACTGCAGAGCGTCTTCCGAGCGATCCGCAAGAGTAGGATCATCGTAGTCAGTCCATTTCACACCTAAATTGTGTGTATTTCCACTTCCATCGGTGTATGTTTTACCGATGTCCGCCCCCGTAATATTGGTGGTTGTGGAATCTGTATAAGTCGCGGCATGAGCCGGTATCGCTGTTCCCAGCGCGAGGAGGCTCGCCGCTAATAAAGCCGAATGTAATATCTTCCGTGGTTGTCTAATCATGTCGATTCCTTTCGAACGATGATCTGCTTCCGTTTCACCAGGAAACATGGAAACACCATATCCCTTTCAAAGGGTATTCATTTCTTCATCGGCACTTAAAAACCAAAAATATCTTTTTATTCTCACAAGTGGAAAAGTTTGCCTGTTTTGCCTACTTTAATACAAATAAATGTTTTTTCTGTTTGGAAGAACATCCGTAGAAAGTTTGAAATATTTCCGGGCCTGTATTGTGTTTTATGGAAATTATGATATAATAAAAAAGTTATGACGTTTATATCATGTTCCTCTTTTTACTTTTCGCAGAAAGCCGATTATGAAACCTCAAGTTGTGCGTGAATGCTCTACGCTTCATTCGCTCGTTAAGTCGCTGCACCTTCAGAATCTCCGCGTCGGGCTGGTTCCGACGATGGGCGCATTGCATGCCGGTCATATTTCACTCGTCAAAGAGTCGCTGAAGAATTCCGACTGGACCATCGTGTCGATTTTCGTGAACCCGACCCAGTTCGCGCCGGGGGAGGATTTCGATAAGTACCCGCGGACGCTGGAAAACGACCTGGCCCTGCTCGAAAAGGAAAACGCGAAGGAAAATATTATCGTGTTCACGCCGTCCGCCGAGGAAATGTACCCGAAAAATTTCTTCACCTACGTGGACGTTGCCGGCGTGGCAAAACCGCTGGAGGGGCAGTTCCGCCCGACGCATTTCCGCGGGGTCGCGACCGTCGTGCTGAAACTCTTCAATATGACTCAGGCCGACATCGCGTTCTTTGGTCAAAAAGACTTCCAGCAGGTTCAGGTCATCCGGCAGTTCGTGCGCGATCTGAACGTTCCGGTCTCCATCCAGATGTGCCCCATCAAACGTGAAGAGGACGGTCTGGCGATGAGTTCCCGAAACCGTTACCTCTCGGCCGACGCCCGTCAGCGCGCGCTGTGCCTCTCGCGGAGCCTGAACCGGGCCAAAGCCATGATCCTGGACGAAGGGATCCGGGACCGCGCGGCCGTGGAGGCGGAGATCAGGGGGATTCTGACTCATCCGAAACACTCGATCGATTACGTCGCGATCGTGGATCCGGAAACCCTGCTTCCGCAGGAGGGTGAAGAGATTCGACTCCCGGTGGCGATCCTGCTCGCGGTACGTGTGGACGATACGCGCCTGATCGACAATATGTTGATCGAATGAACCTTAAAGTTCAACGAATGAAAGGATAGAAAATGCTTACCCGCCGTCAATGGATGCTCGCCGCCGGATCTCTCGCGGCCAGCGGTTCACTCGCCAACGCCTCGGAAGGGACCGAAACGGAAAACGTCTCCGGGAAAAATGAGGTTCAGTTCACAAAATCGCTCCCGGTCAAGTACGACGTGGACGTTTTCATCGCGGGTGGCGGTCCGGCCGGCGCTGCGGCGGCGGTCGCGGCGAGAAAGCAGGGCGTGAGCGTCTTTCTGGCGGAAGCCCAGTCCTGCCTTGGTGGGATGGGAACGGCCGCACTGGTCCCGGTCTTTATGCAGATGAGCGACGGCGTAAATTTCCTCTGCGGCGGTTTCGGTCAGACGGTCGTGGACGCTCTGAAAAAGGAACGGCTTCTGAAAGGCCCCGCGACCGATATTGAGGCGCTGAAACGGGTTTACGACGCGCTGCTGAAAGAGGCGGGCGTGGATTTCACCTTCTGCACGACGTTCTGTGAAACCATCGTTTCGGACGGTCACATCGACTGCGTGATCTGCGTCGCGCCGTCCGGTATGTTCGCGGTGCGGGCCAAGGTTTACATCGACTGCACTGGAAACGGCGATCTGGCCGTCAGGGCGGGCGCGAAATTTGAAAAGGGAAACGCGGAAGGCCGCCTGATGCCCGGCACACTGTGCAGCGTCTGGAGCGGGATCGACTGGGAAAAGTGGAAAAAAGCATCGCGGCCGCAAGGGATGGTCCAGCCGCAGGGTTTCCGGATCAAACAGGCGATCGCCGACGGCGTGTTCAGCGTTCCGGACGAGCATTTCTGCGGAGCGTTCGAGTTCGGCGGCGACCTGGGCGGTGGGAATATTGGCCACGCGTTCAACGTGGACGGGACCGACGAACGTTCCGTGACCGACGCGCTGATCACGTGCCGGCGGAGTATGCGCGAATTTACCCGCTACTTCAACGAGTACCTCGAGGGTTTTGAAAACGCGCAGATGATCCAGACCGGCTCGCTGATGGGGATCCGTGAGACGCGGCGAATCATCGGCGATTACGTGCTGAGCCTGAAAGACTACCGCGAGCGCGCCGTTTTTGAGGACGAGATCGGGCGGTACTCGTACCCGATCGACATTCACCCGCTCGACCCGACCTCGGAGGGATACGCGCAGCACCGCAAGGAGTTCGACGAGACGTTCCGTTACAAAAAGGGCGAGAGTTACGGGATCCCGTACCGGACACTGACTCCGGCGGGGTTTGAAAATCTGCTCACGGCCGGGCGCTGCATTTCGAGCGACCACTATGTTCACGGCTCGGTGCGCGTTATGCCCGGGTGCTACATCACGGGCCAGGCGGCGGGGATCGCGGCCGCACGGGCCATCGCCGAGAAAACCTCCGTCCACGAGATCAACGTGAAGACGCTGCAAACCGCGCTGAAGGATTTCGGCGCGTTCCTGCCGAATTGCTAAACCAAACAGAAATTTTAACCGGGTGTTCCGTTAAAAGCGGCCCCGAAGTCCCACCTAAAAAACAGGAGAAAAAGCCATGATGAATCGTCGTAATTTCCTCGCCGCGATGCTGGCCGGAAGCGTTTCCACGCCGTTCGCCAGCCGCATTTTGGCGGAAGAGGCCGTTTCGGTCGATCCGAACCACCTCGTTCTGCTTTCCGATACGCACTGCGCGCCACACCTGAAACATCAGCTTGACTTCATGCGGCAAAGCATTTCCGAAATCGTCGCGATGAATCCCCGCCCGGGGCACGTGCTGATTTACGGGGACTTCGCGTTTTTGTATGGGAAACTGGAAGACTACAAACTCCTGAAAGAACTGGTGGCTCCGCTCGACGCCGCGGGGATCCCGTGGACGACCTGCATGGGAAACCACGACCGCCGCGAGAATTTCACTGAGGTTTTTCCGGAACACGCTGAAAAGTCGCTCATGAAGGACCGGCTCGTTTTTCGTGTCGAGACGGAAAACGTGGATTTCCTGATGCTCGACTCGCTCATCGAGCCGCCGGAAACGACCCGCTGGATCACGCCGGGTGAGATTCTGGACGATCAGCGCGATTTCCTGAACGAAACGCTCAAGGCCTCCACCAAACCGGTGATCGTCGGTGCGCACCACGACCTGAATGAGACCAAAATCGCCGACATTTTGAAGGCGAACGACTGCGTGGCGGGGTACATCAACGGCCATCATCACTACTGGACCACCTACGAAAAGGACGGAGTGAAAGCATTGATCCTACCCTCCAACGGGCACTGGGGCGATATTGGCCTGGTGAACGCGACGCTCTCGCCGAAGCAGGCTGAGTTCAAACTCTTCATGCGTGACTACCTCGTGCTCAATAAAGGCCCAGATTACGAGCCAAACCAGAACCGGTTCAAAATCGTTGAGGCCAAGCAGGGCGCGGTGTGGCGTTTGGACCTTTAGTTGAGTTAACGACCAAAGTCCAAAAATCAGGAACGGAATCCCCAGGAATAAAAAACCATCATGCATCAGACCCTTTTTTACATTCCGTACGAAGTGTTCGGCCTCCCGGTTTTCGGCTTTGGCCTCCTCATGATTCTTTGGCTCGTGGGAACTGCCGCGGCAAGTGTCTGGTACTGGTTTTTTTCTCCGAAGAAATCCGCATCGGAATTCCTGACCAATCTGTTCCTCGCTCTTTTGGGTGGGGCAGTGATTTGTTTTTTCCTTCCGAGAGTCGGGAAACTGGCGGGGATCCCCGTTCAGTCTTACGGGACCATGATGCTCCTGGGAATTGTTTTGGCGTACTGCCTCGCGGCATTTCGGGCGAAGAAATTCGGTTTCACGGCTGAAAACGTTTTTTCCGTTGCTTTCGTTGTTTGCATTTGCGGACTTCTCGGCGCGAGAGCGTTTTACGTCATTGAGTACTGGTCTGACTTTCAGGCCCCAACTCTGGGAGAAACCCTCGTCCGAATCGCCAATATCCCTGGCGGTGGGTTGGTCGTTTACGGCTCGATCATCGGCGGAATACTCGGCGGCGGGATCTACATGCTCGTGAAAAAACTTTCCATTCCCCGAATGCTGGACCTCCTGGCCCCGTCTATGATGCTAGGTTTGGCACTCGGTCGGATAGGCTGTTTTCTGAATGGATGCTGTTTCGGTGGAATGTGTGACCCCGCGCACGAGTTTTGGGGTGTACGCTTTCCTGCCGGCAGTCCGCCGTTTAACCGCCAGCTCGAAGAAGGAAAAATCGATCTGGACCCCAACGCGTTTTACTACGGGATGAAGCTCGACGATGATTTCACGCAAAACGCTCCAGCTTCCATTCTGGAGATCCAGCCGGGAAGCCTCGCAGAGAAAGTGGGGCTCCAACCCGGCGACCGAATTTTAAACGTGAATGAAAAACGCATCAATCCCTCACGTATGCAGGTCATTTCTTTCCTCATCTGGGAAACGCGGGACCAGGGGAAAATCACGCTGGAAATCGACCGAAACGGGCAAACGCTTACCAAATCGTGGGTCACGACTCAGAATGCAGGACCCACCAGTCTGGCGGTTTATCCTACCCAACTCTACAGTAGTTTGAACGCGGCCGTAATCTGCGTGATTTTGCTCATTTACTCTCGGTTCCGGCTAAGCCAAAACAAACCGGGAATGATTTGGGATGGGGAGGTTGCCCTCCTTTTCCTGACGATTTACCCCTTGACCCGATTCATTCTTGAGATGATTCGAAACGACGAAGCAAATGCCCTCGGGACGCAATTCACCATTTCACAAAACGTTTCACTTGTCCTTTTGCTGACCTCGGCCGTGTTGTGGATACTGTTGATCCGGTCGAAGAGAAGCGTTCAGTAGTTTTCAATTATCAGTTGTCAGTTCTCCGATTTCAGCTGTGCCGAAAAGGAATCTCCTCATGCCGTTCCAGTTCCGGCTCCAGGCCGTTCAGAAAGTTCAAGAGTTCAAACGCGATGCGGAAAAACAGACGCTCTCGGACCTTTTGGCCCAGCAAAATGCGCTGGCCGCTGAAGAAGAAAAGCTCCAGAAAGAACTTGGCGATTCACAGGTGGAACGCGAAAAACTTATGCGAGGAGGGACGTTCGACGCGGCACAGTTGCAGGCTTATTCCCAGTTCGAGTCTCACCTGAAACAGAAACTCGAAGAAATCCATCAAAAACAAAATGCGTTGACCCAAGTCGTTGAGAGTCAACGCGAAACGGTACTTCAGGCCGAGCAGGAAGTCAAAAAGTTTGAAAAGCTGGAGGAAAAACAACGCGAAGAATACAAGAAAAAGCACAAGTAAATCACTTTACTCTCGTTTCCTGTGCTTTCTCTGCCTTTGGTGTTCCATCTTCCAAAATTTTCAACTGTGCCTGAAACGCCCCGGCTTTTAACGTTTTCACGGGAATCGAAAACTGAACGGAGCTGCCCGGGGCAACGTCTGGAATGTCCGTAAAGCTTAGCATCCCCGTCGCTGTATCCAGGTCCGCTTTTCCCGGCCCCGTAACGGAGTCTTTCTGGATCACAGCGTTTTCTGTCGGCAGAGCGAACAGAACCACCATCTTTTTAATCGTTTCACTCCTTGAATTTGCGATTTTCAGATCATAACTGAATGAATCTCCGGCTTTCAAGTCGGAATCAGACTCTTTCAGCGAGATCGTCAACCCGGAATTGTCCGACGAATTCACCCCCAAAAGATCGCCAATCGTGGTGTTTTCTTCCGTTTTTTCGGCTGTTTTTTCCTGTTTGGTTTCCGGAAGTGCCAGAGGCGGTATCTCGGGAGCATCCGCGGCCGAGGGAACCTGCTCTTTCACAGGTGGAGCGATTTCCTCGGATTTGGCCGGTTCGGAACCATCTTTTTCCAGAACCCGCAACCTCGCTTCACGCCGGTATTCTTTTCCGTTGGAAAGGATCAATTTGACTTCTATCACTTGATCGCCGCTGACGGTCGCTACGAAGTCTGTCCGAATACGTGTCATTTTCTGCTGCGGGACCACCTGGATATTTCGCTCGACAAAATTCAGGTCACCATCCGGATTCTGATTCGAAAGCCCTCGAGTATTCCCGACCTGAATCCCCACATTATGCATATCCATCATCGTGCGATTGGCCAGCTGGATGAAAACTCGGAACGTCTCGCCGTTCTTTACACGCGCCGGCGCAACAATATCCAGCCCGAGCTGGGCGTCCGGATCTTCATTCGGAAAAACCGGCGCGTACTGCGGACTCTGGGAAGCGATTTCCGATGTTTTTGATTCCGTGCCAGAAGTTTCCGACTTCAGCGGAGGTGTGGCAGGCGCCGAGTCAGCCGAACCACCAGGGACATAAACGTCTTCCGTAGAATCTGGCGGCGGCGGAAGGGCTTTCGTCGTGCCGTCAAACGGGTCAGCAAGGTCACCGGAACCGGAATTCGGACTACCTTCCGGGTTTGTAGTTGCCGGGGAGGAATAGGGTTCCGGAGGAACGGCAGCTGGCGCAGCCTTTGGAAGTTCCGGCTGGTACGGTGAAGTGTCACTTCCCGCAGAAACCTGCGCAGAACACTCAACAGTCAAATCACTTCCCATTTTTTGGGTCTGAACCCTCGAAAAGGAGAGGTAGGAACCGGGCTGTTCAATACGGTAGTTCAACTGGATCGTGTAGGTCTCCCCGGGAGCAAGCGATGTTACTAGCCACTGGCGGCCTTCCGGCGCATCACTTCCAAGCGGACCAGCCCCTTTAAGAACCAGACCCGGCTGTGAGATGTCCACGATTCGAACGTTCTGAAGCGGCTGGTTCGTCAGATTCGTCACAAAAATCGTTGCCGGAACAATTTCACCAATATGAGCCTCGCTCGGCATGGTTTTCTGAATGTTAATGGTGTTTGGTCTCCAGCTGAAATGCAGTTTGGATTCCTGAACAATTACGGCCTCACTAAAGTTTTCATCGGCCGGTCTGATGATTTGAATGTTGACGAGGGTTTCTTCCTGCCTTGCGATTGGCTGACGCATCGTGACTTTGGCCTCGCCCTGGTAGTTCGTGTAAACTTCCAGCATTTTGTTTCCGTCACCGAAAGTTGCCGTAGAATTTCCCATGATCTGGTAACGAATACGCCAGCGCTCCAGCGGTCGTTCATCGCTGACACGACGCAAAGCCGTTGTCAGTGTATATGAACTGCCGAAATCCAGAACCCTCGACTCTGGAAGTTTTACGGCCGCGTCAACCCACACAATGCGAGAAGACTGCGTTTTGCAGACCCCATCCGACTGCTGGGTCGCCGAAGCGTTTACAACCGTCATGCCCTCACGCGGAGACGTGACAGAAATCCACGATTCCCCACGGCGGACCACGATATCGTCGTTCAGGTTTGGAGTTCCGCGATCCAACGTGATTTCCGACCGGGAAGTTGTCGTAACCGCTTGCGTATCCGAAATGATTTTCGGCTTCACAAAATCAAAAACGAGAATATTTCTCAATTCCCGTTCCTGAATCTGGGAAAAATGCCCTACACTATTGGGGGTGATATTCCAATCAATGCGCTGGTTGGTGAGAAGATGACCTGTTTTGTCACGCAGACCCGCCGTCAAAATAACTTCGGAGCCAGGCCGGGCGATCACGTTCCTGGGACCAAGGAGAAGATCCGTCTGGGACCAAATGGAACCGCGGGGCTGCTGGGAAGTAGTAGCCGGAACGACCGTGGTTGAGCGTGAGTCCTGCAAAGGTTTGTTTGGGTCCCCGGGCGTAGCGGTACTTGAAATGTATGGCGGCGTGGTTGGGGCCGGATCGGAAGAAAATTCGGGAGTGGTATTTCCGGGAGCGAGATTGGCCGAGCCGGAATAGTTAGAGCGATAAGTGGGATGCGAGGCACAACCCGACCAAAGGACGAGTGCCAGGCCTGCCAGCACTCCCTGAAAAAACCGTAATCCTCTGCTTTGATCCAATCCCTGAATGAGCATCACACACTCCCTCCAGTTTAATTTTAGCACATAAATGTCTTGCTGGGAAGGAGCCGGGGGAAATTTTTTACAGAAAATTCAGGATTTTTACTCGATTAATCCGCAAAAACAGAACTTTTGAATCTTTTGGGGAATGACCTCCCAAAATGAAGGAACATTTTGAAATCACGTTCCCACGGGAGGTCTCTCTTTTAAGAACTTTTTGGTGATGGCACAGAAACGAGTCCCAAATTTACCGCTGAAGCCCCATCGTGAAGCTGAATACCTCTTTCTCGTCGCCGTCTTCCTGGCAAATCGGGAAACCAAAGTCAAGCGCCATCGGTGCCGGACCAAGCATCGGCATCGAAATACGGAAACCGGCGCCAAGTGTAACACGGTAGTTACTGTTCCAATGCTTCAGGTCAGACTCAACCGTACCTGTATCGCAGAAAATGACGCCACGGATCATATCGTCGGCCGTGATCGGGAACAGATACTCCAGCGAGGCCAGGAGCATCACATTTCCACCAACGGTGTAACCGTACTGGCGCGGGGAAACCCCACGATACTCGAAACCGCGGATCGTTGAGGAACCACCAGCGAAGTAGGACTCGTAAATCGGCGTGTTATCGCCCGTCCAGGAGAAACTGGAGGTAAAGCTCAGTACGTTACGCCCTGACATATCGGCGCGTTCGTAGAGTAGCCAGTACTTTTTAAACTGGGCGTTGAAACGCGGATACACGTAAGTTCCAATGACCTGCTCAAATTCCAGTGAGGCGTAATAACCTTCCGTCGCGAGGTAAGCGCTGTCACGGCGGTCCTGAACCAGGCGCAGGCTGAATCCATAAAGCTGGGAGTGACCCAGCGCGGCGGCGACTCGATCCGGTGTTGGGCTGCACGGATGGTAAACTTTCACATCGTAACCGCGGAAACCGAGGTACGCCCGCATATCGTGTGTAAGTGCGCGGCTCAGATTGAACTGGCCACCAATTCGACGTTCATCCCACGGTTTGTAGTTGCGCTCGTAGTACATCGCGCTCATTCCCAAACCGATTTGCGAGTTAAAGAGGTACGGTTCGTCAAAGCTCACGACATAACGGGAAACTTCTGTACCGGGGGTCGCTTCCAAACGGAAGTGCTGACCGCGGCCGCGCCAGGAAGTGCCGTTTTTAATATCGCTCCATCTGGTGGGCCAACGACGAATATCAAAGTTTTGCTCATCCACGACCACGGAACCAACCAGACCGGAGTCAGAACTGACGCCCAGCGAAAACATCACTCGGCCTGTTGTCGTTTCTTCCATCTCGGCGGTAATCGGAAGGCTCTGTCTCTGCCAGTCACCCAGAGTGTAACCGTCCATTGATGGATCACCTATGGGCTGCGTGTATGGCGTCACGTCGGTATTGTTGATTCCCGGCTGCGGCGGAGGAGACATCATTTGACCGGTACGCGGATACACATCCGCAACCTGTTCCGCTGGAGCGGCTTCAGCAGATGCCTGTGAAGCCCATTCCGGCGCATTGGTCTGCTGTGACGTCTGCCCGGCAGATGTTGTACCGCTCAGTTCCTCATCCTCAGCAACCTCGATGCGTGTCAGTGGAACCGACCCCGAAGCGGCCTGTCCTCCCGTAGAATTCGGGTAATGTACGATACGCGTGACCGGCTGCGAGGTTTCGCGGAAATTCACCGGTCTGGAAGCATAAGACGGATCGTCATTGGAAACACTGACACGACCATTCAGGTACAAATCCGCGTCGCTTTCCGGGAATTCGTACGTACGGAACGTTTCCCCGCTTTCACGGTCCACAAATTCCATGCACCAGTACTTTTCCATTTCGGGATCGTCAGAATTCTCTCCGGCAAGGTTTTCCCCGGATGTTTCATCTGTCGTATCAGAAGATTCTTTCGGGCGCATGATCGTATGAATGTTCACGTCCAAAAGGGCCTCGTTCTGGCCGAGCTGGAAATCTTCTTCCACGTCAGCGACGGTCTGTTTCAGCACGGAATGCGTACCGGAAACCGCGTCACGGCCTGCTCCACCGCCGACGCTGGCTTTTCCTGCCGAGGTGGACGCACTTCCCGCGGAACCATTTTGTGGCTGACGATGGTCCGTTGTTCCGGAAGCATCCGCTTTCGAGCCAACTTGAGCCGCGACTTCCGCTTCCTGTGCAAGTTCCGGCGGAGAATAAACGATCTTCGGCATTTTGCCCTGTGCCTGGTCTGTCGCGAAAAGCTGTGAGGCGCGAATACGGCGTTCCGACTGCTGAAGTTCGTTGACGTTTACCAGATCGCCCGGTTTGACTGACAATCGGTTCAAAACCGTGGAAATCTGAGTGTGTGGGAATTCACCTTCAATCAGAACGTTTACCCTGCCAACGCGGTAAATTTTACCTTCCTGAATCGAGAACACGATGTCGCACTGGCCCGGATCGTCGAGGATCTTCGCCTCGGCGTTGATGTTCGCGAAAACGTACCCTTCGCGCCCGTAACGGCGTCGGACTTTCACGATGCTCAGGTCGAGCCGGTCTTTATTGTAGGCTCTTCCTTCTTCGATTTCCATGTCGCTCATCAACATTTCCGAAGCGAACTTGGAGTTGCCGACAAACCGAATCTGACGGATTTTCGCCTGCGGACCTTCATTGATCACGAACGTCACGTCGTTCCAGCCATCTTCGCTCGTTCTTTTTACCTTACGGCCAATTCTCGCGTAGAAGAAACCGAGGCGGCGGTAATAATCTTCCAGCGCCTGAATATCGTTCTGAAGGCTTTCTTCCTGAAGTTCCCCTTTAAAGAGCCAAAGGAAACCAGGTTTACTCTGAATGACGGTTTTCAGACGCGCAGCAGAGGTGATTTTGTTTCCAATGAATGTTGTTTTGCCGATTCGGAGTTTCGGACCGGGATTAATAAGGTAAATGACGCCGGGGTCGCCCTGCTGGTCACCCTGGATCGTCTTGATCGAAACACGCGCAAATCCTCGGGAATGGTAAAATGTTTCGAGTTTTTTTCGTCCCTCTTCCACATCATACGGGCTGAATGGCTTGCCCGTGACCAGTCCGCACTCTTTTTCGAGCGTTCCAATCATGATGCCGCCGTTTCCCTGAAAACGCAGGTAACGCAGAACCGGGCGTTCCTTCACCTTAAACATGACGATGACACCGCCTGGAACCGAACGAATATAAGGTTCCACAAGCGTAAAGAGACGCGACTGGTTCAGCCGCAGAATATCTTCGTCAAGGTTCATCGATTTGAACGTATGTCCCTGGCGCATGTGGATCTGCTGCATAATTTTTTCGGTCGTGTGACGTTCATTTCCAATGATTTGAACGTCCACGATCGTTTTTCCCTCATGCTCGTTTCCTTTAGTCAGAGCATTTTCCGGCTGCGCTGCTGAAGCGGAATCAAGTGTCTGTTCCGAAGGCAAAGCCCCCACAGGCTGGTCGTTTCCAGTCAGAATGGACTCCGCGTCCGCACCGACCGGAGTGTTTACCGGAGCGATTTCCATAGCGGACGTTTCCGGCAAAATATCCTCCTGACGGTTTCTCCCGGCAGAAAGCTCGGCACTTCCGGGAGAGTTTTGGCTCCTGGCGGAAAGAAGGTCGCCCGGATCGGAAACTTCTTCAGACTTTTGCGTTCCGCCATTCCCCTGTGAGGCATTTGAGAAATTCCCCTCGGGGCTGAACGTTCCCGGCTGAATATTTGCAGGGTCCTTCGGCATATAATAGGCGGAAGGCGCTCCAACGTCCGCACGCACACCCGTACCTGCCAGATGAACCAGCAGGAAGGAAATCACGAAAAGGCACACCAAGCCGAATCCAAACTCGGACCATAGGGTTTGGAGCGTTTTTCGTTCTGTTTTGTTCGATTGCGTTCGCGTCATGAACGATTCCGTCGTATTGTTAATTCCTGTTGGAGAAATTTACACATTAACGAATTAATACACAAAAGAACCAAATAAATCAAGAGAGATTTAGAGGTTTTTCATCTTTTTGAAAAAGATTTGGCGAGATTATTAAAAAGACCGACCTCGGCATTGCGCTGAATGCCAGCCGAGGCCTTTCAGAATTCGTGACTCATTCGCTTTTTCTGTCTGCGTTCCTGCATTTAACGGTCTGAATCCGTCTTTTGAAATTTTGCTTCCACGTACGGAACCACCGGCTCAGGCAGAAACTTCCGTAATTCTCCACGGTCGGCCAGTCCCGCGATCTGCTTGATGAGTGAGCTGGAAACGTGCGCCAAATCACCGTCCGCAATCATGAAAAGCGTTTCTACTTTACTTGAGAGATGACGGTTGGCCATCATCATGGTGAGTTCCGCCGGAATGTCCGTAATGGGACGTACGCCGCGGATCATGATGTTCGCCCCGCACTCTTCAACAAACCGAACTGCCAAGCCATTAAATGTCCGAATTTCCACGTTCGGAAGATGACTCGTCGAAAGTTTGATTTGTTCAATGCGCTCTTCAGTCGTAAAAAGATGCTTTTTCTCGAGATTTACCCCTATTCCAACGATCAGTTTGTCAAAAATTCGGCTTGCACGCTCCATAATGTCCAAGTGACCAAGCGTGATGGGATCAAATGAACCTGGATAAATCGCGATACTGGGTTTGCTCATGAGAGGATTTCCATAGAAGTACACTTAAAGACTGGATCCCTATACATAAATCCAACGTTTTCCCGGGACGACACATAAAGTATCGCCCCGAAGGATAAAACGTATAAGGATCAATTCTTGCTCACTCAGCATTCTTGGCGGCTTTGATGCACGCGGAAAGACGAGACTTCAGACGTGAAACCGTATTCTTGTGAATGATTTTCTTGGAAGCTGCACGGTCAAGATTCTTGCAGGCAAGACGGAAGTTCGTCTCGGCCAACTCGATATTTCCGGCGGCAACGGCTTCACGAACACTGCGGCAGTTGCGACGCAGCGTGCGTTTGATGGCAAGATTGGTAACTTTTCTGGCTTCGTTCTGACGAAGACGTTTTTTAGCGCTCTTAATATTCGGCATGATTCGTCGAAATCGCTCCTGTAAAAATAAATGAAATTTAAATCAAAAAATGTAATTTGAATGAAACACGAACTACGAAGTCAAATTTTCCGTCATTCGTTTTTCATTATTCGTCAATTCTCGGCGTTCCTCTGCGCTTCCACTTTGGCGAGAAGCTCCGAAACGTCTTTGTAACTGAAATCAATGTCGGCCAATTTGGCGAGGAACTCATTCGCACGGTCAAGCTCGTTCAGCGAAAGAGAAAGTTTACCAGCCAAATAATACGCTTTCTTGCGGTTATCCGCGTCACGATCCGGGATCTTCTCGATTGCTTCCTGATAGTTCGCCATCGCCAGACTGTACTGCTTAATGGCCTGGAAACACTGCCCCAGTGCGAGGCACGAAAGACCGGCACGGCGCGGTTCCTTTTTGGAAATCTGGAACTGTTTGATCGCTTCGTCGTTATCACCCTTCATCTGATAACGAAGACCAAGGTCATACTTGAAGCCCAGGTTGTTCGGGTAACGTTCGCAGCGGTTCTTCCAAATACCCAGCTCGGTTTCGTTCATTTCGAGTCGCAGCTTCTTCCACTCGTCGCTCGCACGGTCCACCTTGGACATCTTCTGACGCATACGGCGGATTTGAACGTCCTCCAGCTTGTCCTGCATCCCATCGCCGGGACCACAGTTTTTCACACCACGCTTGAGAACGTCTTCTGCTTTGTCGAAATGCTCGACCTGAATGTGAATGTCCGCCAGTTCGATGTAGGTCGAAGCGTTTTTCGGATTGTGCTTGATCTGTTCCTCAAGGAGTTCCTCGTGCGTCATTTCCATCGTAGCGCCCGAAGCGTCCTTCGCCACCACCTTGGCACTGGCAGATTTGGCCGGAGCGGCAGAGTAACCGGTTTCCTTGATGGTTCGAGCGATGGTCAGACGGGAAAGTACGGCTTCCGTCTCTTTATCGCCCGGCTTCATTTCACTCACACGGCGCCAACACTGGTACGCTTCGTTAATACGACCGAGTTCTTCGAGCTTCGTGCCGCAGAAACGGTTGATATTAATATCCTTCGGGTTTCCTTCCAATGCCATTTTAAGCAGAAGGAGCGGAACATCCGTCAAACCCAATTCCTGCCCGGCTTCGACCATCATACTGAGGACGTTGAAATCCCAGGGATTCCAAACAAGGCCCTTATAACCGGCTTCCATTGCGGCCGCCCAGTCTTTTTTAGCCTTTGCTTTTTTGATAGCGCCCTTGGGACCCAGGAGTTTCAGGAAAGCCATCGGATGACCTTTGCCCCTGGATTTTTCGTATTTGTCTTTGAGGTGATTCAGCAAACCCTGAACATAAGCCGCATTGCCAGGATCCGCACATGCACACGCCAACAAAAGCTCCGTCGCATAATCATAGTTTTTCTGGTTATGCTTTTGCATACCAAGTTCAAACGTTTTTTGAAGCTGTTTACGCTTTGCCGGCGAAATAACGGGAAGGGCGGAAGTGGCTTCTGAATTTTCGTTTTGTACTACTGGTTCTTCGGACATGATATTTTGTTTGATCAATGAATTAGCGCATACCCCAAAAATGACACTAAAATATTATATTGTATTCTACCACGTTTTAAGTTTTTTGCAAGCGGGGGGAGCGAGAGGATGGAAATTTTTTCTGAAAAAATAGATGAAAATCCAAAAAAGATGGGAAAACCACTGTACTTCAACTAAAATGGTTTATCCGACAAGTGCGTACCGGTCCCTTTTGTGCCCCAGTTTTTTCAGCTTGAAGTTTTCCATCGCAAAAACCATAAGCCCTGTGTTTTGCCCTCTTGTTTTGCAGTTCCAGTCAAAGCGGTCAAACAAAATCATTTTAAGCCGCAAAGAACGCAAAGGACGCAAAGAGGAGAAATGTTAAAATGATCAAGATTTAAGTGTGGGGCGCACTGATCGGTAACAAGAAAAAACTCTTTGCGCCCTTTGCGGCTTAAAAACATCATTCAGCGCTTGGGAGAATCAGGCCTCACGCGGAGATGCGGAGGCGCGGAGGATTCAGGAATGGTTTGCGCAAATGGTCAACGGCTTTATGGGTTCCAAACTTCCCTACCAAAAACTCCGCGGCTCCGCATCTCCGCGTGAGACAAAAAAACATACACTGGACCTGGCCGTGTTTTAATTATTTTTCCGGTACGCAGTTACCGGATGAGCCACTAAAATTAGAGGAAAGAACCACCGAAGAAGCTCTTTCCTCAAAATCTTTTTCAGGCCGGATCTGAAAGAACCTTCCCTATTTCTTCAGGTTCGCGTCTTTCAGAGACTTTACCGTCAGCGAGTCGCCCAAAAAGTCCCGCATTTCCGGGAGGTCGTAAACCTTCAGTGCGCCGTGGACCGTGCTGACGAGCGGCGTGTTGGAGTGCCCGCCGTTTTCCACCGTGTTGGTCCAGGAAACGAGGCAATTCTCCACCGTCACATGCGAGTACGTCCCCGCCGCCTTTTCCAAAACCGCCGCGTGAAGTACCGGGATACACGCTTCCGAAAGGCCGTACAGTTCTACGTTGGCGCAGAAACTCTGGGCCTTGAGCCACCGCGTGACGGCGAGCAGGTCGTCCGTACGGTAACCGACGAACGTTTTCCCTAGATTGTACGCGATGTAAAATTCTTTTCCGTCCGTGCCGAGGAACTCGTTGCGGTAGTACTGCCGTTTCGCGTCAGCAAAAGAGTGTGTCTCGCCGTAGCCGCGCAGATCGACGGTCAGCACGGACTTCCCGGCCTTCACCAGCGGCAGAATATTTTCATCCCACCCGGCCGTTTTGCCAGAGTCGCTCACATAAAGCACCACGTCCGTCTTTTCCGGAGCATCCGCGGCCTGAACCAGCAGCGCGGGGAGCGAAATCCCCGGTTCCGGCTCCAGAACGAGTTTTTTCACGGTCAGACCGCCGAGTTTTTCCTCGCCGAGTGCCTGGACTTTCATTTCGCCGAACTCTTTCACATCACGGACTTTGGCCAGCTCGCGGATCTTCGCAACGGTCCCGGCATCGATCGGCTTGCGGGCCGCGGCGAGCTGCTTCGCGTAGTCACGATTCAGATCGAACGTCGAGCGGGCTCCGTTGAGTAGCATCGTGAACCCTTCCGGAGTGACTTGAATTTCCTCATCTGTGTGCGCCTGCAGCCATTCCGGCTCGAAAATCGGCGCTTCGCGATGGTCAAGGAAACGCAGCATGAAGCGGACGGTCGCCTCACGGAGCGTTTTGTCGTAACCGTGCGAATTATCCGTCTCGGTCAAATCGACCTGGTTCCCGTAACCCATCCGGGAGTAAAGGCGTTTGGCGTCACGGAAACTCTCCCAGCCCATTTCGATCGGGAAGAAATCTTTCGTCGCCGTCCCGAAAAACGTCGGCTTCGGCGCGCGCATCATGCAGTAGTCGGCGTGGTCCATCCCAAAGGCGGCCTGGCCAAAAATATTCTGCTCCGCGTCCTGAGTCTCATTCATCTTCATCAGGCCGTACAGTGAGCAGGTGTAGCAGCAGGTGCACGCCACATCGACCCGGTCCTCGAGCGCCATCACGTAGGAAGTCTGCGTTCCGCCTCCGGAAAGACCGGCCAGACCGAGATTTTCGTGCCGAATGTCGTCGCGGGTCTGCATGTAGTCGAACGCCCGCATGGCGTCCCAGATCTCGAACATCGCGGTGTTCCGCCCGAGAAGGATCGAGCCGATCCCGAGGAGATTGTGCCCGTGGACGCTCGCGGAGAGTTCTTTCTTCGCAACCGGGTCAATATTCTGGAAGCGTTCCCCCTGGTCGATCGGATCGACGATCATCGCGGCGATGCCGTTCAGGGCGTGCAGCGCGGTGACCCGCTGGTAATTCTCGTACCCCTTCCCGTTGTGGCTGTGCCCGCAGACCACGACCACGCCGTTCCACGGCTTCGGGTATTTCGCCTCGTTCGGAAGGTAAAGATTGGCCGTGACGTACAGACCGGGCTGGGACTCAAAGAGGACCTTTTCGATCGTGAATTCAGGGCCTTCGATTTTCCCGGTGATTTTCGCGTTGAGCGGCGTCCGTTCCGGGAAACCGCCGATCGCGTCGATGAAGTTTTTCTTCATGCGGGCCTGGTACTCGGCGATCTGCTCAGGGGTTTTCATGGCTTCGTAGTCGGCGCGCCGCTTCGCCTCAGCGGCCTCGATCTGGGGAAGAAGCCACTCGAAGACCATTTCTTTGGGGGCAAACGTTCTTTCGCCGGATGTCATTTCTTCCGGCAGAAGGTTTTTCTGAAGGCTTTCCGGCACTTCGGCCTGCACGACCGCCGCGGCAAGAAGCAGAATGAATGTCAAAATGGGGAGGGATTTTTTCATGATTGGGTTCCTGTAAAAAGTCGGGAGTTGATTTGGAAAGACTTTCATTGATTCGACCAGTATAGCACATTTTTCCCCGCTTGCCTACCGCCCGGCCCCGGGAAATTTCTGAAAAATCTGAAATTTCAGGAAAAAGACGAAAAATCCCCCTCACCCCTTGACGAAGCGTGGGGTTTGTGGAATAATTAAGGGAAATTCCGAAAACTTCAAACCTTTTTTCCACGTGCAAGCACAGCCAGGTTCAAACCTCAATTTAAACACGGATTTCCGCGAATTAAAAGGATTTCCACGGATTTTTAAAGAAAAAAAGTGGAAGTCTTTTCTGAAAAAATCCTTTTAATCCCTTGAATCCGTGAAAATCCGTGTTTAAATAAAGGTTGGAAGTGAAACGGGCGTGGAGTTTGGAAAGGAAGTTTTGGGAAATTCCTTTAAAATCAAACTCTTTCAAATTTCAAGAAAGGATCAAACCATGAAAAAACTCATTTCCCTCCTGACGCTCGTGTTTTGCCTGAGCGTTTCCCTCGTTTTCGCCCAGTCTAACGGCGTCGGAACGAACGAGCAGTTTCACGGCCCGGTCGGGCTCCAGATGTACAGCCTGCGGAGCATCGCGCAGAATGACGTCGAAGCGGCCATCAAACTCGCGGCCGATATGGGCTTCAAGTACGTCGAAGCCTCCAGTTTCTACGATCTGACTGCGGAACAGTACAAAGCTCTGCTCGACAAATACGGCCTGATCGCCGCCGGCAGAAACTACGGCTGGAACGAATTCACCACCGATGAAGGGATCCAGAACATTCTGAACGAAGCCAAGATCTTCGGGTTCAAGTACGCCGGGATCGCGTGGTACGGCCACAGCAAAGAAGGAATGACCGAAGCCGAGGCGCTGGACGCCGCCAAAAAATTCAACGAGGCCGGGAAAAAGCTCAGCGAGGCGGGCCTGATTTTCGTGTACCATAATCACGGTTACGAGTTCCGCAAACTCGAAAACGGGACCGACGAAACGGCCTTCGACGTCCTGATCAAGAACACGGACCCGAAGTACGTCACGTTCGAGATGGACACGACGTGGGTGATCTTCCCCGGCGCCGACCCGGCGAAATACTTGCTCAAGTACCCCGGCCGTTTCGCGCTGATGCACCTGAAAGACCTGAGAAAAGGCGTGGTGGGAAATCTCTCCGGCGGTACGCCCGTGGAAAATGACGTCACGCTCGGCACGGGCCAGGCCAATTTCCCGGAAATCTTCAAGGCCGCGCAGGAAACCGGCGTGAAGTACTACTTCATCGAAGACGAATCGCCGTCCTTTGAGGCGCAGATCCCCCAGAGCCTGAAATATTTGGAAACCGTCAGGTGGTGAGTCGCCGCTGCCGCGGCGTAGTTAGGAGTGAGGAGTGAGGAGTGAGGTGTGTGGTATTTGAAAATCTTTCGGCTTTTAACGGGTTGAAGTCTTTTTGAAGCCTAATTTACCCGCACCTCCACTCCTCACTCCTAACTCCTCACTCCTAACTAAAAAAATGCTTGACTTTAAATTTCAGAAAACCCAATTTTATGATCATCGTTGAATCCTTCTGCACGCTTTGCGCTCTTTTGCTCGTCGGAAAGCTGCTCCGTTCCTGCCTGCCCGTTTTACGAAAACTTTACCTTCCCTCCGCGGTCATCGGCGGGAGCGTGGGACTGGCGATTTTGACCTGCTTCGGACCTCGGGTTCCTTCCGCGTGTACGGCCGGTTGGAAAGAACTCCCCGGTTTTCTGATCAGCATAGTGTTCGCGTCTCTCTTTCTCGGCATTAAACGCCCACCGATGCACGGCCTCTGGAAGCTCACCGGCACCCAGCTCTGCTTCGGCCAGATCTGCGCCTGGGGGCAGTACGTCGTTGGACTGGGTCTTACTCTGCTCCTGCTCGTCCCGGTTTTCGGCGTTTCTCCCCTTTTCGGAAACCTGATCGAAATCGGCTTTGAGGGTGGGCACGGAACCGTCGGCGGCCTGACCGAAACCTTTCAATTTCTCGGCTGGGAGGAAGGAAAAGACCTCGGATTTACCATGGCGACGCTCGGAATGATCCTCGGGATCATGGTCGGCATGATCCTGATCAACTGGGCCGTGCGGAAAGGGATCCTGAAAAACATTCGGAAGCTGGAAGACGCTGACGAACTCGAGCGGTATGGATTTTACTCCCCCGGGCAACGCCCCGACGCGGGAAAGCAGACGGTCCATTCCGACTCGATCGACTCCCTGGCCTTCCACATCGCGATGGTGGGGCTGGCCGTCCTGATCGGCTACGGTCTGAAAAATCTCTGCCTCGCCTGCGACCCGTTCCTTCCCGAATCGATCCGGAAACTTTACATTTTGCAGAGTCTTCCACTTTTCCCCTTCGCGATGATCGGAGGCTTACTCCTTCAGCGCCTGCTCTTCCTGACCCGGCTGAACCGGTTCGTCGATCACGGTCAGGTCCAGCGCATCGCCGGCGCATCTCTCGATTTTCTGGTCCTTTCGGCCGTCGCCACGATCCAGCTTGGTTTCGTCGCGGCGCACTGGCTCCCGCTTCTGATCCTGGCCGCGGGCGGAACGCTCTGGAACCTTTTCGCGCTGCTTTACCTGGCGCCAAGGCTTTTCAAAGTCGATTGGTTTGAGCGCGCTATTGCCGAGTTCGGGCAGATGATGGGCGTGACGGCGACGGGCCTTCTGCTCCTTCGGACGGCTGACCCGGAAAACAAATCGTGCGCCCAGACCGCCTTCGGAAGCAAGCAATTATTCCACGAGCCGATCATGGGCGGCGGGATCTGGACCTCTATGGCCCTTCCGCTCGTAATGAACCTCGGCGGCTGGCCGGTCTTCTGGATCTCGGTCGCCGCGATCGTGGTATGGTGCGTCGTTTGGGTGATTTTTTTACGGTGAGGATAAGAAAATTAATATTTTGAAGTGTTCCCTTGATATTTCCAGAGAAAATGCTATAATCGTTTTTATTCAGTAAAACTCTTAAAAAGGCTAAATATGATGGATGAAACGATCATTTTTGACAAAATCCGGGATTTGTCCGTTCAGTATGCGCAAAACCTTCAAAGACAGATTCGTCTTCGGAATGAGGAAATGAAGTCTGATGACAAATCACACTACCTCATTTACCGAATACTGGGGATTTCCGCTTCAGAAGGAGAGAAAATCGACATTTATCAAAACAAAGGCCGTTTTTTATATAAATACGCGGGTTCTTTTCTTGAGGAAGCGGCTCTCCTTTGTTTCCGATTTTGCGACCCCAACAGCCAAATGAAACAAAGGATTCCCAATACGGCTGGCAAAACACCCAAAACTTTTGAAATCGACTGCCTTTCAGGAAATTTTGCCCACGAAATCAAATGGCGGGATGCGACTACGGACGGCGATCATATTACAAAAGAACATACACGGCTTCAGGTGATTCGAGAGGCGGGATATATTCCGGTTCGCGTTATGTTTTACAGTCCCAACAGATCGCAGGCCCAAAAAATTCAGGCCGCATTAGAAACTCTTTATCATGGAGTTGGAGGTCAATACTATGCTGGCCAGGTGGCCTGGGATTACATCCATCATTTTACAGGAATCCATCTTTTGAGTATCCTCGAAAGAATTGCGGCCACCAAAACGGGAGAAACGGATGCTGATTAATCAGGACTGTCTGGATGGGATGAGGGGTTTGGCCGACAATTCCATCGATTTAATTTATCTTGACCCGCCTTTTTTTTCCCAGCAGCAGCAAGCTCTTGGCAGTCGGGAAGGTGATTCTTTTGTCTTTGAAGACCGCTGGTCTTCTTTGGATGTCTATCTCACCTACATGAAAGAACGCCTTCAGGAATGTTTTCGCCTTTTGGCCCCAACCGGCAGTTTGTTCCTGCACTGCGATTCTTCCGCGTCGCACTATTTACGAGTTCTTCTCGATGAAATTTTTGGCCGGAAAAACTTCCGCAGCGAAATCATCTGGCATTACAAACGCTGGTCAAACAGTAAAAAAGGGCTGATGAATTCTCATCAAACGATTTTTTTCTATTCCAAAACCGAGGATTTTACCTTTCACCGAATTTACACCGAATATTCACCGACCACCAATCTGGACCAGATTCTTCAGGACCGCTGCCGGGATGGATCCGGAAAAGTCATGTATAAAAAGGATTCTGAAGGAAATATCCTTTCCACCAGTGAGAAAAAAGGGGTCCCGCTCTCCGATGTGTGGGAAATTCCTTATTTAAATCCAAAAGCAAAGGAACGGACTGGCTTTCCTACCCAAAAACCGATTTTGCTTTTGGAGAGGATTCTGGAAATCGCTTCCAATCCCGGTGATTGCGTGTTGGACCCATTCTGTGGGAGTGGCACGGCATTGGTCGCGGCCAAGCTCATGCAGCGTCGGTTTATCGGCATGGATGTTCTTCCAAAAGCGATTCAGTTAGCGGAAAAGAGACTTCAGGATTTAGTGAAAACCAACTCGGAACTTTTAGAAAAGGGAGTCACTTCCTATAGAACCAAATCCGAAGAAGAAAAACATATATTAGCCCTGTTAAACTGTGAAATCGTTCAAAGAAATCGTGGGATTGATGGCATTATGCGTATACGGTGTCAGAATCAGCTGGTCGCAGTAAAAATCCAGAAAGCCTCGGAAAGTCTTCTGGAGTCTGCCCACCTTCTGCTCAAAGCGGGGCGAAGCAAACACTGCGGTTTTTTTATCCTGATACAAACCCACCGCGAGCAGAATCTGTTCCCTGTGGAAATTCCAGAAGAAATTCTCGTTTTAGACCATTACCAGCTTAAAATCCGAGAGTATTTGAATCAGGAAATGGCGATCCTCTAGTCCCCCACCTTATTCATCAGGTTTTTATTTGGTGACTTTATGCGCAAAACCCTTTCTTTCATTTTCGTCTCTTTGTTCCTTGCCGTCCCGCAAGTGTGGGGGCAGGACGTTTCGGGGACGGCGCAGGAAGCGTCGTCAATTAAAAATGCGGATGAGGCGTCGTGCGAGATTTTGGTCGTTGGCGGTGGTTCGGCGGGAATCAGCGCCGCGCTCTTTGCCGGGAAGGCCGGTGCGGACGTGATCCTGGTCGAGGCGACGCACATTCTGGGCGGAAACACCACCTCGGGCGGCGTGGCGTTTCCCGGCCTTTTCCACGCCTGGGGGAAGCAGGTGATTGCCGGCCCGACGTGGGATCTGATCTGCGAGTGCGTGAAACTCAACGACGGCACGCTCCCCGATTTCAGCCGCGGCGGTTCGGCCCGGCACTGGGAGCTTCAGGTCCGCATTAATGGCCCGCTCTTCGCGCTGATGGCAGAGGAAGCTCTCCTGAAAGCCGGCGTGAAGATCCGCTACTACGAGGCCCCCACCTCGCTGAAAAAGACCACCGCCGGCTGGGACGTGACCACCGCGGCGATGGGGGAGATCCGCACGATCCACGCCCGCCGGGTGATCGACTGCACGGGAAGCGCGTCGGTGGCGACGCTGGCGGGAGCCAACCGGATGCGCGAGGAAACGACCCAGCCCGGAACGTTCAATTACCGGATCAAACACGAGATCCCCGTCCAAAAACTCACGCCGGAGCAGAAAGCCGAAATCGTCCAAAAGTACAACACGGCGATGAAAGACGGAACGCTCCAGCCGGGCGACGCGCGGTGGGGGATCCTTTCCTCGCTGGAGGATGCGTCCCGGAATTATGTGTACGGCGCCGACGGCTCGACCGCTGAAAAACGGACTGAGACCAACCTCCGCGGACGGCAGGCGGCGCTTCGCATGCTCCGTTTCATTCGGACGCTTCCGGGAGGCGAAACGGCCAAACTGGTCGAGTTCTGCCCCGAAGTCGGCGTGCGTGAGACCTTCCGCGTCGTGGGCGATTACGTGATCACGGTGGACGATTACACGTCGGGGAAACGGTGGGACGATTCGCTCTGCTTCGCGTTTTACCCGGTCGATCTGCATGTCAACGAAACGGGCGTCCAGCCGAAACAGCTCACGGAAGGGACGGTCCCCACGGTTCCGCTGCGGGCGCAGCTCCCGGCGGGACTTGACGATTTCCTCGTGGCGGGCCGGTGCATTTCGTCCGACCGACTGGCGAATTCCGGCCTCCGTGTTCAGGGGGCGTGCATCGCCACAGGCCAGACCGCTGCCGCCGCGGCAGTCGTAAGCGTCCGAACGTCCAAACCACTCCGCGAACTGGACCTCACGAGCGTGAAAAAAGTCTTGACGGACGGCGGGGCGATCGTGCCGTAAAAACTGCGGGGACGACGCTTCCAGCGGCGTTTCCAATTATGAATTATGAATTATGAATTTTGAATTACGAATTAAAGACGACGCTGGAAGCGTCGTCCCCGTAATTCCACTTTCCCCACGATTTCAACCATCCTTTTTTGGAGGTCCAAATGAAAAAAATCCTCACCCTTTTACTTTTCCTCGGCGTGACCGTCTGCGCGTTTGCTGAGGACTTTTCCACTCCGAAAAAACTCACTTCTTCCGGCTGCTGGGGGCGTGACGCGACGCCGGTTTTGACGGATGAAGGGGACGGCGTGCAAGCCATCGCCTTTGATGGGAAGCTGGACTTTTCCTCCTCCTACCTCGCGAACGTGGAGGTAAAACCCGGCGAGATCTACGAGCTGAAATGCGAAATGCGCACCGAAGGAAATGGACGCGTGGGCATTTCCGCCGCGCTGGGCGTTGGAAAAGAAGTGACCCAATGGGGTTTTGCCTCCCAAAGCGTCAAAAACCCGGCAGGAACCGCGGAATTCGAGCAGCTCACGTGCAAATTCATCATTCCGGGCGGTTTCTCCCTCATGGTTCCGCGCGTCACGGGCGGCGGCTCCGGCGAGCCGTTCAAGGTTTTCTTCCGAAATTACACGATCCAGAAGGTCGGCCAGGTCGAGATCCCCGCCGAGGACGAAACGTTTGAACTCGCCAACGATTTCCTGAAACTCACCTTCCACTCCCGTGACGCAAGTTTCAATGTGCAGGACCTCCGCACGGGCCGGGTCTGGAAACAGGCGCCCCAAAAAGGATTCAATTTCCCGGTGGAAGTCAAAAAGAAAAATCGCTCGGTCGAATTCCGCCTCGTCAACGCCCTGACCGTTTCAGAGATCACCGCGAAAGTTCAAATCTCGAAGTCCAAACCGGAAATCCGCGTCAAGGTCTCCGGTGATCACGAAATGACGATGAACGCGCCGATCGCCTGGCCGCCGGCTTTTGAGAGCGAGGCGAACGACCGCCTGATCCTCCCGGTCAACGAAGGGATCTCCTTCCCTGCGGCCGAAGAAGACGCGCAGATCCCCGGCCGGCTTTACACCTACGGCGGCCACGGCCTTTGCATGGCTTTCTTTGCGCAGTGCGAAGAAGAATTCGTTCCGGCCAAAGGTTCTGACCCGAACGCCCCCAACCAGGCGGGTGAAGTTCGCGGAAAGAGCGGCTTCCTCGCCATTTACGAGACTCCCGACGACGCGGCGTACCGCCTCGGAAAAACGGAAGAAGGCTTCCACAAAATCCAGCCGGAATGGGACGCGCAGAAGAAAAAACTCGGCTACGACCGCGTTTTACGTTTCGTCTTCTTCGATCAGGCGGACGTCACGACGATGCTGAAATACTACCGCGCCTACGCCGACTCGCTCGGGCTGGTCGTTCCGTTCACCGAAAAACTGAAGCGGAACCCGAACCTGAAAGAAGGCTTCGACCGTCTGATCGGCGCCGCGAATATTTGGGCGTTCTGCGGCAACAAAACGAAAATCTACGAGGAACTCCAGGCGGGCGGCGTGAAAAAGATCCTCGCCAGCTCCAATGGGTCGCCCGAAGAGATCAAGGCCTGGAACGAAATGCCGAACATTCTGACGAGCCGGTACGACATTTACCAGGACTCGATGGACCCGAAAAACTTCCCGCTGGTTGGCAAAGCCGACGCCTGGACGAGCGAAGCATGGGAACGGGACGAACTGATGACCGATGCGAACGGGAACTGGATCCGCGGCTGGGAAGTCTCCCAGAAAGACAAAACAAAGCCGAGGATTCCGTGCGGCGTCCTGTGCGACACGTGCGCGGTCCCCTACGAGCTCGAGCGGGTCGGGAAAGAACTCCCCGAGAAACCGTACCGCGCCCGGTTCATCGACACGACGACGGCCAGCCCGTGGCGTGAGTGTTACCACCCCAAGCACCCGTGCACGCGCACCGAGAGCAAAAACGCCAAGATGGAACTCCTCGGCACTCTGGGCGAAAAGTTCAACCTCGTGGCGGGTTCCGAGACCGGGCATGAAGCGTCGGTTCCGTTCTGCGACTTCTACGAAGGAATGATGAGCCTCGGCCCGTACCGCGTCCCGGACGCAGGGCGGAACATCCCGCAAATTTGGGACGAAGCCCCCGAACGCACGGCCAAATACCAGGTCGGCGAGGCGTACCGGATGCCGCTCTGGGAACTGGTTTACCACGACTGCACCGTTTCGTACTGGTACTGGGGCGACTACAACAACAAGATCCCAAGCCTTTGGGTGAAGCGTGACCTTTTCAACGCTCTGTACGGGGTCCCGCCGATGTACATCTTCACGGGTGAAAACTACGAGAAATTCAAGGAACAGATTTTCGAAAGCGCCAAGACCGCGATGCCCGTGGCCGAAAAAACGGGCTGGTACGAAATGACGTCGTTCCGGATCCTCTCGAAAGACCGCACGGTCCAGGAGACCCGCTTCGCCGACGGCACGAAAGTGACGGCCAACTTCGGCGATCTGGACTACACGATGCCCGACGGTTTCGTCCTGAAAGCGAAGACCATGCGGATGGAGTAAAGAGCTGAAACCCTAAGAGTTTGTTTCAAACAAGAAAAAATCCTCCTTGAACTCTGTTCTATTCAAGGAGGATCGCCTATGAACAGGCGTGAATTCTTTGAAGAGCTTTGCAATCGACTCCACAAGAAGGTAAAAGCTCTTCAGGAAGCCTTTCTGAAACTGATTAAACTCATTTCAGAATTGTAGTCACCCCGGGGGCCGCAAGGCCCCCAAAGTTTTCATCTCTATTATACTCTATCGGCTGGAAAAGTCAAGAACTTTAGAAAACAATTTTTCATTTTCTCAGCGGCTCGCATCAAGCCAGCCTGAACGGTTCACCTTTAGAAGGTCTTTTGTAGATCCGCGAAGAGGATCAGGCGGGAAATTCGCAGCCCCATCGGGCGATCCCGGATTCACGCAAAAGCGGCCCCATTCCATCCCAAAAGATGTAGGTCCCGCTCTTTGCTTGGATGAACGCGCCTCCACGTGAGGACCATGGCTTTTCAAAACCAAATTTTTCATCCCCAAGACGTTCGACTTCTTCTCCTTCTTCCTCGGTGAAGTAGTGGAAATAGCCTGGGGTCAAGGGCATAACTTTTTTAACGTGGACCTCGAAAAGTAACGTTCCATCTTCACGCTTCGTGCAGCGGACCCGCTTCTTTTTCTCGTCGTAGTAAATGTTCACCTGGTCGGGTGATTCAATGTAAATCAGGGCCATAAAAATCCTCCTTTGGGCAGGTTTTGACAATGAAACGCATTCCGTTTTGGAACAGAACGAACACCCCACAGAGCGTGGAGAAACAGGGGAACACCCCATCGTGGTCCTCCCCTCGATTTTGTATTATAACACGGACAAAAAATTTGTCAAGGTTTTACCCACCGGAGATCGGATCCAGGCTCAGCCCCAAAAGACGACACTTTCCGTCGGGCGTCTGCCCCTTCATCTGATTTCCAATCAAGAACCGGGAAAAGACCGGGGATCATGGGTTTAAAAATGGGTTTCTGGGTGAAAAAAACAACGCTTTTCTGATTCTTGCAAACAAATTTCAGAAGTCAAGAAAAGCCTTAAAAATACGGGCTCAAATCAAGAAAAGAAAAAGGGGCTTGCAAGTCTGCAAATCCCTGAAATGACCTCAATGGGACGTACACCCGGCGCGTCATGTCCCGTAAATTACGACACATGCGACACTTGCCCCCTACTCGATGGGAACCACGATGGGAACCATGACACAAAAGCCCAAATTTTAGCACTTTTTGACACTCTGGATAACGCTGAACAGATCGAACTTCTTTTCCAACTACAGAAATTATTATTGAATCTGCCAACCCATTGACCGTGAAGCCGTCCACGGTACAGGCACTTAAATTTCTGGAATTGAAAAAGAGGAACCATGACACAGAATATTCATTTTAGGGTAGATGGTAAACCCATTACAGAGGGAAGCACCAAGGCGTTTACCACTGCCAAAGGGAAGCCCAAAATAGTACACGAAAACCCGAATTTGAAAGCATGGAGAGATCTAATAAAATACTCTTTTCTTGATGTACGCAACACCGGCAAAAGATGGGAATTGACCGAGGCGGCAATAGAATTAAAAGCCGTCTTTTACCTCAAAAGAGGCGGAAACCATAACGGCGATCTTGACAAACTTATTAGAGCAGTGGGGGACGCATTGACCGGAGTCTGTTACGTTGACGATGATCAAATAGTTAGGATAATGGCTGAAAAAAGAAAAGCCGATGAAGCCCACCCGGAGGGGGTGGAAATTTCTCTAAAGTCATTTTCTTAAAAGCCAATATTCTATAATGAGGCACGGAGGCGGGGACGGGTGCAGGGCTGCGAGCCGTTCGACGTGTACCAGGTGGGC